>JAGAFR010000033.1 GCA_017612555.1 Lachnospiraceae bacterium | reverse complement strand
TTCGGAGGTATCTGCAATGAAAGGTACAGTTAAATGGTTCAACAACCAGAAGGGTTACGGATTCATTTGCGACGAGCAGGGCAATGATGTATTCGTACACTACTCAGGACTTAACATGGAAGGCTTCAAGTCTCTTGACGAGGGTGCTTCCGTAGAGTTCGACGTGGTAGACGGAGAAAAGGGTCCTCAGGCCACTAACGTAACCAAGTTATAATCTCCGAAGCTTGTGCCTTTTCAACTATATATTTACCTTAGTATTTATGTGAGGGAAAAGTAACAGAAACAGGGATTATAAAAAAGGAACCGATTACCGGTTCCTTTTTTATTGTCTTAAGTGTGTTTACTGTTATCTCTGTTGATTCTGCTGATTCTGTTGGTTCATGATCTGCTGCGACATAGCCATGTTCTGCTGTACCTGCATTGCGATCATCTTCGTTGCTTCACGAAGGTCATTATGTACGCGCTGGAATGCCGCTACAACCTGGGGATCGAACTGGACGCCCGCGCCCTGCGTGATGATGTTGTACGCTTCCTCGTGCGTCTTGGCCTTCTTGTAGCTTCTCTCCGCAACAAGGCCGTCGTAAACGTCGGCAACTGCCAGTATCCTTGCCAGGATCGGGATGTTGGCCCCGGCCAGCCTGTCAGGATATCCGTTTCCGTCAACTCTCTCATGATGGTACTTGGCCATCTGGAACGAGTAATACAGGAATTTGTTGTTGGGCAGCAGATATGCATACTTCTGTATAGCGTTGGCTGCCATGGTCGTATGGGATTTCATGAGTGCGAACTCTTCGTCCGTGTACTTACCGACCTTGGACAGAACGGCATCGGGAACACCGATCTTTCCCATATCATGAAGTCTCGAACTAAGAAGGATAAGTTCAAAATCATTGGGGTCTATCCCGTAATTGACGCCCGACAGGAGCATCTCCTTGAGGAGTATCTCCATATACTTGGACACGCAGATACAATGCATTCCGGTGTATGGATCCTTCTGCGAGATCAGGTCGGTGATGATACCGATGATGAAATACTCAAGGTTCATCGCATTCCTGGTCTGCATCGAAGCCGTCTGCTTGAGCTGATTATTATACGTGTCCATCTGGGACTTGTAATCAAGTATGTCTGCCTGCAGCTCCATACGCTTGCGGAGCAGGTCGGGTATTATGGGCTTACGTATAAAATCAACTCCGCCGAGTCTGTAAGCCTCCATCTCGGTAGTATTCTCTTTATCACCCGACAGGAACATTACCGGAATGTTCTTCGTCTTTTCACTTGTCTTGAGTCGCATGATAAAATCAAACCCGTTGATACCGGGCATCGCAACATCAAGCAATATAAAATCAGGCATGATCGTTGACTTGGCGAGTCTCTGAAGCGCTGCCTTCGGATTGTTGATATCGATGATCTTGTACTGCTTCTCCAGCGCTCTCTTCGCTACAAGAAGTTCGGTATCGTTGTCATCAATGATCATTATCGTATACATCTGATGATCTCCTCTATGCTCAAACTGCCGCCGAAAATATCAAGCTTGGAACCTACGGTAAAATCAACCCTTCCGGCTCCTATCTCATCAAGGCGTCTGATATCGTCATATGAAGATATCCCGCCCGCGTAACACACTTCACAGCCTGCCCCTGCAAGCCTTCCGATCAGCTCCTCGTCAATGCCTGCCGATCTTCCTTCCGAATCCACCGCGTGAACAAGGAATCCCGAACAGTATCTTCCCAGCTTATCAAATAATGCCGCATCAACCGTCTCATCCGATATGTTCTGCCACCTGTCGGTCGCCACATGATAGTCACCGTCCGATCTGATGCAGCTTAAGTCTATGACTATCCTGTCAGCCCCGACTGCCGACACGAGCTTTTCGATCCTGTCAAAAGATATCCTGCCGCCTTCAAATATATAGCTGGTGACTATAACGTGGCTTGCTCCCTCTGACAGAAAATCACGGGCATTATCGGGATTTATCCCTCCGCCTATCATAAGGCCTCCGGGGTATGCGTTAAGTGCTGATACCGCCTGTGCTTTTGACGCCTCGTAATACTCGGAATCCCCGGAATTAAGTATTATCACGTGTCCGCCCGGCAGATCGTACTTCTTATACAGCTCGGCAAAATATGCCGCGTCCCTGTCGGATACGAAGTTCTCAACAGCCCTGTCCCCCGAGTCGGAAAGCGTCGATCCTACTATCTGTTTGACCCTTCCGTTATGAATGTCAATACATGGGCGAAAACTCATGTCTAGCCTTCCAGCACATCGCTCATATCGTACATCCCTGCGCCTTTGCCTGCAAGGAACTTGGCCGCTTCAACGGCTCCCTTTGCAAATACGGCTCTTGAATAAGCGCAGTGACTGAATGTTATGACTTCATCGGTACCCGCAAAGATCACGTCATGATCTCCCACGATCGTGCCTCCTCTTACAGCAGATATACCGATCTCTGTATCGGGGCGCACCATCCTGCGGCCGCTTCTGTCAAACACATAATCCTTCCTGGATGACAGTCCGTCGTTTACGGAATCCGCAAGTGCGAGTGCGGTTCCGGAGGGGGCATCCAGCTTGGTCCTGTGATGCTTTTCCACTATCTCAACGTCAAAGCCTGCCTCTGCCAGTCTGGCGGAATTCTCCTTCAATATCTTCTGTATGATATTGATGCCAAGCGACATGTTAGCCGACTTGAACATCGCAACACTTTCGGAACTTTTCCTGAGGTTTGCGAGAGTATCGTCGCTAAGACCGGTCGTACATTCCACAAGGGGGATCTTATTCTCCCTGCACCATTCAATTACTTTGTCAACAGCCGATGCGTGTCCGAAATCAACGACTACATCCGCGTCTGTGCTTACCTTATCTATGCTGTCCACAACGGGAAAGGATGCGTTCCCATCCGTATTGATGTCCACTCCCGCAACTATCTCTATACCTGTATCATTTGCCGCAATATCGGCTATCATCCTGCCCATACGGCCGTTACAGCCGTGCATGATCATCTTAACCATTACAGTACCCCGTACTCTTCCATCGCTTTCTTCAGAACCTCTGCATTCTCAGGCTCCATCTCGCGAAGCGGACGGCGAAGCACGCCTCTGTCTCTTCCCTGAAGTTCCATCGCCTTCTTGACGGGAATGGGATTGACCTCACAGAACAGTGCGTTGCAAAGAGGAATGGCATCAAGCTGTCTCTTTGCTGCAAGCGCAGGATCATTGTCAAAGAACGCCTGACAGATATCATGCGTCTTACGGGGCGCTACATTGGAAAGCACAGAAATAACGCCTATTCCGCCAAGCGCCATGATAGGTACTATCTGATCATCATTTCCCGAATACAGCTCAACCTTGTCGCCGCACAGGCTCATGAGCTTTGCGATCTGCGAGATGTTACCGCTCGCTTCCTTGATACCTACGATGTTATCTACAGTCTCAACGAGCGTTGCCGCTGTCTGCGGCTGTATGTTGCATCCGGTCCTGCCGGGAACATTGTATAAGATGATGGGAAGCTTAACACTGTTCGCTACCATCGTAAAGTGCTCGATAAGGCCCTTCTGTGTTGACTTGTTGTAGTAAGGTGTTACGACGAGAAGTGCATCCACTCCGTACTTTTCTGCTTCCTGAGACAGATAAATGGCTGTCTCTGTGCAATTGGAACCGGTACCTGCGATGACCGGGATCCTGTGGTCTACCACCTCTGCGCAGAACTTGATGCATTCAAGATGCTCTTCGTGAGACAGACATGAAGCCTCACCTGTTGTTCCGCACACTACAATGGCATCGGTACCGTTCTCTATCTGGTACTCGATCTGCTCTCTGAACTTATCGTAATCAACCTCTCCGTTTGCCAGAAAAGGTGTACATATTGCTACGGCTGCTCCTCTAAAAACCGACATTTTTCATAACCTCCGTTTGTTATATAAACTGTTACGATCCACTTCCGAGACTGACTATCCAGTCAAGCGGCTGCTGATTGATGAATATGGGAACCACTACCACCAAAGATCCGTTGATCTCCATAGGATCCTTGGAAAGTACCGGCGGCATCAGATTCAGTTCCATTCCTTTACCGCTCATCTCCGTCGTGAACAGTCCGTCACATATATTGATGAACTCACCGACTGAATCGAGGGCGTTGATATCGACCGCGTCAAAGAACTGCTTGGCAAATGCTTCCGCTATCGCAAGTATGCCTTTATCGTCTCCCGCAAATGCCATCCGTACATTGTAATCCCCGACTATCTCCTGTATTGCCACGGCACCGGTTCTGTAATTGGATGTCTTGTAACCGCGCTTAAGCGAGATGTCATCCGACGCCAGACGATTGATACATCTGAACGTCACCGCCATAAGATCGAGGATCGGACCGTCAGGCAATTCCGGTAAGAACAGCGGCAGTATCCTGTCAACGTCTCCCGACTTGATGGCTTCCATATCGGAAAAAGTGAATCCGTTTTCTTTTTTGTAATAATCAAGGGAACTCTCTATCTGTTCCAGTGTCAGTATCTCCTTATCAACGGCACACTGACAGAATCTCATGTACTCATTGCCCTGAAGAGCAAGAAGCCTTTCGACCTGCACCTCCGAAAGATAGCCCATCGATATCGCGATATCGCCGAACTTCTTATCGAGCTGCTGCTGCTTCCTGTTGACTTCATCCGCCTGCTCAGCTGTCATGAGCTTTTCGGATACGGCAATGAGGCCAAGCTTGACTCTCGTTCTGTCAAGAAGCATCTTGATGCTTAAGAATTCATCTTCCGTGATCGATTTCTTCTTAACAAGATAATTCCCAAAAATATTCGCAAACATACCTTCACCTCAAATCATCGGACTATATGCCCATCATCAGTATTATACAGTAAAGAATACGAATTGTCTTTATATTTATTGATCTTTCTTCGAAGCGAACGCTGCTCTCTTTCTAAGCGTCGGATCGAGTATCTTCTTACGGAT
This sequence comes from Lachnospiraceae bacterium, assembly GCA_017612555.1. Taxonomy (GTDB): domain Bacteria; phylum Bacillota; class Clostridia; order Lachnospirales; family Lachnospiraceae; genus UBA2868. Next base: position 42,243 of record JAGAFR010000033.1, on the reverse strand, counting down.
CCTGAGGGTTTCGGGGGTTATCTCCAGCAGTTCGTCCGTATCTATGAATTCAAGTGCCTGCTCAAGGGAGAGAACCTTCGGCGGAGACAGACGCAGCGCATCATCTGATCCCGATGCTCTCGTGTTGGTAAGGTGCTTACTTTTACATACGTTGATCTCCACGTCTTCCGTCTTACCGGTCTGTCCGATGACCATTCCCGCATAGACCTTTTCTCCGGGGCCGATAAAGAGCGTCCCTCGCTCCTGTGCCTGGAACAGGCCGTACGTTACCGATTCGCCCGTTTCAAAGGAAATGATGCTGCCCTGTTTTCTGAACGTGATATCGCCCTTAAACGGTGCATATTCGTCAAATATCGTATTGATGATACCTTCGCCTTTTGTATCGGTCATAAACTCGCCGCGATAACCGATGAGTCCTCTTGCCGGGATTGAGAATTCCAGTCTCTGGTAACCTCCCGTGATCGGTGTCATGTTCTGAAGCTCACCTTTGCGGCTTCCGAGCTTTTCTATAACGGCTCCGGCAAGGCTCTCCGGAACATCGATATATGCGATCTCCATAGGTTCGCATTTTCTGCCCTTGGAATCTTCCCTGTAGAGAACTTCGGCTTTACTTACCGCGAACTCATATCCTTCGCGGCGCATGTTCTCGATAAGAACCGACAGATGGAGTTCTCCTCTTCCCGATACTTTGAATGAATCCGTCGATTCCGTCTCCTCGACCCGAAGCGATACATCGGTATTGAGTTCGCGGAACAGCCTGTCGCGCAGATGTCTTGACGTCACGAACTTTCCCTCCTGCCCTGCAAGCGGAGAGTCGTTGACCATGAAGTTCATCGAGATCGTGGGCTCGGATATCTTCTGGAAAGGGATAGGCTCGATATGATCGGGATCGCATATCGTATCCCCGATATGGATATCGGATATACCTGATACGGCCACGATCGATCCTACCGTTGCCTCCTTAACGTTTACCTTGTTAAGGCCGTCATATTCATACAGCGCACTGACTTTGACGCGGCTTAATTTATCGGGTTCATGGTGATTGACTATCGCAACGTCCTGATTGATCCTGATGGACCCGTTGCTGACTTTGCCGACGCCGATCCTTCCAACATATTCGTTGTAATCTATAGTGCTGATCAGCACCTGTGTTCCCGCATCAAAATCGCCTTCCGGTGCGGGGATGAAATTCACTATCGCATCAAACAGCGGTATCATCGTCTTCTCGAGCTTGTCGGGAGCAAGTCCGCTCATACCGTTCTTGGCGGAAGCATATACGAAAGGACAGTCAAGCTGTTCATCGCTCGCATCAAGATCCATGAACAGCTCCAGCACTTCATCAACAACTTCCTCGCACCTTGCCTCGGGTCTGTCGACCTTGTTCACGCACACGAGTACCGGGAGCTTAAGTGCCATCGCCTTCTTCAGGACGAACTTCGTCTGGGGCATGACACCTTCAAATGCGTCCACAACAAGAACGGCACCGTCGACCATCTTGAGCACACGCTCAACCTCTCCGCCAAAATCAGCGTGTCCGGGTGTATCAACGATGTTGATCTTGACATTCTTGTATGATACAGCCGTGTTCTTTGACAGTATCGTGATACCTCTCTCACGTTCGATATCGTTCGAGTCCATCACGCGTTCTGCGACTTCCTGATTTTCACGGAATACACCGCTTTGCTTCAGGAGTTCATCCACAAGGGTCGTCTTGCCGTGATCGACGTGCGCGATGATCGCGATATTTCGTATGTCTTCTCTCTTTGTGATCATATATTTATTCCTTTTATGAAACTCAGCCTCACGGACGATTTGTCTTTTGCAGCAAAAAGACTTGGAGTGCGTTGTTACTTGACGAGGTTTTTCACGAGTCTAGTAACGTGACGCACGGAAACGAGCGCAAGCGCCTTTTTGCGCAAAACGGCAAATCGGCGGTGAGGCGTACCATTCATTATATACCCAGTATTCGTGTTGCAAATTGGAAGTAGATGAGCAGCGACAGCGCATCCACGATCGTCGTGATGAACGGGCTTGCCATAACGGCCGGATCGAACCCGATCTTCTGCGCCACCATAGGCAGCGTACATCCGACGATCTTGGCAAAGAATACCGTTACGACAAGTGTCAGGCACACAACGAGCGCAACGATAACAGGCACGTTATCAAGTATCATGATCTTCGCAAACCCTGCTACTGCAAGAGTTGCGCCGCACACGACCGCGACCCTTATCTCCTTCCATATGACTTTAAATAAATCCGACCATTCGATCTCATCAAGCGACAGTCCACGGATGATCGTAACGCTGGCCTGTCCTCCGGCATTTCCGCCGGTATCCATGAGCATCGGAATAAAGCTCGTGAGCACGACGTATGCGCCGAGCGCCTGCTCGTAGTGCGTGATAATCTTACCGGTAACGGTCGCACTTATCATGAGCAAAAGCAGCCACGGTATACGTTTTTTCCACGTCTCGAACGTACCCATCTTCATATAGGGCTTGTCCGTCGGCAGGATAGCTGCCATCTTTTCGATATCCTCCGTAACCTCTTCCTGCAGGATATCGACAACGTCATCGATGGTGATGATACCGACGAGTCTGCCTTCGTTATCCACGACCGGCATCGTCGTAAGGTCGTATTTCTGGAACAGCCTTGCGACCTCTTCCTGGTCGGTCATCGTATTGGTCGCGATGACGTTCTCGTTCATGAATTCCACTACATGAGCGTCAGGCTGATTCAGGAGCAGATCACGGAGCGAAACGGTACCGATAAGGTGTCTTCCAAGGTCGAGCACATAGCACGTATCTATCGTCTCTTTATCAACACCCGTGGTACGTATCCTGTCTATACATTCCTGAACGGTCAGGTTTTCCTTGAGGTCTACGAACTCGACCGTCATCAGGCTTCCGGCGGAATCCTCTGGGTAGCGAAGAAGGTGATTGATATCACGTCTTGCTTCCGGATCGGCATTGGCAAGGAGCTTCTTGACCAGACCCGCAGGCATCTCTTCCATCAGATCCGCAGCATCGTCCGCCATCAGATTATTGATGATGTTTGCAGCCTCGCGGTCGGTAAGAGTCGTGATGATCTCCTGCTCGATCTCCACAGGAAGAAATGCAAACACATCCGCGGCTATGCCCTTCGGAAGTATTCGGAATATCTTGATCTGTTCCTCATGTGGGAGTTCTTCGAGAAACGCAGCGATATCGGCTTCATTCCATTCGACAAGTTCCTGCCTTAAGCGGGTATACTGCTTTTCTTCGACAAGCTTTAATATCTCTTCCATTGTCATCTTTTCATCCATACCCATATCTCCCGCTTTTAAGACGTCGGTCTGTTTATAAAATCAATCAATGCATTACGCATCGAAAAAATGCACCTGTCCTTCTATCATGGCGTACACAGCCGGTACCGGTTCATGGCAGGCGGCTCTTGCCGAAGTGATATCAGTTATCTCATTTATGAGTTTATGAACGTCGTCAGATACCATCGTAAGCGTTACAGCCTCGCCGAAATCAGTATCCGTTATAAGATACCCGTTCTTTGCGGCCATATTGACTATCTTGCCGTGATCGTTGTAATCACAATCTATCTTAAGGATGCTTCCGTTCTGTTTCCTTATGACCTCACTGTTTGCGATCGCTTCCTTGACCGCGGCACTGTAGGCTCGGACCAGTCCTCCCGTACCAAGGAGTGTTCCTCCGAAATACCGCGTGACGACAACACAGGCGTTTGTTATATGCTCACCCGTCAGAACGTTCAGCATAGGACGACCTGCAGTTCCGGAGGGCTCGCCGTCATCGGAACATCTCGTTTTCTCTCCGCTCTCTCCCAGGACGAACGCACTGCAGTTGTGTCGTGCATCCCAGTATTTCTTCTTGATGGAAGCGATGAATTCGGTCGCGGCCTCTTCTGAAGAGACCGGCTCCAGAGTTGCTATGAAGCGGGACTTCTTTTCCTCGTACTCGCCGATCCCGCCTTTGTATAGGGTTAGCCAATTATCCATATTTCCACAAGGTGTGTCGCGCATTTGGATTCGACTTCGTCGAATGGGCGCTCCACGTGTAGACAGGTTCCTCCCACTCTCGCCGAGGGCATCTCGCACTTCGTGCAAGATATCTCGTGGGCCCCTCCTATCAACATTTACTGTCCTGCGTTCAGCGCCGCCTGTGCCGCCGCTGCCGCGTTCGCCGCATTGAGTGCATCGAGAAGCTGCTGCTGTTGCGCCTGTGCCGCCTGTGCAGCTGCCGCTGCTGCTGCCGCATTGGGATCTACCGGCGTTCCGTCGGGATTTACCAGCCCCGCCTGCTGCATCTGCAGAAGCGTCATGTAATCCTGCGCGGATACTCCGTTGATCAGACTGTGGGGACAAAATCCCTCTGCCGTAGGTGTTCCCTCATATGCGTAAGGACATGTGCTCGTAGCCTTCTGTCCGGTCATCGCACATACCAGTCCGGTATCAAACATGCTGCCGTAATGGTTGCTGCAGGGCTCCGTCGGAACAGTTCCCTGTGCAAAGTATTCCGTGATCGCGCTTCCGTCCGCGCGGCATATGTCAGTCGCAAGTCCGCCCGTTCTCTTACATACCGTGGCGGTCGTGATACCTTCGGGCATAGTGAATGACTTGTATTCTTTACCCTCGTGTATACGGCCCATTATCGCCTTCCACAATATCTTGGCAGTATTGGTCTCTCCGCTTCCGTTCATGTGAACGTTGTTGTCATATCCGGACCATGTAACGCATGTATAGTATGGTGTGAATCCCGAAAACCACACGTCGACGTTACTCGTTGTCGTACCTGTCTTACCGGCTATCGCCATGTTACCGAAATTAACTCTTGCACCGGTACCCTTTGTTACAACGTCCTCCATGGCGTCCGTAAGAAGATAAGCTGTTGTTTCCTTGAGAACTCTTCTTGTCTTGGGCGTGTTGTCGATAAGGACGTTACCGTCGTGATCTATGATCTTCGTATAGAACATCGGCTTGATATACATACCGCCGTTTGCTATCGTTGCATACGCCGCACACATCTCCATATTGGTGATACCGTCGGTAAGACCTCCGAGTGCGAGTGCCTGCGTGATATCCGATGAGACGGATCCGTTACTTTCCGTCCTTCTGTCAACGAGCGTGGTGAATCCGAAGTTGAGCAGATAATCAAATCCCAGCTGTGGCGTGATCTCGGTAAGAGTCTTGACCGCAACGATATTGAGCGACTGCTCGATACCGTATCTGTACGTACATATTCCCTTGTATCCGTTGTACCAGTTCTTGACGGGACGGCCGTTAGCGTAACTGTACGGTTCATCGACCTGTGTTGATGCAAGGCTCTTGCCTGCAGCATCAAGTGCCGGTGCATATGCAGCAAGTACCTTGAAACACGATCCCGGCTGACGCTTTGTATCGGTCGCACGGTTAAGAGTAAGAGATGCCTTCTTGGCGCCGCGCCCTCCCACAACTGCCTTGACCTCACCGGTCGATTGATCGATGATCGTAACGCTCGCCTGAGGCTGCGGTGTCAATGAGATCGACTCCGTGATGAACTCGTATCCGGGCTCTTCAACGTCCGCTTTGAACTCTTCTATCGCCGCGTATGCTTCGTCTTCCGTATCGAATATACAGTTAAAGCTGTTGCCTCTTTTTTCTTTAAAATGCTTTTCAAAATACTGCGTTGAAAAATTGACCGGTTCGTTATCCGAATCAACATATGATGCTTCATATTTCAGGAACCACCTTGTTCTTGGCGGATAGTTTTCTTCATTGGCGAACTCTTCATCGCAGATCTGCTGGATCGCAGGATCCTGTGTGGTAAATATCGACAGACCGCCGCTGTAGAGCGCGTTGTACGCCTGCGTATACGAGTATCCGAGATTATCCTGCAGGTCATTGAGAACCTGCTCGGTAAGCTCATCTACAAAGTATGTATAGATCGTCTTCTTTTCAACCTTTTCATTTACGACCTGGATCCTCGAATACACGTCGTCCGCCATGGCTTCGGCAAACTGCGCATCCGTGATGTATCCCTGGTCGCGCATCTTTGTCAGGACCTCTTCACGCCTGATGGCATTGTTGTCAGGATGCGATATCGGATTCCACTTCGAAGGGTTCTGCGTGATACACGCGATGACCGCGCTCTCGGAAATATTAAGGTCGGATACGTTCTTTCCGAAGTAACGCTGTGAAGCAGCCTGCACTCCCAGCGTACCCTGTCCGAGGTTGATCGTGTTCAGATAGTTCTCGAGTATCTGATCCTTGCTCATGCGCTTCTCGAGCTGCACCGCGCAGTACTGCTCCTGGAATTTTCTCTTGAACTTGTCCACCATGCTGCTCTCTTCGGTCCAGGACGTGAACACGTTGTTCTTCAGAAGCTGCTGGGTGATGGTCGAAGCACCCTGATGAAGGTTTCCGCTAAGCGCCTTAACGCCTGCACGCATGATACCTTTTATATCTATACCGTTATGAGTGTAAAATCGTTCATCCTCGATCGCCACAAATGCATGCTGCATATCGAGCGGGATCTTGTCGAGCTTAACGTATACACGGTTGGAGTTTTCCGCGACGAGCTTCGTGACCTGATTGCCCTCGCTGTCATATACGGTTGTGGAATACCCTGCGGGAGCAACGTCGACGTTTGAGATATCGGGCGATGTATCAACAACTCCCATGAAAAGACCTACTCCGACGCACAGTCCGGCAACACCCGCAACACATACTCCGAACGCTGCGAGCGCAAAAAGGCTGACACCACAAAACTTCCCGACTTTGGTAGCCGGGGAGTTCATGACTTTCTGTCTTTTCTTTATCCCTCTTCTTCCGTAATTCATCTATATCCTCAAATCACCTAACCCAAAAGAATATTGTATCAAATTATAGCGTTATGCGCAATTCGTACGCCCATCCGCCCGGAATATCATACTTCTGGTACTCGTCAACGATATTGCTCAGTATATTGGCGATATACAGCTGCAGATCAACGGGAAGTTCCGTTTTCTTCGTACCCGTGACCGAAAGCTTGTATTCGCACTTTTTGGATGTGACATACCTGCTCTCAACGGAAAGCTCACCGGTCTCGCACTTGAATCCCTCGATAACAGCAAGTATCCATAAAGCAAAAGTCAGATCCGCCATGGCGGATCTGGGCACTTCGCCGTAGAGGCAGCTTTTAACTTCCCCCACGTTTACATTATCATTTTTTTTGAGAGCATCGACCATGTTGTCGCGGATGATGTTCTTAAGCTCAGCACTCTTAAAGTAAGCACTTGTCTGCAGACGCATCATCTTGTCACAGGAGCGCTTTACGAAATTACTGTATGTCCCGTCCATGTTGTTGCGTCGCAAAAACGCGTCAAGAACACGGTTGAAAAAAGGCGCTATCTTGTTGTAGCTGTACTGCTGCCGAAGGAGCGATTTCTTAAGTGTATCGATCATCTCGGCAAACGAGCTCTCATCTTCCTTCAGCTCATGGATCCTTCGCACCAGGTCGCGATGGATATACGCTTCATCGATGGACGCCTTGACGCCCTCGACTATGTCTTCTATATTCCACGGCGGAAGAAAGACTTTGCGGACGCATTCCTCATTGACGATCATCGGCACGTACTTCGGGTCATTGAGATCCATGCACACATCGAGTATCATATCGGGATATTCCCTGCAGCACTTGTCGACAAAATCATGTATGCGCATGTCGGGAATGAACCCGTCGGTCAGCGTCAGATAAAAATCCCTCGCCTTCAGCATTTCAAAAGCTTCCGCTGCAGACGAGACGAAGATGAATTCTATACCTTCGTCATTGAATCTGTCTTTCAGATTTTTCGCAATTGCCTCATTAGCCTGCAGATACAAAATACTGGCGTCCATGTGGTTCTCCCATCCTGCTTAACCATATACGTAGGATATTATACCACTTTTTCCGCCTCTTGGACACCATATATTGTGTCTGCTCACTTCGCAAGTTTCAGCATGATCTCGTTGCTGCGGGCAACGAATTTCGTCATAGCATCAGCCGCAAGAGGCCTGTTCGCAAGAACTGCAAGGTCATAGAGCTGTGCGGCAAAGAGCTGTGCATCATCAGCCTCAATATGATTGATAAGATACTTTACGAGCTCATTTCTGCTGTTAAGGACAAGAGTCTCGCCCTCTGCGCCGAACATCGAAGGATCCATTCCGCCGCCCATCGCATACATCTTCATCATATCCTGCATGCGGCGCGACTGCTCGGAAACCGTAAGTATCGATGAGATGTTCTCATTCTTTAATATCTCAAGTTTTACTGCGAGCTTATCGTTCGAAAGCGCCTTATGGAACAGCTCAGCCAGTGATTTTTCATCCTTCTCGGCCTTCTTCTTATCCTTCTTGGTGGCATCCTCTCTTGATGAATCCGTGATGTCCGCATCTATTCTCATAAAGCGGATATCTTCATTCTTGGATTCAAGCTGGTTGATGAAAGGCTGGTCGATGTTGTGCATCATAACGACCGCGTTCATGCCCTGCTCGCGGAACATGTTGATGTACTGCGACTGCTGGACAAGGTCTGTTACGTAGTAGATCGTCTTGCGGATCTTCTCCTTATCATCGCCGTCGTCGTCTTTTGACTTTTCATCAGCCGTTTTGTCTTCATCAACGACTTCGGCCTCAACAGCCTCGCCGTTCTCATCAGTAGCTTCTTCGGTCTTCTTTTCGGGAAGTTCGAGACACTCCGGCAGCGTCATGTACTTATCGTCGATATCCTTGAACAGGATGTAGTCCGTCATCTTTTCACAGAACTTGTCGTCCTTAAGGCATCCGTATTTGATGAACGGACTGATATCATCCCAGTACTTCTCGTATTCTTCCTTCTCGGTCTTGCACATGCCGGCAAGCTTGTCTGCGACTTTCTTCGTGATATAATCGCTGATCTTCTGAACGAACCCGTCATTCTGGAGTGCCGAACGCGATACGTTAAGCGGCAGATCCGGACAGTCGATGACACCTTTAAGCAGCATCAGGAACTCGGGGATGACTTCCTTGATGTTGTCGGCGATGAACACCTGATTATTGTACAGTTTGATGACACCTTCGATGGATTCGTACTCCATGTTGATCTTCGGGAAATAAAGTATACCCTTCAGATTGAACGGATAATCCATGTTCAGATGGATCCAGAACAGAGGCTCCTTATAGTCCATGAATACCTTACGGTAGAATTCGAGATACTCCTCCTTCGTACAGTCACTCGGATGCTTTGCCCACAGCGGGTTCGGATCGTTGATCGGCACCTCACGCTTAACGATCTTGGCCATCTCGCGTTCGGGGCTGATTTCAACTTTTTCTTTCTTGCCTTCCTTCTCCTGCTCTTCATACTTGGCTTCTTCCTTGTACTTCTCTATCACGGTATCCTTATCCGTGACCTCATCGGCGGGAATGTTCTCATACTGCGTTTCTGCGCCTTCTTTTACAAGGAAGATAGGCACCGGCATGAACGAGCAGTACTTCTTCAGCACTTCTCTCATCCTGTATTCGTTACAGAACTCAAGGCTGTCCTCATTAAGGAAGAGCGTGATGGTCGTGCCGACCGAATCCCTGTCTCCGTCTTCCATAGAGTATTCCGTGCCGCCGTCACACTCCCAGTGAACGGCCTTCGCGCCTTCTTTGTACGAAAGCGTGTCGATATGGACTTCATCCGCAACCATGAAAGCCGAGTAGAATCCCAGTCCGAAATGACCTATGATCTGGTCATCATTTGTCTTATCCTTGTATTTTTCAAGGAACGCCGTTGCACCCGAAAATGCAATCTGTGTAATGTATTCCTCCACTTCATCCGCATCCATTCCGAGACCGGTATCGGTAAAGGAAACCTTCTTGTTCTCGGGATCCACAACGATCCTTATCTCCATGTCCTTTCCGTCGGGAATGCTGTACTGTCCGATCATGTCAAGCTTTTTCAGCTTTGTGATCGCATCGCATCCGTTACTGACCAGCTCCCTGGCAAAGATGTCATGATCGCTGTACATCCATTTCTTGATTATCGGAAAGATATTCTCACTGTTGATCGTTAAACTGCCTTTTTTTGCCATTTTTATCACCTCATTGTTATCTTTATCAAAAAACAGTCGGGGATGATAACCCCCGATAGACAAATAGTAACGCCATATTTTCTCAAAGTCAAGAAAAAATTAGCACTCAATCAGTTTGAGTGCTAACAATCGTAAAATATTTATCATATACATCAAAAAATCCCGTTGTTTTGACTATCGCGCCCGCATCAAAGTGGATGCTGTCGTACAGCGGTTTATTGAGATTGGACGTAACGCGCGTCAGAAAATCATTATATACATCGTTAAAGGCTTCCTGTTTGCGCTGCTCGACTATATTAGCCTTGTTGGCGTCCGTCTCCTCGGGATTGAACGTGGACACACAGTATATCAGGTGGTATCCGTATTCGGTCTCGACTATGTCGCTGACTTCCCCGACACCGAGGTTAAAAGCCGCTTCTTCAAATTCCGGAGGCATTACCCCGCGGCCGAAACTGTACTCACTCTTTGTGTCTTCGTTGTTGTCCACCGCCAGTACTTCAAACGCTTCTCCGTCCTCGATCCTCTGCCGGATCTGCGCTATACGGGTAAGAGCATTTTTCTTTTCTTCCTCGTTGTACGGTATCCTGTTTCCCGCACCGTCGGTCTTGTATGTTTTGATCAGTATCGTTCTGACGGTTATCGTTCTTGCCTCGTCATCACTGATCTCGGGATTCACGCCTTCCGTAACGGCCTCGTACACCCTGTTTGCCGTGGCAAAATCACGATACATCGCCGCGATGTCATCCATGTCAACATCGAGGTAATTCCTTTCGCCTTCGGTCAGTGAATCGTAGTATTCCCTTGCCGCAGCTGTCGCCTTTGCGGCATCGTCATCCGAAAGCTCGACACCAAGCTCTTCCGCAAGCAGGTTCATGGTCTTGATCTGCGCTATCCTTGCCAGGATGTTATCCTTGTATGAATCCTCAAGCGTACCGTCACCCACCGGAACGGACCATATCCTGTCTCCAAAAACCTCACTGTACCCGTTCTCCGAGTTGGCAAGATAAACCATGATCTCATTCTTCATGCACGGATGTCCCTCGAGACGAAAAACCTCGTTCTCAAGAAAATCCGATGTGAGCACTACCTCCGTCGGAAGCTTTCCGCTCCTGCATCCGGTAAGGAGCAGAGCAAGTGCGGCAGAGCATGCTATCCTACTGAATATCGATATGTGATGCTTCTTTATCGAAGTCCTCAAATTCAAAATCACTTGTCTTCTCTTTGTCATCTTTCACGAGGCCGACTCCGCGAGCCTTGTCTTCAGCCTTTGAGAGCATATCTGCTGCTGCGGACTTGACGGCTTTCTTAAGAGTATCCTTGCCTTCCTGTGCGACTTTACCCGCATCCTTGGCAACCTTCTTCGTTTCCTCTATGACTTTCTCAGCCTCTTCCTTGATCTCGGGATCAAGACTTACATATGACCTTTCCTTCGAGTTCTTCTTCTCAGCCGAAGACTCGTCGTCATCACATGAACATTCGCACTTGTCCTTGTTCACTTCGCAAAAATACCACAATCCTGCAAGAGCAGCTCCCGTGATGCCTACAAATGTGACAAACTTTCCAAATCCTTTCATTAGAGTTCTCCTTTCGCTTTCATATCTGCAAGAACCTGTTCCTTAAGATCCCTTGCGCGATCTTTGATCCTGTTGTTTGCAGCCTTGTTCATAAGTATTCCCGCTATCATCTTCTGAGCCGTATCGAATTCGCCGAACTTCGCTGCGAGCACCCCGATAAGATAATCTATGGTTATCTCATCCATTCCCGCAATAGGGAAGCTCTCCTTCTGACGCGCACTTACAAATCCGTCATACGCGAACTTGAGCGCCTCATATTCATCATCGGTGAGTCCTTTCATGATCTCATCGTAATTCTCCGTCTCAAGCGGAAGAGATTCTTTCTTTCCTCTTATAACCCATGCCATCTTCAGGCACACATATGCTTTTTCACTGTCCTTTGCACGCTTGACGATCGAAGAGGCCAGCGCGAGCTGATATCTCTGGATCGCATCGTCATATGAAAAGATAGGAGGATTCGATACGCCGTGAACCTTGCCGCCTATGCCTGCCTTGACAAGCTTGACCTGTGCATCGGGAAGAGCGGTAAAATACCTGATGAGTGCTGCATAACCGCAGTAAGGACATACGACCACATCATACTTGGCGGGATCGAACTTGTCATATTTGGGACGAAGATCCTGATCCTGTCCGAGAAGTCTTGCCTTACCGGTCCTGACCGCACGATACGAAAAGCTCTTTCCGCATATGGGACACTCTGCCGACTTATCGAACAGCACGTCGTTCTCGTCAAAAGGTGCTTCTTCTTTTGCCGCGGCTTTTGCTTCCGGCTTCTTCTCCTCTTCGTATATGTTGGCACCCTCAAGCTTACCGAGTCCCATGTTTGACAATCCAGATAATAAACCCATTTGTAACCTCCAATAAATACTTATTCTATCGCGAAAACTAATTCGGCAATTTAAAACTGCTCTTAAGCGAAACGACCCTGTTGAATACCGGAGCCCCTTCTTGGGAATCCTTGTAATCCACACAGAAGAATCCGTTTCTTACGAACTGGAATGACTCATACGCCTTTGCGTCTTTAAGCGAAGGCTCGAGCATACAGTTTTCAAGCACGGTGCGTGAGTTCGGGTTCAGGTTAAGACTTCCGTCCTCATTATACACACCTTTTTCTTCGTCGATAAGATTCTCGTATAATCTGACCGTTGCCGGAAAAGCAGTTGCGGCATTGACCCAGTGGATCGTACCCTTGACCTTGCGGTCAACTTCTCTTCCGTCCTGGCGTGTTTCGGGATCGTATGTCGCATGTACGGTCACATTTCCGTTCCCGTCGGTCTCGTATGATGTACATGTGACGAAGTAAGCGTTCATGAGCCTCACTTCATTTCCGGGAAACATCCTGAAATATTTCTTAACCGGCTCCGCCATAAAATCATCCCGTTCAATATACAGCTCTCTCGAAAAAGGAACCTTTCTTGAGCCAAGGGATTCATTCTCCAGATTATTCGGAACGTCAAAGTATTCCGTTTCCCCTTCGGGATAGTTGTCAATGATCAGTTTTATCGGATCGAGAATCGCCATCACACGCGGTCTTGACAGCTTCAGATCTTCTCTTATGCAGTACTCGAGCATCGCATAATCAGCCGATGACTGAGCCTTGGACACACCGCACAGATCAACGAATCTCTTGATCGATTCCGGTGTGAATCCTCTGCGGCGAAGAGCAGCGATGCTGACAAGTCTCGGATCATCCCATCCGTCGACGGTCCCGTCTTCAACAAGCTTCTTGATGTATCTCTTTCCGGTCACGACATTTGTCAGATACATCTTCGCAAACTCTATCTGCTTCGGAGGATGAGGATACTCAAGCTCTTTTACCACCCAGTCATAGAGCGGCCTGTGATCCTCAAACTCAAGCGTGCAGCACGAATGCGTTACGTTCTCGATCGCGTCTTCTATGGGATGTGCAAAATCATACATCGGATATATGCACCACTTGTCACCTGTGTTGTGATGAGTCATGTGTGCGACTCTGTATATAACGGGATCTCTCATGTTGATGTTGGGGCTTGCCATGTCTATCTTGGCACGCAATACCTTTTCCCCGTCTGCATAGAGTCCGTTCTTCATATTCTCAAACAGCTCGAGATTTTCTTCAACACTTCTGTCCCTGTAGGGGCTGTTCTTACCGGGTGTATCAAAAGTACCGCGATATTCTCTTATCTCGTCGGCAGTAAGGTCACAAACATAGGCTTTGCCCTTTTTGATCAGCTTGACCGCAGCCTCATACATCTGATCGAAATAACTTGATGCGAAGAAGAGTCTGTCTTCCCAGTCTGCGCCGAGCCAGGCGACATCTTCTTTTATCGACTCAACGAATTCGCTCTTTTCTTTTGTCGGATTCGTATCGTCAAACCTGAGATTGAACTTGCCGCCGTACTCCTTGGCAAGCCCGTAATTGACGAGTATTGCCTTGGCATGTCCGATATGAAGATAACCGTTTGGTTCCGGAGGAAAACGCGTATGGATCTCTTCGTATTTTCCTTCGGACAGATCCTCATCGATTATCATCTCTATAAAGTTTTTACTGACGACTTCTTCACTCATAGTCTTATCCTTATACTGTTATTCTACGCTTCGAGATACGCTTTGTGAGCGAGCAGTTCTGCCGGTATCGGATGTCCGGCTTTTTCGATCCTGCCTGTCGCGATGCCAAACAGATGTATCTCATGGGCAGCCTTATGATTGTACCTTTCGATCAGCTGCGTATATTGCGGATTGGTAGCTATCGCGCCCTCTCTTATGATCTTGGAGAACGGGCAGTAATTGAACAGGATGAACCTGACAACCTTGTTATGGCGAAGCGCGCCCGAACTTTCATACTGAATGTATGTAGCATAGTCTGCTACGAACATCTCCTTGTAACTGTTACGGTGCTTGGCCATTGCGGACTTGATGCGTTCCTTGGCCTCCGTGGACAATTCCTTGTTCTTTCTGTATGTATCGATATAGTCTACGTAATCGCTTGTAAGTGATCTCTCGGACAGATCGTTCCATCTCGCACCCTGGATCCTCTTGCACAGCTCCCAGCGGAACTCCGCGCACATCTTGATCATGACGGTAGTCAGATCCTCTTCCTGCGCGATGGGAAGTATGAACCTTCCGGGAGTCGTACGCTTTGCACCGGTTATCTCCTGCCACATGGCGGCCCTTGTACCGACCACGGGCATCAGTATAATATCCGGAAGCACTTCGACCTGGATGAAAGCTTTATCGAGTCCGAGCTCCGGCGCGGTATATACCGTCTGTCTGAAGAACAGTGAAAAATCAATACCTTTGATGACATTCAAAGTCTTATGGATGATATCAAGACTCAGGAATGACTTATCAAGAGGACGTGTGAGCGTCTGTTCCGAAAAGAACGGAACAAAAGTCGTCACTCTGGAAGTGAGCATCTTGTTAGCCGACTTGAACATATTGTCTATCTCAAAAGTCACACGCTTCTTACCGTCAACAAGTGCTTCGCGCTCCTGCTGTTCGGTAATCTCGCCGTCTTTTTTCTGCTTACGCAAAGTAGTGATATAGTCAGTCGAAAAATCATTGACCGAAGGATCCTTCTTACAGTTGTAAATAAGACGGAGCCAGTCATAGAACGTGAACACTCTCATCTGAGGATCAAGTCCCATCGACTTGGTTGCCTGATAGATGATCTGAGTATTCTCGGCGCCCGCCAGCTGCTCATCTATATATCCGAAATAAAGGAACATCATCACTTCGTCGGGTATCTCACCCCCGGCAAGTGTCTTGAAGAAGCAGAACTTATAAATATCATAATAATACGAAGTAAGCTCTTTTCTAAGCCTTCTTGCGGCATCATCCGATGCACCCTGATCGGACATTGCTGCAAAATCCTTTATCTTCTTACTGATCTTGTTCTTGTTTTCATCCGACAATCCCGCATATGTAAGAATGGTCGCACATGAATTTGAAAAGTCAGGCATCTCTTATCCCCCTGGAAAAAAACTCGTTCCACTATTATACGTTATCAGGCCTTGAAATACAATATGCCCTATTTGCATTTATGCTTACAGCTGCTGCAGTCGCCCTGCTTGTCCCAGCAGTACGTGCAAAGCTTGCTCTTATCGATACCCACGGACTTAACCATGTCATCAAGTCTGTGGAAGCGAAGCGATGTGAATCCAAGCTGCTTCCTGATACCTTCAAGCATCTCTTTATAGTTCGTGCTGTCCGGATCCGCATAATCGGCCAGTACTTCATCGGATACATTCTCTCCTTCACGCTCCCTTATGATCCTTCTCGTGATCAGATCGTATTCGGAATTGGATCTCGAGAAGTTCAGGAACTTGCAGCCGTACAAAAGCGGCGGACATGCAGGACGGATATGTACCTCTTTTGCACCGCTGCTGTACAAAAATTCCGTCGTCTCACGAAGCTGAGTACCTCTTACGATCGAATCATCGATCAGAAGAAGTGATTTATCTCTTATTAGAGCATCCACCGGAATGAGCTTCATGTGTGCGATAAGATTTCTCATGCTCTGATCCGTGGGCATAAAAGATCTGGGCCATGTAGGCGTATACTTGATGAAAGGACGGGCAAACGGGATACCCGATCTGTTGGCATATCCGATCGCATGCGCGATACCCGAATCCGGAACTCCCGCAACTATGTCGGGATGTACATCATCACGTTCCGCAAGCATGGCTCCGCAGTTATATCTCATGTTCTCAACATTAACGCCTTCGTATGTCGAGTTGGGATAGCCGTAGTAGATCCACAGGAACGTGCATATCTTCATCGTCTCTTTGGCGGGACTTAACGTCTCGTATCCGTCGGGAGTTATATACACTATCTCGCCGGGACCAAGTTCCTTTTCATCGGTATATCCGAGATTGATATATGCAAAGCTTTCAAACGATACGCAGTAGCCGTCATCCTTTTTTCCTATCATGACGGGTGTACGCCCGTACAGATCCCTCGCCGCGTATATCCCCTCTTCGGTCATGATGAGAAGCGTCATCGAACCGTCGATCTTCTCCTGAACATATTTGATCCCTTCGATAAAAGAATCCTTCTGGTTCACGAGGCATGCGACAAGTTCCGTCGGGTTGATGTTGCTGCCGCTCATGGCCAGGAACTGTGTACGGCTCGTTGATACTTCCTCGACAAGTTCATCGAGGTTATCGATCCTTCCGACGGTAGTGATCGCAAACGTACCGAGGTGCGAACGTATCAGAAGCGGCTGGGGTTCGTAATCCGAGATACACCCTATTCCGAGGTTACCCTTCAGTTCGTTAACGTCCCTGTCGAACTTTGTCCTGAACGGAGAGTTCGTTATGTTGTGGATCGCCCTGTCGAATCCTTTCTCGCCGAACACGGTCATGCCGGCACGTCTCGTTCCGAGGTGCGAGTGGTAGTCCGTTCCGAAGAACAGGTCCCATACGCAGTCTGTTTTTTTTGCTACACCAAAGAATCCACCCATGCTTTGTCTCCTCATTTTAATTGTTTAATCAGCGCCTTGAATGTCTTGCACATTTGCGCAAAAAGGCGCTTGCGCTCGTTTCCGCGCGTCACGTTACTAGACTCGTGAAAAACCTCGTCAAGTAACAACGCGCTCCAAGTCTTTTTGCTGCAAACGGCAAGCCATTCTGCGGCGTTTTCATAGTCTAAGATACGTGACAAAGTGTTTCCGATCAGACCTTGTGAATGCGTCGGTACTTAGTCGGTGTATTTTACCGACTTATGTACCGCTACGCACCGAACAAGAGCGAGAGCGCGTCTGAGCGGGAACAGCTTTGATCACGTATCGTATCCTAGTATGTTCCCACCAAAACATAGAATGTGCCCGCAACAACTGCGAAGCATACCGAAGTCAGCAATACAACATACCGCGTTTTCCGTGCCAGCACCTCAAGTCTGTCGTACCAAAGGCCGGCAAAGACCGAGAACACGGATACGACCGCCGCACTGTACCGAAGATCCATCGCAGAAAGATTACCGCCGGAGATCGCAAACCAAACGTAGCCTCCGATAAGGCATACCACAAGGCACGCAAGAAATATCTTTATCCCCTTATCGAGCGATGCTTCCGATACCATACACGTGCGTATCATCGCGATGATCTGGATAAAGAATACACATACAGCCAGTATCAGGAGTATCCATCCCAGTGCGGTCACAGCCGGTGAGATGTTCGCAAAGTCTCCTTCTCCGAAGAGGGATGACTTGAACGTTGCAAGTATCAGGTTATACTCATCATAAGGGAAACCGTTCGCCTTCATGTACAAAAACGGCGATGCGGTCCTTATGTCAAAAAGCCTCTCAACCATTCCGACGCCCGTAACGCTTTCTCCGACTTCCGGAATATAATTGATCGGCATTCCGAACAAAATCTTATTTCTGATCGGCCACCACAATCCAAGGGGAAATACGATAACCGCAAATGCTGCAAACCTTATTATATATGATCTTAGTTTTGCGGTATCCTTACACTTCTGCGTATCCGTCATGCACCTGTACAGCATCAGGACCGCTATCGGCGGTGCTATGAGCCCTGATGAAAGCTTGGCTGACATCGCAAGTCCGATCGCGATCGCCAGAAGGATGATCTTTCCCATTCCGGGATCCTTGTACCAGAGTATCGCGATATAGATCGATACCACACTCAGCATCACGGCAAGGGCATCGTTGTTGATGCTTCCGGACATAAGTATGTATATCGGATGAAATCCGACTATGAGCATCGCAACGAGTCTGCCGCCGTATCTTATGTTCAGTTCTTTGCATATGGCAAGAACTGTAAGCATCAGAAGACACATATATATAAGCGTCAGCACCTGTACATTCTTATGTATGCGTGCTTCCGACAGACCAAATCTTATCCCTATCCACATCCACACAGCCGATATTCCGTGATGGAGCGGCGGCTGAAAAAACGCCCACACCGATCTCGGATCAAAATCGGGAAGGGCTTTATGACTCAGTATATACTCCATGTATGCGGCATGTCCTTCGCCCGCACCGAAGTCCACAACATCGTGCTGGCGACACCACACAGGGGTATACAGAACGTACGCGAGTTTAGTAAGAAACCCCGACATCACCGCAGCAAACAATGCTCTTTCGGAAATGTTCTTCCAAAATGCACATACTGTTATGAGGCTGCATATGACAAGAAAAACAAACAGGCTTCCCCTGATCGAACCGACGCTCATATCAAGGCAGAACGAAAGAAAAAAAGCCGCAGCCGCCATGAGCATTATAGGTTTAATAACACTGTTATTTTTCATCAAAAAAGCCCAACCGTTCGATCGATCATTGTGGTGAAAGATATTCCGCTGCTTCGGATGCTTCGGCAGATTCGGGATATTCCGAAACGATACGGTTATAGATCTCGTTTGCCTTTTCCGCATCACCCGACTCTCTGTATGCATATGCAAGATCCATGAGATGATCCGGATTATCGGGAGCGATCTCACATATCCTGTTATAGTATTCTATGGCTGCTTTATAGTCTTTGGTTGTAAGAGCGGCTCTGGCTTTTTCCACGTATCCCGAAAGTGCATCGGTAGACGCTGCCTCATTCAGTTTCTGATACAATGCCCTGTACGCATCCGACGCGGACGCAAGATGATCCGCCCCTATCTCTGACAGTTCATCCATGACAGCTCCGGGATTTTCCGGATCCTCCAGATACATCTGTGCCGCACGGAGCAGTCTGTCGTTTTCATTCGTAGCTCCGTTAGTTCCGGTAAGTTCTTCTATCTGATGTGTAAGCTCACGGTTCTGCGTCTTGACCGTTTCGGTCTCCTTGATCGCTTCCTGATGCGAAGCTTTTTCCACAGCCAGTTCTTCGCTTACAGCCATGAATTTATCACTGTCTTCTTTTGTTGCCTCTTCGATCTTTCCCGGCAGTATCAGATACCAGCATATGGCTATGCCGATAACAAGTCCTATGACGATATTGATGATGCTTGAAAAGCCGCGCTTTTCCTTTGCTCCCACCGGCTGGATTATCGTATCGTTTCCGCTCTGATAGGTGATTATATCCTGCGGAAGAAGTGCGGCATTCTTGTCACCTGCCGGAGCCTTTTCCGCCTGCTCCGTGATCAGGTTGTTGATCTCTTTCAGATACCGCTGCGTGGTCGTATCGTTACGGTCTATACGAAGGGCACGAAGAAGAGTTCTTCTTGCCTTGTCAAAATCACGTTCTTCAATATACAAAAGCGCAAGAAGCTGATAGCCCGCAATGAGATTCTCATTGATCGACAGAACTTTTTTGAGCTGTACTATCGCCAGATCCAGGCTGTTCTGATAACAGAAATTGAGCGCCTGATTGTATTTTTTTATCGTCTGATTGATGGTGCTGAGTCTTGACGGATTATTCTGAAGAAAATCTATATACTCATCGGCTATGTTTTTTTTGCTCTCGTAATTCTTACTTATTATCCACTCAGAAAGAGCCGGGACTACTTCACCTCTTTCGAAGTAACACAGTCCCAGCAGATTTCTGGCATCTATATTTCTCTTGTTATATTTAAGGCTTTCGTTAAGAGAGATTATCGCCCCGGAGATATCGCGTACATTTGCTTTGGTCAGTCCGTCATTATACAGCATGTTGGACATGCACATGATATGCCTGTACGTCCTTATATCGGTTCCGCATGACATACATATGTCTTCGGGACCGAGGCGATTGCCGCACACAAAACATTTCATAACTGCTTATTCTCTTTTTCTCTTCTGAGCATCTCCACCATGATGTCGGTCATATCCGTAAGCTCATGTTCTCTTACGGCATTTTCAACCTCTTCTACTTCCATGCTCGGATGGAACTTCTTGAGTTCCTCTTCAAAAATGATCATAACGTCTTAACCTCAATGATCGATGATCCCTCGGGTCTGTAGAACTTAACATGCTGCATTGTATTCGGGATCTTCATCTGTTTGTCATCGATCTTTATCACAACGCCCGGATTAACGGTATCCTCAACCCTTATCTCCGCCTCGGATCCTACGTTTATCGTATCCTCTATCTCCTTCAGTTCCTTTTCAACATGCTCAAGGAGTCTCTCGTCTCTCTTCAGTCTCCTTGTCAGCTGGTTGACCTTGGCATCCTTGACATCCTTGGGTTCGTTGCTGATCCTCACATCCCTGACCTGTTCTATCTCGCTCTTTGTCTTTTTGATACTGGCTTTAGCGCTTTCGGCCTTCTCTGTCAGAAGATGATGTCTCTTATCGTATTCCTCACTTATACCTGAAGCAAGGATCGTTTTTACCTCCGCCTTATTGCCGGCATGTCCGGTTTCCATTTCGCCTACGCAGTAATTGGTCCCGCCGATGATAGAACCGCGCTTCCCTCTTACAAGAACTGATTTGCCAGCAGATATCGTTGAGTTCAATATGATATTTGCTTCGACGTTTCCTTTTGCTTTGACTTCGGTGAACTCAATGAAATTGGCATATATATTACCGCCTGCGATAAGACGCGCCTTTCCGCCTCCCTGCATGCCTTTCTTGAGTACTATATCTCCCTCGGCGATGATCGTGGCAGCCTCCACGGCACCTTCGACCGTTACGGACTTCGTTGCGCGTATGTATGTTCCTGTCCTGACATTTCCGTGTATCACAACATCGCCGCGAAAATCAACCCGGCCGATCACAAGATCAAGATCTTTTCGAAGCTCATACAGATCACGGACATGGAGCTTGAAGTTATCGTATTCAACTCTTCCTTCGCTCGTTGCTTTGTATGTGTTGCCGTCAAAGGATACCTCAAATCCCGAGCCCTTGATCTGCGGCAGTTCCTTCGCGGGCTTACATCTGATCTCACGGTTCTTGACATCAAGACCTGAGCTTCCCATAACGGAAGGATGATATACCGCCAGGAGGTCTCCCGGACTGACACTCTGGATCACGCTCATGCTCTGGTAATCGACGGAACCATCGGAGCGTATCGTAGGATGCTTGATCTCTCCTGTCCTGAAGAGAAAATCATAATACCCGTTCTTGGATTCGACCATGCTCCTGCCTTTGGCAACAACAACATCCTTAAGGAATATCCTTTCCTTAACGATCTTCTCGATCTCCGAATAGATTATCCCGGCGATCACTCCGTTCTGACGAAGAAAAGAAGTGATGTCTTCAACCGTCACCGCCTCCCCCTCGGTCGGAATGGTAATGAACACGGATGCACTCATCGAATCTTCAGTTATGTTACATCTCCATCCTTCAGTGTTTACAGCCATTAGCGCTCCCCTTATTTACTAAGTGTTGCAAGTCTGTCCGATACCTGATCGCGAAGAAGCGTATACTTCTCCAGCTTTTCTTTTTCCTCTTTGATCTTCGCTTCAGGGGCTTTGCTGATGAACTTCTCGTTCGACAGCATTCCCTGACATCTTGCTATCTCACCATCAAGGCGCTTCTTTTCCTTGGTGAGTCTGTCTATCTCCGCCGCGATATCCACAAGCTCTGCAAACGGGATATAGATCGTTGCATTTGCTATCATTACGGAGACCGCATCATCATCTATTCCGGACTTGTCCGCCTGGATGCTTGAAGATGATGCACCTGCAAGGCTTTCGAAGAACACGCGTCCCTTCTCGAATGCAAGCTTTACTTTCTCATCTTCCGTGACTATGAAAATGTTAGCCTTCTTCGAGGGAGCCACGTTCATCTCCGCTCTTACATTTCTGATGCCCCTTACTGCTTCCTTGATAAGCTCTATCTGTTCTTCGTCTTCCTCGTACTCCCACTCTTTTTGGTATACGGGCCATGAAGATATCATGAGCGACTCGGCCTCACGGTCGGCATCCCCTTCCGTAAGCGTACAGTATATCTCCTCGGTAATGAAAGGCATGTACGGATGAAGGAGCTTGAGCGAATCGATCAGCACTGTCTTGAGCGTATAGAGTGCTGCGTTCGCCGAAGCCGCATCATCAGTGTTATAGAGTCTCGGCTTGATCATCTCTATATACCAGTCGCAAAGCACATCGTATATAAAATCATATACCTTCTGTACTGCGATACCGAGTTCATATTTTTCCATGTTGTCGGTAACTTCACGTACGACTTTATTGAGCTTGGAAAGCACCCATCTGTCGGCAGGCCACAGATCGGACTCTTCCGGCTTCGTGATAGTCTTGCCTTCCATGTTCATCATGATGAACCTGGATGCGTTCCAAACCTTGTTGGCAAAATTACGGCTCGCCTCGACTCTTTCGTCGGTAAACCTCATGTCATTACCCGGAGCATTTCCGGTAACGAGAGTAAAGCGGAGCGCATCGGCACCGTACTTCTCAATGACCTCAAGAGGATCGATACCGTTTCCGAGAGACTTGCTCATTTTTCTTCCGAGCCCGTCCCTTACAAGGCCGTGGAACAATACGGTTGAAAATGGCTTGTCGCCCATATGCTCATATCCGGAAAAGATCATCCTGATGACCCAGAAGAAGATGATATCGTAACCGGTAACAAGCACATCCGTGGGATAAAAATAATCAAGTTCTTCTGTCTTTTCAGGCCAGCCGAGTGTCGAGAAAGGCCACAGCGCAGATGAGAACCAAGTATCTAGTGTATCCTCATCCTGAGTGATATGTGTGCTTCCACACTTAGGACATTTTGTAACGGGGTCCTTTGATACGATCATCTCGCCGCAGTCGCTGCAGTAATATGCAGGGATCCTGTGTCCCCACCAGAGCTGACGGCTGATGCACCAGTCGCGGATGTTGTCGGTCCAGTTGTAATATGTCCTGTCCATCCTCTCGGGAACAAGTCTGATATCACCTTTTTCAACGGCTGCTCTTGCGGGCTTGATAAGATCATCCATCTTAACGAACCACTGCTGCTTAACGAGCGGCTGTATCGTCGCACCGCATCTGTCATGCGTGCCGACATTGTGAGAATAGTCTTCTATCTTGACAAGAAGTCCCTGTTCCTTCAACTCCTCAACGATCGCAGCCCTTGCATCAAGGTCTGTCATTCCTTCGTATTTACCGCCGTTCTCGTTGATCGTTCCGTCATCGTTCATAACATTCACGATCGGAAGATCATGACGCTTACCGACTTCAAAGTCGTTAGGGTCATGTCCGGGAGTGATCTTAACGACACCGGTTCCGAATTCCATGTCAACGTATGTATCCTCAACAACCGGGATAGCTTTGTTCACTATGGGAAGCCACACGCTCTTGCCGTGAAGCTTGGTATATCTCTCATCATCGGGATGTACCGCAACAGCCGTATCGCCGAGCATCGTCTCGGGACGCGTTGTCGCAAAAGTCAGGAACTCCGTCTTCGAAGGCTTGCCGTCTTCATCGATCAGAGGATACTTGATGTGCCACAGATGCGACGGCTGCTCAACGTACTCAACTTCCGCATCCGAAATGGATGTATTACAGATGGGACACCAGTTGATTATCCTGGCACCCTTATATATCAGACCTTTGTTGTAGAGATTGACGAACACCTCGGTAACGGCCTTGTTGCAGCCCTCGTCCATCGTAAAGCGCTCACGCTCCCAGTCACATGAACTGCCAAGCTTACGGAGCTGCTTCGTGATCCTGCCGCCGTATTCTTCTCTCCACTCCCATACTCTGTCAAGGAACTTCTCGCGTCCGAGATCATGCTTGTCGATACCCTGTTTCTTCAGTTCCGACATGACACGGACTTCGGTAGCGATGCTGGCGTGATCAGTCCCGGGCTGCCAGAGGGCATTATACCCCTGCATCCTCTTGAAGCGGATCAATATATCCTGCATCGTATTATCAAGCGCATGTCCCATGTGAAGCTGCCCCGTTATATTCGGCGGCGGCATCACTATCGTGAACGGCTTCTTCGACCTGTCTACCTCGGCATGAAAGTATCCGTTCTTCTCCCATTTTTCATACAGTCGTCCTTCCATTCCGGAAGGGTCATAAGTTTTTGCAAGTTCAGTGCTCATAATATGTCTGCTCCTAAGTTATAATCCGACATATTATACCACAAAATCACCTGCTGTTCTACATATCCCTATAATATCATCAAGATGATCCCGACTACCGTAATACCGATCCCGAGATACAGAATATATTGCTCTTTGCCGTCACTGGCAAAATCATACCCGGCATCTTTCGGATTATCGGGATTATAGCGAATGGTCACCTGATCTCCTATTGCGGGAGAGCCCGGGACGATGAGATTTTTTAGCATATACTGATTTCCTCCCACATCGTAGGAAAAATCATAGTGTGTCGTGTCGCCGGAGTCCTCACTCGTATTAACGGTAATGTTGACACAGGTTCCCTGCACTCTGGCGGTGCGTCGATTGTTCTGTTTTTTGTGAACCTTGTAGTAGATCATGAAAAATATACCTAAACATACAATCACAAATCCTACTATGATCATAGTTATACCTCCTTCATTTGAAAACCACACCGTTATAGATATCAATCCCCACCGGAAACTCGCAGAGTTAATTCTTTCATCTTCGCGGCAAGCTGTGTACCATTTTCGATCCCTACCGCTTTCATCGATCTGTAGAAATCTGAACAGTCCATGGAAAGATGACCGCCTCTTGCACCCTTTCCAAATGTTCTGTCAAGAAGGACGCAGAGGATCTGGTCTTCTTTTGTAAGTGCGTTCGGATATCCTTTCATCATCAGTGCCTCATTACGTGAGATGATGGATCTTGCCATATCCTTATGCGTAGTCCTTCCTGCTTCAAACAGGTTCATCGCACTTTCAACAGCATCGGAGCCGGCATGTGCCCTGTCGACAAATTCCTTTGTCTTAAACTCCATAACCTCAGCATCCTTAAGCGCATTCTTGAGCTTGTTTCCCGCATGACCGGGATCGAGCATTTCCTTTACATCCGCGAACTTTTCCTTGGCATATGTGCCCTCGCCGGCGACTGTAGTATACTGATACTTCTCCGCGACACGGATCGCTTCCTCCAGACTCGTCGGCTTCTTTCCCGTCACAGCCTCGTAAGCCGCCTTGGCATTTTCTTCATACTGGATGCGATCATTGATCTCAACATCCGCCTTGCCCGGACCTTTCTTCATCATATCCGTCATATCATGATCTATGCTGGTCTTGTACGGATCCTTTTTACTCGTTGTTACACTTCTTGTGTATATATCTTCTCTCTTCAGTCCGGGATTTTCCGACTTCAGGCGGCTATACAGATTATCTCCGGCGATCTTATCAGCTCTTGCATCGATACCTTCCCAATGCTGATTGTATTTGTATTGAACCTCCTTGGCATATACGTTTGTATAATGTTTCAGATGATCTCCCGCAACAAAATCAGACCTTACTTCAGCGGCGGCTTTATCATAGCGCAATTGCGCCTCGGGTGTCGGAGAATTGCGCAGGTTCTCGGTCGCGCGATGAAGCTCGACCACTTTTTCATAGCCTTCAAAGCTCTTCTTTGTCCAGGGATCGGACAGATCTCTGCCCACCACCTTCTGCGATCCGTCAGGAAGCGTTTCCACGATAACGCCGTGCTCCGTTGCTCCCTTTACTTCGCCAAGCTCCGTCCCTGCATCTTTCATACGTTGTTCCTTTATGATCCTGTCTGCCTCAAGATCAGCCTGCTTCTGAGAGAGCTTAGCCTCCTGTGCCCTTTGTTTTGCTGCCTGAACATTAACATCAGGCTTGAACACATTACTGAACATCTCTTTATTGATCGTTGTCTTGGCGTTAATCGACTGAACTTTGTTGGAATAATTGGCGATAGCAGTCTCTGATTTGGTCATGATATTGAACAGTTTCTTTCCGACCGTACTGTTTGCTTCTGCCGCAAAGCCCTTGGCCATTGTCCAGGCACCGCCCTGGAGCCATTCCATGCCTCTTCCCTGTATCTCGCCGAGCACTATGTCCTTTGCGCCCGCCCACATAACGCCGAGCACCGAGTCCTCACCCTTTTCTATAGCCTGCTTCATACGATAAGGAACACGGATGATATCCATAGTCGTAAATGCAACTTCGGAAAGCCCGGCTGTAGCCACACCTATGGCAAGCCTTGTCCAGAATCCGGCCTTCTCCTCGAGTCTATCTGCCGCATCACCCATGGCATCTATCGCCCAGAGCATCCAGTCAATGACTGATTCTCCTTCCGCAGGCTTGGCGTTTGCTCCAAGCATCTCACCACGGCAGAACGAATTATAAGTATTGATAACGGTTGCGACATTCTCCTCGTCATATCCGTATTCGGGATCATATGACAAAAGCATCTCATCAATGATCTTGTGAACAGGGAACAGATTCTGATAGCATGTATTATGGATCACCTGTTTCAAATGCTCGAGCTGCTCTTCTATCCTCTTATCTTCCTTAATCGCCGCTTGCATCTGCTCCATATCGAGTTCGTTCCTGTTCGGCTGGCTGACCAGTAGTATATCCTGCTCGGCAGAATATGTCTTATTATCAGCAACTGCTTCAACCGTAACCTTTGCCTTTATCCTGCGCGGTGCGTCAAGCCATGCCTTTGTGACCCTGAGTGCAACCTGCAGCCCTCCGTCTTCACCAAAGGCAGGATCATCCCCCGGATCCATCTGTATCGCCATCTTATCTATCATCGTCTGCTCTTCGGGATCTTCTGTCTTAAATCTGATCGATTTCGGAAGAGGTGCAAGGATCTTCACCCTGTGTTCTTCAGAAGAATCATCCCATACCACCAGCTTAAGTTCTGCTTTGGTCTCGGCAAGTGAAGTATATCTGACGTGATGTCTCCTGACATCTCCGGCTGCGGCAACCGCACTCGTAACATCCTTGTTAAAGAAACAGTTGATATATTTTGCAGTCAGTATAAGACCGGTCCGTATCCGTGCTATCGGAAGGTTGGCTTCTGCCCACGTACCCGACGAATCTACAGCTTCGATATGAAGCGAATACATCTCTGAAGCACCGGGCTCCCTGTCATCCATCGAAGGAACTCCGCTTAGCGGGATAAGGTTTGCATAGAATAACTTTGCAAAATCAAGTCCCGTACTTTCTCCCTCGGTCACATTTACGTTATATACATTATCAGGAAGAATGGATGCCGTGACCTTTAGTCCCTCTCCGAAGCCAAGTGCAATAAAATATGGCTTGAGCGGTTTATCATAGTCATGGGGTATAGAGATATTGGGCTGATCAAATACGATCTCAGCGGTAGTAACATTAAAGCGCATCCTGTTCGTAAATGTTCCGCCCACACCGCTGTATTTGAATGAAATATATCCTTCATTTCCTTTATGATCATCCGCTACGGATACCTGCGCACCCTTATGTTTTCCGGCAAGTTCTTCCTGAAGACCGACATCAAACGAACCGTCATCACAGTATATGCTGATGTTCATCGTAAGATCCGGCCTGTCCGTTTCCATACCGGTCTTGACATCAACCTCCACTATCCTCGCATAAACATACTTCTGCTGCCCTTTGCTGATCATATTTCCAAAGTCTTTATAGACTTTCATCTTATACTTCTTTTTCTGTTCCCCAGTGGGTTCTTCGTTTCCTTTTTGACTTCCTTTATCACCTTTTGCAGCCGCACCGGCAGCAGCAGCGCCCGCTGCTCCCGCAATGATACCGCCTGCACCGACTACGGCAACGGTCCCTGCTCCGATCGGTCCCTTCTTCTCCTCTTTTTCCCTGCCTTCGATGATCTCCTTATCTATCTCAACTTCATCTTCACCCTCGGTTTCCTTAGCCTCGGTAACGATCTCAACATTCTTCTTTTTTTCCGGCTCCTCCGGCTTTTGTTCCTCTTTGGGTTCTTCCGCCTGATCGGCCGTAATATCCGCAAGCGTACACAAACCGTCATCCGAAAAACAGATATTTATGAAAGTACGATCAGCATCAGGCACGTCATGGAAAACCGCTGCATTTCCATATGCGGTAGCGCCGTTTGGATCTCCGTATAAACCTATGGTCAGGAGATTATGGGATCCAAGATTATATATAGACCATCTTAAGGAATAAACATCAAATGTATCCCCGTCAAAACTCCATACAAATGAATCAGATTCCTCATCCCATCCGTATCCGTAATGCTCACCGTCGTTAAGATTTTTCCACGGCACTTTTTTAAAGGAAAATCCCGAAATATGCTTCGAAAAATGGCCCTGTGCCGGGCCGAATCTCTGGTCTTCTCCTATCCGGAGATGTTTATGAGTATAGTCAAATTCTTCATCTATTCCCTCAAACTCAATGTCAGCAGTTCCGTCGGAGTAGAGTACAAATGTACAGTTATACGGCGGCTCATAGATCGTTTCCTTTCCTTCGTATGTGGTGACTTCCATACCAAGGCTCGGAGTCACCATTTTCATTTGTATACGTGAAACCTCTTCTGCAGACACGTTATGCGCAGAAAATGAAAGAAAACCTGATACGAACAATATGATCATTCCCGCAGTTTTGCTGCTGCTTTTGCTCGCCAATGTCATAATAAGACCGATCACGATCAGTATGATACCCAGGAAAACATGCATGGTCTCCCATGGGAAGATCGCTATGGGAACACAAAAAGCAAAGCCCATTGTGATACCGCCCAGCATCGACATAACGGCTTCGTTTATGATGATCTTTTCCTTACCCTGCTTTTTTGATGTAACCTTTCTTGCAAATCCATACAGTATTCCGGCTTTGCCAACCGATGCTCTTGCCGCGACAAGCATAGACGCCACAGCAGCCATAGCCCCCGCAAAGGATCCGTTCCCTGTAAAGATCTGATACAGGACAAAGCTGATCCCGATACCGGTCACGGCAAATCCACCCGTATTTTTCTTAAAGTATGTTCCGTTAAAAGACTGCTTTACACCGGCAACTACAGAACCCATGCCGCCTCCGACTATTCCCGCGAGGGCGGAAGCAACCACACCCTTTCCGATGAGACCTCCGATCCCCCCGAAAAAGGATCGTTCTATCCCTCCACGCGCAAATGTCAGCCACTCGGAGAATACGGCGAGTGGGTTACTCACATCATTTTTGATCCATACAAGCTGTACTATCCACAGGATAGAAAGCCCGATGGCCGACAAGATCGCCGGCATCGTTCGAAATCGTTTGCCTGCATCCTTTACATCTCTTACGGCCTTGGTGACATTTTCGATATTGCCGAACGCTCCAAGATCAAATTCTCCGGGCGCAGCAAATATATCCGTGTCTGCTGACGGCATCTTTACCATCCCGCAATGTCTGCAGAACTTTGCAGTGTCGTTCATCGGGTTTCCGCATTTAGGACAGTATTTCACCATTTTACCTCCCGTCTAATTCGCAAACGGTGTCATTCCGAGAAACGCTCCGTCACTGCAGTCAAGGACATAACAGTCGTCACTGTCATCGTCCGGATCCTGGAGAAGCATTTGTGCCCACTGTTCCGGCATAAGACTGGCAATAGGCTGATCGTCATATTCCGAAGTCCAGCCGCTTAAAATGGCATTGGCATCATCGACAAACATGCTGTTGGTATTAGGAAGTACAGTTGTCTCGATAAGGAAATATCTTCCCGAACCTTCCCATGTCTCAACTGCTACCTGAGCGTGTCCCGGAGGAAAGATAATGTAAGTATGCATACCCATACTCTGAAGGGCAGATGCCACAACAAGCGAAGTCTCAATACAAAGGCCTGTTTTCTTATCAATGACCTGATCAGGGAACAGGATATGCTGATCTGCGTTGTTGATCGAGAAAGCATCATTCGTGTACCTTACTCCCATATCCGACATAGCTCTCATGATAGCCGCGGCCTGAAGGAAAGTTGTAATGTACTGAGCCGTTCCAAGATTTGTAACGTTGCCGTCGTCATCGTATTCAGCAAAATACGGTCCCTGGTATCCTACCAGAGCATTCATCTCTCCACCCGACATTTCTTCGAGTACATCGATCGCATTTCTCTTAAGTTCCGTGATCGCATCCGCATCGGGAGCAAGGAAGCACAGAATGTTATCCCTTGTTACCGTTCCGAATTCATCCGAATACCATACAAAATCATTCCTGCTGTATATATGCACCGGGAACGACTGGGTATCGATTATGCTCTGATCTTTCTTGTCCTTGATCGTAAGCTTTATCTGCGAATCCTTGGCAGTATTAAGATCAGGCTTATCACTTGCCGCCGGAGGCTTAATGCTAAGTGCGGTCATTGCCGACCCGATGTGGTAACTCTGTGACATACTCTGCGACAGTCCGGGGATCTCGCACTCCACAATGATATCTTTTTCACCGTGAAGACATCCAATGTTAACAGTCACGAAACTGTCATATGTATTGTAAAGAGACGGATAGATATTCTCCACATGTGAATATGTCGGATCAACAACTACACCGTCGACATCATATTTGAATTCATACTTTTCCATTTCTTCGGGAGCAAGCGCTACTGCTTCTCTTATCTCACTGTCTATCTCACCCACTTTGTTTATCTGCTCGAGCATGAACTCCTGCTCCGCAGAGTTTACTTCAACGATCCTGCTCGTTTCATTTCCGAACACCGAACTGAACCTGATCAGATGATTATTGGATGAAAAGATCCTAAGGCTGTCATCCAGCTCCTGGCCTTGAACGCTTCGATTGTACGATTCTGCAAGAAAATCAAGCGATCTGCCTATAGCAGCCCAGGAGTCAGCCATGTTGTCAGGGCACTGGGTGCTCGAATGCTTTTCCTCAAAATCATTATATGTTTTTGCAAGATCGTTCTCATCGATAGTCTCGGCAAGTTCCTGGATGTCCTTAGCAAAAACCATATCCTTGTTAAAGGATTCAATAGCCGACAGATACATTTCATAATCATCCGCAGCGGCCTTCTTTATGTTGGCCGGCAATCCCTCGATCTCCTGCGATCTCTTATACTGGTCCTCGATCTGTTCGTACCATTTATTTCCCACATCGATAATGGCCTTTATGTCTGTGGCATCATCCATACCGCTTCCCAGGGATTCGGTTGCTGCTTCCATTTCATCAAGTATAGCCAGCAGTTGGTCGATCGCTTCGGGATTGTTTTCTTTGGATCCTGCTTCTTCAGATCCTTCCGTAACCGATCTTTCAGCATCCGTATCCGACGATCCTTCGCTATCGGAAACGCTCAATCCTATAATGACAAGCCCGATGAATCCCAACACTATGGTTCCTACAATAGCAAGAAGGACTATTACTACGGGATGCAACCCTTTCTTTTTAGGCGCAGGTGCCTTCTGCACAGGTTGTTTCCCGGCCTGTGCCTGAGATGCAGTCGCCTTGGGCGCAACTGTCTGTGGAGTAGCTGTCTGTGGCGCAGCCGCCTGTGGAGCCGGTATACCGGGTTGCGGTATATTGGGCACGGGGACACTGACCTTACCGCTGTCGCCACCGGTGTTATCACCCACCTTACATCCGCATTCGGTACAGAATGTGGCACCATCCAACAATGGTTTTCCGCAGTTTTCACAAAACATTAATTTTACCTCCTTGGGTTCTGTTATCTTTTATTCATTTCTTTGATCTCATTACGTACCTTTGAGACCTTGAGCATACCGACCTTATCTTCTTTCTCAAAAGTCAACTGAAGCGCCTGTGTGATATACCCCGAAGCATTTGATGCCTTTCTTACCGGTTTCATGCTGCCGTACATCCATGCACCAATTACTCCTGCTATGATAGCTGCCCCAACAAGCGCTCCAAAAAGATCCCCGCCGAAGATCATTATAAGGATCATAAGGATGAAAAACAGCGGTATCGTCACGCCCAAAAGCTTCGGCGCGCTCACGGGAAGGTCTCCGGTCATCTTCCCGGTCTGTCCGTTCATGGCAAATTTATATGTCTTGTCATTCCATTTTGTCACCAGAAGCCACACAGGAAGAAGCGAATACTTTGTCTCTTCACCCTCATATCTGAAATACTCCTGTTTTACGTCAATCCCATCTCGCTTTATGGTATTACGGACCTGGTCACTTATTGAACCCTCTGCCCTGTTATGCGCTCTTACCTTGCATTCTGCTTCATCAACATCAAACCTTTCAGCCATGAATCCCGGCAGATAGCTCATGGAAAAATCCTTTAATCCGTCAAGCTTATATGGTTCCACGGAATCCATGAGGTCATCATCCATACGCTTTGATGCATCGGCGGGGACGTTTTTAAAATCGATATAACCCTGGCGTATCTCGTCATAATACGGACCTCTGATCTTATTTCCATCACTGTCCTCGGACTCATCATAAGCAAGATACCTGCCGTCCACATAAGCCCTTCCGCTGAACATCCAGAACGGCACGTAAACACCCTGTATCTCCTGTACATGGTTACCGGTCTTAAATGATTTGGGAAGAAGGAATCTCTTTTCATAATAACCTAAATACTTTGATTCCGCTTCTTTTTTTGTATGAGCAAAGGGAATGATGTAGTCAGGCCTTATCTGCCCGGAAAACTGTGCGGGAACTATTGTCTGATTGCCGCAGTACGGACACCGCATAACGGCCGTTGTCCTGTCCGCCATAAGCTCAACTCCGCAGGCAGAACAGCTGTATGCCAGCATCTGATCCTCGGGACCGAGGCTTGCATGTCCGCCTCCGCCGGCAGTATTTGCTTCCTTTTCTTTCCATGAAGCGTCCACATCTTCCGGTGCAAAAAGTGAGTCGCAAAATTCACATTTTAACTTCCCGGACGTAGGATCAAAGACCATCCGGCCACCGCATGCCGGGCATGCTGATGCCATGGTCTTTCCGGGAGTGCCGACAGGCGTCCCGCAACCTTTACAGAATTTCGCCCCCTCATTCATTTCCTTTCCACAGTAAGCACAGAATTTGCCCATACTATTCCTCCTTACTCAACCGAACACTTCTCAGTCTGTCCGTCACTTGAAACAATGAGTCCCCAGCCATCATCCGTAACAGTAAGCAGGTATATCTCATTCTCGTTCTTTTCGGAATATGCCGCATATGAGCTGATCCCGAGTCTTTCTATACGGAGATCGGTCTTAGGCGGCTCCCCTTTTCCGAAGTATTGTGAATAGTAAACCTTTCCTGTTCCCTTGTATGCGTCATCCATCGTTATCTCAAATGTCCAGAGATTTCCGACATAATCATTATTGTATGGCTCAAACTGTAATTCCTGTCTTTGCACAGACTTATCCCAGCATCCGTTATCATCGGCCCAGTATCCGTCAGGCGCATAATTGTTTCGTACCATACAGCCGTCAGGTCCGACATAATAGTATTCGCCTTCATCCTCTGCCCATGTATCCGTGACAGCTTTTCCGTTCTTCAGATACTGGAATTCTCCCGACTCCATGATATCCCATTTTCCGCCGGAGATCGCGGTTTTTGACGGATCTTTTGTATCCACGCTTTTTATACCGGCAGAACCTGCATTGTCATTTCCATTATCGTTTCCGTCATCTGAAATTTCAGGTTTGTCGGTCTCATCATCAAAACCGTTG
This sequence comes from Lachnospiraceae bacterium, assembly GCA_017612555.1. Lineage (GTDB taxonomy): Bacteria > Bacillota > Clostridia > Lachnospirales > Lachnospiraceae > UBA2868. The sequence goes on along the minus strand of JAGAFR010000033.1, from coordinate 8,281 downwards.
CCGGCAGGGCCACTGCTGTCTTTTTCACTGTCCTTTTTATTGTCCTCATCACCACCCCTTACGTCTTCACTGTTTTCGTAAGGTTTTTCCTCGTCAGGTCCGTCTGTCTTATTTGCATCAGTAACCGCATCATTGCTTTCCGGTTCGCTTGTCTTCGCCTCATCTGCCTCGGAATGATCGTCTACAGCTTCTTCAAGATCACCAACCACGCTTTCGACAGCAACCTCAGATATCGCTTCTGCAACCTTTTCCTTTACCACCTTGATCGCATATACTATTCCTCCCACAATTGCCAGCAGCACCATGAGAATTATTATAAGAGCAACCGGGAATTTCTTTTTAGGCTGACTCTCCTGCTGCAGCTCCTGTATATTCTGCTGCACGGGATTCATCGGTTGTGGCTGCACGGAGTTCATCGGCGGTGGCGGCGGTGGCGGCGCAGACGGCATAGGCGGTGGCGGTGCAGATGCCTGCTGCTGTATCTGATTTACCGGCTCGCTGTCATAATCGACCGATGCTCCGCAGTCCGGACAGAACTTCATTCCATCTTCCACTTTAGAACCACATTGTTCACAAAACATATCGTCCTCCTTTATTCCGGTGCTTCCATAGTCAACCTGTTGGAAATCGATCCGGTGAATATTTCCTTAACTGTTCCGGTCAGTTTATCGTAACTGTCCGGATTGATACCTATGGCGTTCTCGGCAGTCTTTGCTGTGTTATCGATAAACTCATCTGCCATTGAAAGATAATCTTTTCCCTTTAAGGCCATCATATCGTGGAACTGTCCGGAATCCGCAAACTGTATACCCTCGTACTTTGTCATCCTTGTAGCTTCGACAAAAAGGTCATCATTTGCGGTATATGCCCTGTCAAAGCCGTTGGCCTGTGCCTGGATATCCTGAAGTTTATAATGTCCCGCTGTCTTTTCGACCTGGTTCATGGAATCCTGTATACCCTTGATGGCTTCAACCGACTCCCTGGCTTCTGAACTTAATGTTACCTTCTTTCCCGTGTGCAGTGCTTCTTTATACGCTTCCAGCTCCGCCTCTACTGTTTTCTTGATATCCGATTCCACTATCTTATCGATCGTTGCCTTTGAAGTTTTATATTTATTCACAAACTTGTGGGCATAGGTCTTCCTGTTAAGTTCAATGGCCTCTTTGGTAAAACCGCCCCTTGTGCCGAGGTTTTTGTAACCGTGTATGTATTCTCCGCTGCCCTGTGCAACGGAGTTGATGTTAAGTCCCTTTTCCGCAGCAATCCTTGCCTCTTCAACACTTGAATACTTTATATTCAGTGTATCGCAGTATCCGGTATAGACAGCCTCATTCGCATTTGCTTCACTGATGTAGCGCATGTTTCCGTTTTTCGTTTTCATCACTACGGAAATATCCGTATCCCTCGGACTCACCCTGCCTTTTGCAATATCATCCATAGCGTTTCCGGTCTTTTTTATAAAGCTTATATCATCAGGGCTGCAGCCTTCAAGAAGCGCGGCTTTCTTTTTTATGATCCCTTCCGCCACATCGTCTATCTCCATCTTGATCGAATTGAAGGCCTTTCTGGTGGGATTAATGTTCTTAACATTCTCCATAAGGGCAAATTCACTGCTTCCGAGCTGGTTCAGTTTATTCAAGGTGACTACATTGCCCATGATCTTTTTTTCCGAATCAAGCACCGTTTTCATAGTCGTACCGTTCGGGTCTGCCTTAAATGCTTTATATGCAGCCTCAAATTCTTTAATATCCAATGTAGCTTCCAGTTCGGCCACTTCCTGGGCAAGGGACATGAACTTACCGGTCTCCGTTCGTGCTCCCTTGTTCACCTTCATAAGAAGTTCCCGTGCTTCCCTGCCTGCTGCATTAACGGCACCGGTTTCAGCCTTTACCGCCACATCCTGGAACTTAAAGCACAGTTTCTTCGGGTCAAAGCGTATGGAATTGATCTTATCAACCCCGAGCTTCACGCTCTTATACATCTTCGTCGAGACATTTATGACATTTACGGGTACCTTCTTTAAGCCGGCGCTTACAGCCTTTTTCCCGTATTCCTTAATTCCGCTCTTAATAAATTCCGGGGTTATCTCGGAAGTGATGCTTGCCAGCGTGCCGACTCCAAGCTCCGCGAGCTTTGCCATGGCCAGGGGCTTAACTCCCGCCCATATCCATTTGCCGGTAGTCCTTTCGGTAAACGGAACTCTCTCGTGGTAGCTGTTTAATGATGCAGCCGTATCAACAGCCATATACGGAATCTCCGAACCGCCTCCGGTAGCCAGTCCCGCAAGGACCCTGACCGCGATCTGTCCCCACATGCCTCCGGTCTTGCCCAGTTTGCTTTCAAAGAACTGATTAACATCCTCCCCGGACATTGCCAGCGACTTTACGACATTTGACAGGAATCCCGCATCTTCATACGCGTTAGTCTGTGCCGTAAGATACATTGCCTGACGGCGGTCAAGGTATTCTCTGTGTATCCTGGCAATACGGCTGTATATCCTATACTTTATCTCTTCGATCTGTACAAGATCAAAGCCGTAATACTCTTCATATCCCTTGTAGATAAGACCCAGAAGCTGATATTCCCTGTTAAGTTCATCATCCTGATACAGGAATACATCATCCATGTTGTCCATGATCATTGACTGGAGTTCGAGTATCATCTCCTGTGTCTCCACATCCTGGTTGGTCATCGACGGCCGGTCTCTTAAAGGCTGGCTCTGCAGAAGTATCCTGTCTTCCCATTCGTATCTTTCCTCTCCCACCGTTGCTACCGCTTTCATCATAACGGTCGGGCGAAGAGGCGCAGATAGATACCCTCCGGTCTTGCTGTAAAATGTATACTCAGCCATGCCTTCATCACCACCGGTGAGCGTAGCGGTAAGCTGAAGTGCATCAAGTCGCTCCTGCATCACGTTATCTTCCCTGTCGGATTCCTCGGGATAGAATGAGAGCTCAGGGAACGCAGGCTCATGCCACATGCGGTGCTCCTCTTTATCGTACCTGAGCACCATGACATTTACTTTTGTTACGGAAGAGTCAAAATCAGCTTCGGTAAGATCCTTAACGTCCTTGTTCAGTGATTCCTTCTTAACCACCCTGTAAACATCAAGCCTGTCCGTTGCGATATTCAATCCCGTAGTAACTCTGTATACCGGCAACTGTGCGGATATGACTTCTTCACTGTTACTTGCTTTCGCTCTTACTGTCAGAGTCTCCGTAGTGTAAGTACCGGCATCTCCGGCAAGTTCATTGATATCGGTAAGGGCAGCAAAGTATGTACCCTTTACTCCCTGCCGGTTGTTGGTCTTTTCCGCCTTGTAGCTGGACTCTCCCTCCATATCCACATCTACTTCCATCTTATCCGGATCCAATCCCAGAACGGTAAACGGTATATAGACAGTCTCCCTGTCCAGAGCTTCAAGAGCGATATTCTCCTGATGGAATATGATCTTTGCTTCAGTTATGTTAAACTTCATCTCGTTGGTGTAGCTTCCGCCCGCTCCGTCGAATCTGAAACAGATAACTCCTTCGCTCACGGAATCCGCCGCACCTTCTGAAACGCTTGCCCAGGCAGCCTTGTAATCACCGGATAATGCATCGGCCTCCTGTACAAAGAAAATGCCGTCTTTTGAAAAGATACTGATCTGTGATGTCAGCTGTATATTCACTCTTTCCGGCTGCGTGCCGACCTGCTCCATAATGCAGGCGTATACCGCTTTCTTCTCTCCCCGTCTGATGATATCCCCGAAATCCTTATATATCACCATGCGGTATTTTTTCTTCTTATCCTCGTCTGCGCTCTCATTATTGGAGACAAGTCCCGCAACGGCAGCCACACCTGCCGCTACTCCTCCTGCAACGCCTGCAAGATCCTTTTTGTTACCCTCTACAATGTCAGAGTCGATAATACCGCCGTCCTGCTCACCACTTTCCTTTGAAGCAGTGCTTTCCACGACTACGTCTTCTTTCTTTTCCTTTTCAGCAGATCCCTGCCCTTCATAGAACATGGGATCGATCACAGGCTCCTGCCACTCAATGATAAGGGAAGCAGGATCCGTTATCTGCATTCCGTAATTTCTGCCCAGTAACTCATCTATAAACCCGGAATATTTATTGATGTATTTCTCAATTCCGTCACCATTCCCATCCAAACTATAATGTTCCGAAAATTCAACATCCGCAATGATGTGCTCAGTCCCTTCGGGTTTATATACTGCATGATATTTCCACTCATGGTATTCACTGAATTTATGTGCACTATTTAATATGTCTTTTTTATGTCCGATAAAAAGCATTCCCCCGGGGATCTCTTTTTCGATATATGGATCATCTACACCATTTTCATTCTTCTTAAAGTATTCCATTTTTTTTCTGGTATTGTTGATCCAGTAGTCAACATCCTCACCTTTGTTGCTGATGCTGATATCCGTACCACAGCCGTATGACCATGCGGCAGTTGCGGCCAAACCTCCACCGCCATATATCCCGTTTGGATCACTGTATATAGACACACTACCGCTTGCACCATTTTCTGCTTTGTTCGAATATACAACTACGTCCTTTTCTATTTCTGTCCTTTTACCGTTATATTCATCATACTTATCATAATCCTGGTATCCTTCCGGTTCCTTTATTGTAAAATAAACAGACTGAAGATAAAGCTCCCTGTAATCAGGTGTTCTCTGAAATCCCTTATATTCTCCCTTACTTTTTATCAGGATATGGTTTTCCCTGTAATATTTTTTTATCTTTGAATACCCATCCATATCTTCATCGGGATATAATTCATCGGCATCTATGAAATATTCACCGGCGGTGAGGTCCCAATACCATGTCACTCCCGGCTTGGAGCCACCGGATCCAAGTCCCCAGTATTCGAATTTATCATATGGAAACGGGTCTGCTGCATACACAAAGACAGGCGACATAACGCCGTAAAGCATCAACGCCACAGCCAGTCCTGCAAGAAAACGTCTGAGTATTCTATTCTTAAGAGTTTTCAACAGCATACGCTTTTATTCCCTTCTTTTTCTTTCTTCCGTAAGAACCTGCAGATTCTTCTTTTCCACCTCATTTAAGATACTGTTCTGCTTCTTATCGAATTCTTCAGGCGAATACTTTGGTGTATACCAGTCCTTCCCGTCGAAGAAGCTCTGGAGTTCTTTATCATTAAACTTTCTCCCGTGACGGGCATAGATCTCATTTATCGCAAGGCGGAGAGTCTTATCATCCATGTTTTTAATACTCTCTTTATCCAGATACTCTTTATCGGAGCCGGATACAACATACGACTTGGCGCCGTTACGCTCATTCTTCAATTTACCCGGTGTCAATCCGGTGTTTTCTTCTTCCTCTTTTTTCTTCCTTGCGGCGGCAGCCGGACCATAGTGTTCTTCGCCGTCGTCACTGCTGCCATCGTCACTTCTGTCATCGCTTTCTTCGCGGCGTGTTTCTTTGTCTTTCCCGACATCTATATCCTCATCCGCTTTGGGTGTACCACCCTCTGATTTGGATGAAGGTGTCATGTTCGCCGGAAGCTTAACGGTCTTGGACCCGGGCATATGCTCCGTATCTGCTCCGTATTCATTTAACACTTTCCCGTCACGTCGTATGACCACAAGCCAGTACTTAAGTTCTCTTGAGAGTTCAACACTTCCTACCCCATATGCCGTATCCCCGCCAAGGTCAATACTGAAACTGACATCCGGATATCCGTCACCTTCCTCATTGTTCATACGGTTATATGTAAAATAGGCGTGTTTTTCCACGAGGTCGTCTTTTCCGCTTTCATCGATCACATTGCCGTCTGCATCAAACCCCCTGTACCATTTGAGATTGATATCAAACCATCCGCCTTCCCTGTATTCGTCCTCCGCCTCGAAGTTCTCAATGAAAATATTGGCAAGATGGGCCTCAAACTGACCTTCCTCATTATCCGGGTCACGTACAAGATAGGCTTTCCATCCACCCATATAATTATCGCCTGTGTAATCGGCATGCCGATTATTAAAATGACAGTAATCCTCGGCAGCTCTAATCGCGCCCGTATACCATGCAAAATCCTCCAGTGAAGGTCTTTCATCTGTATCGAGCATCTTGGCGATCTCTACGGCACTTTTATCCTCCATTGTTCCGTAGGTAGTATTCTCCTTTATATTTACCCTGAAACCTCCGGCATGCGGTTTGGAAAAATCATCATCCGGGAAAAACTCAATAACACATTCCTTCGTATCTTCCGGAACCTTGTAAAGCGCCCAAAGTTCCATCTCATAACCGGAATCGGTCTTAAAGGGCCGCGCGCTGTTATAGTATGAATCCGCATTGGTCTTGATCTCCGACTCCGGCATATCCGTAACAGGCTTTAACTTTCCGTCCAGGCTTAGCTCATTCCCGTTTTCATCCTTTGCCTGAGTCAGATACACATGCTCAGGTGCAATGACTTCCTTGCCGCTGTTCCCGTAATCCGTGTATCCCACCGGAACTGCGATGTATTTTTCGCCATCCGAAAGGCCTGTTTTTGAATCCAGCCAGGGATATCCGTCTTCGACCGAAACATAAAAAATCTCCGATCCGTCCAGCTGGATAAGCGATCCGGCATCATATATTTTGTCAGGATCGGCAAGACCGCTGCCCATACCGTAATTACCATCATAGCTGTCACTGCCGGTCCCTGTACTTTCTTCTTTTGTGCTTTCGTTTTCCGTTTTCTTTTCGGTATCCTTATCCTTCTTATCGCACCCGGTGATCATCATGACTGCAAAGGCAAGCATAATGAGAAATACTATGTATTTGGTCCGGTTTTTAGTCTTCATCATAGCTTGTTACCTCCACCTGTTTACAACAGTCAGCACTATATCTGTCAACAACATCAGGGCAAATCCCGCCGTCATTCCCGTCATTATAGTGCGGATAGCTCCCACGTTAGCTGTTCTTTTCCCGTTTTTATCAACCTTTGACGTAACAGCGGCAGCAATACCGTATAACCAACTGTTTGAATTTACAAAAGCCTGAATGGTCATCACAGCTGATGCAATAACAACCATAGAGCGTGACAATGACGGAGCCCCGGCTGTAAATCTGCTGACTGCCAATGCTCCTACCACGCCGCAAAGAAACCACGGGAGGTTCTGCTTAAGCATTGAACCCTGTGCAGCAGTCCCCCTGTTTAGAATTCCGGACATGCCTTTCTTCAGTAAAGCTGTGCCTCCGGTAAGAAGAGATGTAAAACCCGTTACCACAACACCCTTTCCCAGAATGTCTCCCAGCACTCCGATCGCTGATCTCTCAGCGCTGTTCTGTCCGAAGCTCAGCCACGACAGGACCCCTGCGATCATATTATCCGCATGCCCCTCCTGTCTCAGTTTATAGAGAATTATCCATAATGCGGAGAAAATCATCGGGATTATGATCGATGCCGGTTTTTTTCCGATATTCTTTAATCCTTTGGGGATGCGCTTGAAAACACTTGTAACCGCTGCAAGAGGCGCCATGATCTCCCCTGCCCTGCCGGCTGCGCCGTCAAGAGCAGTATCAGAGAAACCTATATCAAATGAGGTGAACCCGGTGATCTGCTTCATTGGCTGTTCCTGTTGAGTTTGCTGAACCTGCCGGATATCCTGCACAGGCTGTACGGGCTGCACGGACTGCGTGGCCTTCTCCAGACTCATACCGCAATAACGGCAGAATTTTGTATTATCACTTTTCGGTTGTCCACAGTATCTGCAAAATCCTGACATATACTATCTCCTTTGATCATTCAGCCGCCTGAAATCCAAAATAAGATAAATATATTTTAATGAAAAACCGTGCTGAAATAAATCTATGGACAACTTCCACTCATTGAAAAAAAATTGTCCAAATCCTTGAAAATGCACTTGAAAATCCCCTATAATGGACGTACTTGATCACAAAACATATTTCCGGGGTTTATTATGCTGTCAGAACGTATAACTGTACTGTTTTCCATATTGCAATGCACCAACACCGATATAGCTCGCTACGCGGGCTGTTCTTCGGGTAATATTTCCAAGCTCAAAAGCGGAAATCGAATACCGGACAGGACCAGCCGTACCATCGGTGTCCTGGCGGACGCTGTTTACAGATATGCGGATTCAGAAAACATGCTGGATGTGCTGTGCGAGACCATCGGATCGGCTGACAGTACGCACGAATGCGTAGTTACCTCTCTTACCGACTGGCTGTATGATACCGGAGATATTGCGTATCATCCTTCCGGAAAGATCATTCCCAAAAGCAAAAAGATCCGCAGGATAAAACGG
>JAGAFR010000032.1 GCA_017612555.1 Lachnospiraceae bacterium | reverse complement strand
TTTCATCTACAATAGACTCCATCAGATGTTCCTCCTTTAATGTTTTTTTAGCCAATCAACATCTTAGAGGAAATCTGTATGATAGGGAAGTGGGTTCTCCTACTTCCCTATATTTTTGCCAATGATTATTTTACACTAACTTTGTACATATCCGGTCTCCTATAATCTCAAAAAAACAGGAGCAGCAAATGCTGCTCCTGCGATAAATCTCTGTTACTTCACTATCGTAACCTTGAAGTTGACTATGTTGCCCTTCGTGTACTTGTCCTGATTCTCGTAACGGACCTCTATAGGGATCGTGTACGTCTTTCCATTCACAAGTATCGAAGGTTCAACAAGCTGTACACTTATCCAGGCACACGGTATCTTATCTTTGTTCTTGTCGAGAACATAATCACCGTTTGTATCCGTCATGAATATCGGATTGTCGTCCTCATCATACTGGCGAACTTCTATGACCTTAAACGCCCTTCTGATATCAGCCGAAGCGCTGTCCGATATCTTCGTGTACTCGGTCAGTTTGTATGTATCGATATCATCATCCGGATCCGCACAGTTACAAAGCACTGCTGTCTGGCATGTGGTCTTGCCAACCTCAACCCAGAATGTATCATCGGGACCGCCAACATACATTGTCTTCTTTTCATTTATCTGTTTGAGCTCAGGAAGAACCTGTTTAGGGGTAAGGGTGATACGCTTGTATTCCCATGTTGCGCCTTCTGCTCCGGCTTCTTTACCGTCCCTCTCCTTAATATGATACTTCAGATCAAGAGTATAGGTCTTATCTGTCTGGAGGGGATCGATATCATCTCCTCCCAGTATGTTCTCACGATCAAGGATCAGCGTTACTGTCTTCTTGTCCGTATCAACATTATCTACCGCAAAGTGTGAGGTATCATAGTATCTTCCGGTCCTGCTGTTAAGCTCCTGAATCTGAACCGCATCGATCACTCCGTTAAGATTCTTGATACTGACGTTATATACCGCCTCATATCCCGGAACAACAACTCTGTCATTTGCGGGACTGAACTTCGCCGCAATGATCTGATTGAATACATTCTTGGTAGAGAACTTGACTTCCTCCTTCTTCTGATGTCCCGATACGGTTATCTTGATCCTTTCCTTGGGGCCATCCATGGAAATAGACTCATCACCTACGGTAAAAGGAAGTCCATACACATAATAATCATAAGAGAATGTTGAAACAGGAACACCTGCTTTAAGCTTTACTCCCAGCTTTGTAGCGTTCTTATCATCATCTTCACATGCGACAAATTCAAACTTATCCTTCCAGCTGCCTGCCGGTGTGATCCATGTTCCATCATCCTTTTGTTCTTCACCAAACCATCCATATGGAACCTTCTTTGGATTAACGGCTACAAGATGAATATCCTTGAAATAAGACTCATCAAGTTCATACTTGGCATTCTTTGCAATATTGCTTACCTTTGTGGCAACGCTTGCAGTCTCTCCGCCTCCGGAATACAGCGTATTGAGAGAAAACTTGCTACTCTTAAGTGTCATTTTAGGCTTAGAATCAATTATTGATATCTTGAACTTGACAGCCGGCCGCTCATGCGCCTGTACGGTGTTGCTTCCGAACATCACCTCGGGATATGCGGTAAAGCTGTAACCTCCCTTTGGAATACTGTCAAGATCGCATGAACTAAGGTTTACAACAAGATGTGCCGGGATCTTCTTCCCGTTCTCATCATAGTCTTCTTCCTGGAACTCAAAAGCACCGAGAAGCTCCTCATATGCATCAATAGTCCTGGCCGACTGGCTGAACACAAAGTCATCCGGGTCACATGCCACAGCCTTGGCATCACTCAGATTAAATTTAAACTCCATCTTTGCCGACTGTCCCGGCGCCTGCTTATTCATCGTAAGAGATGAAGGGTTGAAGCTTCCCTTGAGTGCTGACGTAGTCGGTGTCATTGAGAAATCAAATGTCATGGGCTTACGCCACCCGGCCATTTGGAATTTAAACCTTTCCTTTGCCTTCTGCGGAACTCCCGTGGCGCTGAGCTTGATATAGTCATTAAACAGCTGTTTGCCTGTTACCTTATCGTACTGCCTCTTACCTTTTGCATCAAGCACCGGCTCCGATCCGGCAGGCTCAGGCTCATTGAAAAAGCCATAAGGATCCGTGCCCGAATAATCGTTCTCCAGCACGATGCCTTCCTTAAGTTCACGCGAATCCTCATCACCTTCATAGATCTCAAGTGCTCTCTTGGGACTTGCTCCGTTATCCATTATCTGAACCTTGTACTCTGGATTTGCAAAATAAGTACTGGTCGTAACCTTGGCCGGAGTCAAAGAATATTTCGGTAACGTATATGCACACGGAATGCTTACCTCTTGATCAAAAGAAACCGAATTGTATCCTTTGAGCTTAAGTTTCAAGTACCCACTGGAGATTATCTTGCCATTCTTATCCTTGGCAAAGCCCTCATCTGTATCTATTCCTTCTTTAACTTTCACATACAGGCCCGTATGATATCCTGCCGAGTTCGTTGTAACACCGGCCCACTCAAAGTTGGCCGCAAGCTCATCGTCATCCGGAACTTCCGTTTTGCTGCGCTTGTAGTTTTCAGACGTTACAAACTGAACATCCTCTATGAACACATCTTTAACATTCTTGATATTCAGATAGATCGTTGCAAGATTTCTGATAGGCTCACCGGTGGCATCTCTGTAATCATCATTGTACAGGAGATTGATCTTGCCTGAATATGTAAGCTCAACCTTCGGTTTGGAGTTGACAACTACAACTTCTTTTATCGGCATATGAAACTCTACTTCATCTTCAGATCCGTCTCTTCTGACATTTCCTACAATGTAGAGTCCGTTGCTTCCTGAGAATGTTGTTTTGCTGCCTTCCGAATACTTATTCTTAACATTGGCTACGCTTAAGAACATCTCCCCGGTGCTTGACTTGTACATTGCGGAAAAGCCGTTATTGTTATCGGTATATACATAAGATCCGCTCACCGTCTTTCTGGTACATACTCTGAGGGTCGACGGTATCAATGTAAATCCGTACATAAACTTCTCGCAATCCAGCGCAACACCTCCCGGCTGTGCCACATTGACCTGAACACTGTTCACTCTCATCTTCGGTGCAGGGTCAAGGACTCTTACGATGATTCCGCCTTCTATCTGTTTACCCGAATCCTCATTAACGGTTGTTACCTTAATACGGGTTTCGCCACCTGCGGTCCCCTTCGGGATAGTTATTGTATTCTCATTAAGATTTGTTTTTGCAGTCGCAACTTTGGCTACTTTACTGTTCATAACAGTCCAATTTGAGTTGATGAGCAATTCTTCTCCATCTGAATCCGTTGCAACAAATCTCGGAGTAAATTTGTGCTCAGACTTTGCTATATCATCTACACCAAATTCAACTACATAAACACTCTCTTTATTGAACTCACTGTTCGGTTCTAAGATAACCGCATCCTTTAACTCTTTCGTTCCTACGTTCTCCTCGAGATACTGTTCAAAGCTTATGGCCTCTATCTCGGCACTCTTCGCCACATCCGCCTGAACACTGATCGTCGGAGCGCTGGACGACTTGGGTTTAAGGCTGATCACTGCGCTTCCTTTCTTGACGGCAGAGATCTCACCAAACTCCGAGATCGTAGCTACCGATGTATCAGAGCTTGATAATGTGTAGTTCCACAGATCTATGTAACTGTTGGTGGTCTTATTGAACACCTTTATTACCGTACTTCCACCTGCTTTAGGGAATTTGAGGACATTACTGTCGGTTGCTCCGTAAGAACCCGGAGTGAAATCCCACGAATACTTGGTTCCCTGGAATACATTGGCGAACGTCTCGCTAAGTCCCGTTACATTGACATTCTCACCGGGCATATTGAACACAAACACCTGTTTATCAGGCGCACTGCTGTACAGATTCTTGCCTTTCTCTTTAACAAGCGGAACATCATTCACCTTGATCTCAGTAAGAGTGGAGCTGCTGCCGGGAGTTACGGTAAGCTTAACTTCCTCACCTTCACCGGCTTTGCTGACACTTGACTTGATCGTAACACCCTTGGGACTTGTAACTTTGATCGTGAAAAGGTCAACTTCCGCATATGTCCAACCTTTGTTGTTAAGATTCCTGTCAAAATAATCCTTAACTTTTCCGCCGCGGCCTTTGATAACGCCCTTCTTGTCATTTTTACCTTTAACTTCAATTGCGGAATCATCTATATCAACGTTACCTTCCGGCTGATAAAACGATATAAGAACCAGTTCCTTACATCCGGAGAATGCAAGGCTTCCCACCTCGACAACATTCTTTCCGAGCTTCATTTCCTTAAGTGCCAAGCAGCTCTCAAACGCACTGGCTCCTACAGTTCTTACCATACTTCCGACTTTGTTTCCAAAATCATCGGTTTCGGACAGATTTACAGTCGTCAGCGCGTCACAACCCTTGAACACAGATTGTGGCAGGACTTCGAGTTGATAAGGAAGTGTAGCGCTTACAAGTTTCTTATTATTTGCAAATGCACCTGAACCAATCCCCTCAGGATCAAGTTCATACAGGTTTCCAATGGTCAGTGTAGAAAAAGAGCAGTTAGCAAATGCGGAGTCTCCGATGGAAGTTATCCCTGTCCCCCATTTGATACCACTAAGCGCAGAACAGTTGTTGAAGGCCGAAGCACCGATGTCAGTAGCATTGGTAAGATCCGCGCTTCTGAGAGCGGTACCGGTAAACGCACCCGTACCGAAGGTTTCAACATTATTCATATCAAAGCCGCTGAGACTTGTACAACCGAAAAACGCATTATTACCTACTGAGGTAACATGAACTCCATCCACGTGTTTGATCCTTGTGTTACTGAAAAATGCATTATCGGCGATCGAGATGGTTCCGCTGTCCTTGGTGAAATAAACCTCTTTGATTCCATCAAGAACCGCGCCGCTGCTGAATATGCCCGCCGGTATCTTTACATTCCCCGGAGCACTTATGAGTACAGCGTCATCAGCAACACCGCCGCCTGTATACTTCAATTCGCCGTTTTCCACAGAGAAGCCCGGTGTTACATCATCAGGAGTCACAAAAAACTCACCTGAAACTCCATCCGGCTGTTCATCTGAACTCTCAGGAGTATCCTCGACGACTATCACTTCTTCCTCTTCGCCGGCAGGATTGTTAATTACCTCTTCCGGTTCATTAACAGTTGCCTCTTCGGATACCGCCTTTTCTTCAGCAGCAGGAACATCGATATCCTGAGTACCGGTAGTGATCACTTCCGGCCGTTCGCCAAGTTCAGCCGCACCTACGATATTCGCGGTGGCACCGCTTGTTGCGACCATAGCCAGACACAGGGCTGCTGCCAGCATTCTTCTTAACTTCATGACCATCCTCCTTGTTACACTTCCAACGTTTAAATATTATTTCAACCAACTGATAGTTGTTTCTTTACTTGAAAAATCGACATATATTTTAACACATGTTTACATAATTCTCAATGAGATTATCACATTTACCGTTAAATATTTCATTATTTTATCGGTTTCGCTACTATCCTGAACGTTACCGTCTTTTCTCCGGCATAGCCTTTTGCTGGATTACCCTTGACTGTGACCTTCACAGTTCCCACTTTCCTTGCGTCCGACATGTATGATATCCGGTAATCCTCGCCGTATTCAAGTTTCCGGTCACCAAGGGTAACGGTCAGCCCTCCTTCATCCGATTTCACAACATCTGCATATGTGATCTCTCTACCGGTATACATAATATTATTGATCTTTACGGACACCTTGGAAAAATCGTTTGCTGCAAAACCGAACGTTGTCTCGGCTTTCTGCCCGGCAAAATTACCCTTTCCGGTTATGCTGACTTTTATCTTCGTACCGGGCTGAATGCAGTATGTCTTCTCAACCGTATCCCCTGCGCTTACCGCTTTTCTAACCCAGCTTTTTCCATCCTTTACGGTCACAAAACCGGTTGTCTTTGTATCATCATTATCAAATGATTCAAACGTAAACTTTGTATTTGTCGTATCCGTCAGCGAATAAAAATCCGTACCGGACCTAAGTTCCTGCCCGTCGCAGCTGATCTTCGTCTTTGTGAACAGGCCTGCTTTATCTTCGACGTAAGCCACATCCGATGCTGCAAGGCTGTCGTCAAACTCACCTTTTTTTATCGTATAAGTTCTTGTCAGCTTATTCTTGAAGTATCCCTTGCCGGTTATGGTAACAGTGGGCGCGATGCTCTTTCCCCTTGTACTTGTCTCATTATATTTTGCGGGTTTGCTGTAATTGGACCATGAAAGCCTGTAATCAACTCCTTCAGCCAGGATCTCATCTTCAAACATAACAACCGGAACCGGTTTGACTCCTCCCTTAATGTACGAAAACTCCACTTCCGAAGAGTTATCCCATTCGATCAGACCATCCGGAGTCATGACTTTTACTCTGAACCCTTCTATGTTAGCGTTCAGATCCATCCCCTGTATCCCGAACGTCTTCCTGACGCTGCCGGAATACTTTCCTTTCCCGGTAAAGATCACGGATGCTGTTCCCGGTTCTGTATTCTTAAGGTAAGTTACCGTGTAATCATCACCCTTATCCAGTTTTTTCCCGCCATCATAAAGGGTGATCCCGTATGTTTCATTGTTCCATTTGTCCTTGCCGATATTGGCAGGCCCGGCTACCTCAAACTCTTCTCCGGTATAATTGAACTTCTTACTGCTATTGTCATAGTACTTCTTGTACTCCGTTGATGCTTCGAAGGTTTTCGGAACAGTTACTTTACTCATGGCGATCCCGGCGATCTTAAATGTCCTGGTGACCATTCCGGCATAGTTTCCCTTGCCTATGACGGTAACGGTTGCAGTTCCCGCATCGGTATTGTCGGAATATGACAGGTCATAATCCTTTCCATACTGCATCACATACGCAGGCTTAACGGAAGAATCGGTAAGCACCCATTCAAACGGATTACCGTTCCTGTCAACTGCCCTCTTTTCGCCTGCAGCCGGTTCACCTGCAAGAATAAATGCATACCCGTCATATTCGTTCCCAAGTATCTGGTTTGGGATCGACGGGAGGTTGACCTTTGCAAATGACTTTGTGCCCGCAGGAGCAACCTCTACCTTGAGTTCACGTGTTCCCGTATAGTTTCCGATACCCTGTACGGTAATATCGTACTCCCCCGCAGCCTTGACGGAATCGACCTTCGATCCGTTCTGTTTGAACACATAATCCGTTCCCTTTTTAAGTGTGACCGTTTTTCCCGATGACAGGTCAGCCTTAAGAACAGGATCAAGCGTCTGCGCCTTGCCGTTATATACGAATTCCAAATGATGATCGGTCATTCCGCCGGCAACGGCACTGTCGATATCCATGTAAACGGTACTCATGTCAACGGCATCAATGTCAAATCCTTCCGATAATGTATCGGAATAATTACCTCTGCCCTTTACCGTAACGCACGGACCGGTCTTTCCGGTCTTATCACCCTTACCTGCATTGACATTGTTGGTATATGTTACGGAATAATCGGTTCCGTAATTAAGTCTTTTTTCAGCACCGTCTTCATAGTGATATACGGTAAAATACGGTTTGATGGCATTTCCGTTATACTCATATCTGGAAGAATCCAGATCCTCTATCCTGAAGCCCGTAAATGTCGAAGGCATCCATCCCGCATATATCGTCTGATCGTTCTTCAGAACAGTATTAAAATCAAACAGTACCGTACATGCACTGTCCGTATACCATTTGGTAAAATCAAATCTCCGGCGTGAAGGTTTTGTAAGATCCTTCTCCGACAACCTGTCGCCCCAGTCAACATAGACCTGCATACTTGTACTGTCGCCGTATGATCCGCCGTTGGCATCAAGCGTAACCCTTATCTTCTTAACATCCCACCTTGCATAAAGCGTGATCGGCGAAGTGATATCCACTATCGTATCCCCGGTGACTCTCCTGCCGGCTGTTGCCCCTGTATACCAGCCGACAAAATCACTGCCTTCTTTTTCCGGTACGGGAAGCTGCCCGTATGGTGTGCCGTTCTTAACGTTTATAGCGGCCGTTGCCGACTGTCCTCCCTGAGGGTCAAGGGTTATGTCGAAGAAGTGACCGTCCCATCGCGCATATAATCTGTGGTTGGATCCGATCTCCACAGTGGAGTCCGCCGTTATGCGGGTTCCGCCTGTTTTTTCGGTATACCAGCCGTCAAAATCATATCCGGTTCTTGCAGGTTCAGAAAGTTCTCCGTACTTGCCGCCGTATGTTACGGTGATCGTTTTGGTGGCCGCAGATCCGAATGAGCCGCCGTCAGCATCGAGCGTTACTGTGTAAGTGCACACGCTCCACTGTGCATACAGTGTATGCGCCGATGCTATGGAAACGATCGTAGTATTTGTGATCTTCGTTCCTCCGGTCTGTTCCGTAAACCATCCGTCAAACTTATATCCCGGACGTGTTGCGCTCGGAAGCGTACCGTATTTGCTGCCATATGTGACCGCTTTTGAGCTCTCGGACGGTGTACCTCCGTTCCCGTCAAATGTAACTGTGTATTTGTTGGCGTCCCAATGTGCATAAAGCGTCTGGTCTGCCGTTATTGATACAATGGTCTCATCTGTAACTCTGGTTCCACCCGATTTTGCCGTATACCAGCCATCGAATCCGTAGCCGCTTTTTTCCGGAACCGGCAGTGGTGATGCCTTTCCATATGTACTGTCATATTCCACTTCCGCAGAAGCAACGGCACACGTTCCTCCATCGGGATCAAACGTTACCTTGAATTTCTTGGGTGTCCACCGGGCATACAATGTCTTTTCCGTTGACACGATATCTTCTGCCGTAACTTTTTCGCCCTCTGTTGCTGCCGTGAACCATCCGGCAAAATCATAGCCCGTTCTGCCCGGGACAGGCATTTCGCCGTATTTCGAACCCGTCCTGTAGTTCTTCGTCTCGGTCGCATCACTTCCGATCTTTCCGCCGTTTGCATTAAAAGTGATCGGTACCGCATTGACCGTAAACGCCTTGATCCTAAAATCTCCGCAGCCTTCAGCCACCTTGGACGAATCAGTCCATGTCTTTCCAAACGAATACAGACTTCTGCCGCTTACGGTATAGGCAGTTGTATTGTAGTTATCGGTGGTTGTGCTTTCTATATCCAGCGTCGCATCTGCTGGTATGGATATGATAACGGAGAATGTATCGCCCTTCTTCAGGTCGACCGGCGTGTTCAGCTCTATCGTATATCCTCCGGCATATGTGGTCGTTCCTGTCTGGCCCTTGACAACGTGTGTGCCTTCGGTAGGTTTACCTGATGACACTCCTGTATATACATCTATCGTATAATCGACATTTGCACTGTGTGTCGAAAAATAAACCGCATCAAGTATCTCCGCATTACCGTTTACGGTAAAGATATTTGCATAGCTCGTCGGCTTGCGACAGTATTTTCCGGTCATTGCTCCGTCATACTGATAGTTGTTGTCATATTTATTCAATGGCTCCATTTCAAATGCGTAACAGGTATCACGCATGGACATGTCATAATATG
This sequence comes from Lachnospiraceae bacterium, assembly GCA_017612555.1. Classification (GTDB taxonomy): domain Bacteria; phylum Bacillota; class Clostridia; order Lachnospirales; family Lachnospiraceae; genus UBA2868. The sequence goes on along the minus strand of JAGAFR010000032.1, from coordinate 68,778 downwards.
ATATCCAAAAGTACGTTTCATACTTTGATGTGGTATCTATGGGATTACCGTTCTCATCCACTTTGACACCGGCTGTCCAGCTGTTCCTGATAAGCCACGCACCATCACCCTCGGGTTTCGTTGAGTATGCGAATTTTTCTTTGGAAAAATCATCATCCCATCCTATTATCGATACGGCATGATTGGCACCGGATTTAAGAGGCATGTAAAAGCAGTTGTAGTCAGAGCTGTAAACATCGGCGAAACTGACCTTAACTCCACCCACAGTGATGGTCGAATTTCTTTTCATACCATAGTATGATGTGGTCACCATTCCATAATCGGTGATCAGCTTCTTGACCGCATCCCTGTTGGTCCTGTGTTCCACGGCATAGTAATTCTTCAGATGAAGAACATCATCCAGCGAATTGGTACGATCCGTTGAGTATGCCGTTGAAGCATTTGTGTAAGCATACTTGCTCTCATCTGCCGTTCCGATCCAGGACGAAAGAAGATGCGCTGCATTATCCGCACTTCCTCCGTTATCAAGAAAAGTCTTACCGGCAGGCACTCCGTTCTTATCACCGCTCATACCGTTTAGCGGGTCGTATACTTCAAGCCCGTTTCCGCCAAAGTATACAAGATGGAGTTCCGACAGATCCGTTGAAGCATCCGCAGGCGATCCCCCCGGCATGATCACACCGTTTTTAGCCGCAGACATCTCAGCCGCCGCAACGGAAGCAAAAGCCCAGCATGTCCCGTACGGATTCTGACTCCTTGTGGGAAACTGCCTTGCGATGGGTGAAATGTACTTTCTGTCCGTATATGCCGCAAAAGAGTCTGTCTCACCGAGATCGACGTTTTCATAGTCATCTTCATAAGGTGCGGGAACATATCCGGGAACGAAATCAAAATCGTCGGGTTCATCGGAATCATAAACATCCCCTGTCTCATCGGCCGGAACCTCAACTTCTGTCCGGGCTTCAACTTCCGCACTTTCAGCCACTTCGACTTCTTCATCTTCCGCTATGATCTCATCCCCATTATCGATGAACTCGTCCGCTTGATCTGTGAACTCGTCGGCTTTATCTATGAACTCGTCGGCAAACACCGCAACAGGCGCGCATGTCGATAACAGCGCTGCCGCTGATACAAGTGCTATGATCCGATTGAATCTTCTCTTCATAATGTTTTCCTTCCCCGTACTTTATTCTTTAACAATGACTTTTATCTTCTTTGATGCTTTACTCCCGTCACGCATCCGGATCGTAATATGATATGTTCCCGGCTTATTGGGATAAAGACTCAGGTCGGAATACAACGTCTTCCCGGACGAATCGATATCACGATCAGCCCCAACCTTGTTCCACCTTACCGCAAGTCCCTGTTTATCTACTGACACATCGCAATACGACACGCTAAACGAACTGAACTGTCTGCCGTCTGCATCCGTGGTGTTTTCAAGAGACAGATAATACGTATTATCGGTTTTGAGGCTTCCTGCCTTACTCCAGTAATAACCGCTGCCCGATCCTCTCCTTGCATGGATCAACGGACCGTACGCAGTCATGGAGGAAACTGCCGCAACCGACGTAAGACGAACGCTGCAGGACATCACACCGTCCATCGTCCTGGCGGTGATGGTTGCCGCCCTTCCCAGTTCACTCTTTGCAGTCACTTTTCCTTTCTGATCAACACTTAATACATCCGGGTCGGTACTGGTCCATACAAGCTTCATAGACTTCGCGGAAAGCTTTCCGTATGCGTTTCCGAACTTCGGAGTAAGCTTTACACTCTTTCCTTTTGCCAGATGCGAACACAAAAGAGGGTTCGATAATTCAAGGTATGAAGGCGGGTTAATAACATTTACCGTACAGGTGGCATATTTGCCTGTTCCGTCATTTGATAACACTTTTATACGGCACGTACCGGCGGAATTTGCCGTTGCCTCTACATCAAGATATAAGGCTCCGTCCTTTTGCGAAAGCCGGGCACTTACCAGTCCCGGGTCAGAGTTAACGAGACTGACGGATTCCATGGAGCCGCCCGTTACCATAACCTCGATACTGTCACTTACCGGAGAACCATATGTATTCCCGACTCTGTATATATCGGTCGAATTCCTGGCAAGACTGATAGCTGTCGTTGCGACCTGACTAACTTCAATGCGATAATCATCATACACGACATTTCCCAGGTTATCCTTATCCTTTGCCGAAGCCCTGACCGTATATATTCCCGGAACCGCTTTCTTCGCAGAGAACACTCCGGTCTTCGGGTTGATCGAAGCAGTTGTTTTATCAGATGCACCTGCCGGGCGATCTACTATGCTCCACACTATCGATCTGTCTGTTGTATCTTCAGGAAGGACAGCTGCCGAGAGCTTTACACTCTTTCCCGCTGCAACACGATCCCCTGTCACGCCGGTGATCTTAACGCTTTCCGGATGCTGCAGCACTTTGACACTTATGGATCTTGTCACTTTGGCACCGTCATTTGATACACCTTTTATTGTGGCTGATCCGGCTTTCTTGGCATCGATCGTAAGGGTGTTTCCATTGATCGAAGCTGTTGCAACATCCGGCGAATTACTGCTCCATGTGCTGTAGTCCTGCGCACGGTCGATATACTTTTCCCCACCTTTGACCGTAACAAGCTCTATATCAACGTCATCACTCATTCCTGCATAGATCGTAAGTGATGTCTTTGATAAACTTATGGAACTGACTGTTCTGTCGGGTGATACAACGATCACATCAAATGTCTTTGAAAAATGTCCCCTGTCATTTGCCCTGCATGCAACGGTGTATCTGCCGGGCACAGCTGAAGCGGCAGCATAAAGCCTGTTGCCTTTTACGCTTAATCCGTTACCGCCATCGGCCCCATCCGGGTATGATGTCACTTCATAGGAAACCCCGGGATTCCCGGCATAATCCGGTAAACACTTCGACGTAAGCGTAAGATACTTACCTCTTTGTATCGTATACGATCCTGTATCCGTCGTGATCACGATATCACTGACGAGAGGCTTTAAAGTATACTTGAATGATACCTGATCACTTGCGATACCCGTAGCGGGGTTAACTGCTATAGCCTTGATCACCGTGATCCTCTTTCCGGTGATCGTGATCTTTTCGGCAGGATCATATTTTTTCGCATTGGCGGAAGGCGTTCCGTTAGCAAAGGAAACATCTTTTCCGTCATCGGAATAGAATATGACATCGGCATGAGAAGATGCAGAGTTTTCGGTCATAAGCCCCACCGCCAGTTCTTCCTTCTCATATACTCCGGATTCGACATCAGCGCGCGGAAGCCCGGGAGTCGAATCACCCGAATCAAGTCCCAGCGCCCTCGCCAGAGAAGGTATCCCCCTGCCGCTCCCATCTCCGATATATGTACAGCTCTTATCGAGCAGTTTCAGTGCATCATCAACACGCTGTCTTCCGATGCTCGTGATCTTTCCGGAGCCAAGTACCACTGCCATCATGCCGGATATGATCGGCGCCGAAAATGAGGTTCCGTTTTTTTTCGCATAGGAACCGTCATATGCAACGACCACTCCTGATCCGGGAGCCGCATATCTGATCATCGACCCGTAGTTCGAAGAAGGATATCTTGTATTCGAGCGTGTCGTTCCGGCAACCGCTATCGAGCCTTCATATGACGCAGGATACGTTACCGATCCGGTACCGTAGTTGCCTGCGGCGCACACAACGGCCGCTCCGCGTTCATAAGCCGCCTTTACGCTCTTTTCATAATAATCCGTATATTTTATCCCGCCGAGACTTAAGTTGATAACGTCGGCATCATGCACTTCAACGGCCCTGTCTATCGCAACAGCCTCTGTGTAAGTATCCGGCGTTCCGTTGTCATCTATCCTTATCATATAAAGAGAGCACTCGGGAGCGATCCCTGCGCCTCCCAGCCCGTTACCGGCCGTACCGCGTATCAGCCCCGAAACCGGAGTCCCGTGGATCATAACCGCCTGTACATCATCGGTAACCTCTGCCGAGCCGTCACTTTTAATGACCAATCTCTCCGCACCGTCCCAGGTGATATCCTCATGTTCATTGATACCCGAGTCGATCACCACAACGTTCACACCTTGGCCTTTGTATCCTGCTCGCCACGCCGCATTGGAATCCAGTATCTCATGATGCCACTGGAACATGTCATTAACCGATGTCTCCGATCCCGTGCCCGTAATCCGCGACAACTGGGGGTCGTTATACTCGTATGAAAAATCATCAAATTCGGTATAGTCATATGAGTCTTCAAAAAACTCATCTATATAATTGGGCCATGCCGCCGGAAGGTTGACGTCTGTATCCGAGGACAGCTCAACCGCAAGCGCGACCATGTCAGTGTCAAATCCGTCCAGATCGGCTTCTTCAGGCTTCAGCTCCAGAAGGGCTTTCCCGTATTCAAATGCTACAAGTTCGGCATTATAAGCCCCGGCATATTCCGCCGCCGTATCCTCATCATCGGCTTCAACAACGATCTCATTCGGCACATAATCCTCACCGGCCACACACCCCTCCAGATCCCCTGCATGACTTGCAAGATTTATCTTGGAATCGATCTGATCCGCCGTAAGAACTATATCATCAAGTTCGCAAAAGCCCGCTGCCGCAAGTGCCGCCTCTGTCTGTGCAGCATCGGGATCCCGTAGGGATTCGAGGGTTTCCGTCTCCCCGGTTTCCGAAGCATATACAGGCGTATAAACACCAACAGACAGCATTGCTGCTGCCATGATCACGGGGAGTATTCGCTTTGAAAAAAACCTTCGCATTCTTCCTGTCACTGTCTTAAATACACTTACATTATATATATACGATGACAGCGGCTGAAAAACCGCTGTCGAAAATCATTTCATAATGTATTTTATAACATGGCAACATAAAATGCACTTCTTATTTTAATATGGTATGTGCTGGAAATTTCACATCTGCCGTGATAGAATCTAACTAATGATCTACTTTGAATTGTACAGACAACTTGATATAAGGATCTTCCAGACCATATCTGCCATTGACCCGAGCTACGGATCGTGCGCAAAGTACGTGTTTGACAGGGATTCTCTCGTTCTTCTGGGCATGGATCACTCGGTACGATTGGACATATTGACCGGAGAAGTCAAGAAAGATAACCCCATCAGGAACTGGAATATAGAAGACGAGGCTGTAATGTGGTTTGCCGAAGATTCGGCTGAAGCCGGCCTGATCCGTCTGATCAATGATGCATACCGTAAATGGATGCAGCTTGACATGAACATATCCGATGAGTACTTTTTCATGCAGCTCGAGCAGGTAAACGAAATGCTCGCCGGTTATTCCCTTCGTATTTTTACGGATAACGGAGGGATGTCTGTCTTCCGTTCCGATGCCGGAGAGGATGCCGAGTTTACATTTGAGCAGGCCATTGAACTGATCATGGATGTTGATGAGAACCGCATGGATGAAGCGGGGCTGTCCCAGCTTATAAGCGAGGCTCTTTACTATCGCAAGCTCGACCGTTATGAAGAGGCTGCAGTAAGACTCGAGAAAGCGATCAGGTATATCGATCATACCCTTCCCATCTATACGAGCACAGTATTCACTCTGGCAGAGACTTATTATTTCATGGGCAACTACGACCGTGCCGTCGTACTCTACTACAGGGTCAATCTCCAGCATCTCGGTGATGAGAATGACTTTTACTTACACCTTGGTCACGCACTCGTAGATGCCAAGATGAAGAAATACGACAGACATCTTCGTATCTATTATCACAGTCTTATAGACAGCGAATTTGCCGACACGCACAGGCAGGCTGTGGCTGCAGCGAAGGCAAGTGTTGCGGATGTATTTGCGGAATACGAAGCAACATGCACGGACATGGGGCGCAAGAAATATACCGAATACCGTAACAGTCTGCCGGAAAATGCGGATGAGATCGACGAACTGCTCGAGGTCTATGAAAAGCCCGAAGAGCGTGCACGTGAGATCCATAAGCAATACGAAGGGTTTAAACTGTCCGAGCCACAGGCCATCTCACAACCGAGTACCATGACAGTCAATGAACGTCTGTCTGTTGCTCTTGATTTCTATCTTACCGGCGAATACCAAAAGGCATTTGACATATACTATCGTCTTGCTGCGCAGTCCGACGCCGATTCGGATTTCTACACGTGGATACACCTGCAGCTCGGCAAACTCTACTGCTTCTTCGATGAACCGTCAAAGGCGTGGAAAGCTCTTAAAAAATGCGATCCCGGCAGATTCGGAGTGGTATACCGCCTGGAAGATTTCCTCATACTGTATCAGCATTCGCGTATAGTAGCCGAGGATTTCGAAAGTGACGTAAGATTCCGAAAGCTCATCAGAGGGCGCATGGATGCCTACTATGCGCAATACGACAGGGAGTACAATCTGCTCATCAAAGACCGTAAGCTGATGCGCGCATACAACACATACGAAAAAGACTGCCTTGATGACTCAAGATATGAGCTTCGAAGCGTTCTCCGGGAACCAAGAGAAAGGGGCGGAGGATTCTTCGACAGGTTCAGGCGTAAGAAAAACACTTACTGATTATAGAAAGGAACTCAAAAGATGGATATTTCGATCGTAATTCCCGTATATGGCTGCCCGGCCGCTTTAGTCCCGCTCCATGAGAGACTGTCGGCAGTACTTACAGGCATGAAAGTTTCATATGAGATCATCATGGTTGATGACTGTGACAAAATGAATTCATGGGAAGAGGTTCAAAAGCTCGCCTTAAAGGATGAGCACGTCAAAGCGATCCACTTTACCAAGAATTTCGGACAGGGCTGTGCGATCACCGCCGGAGTCAGAATGTCTTCCGGTGACCATATAATAACAATGGACTGTGATCTGCAGGATGCCCCCGAAAACATTCCTGATCTTTACGGCAAGGCACTCGAAGGATACGATGTGGTATTCGTAAGACGTCAAAAAAGAAAAGAGTCTTTTATCGTAAGACTCTTTGCGAAGTGGTATCACAACGTTCTGTGCTGGCTGTCGGGAGTCGAATTCGATTACGATCTGGCAACATATCTGATCGCATCAAGACGCGCTGCCGACTATTATATCTCATCCAAAGACCGCGGCAGAGACTTTGGCGTATTCCTTATGTGGCTGGGATTTAAGCACACGTTTGTTGAATACGAACAGGACAGACGTTATGAAGGAAAGTCATCATTTACGTTCGTCAAAAAATGGAAGACCGCAGTAGGTATCATAACCACCTACTCAAACCGTCCTCTCTACGTATCGATCTGGGTCGGTGCTGCCTCGGCGGTTTTCTCATTCATATACATTATCTATGCGTTTGTTCAATACTTTGTATATAACGCCAATCCCGAAGGTTGGACAACCGTGGCTGCTGCGATATTCTTCTTCGGCGGGGCCATTCTTTCAACCCTCGGACTTATGGGGATATATCTCGGAAACGTATTCGATATGAGCAAAGATCGTCCTCTTTATGCCATACAGGAGACGATCAACTGTAACAATCCTTAACCGAAGAATTCCAGGGTTTTTTCAATGACTTTTGACTGATCGCTCTCTGACAGCCTGAAATAGAGTGGGAGACGAACAAGCCTGTCACTTTCCGATGTGGTATACTCATCGACTCCGTCAAATCTGCCGAACTTCAGACCGGCAGGTGCACTGTGAAGCGGCACATAGTGAAATACGCAGAGGATGTCATTATCTTTCATATGGCGTATATATGCAGTACGCGTCTGTATATCCTTACACTTCAGATAAAACATATGTGCGTTGTGAGTGCAGTTTTCAGGTATGACGGGAAGTTCGACTTCACCCTTCTCTTCAAGTGGCCGAAAAGCTTCATAATACCTGTTCCAGCTTTTCATCCTGTCGTTCTGCATTTCATCGGCATGCTGCAGCTGTCCCCACAGATATGCGGCATTAAGATCGCTCGGAAGGTAACTGCTCCCATAATCCACCCAGTTGTATTTCGCAACCTGACCGCGGAAGAACTGTGAACGGTTGGTCCCTTTTTCTCTTATGATCTCGGCCTGAAGTGAATACTTACCGTCATTTATCGATATCGCTCCGCCTTCTCCCATGGAAAAGTTCTTGGTCTCATGAAAAGAAAAGCATCCGAAATCTCCTATCGTTCCAAGCTGCCTGCCTTTATATGTGCTTGTGACTGCCTGGGCCGCATCCTCAACAACTATGAGTCCGTGCCTTTTTGCAATATCGGTTATCTTATCCATCTCGCATGCAACACCGGCATAGTGTACACAGGCGATCACCTTGGTCCTGTCCGTTATCGCAGCCTCTATCTTGTTCTCATCGATGTTCAGCGTATCCGGTCTGATATCAACAAAAACCAGTTTTGCTCCCGCAAGAACAAAAGCATTGGCTGTGGATGAGAAAGTATAGCTAGGAAGTATCACTTCATCCTGCGGCTTCAGATCACACATTATCGCAGCCATCTCAAGTGCCGAAGTCCCGCTGGTGGTAAGCAGTATCTTCGTGGAACCAAGCCTCTTCTCCAGCCATTCGTTACACTTGGCTGTAAACGGACCGTCACCGCATATCTTGTGATTGTCCACAGCCTCGCGCATATATTCAAATTCATCACCGAAAAACGGCGGAACGTTAAAATGTATCATATTCTGTCCTTTCACACAGACATGGTAACATAAATAGTCCTTTTAGTAAATTAAAGTATATGTTAAACTTGATACATGAAAAAAGTCAAACAGATCCTCGCGATAATATGTATAGTGGTCCTTCTGGGATTGTACATAGCAACGTTCATACTGGCACTTGCGGACAACTCGGCAACGATGTTCATGTTCAAAGGATGCGTTGCCTGCACGATCTTCATACCCGTAGCAGCGTACCTTTACCTGTGTCTTCACAAGTACGCGATGACACGTTCTAAGCGCAGGGATTGTTATTCCCCCGACTCTTCCTCCGGCGATAGCGAAGAGTCAGCCGGTACAGAACAAAAACAGTGATAAGTGATGCCGTAACATCTACACATACGTCAAACAAAGATCCATATCTTCCGGGTATGGATCTTTGATTTATCTCGTCAACGATCCCCAGGCAGCAAACAGCCGCTACAGGCACAACATATGCAAACACTCTGGGAAGCTTCCTGAATCCGAACATGACAGACCAGATGAGGATCGAAAGAATGCCGTATTCGATCATATGCGCGATCTTGCGCACAACTCTTTCGGCATTGATAAGCGTCATATCGTAATCATAGCCGTTTACGGTAATACCGGAAGATGGGGAAACAGCGTGGATGATCCCCACAAGAATGGTTGACGAACGTCTGCCCGATATATCGGCATCTTCTCCCGAAAAATGCATTATCACACCGGTCCATATCAGAACCAGTACGATATTTATGCAGATGAACCGGATAGGATGTCTTCTGGCAAAATGCCTGTAGGCATCCATCAGCGAAACTATCCTGTCTTTCATCTACTCTACTCCGAGCTTTTTTAACTGTTCCTTCGCCGACTCCAACCCGGTGAACAGGATACCCGTTATCCCGAACTTTTCGGCAGCAGCGATGTTATCGGGATTATCATCAATGAACACCGCTTCTTTCGGATCTATATCGTACGTATCAAGAAGGTATCTGTATATTCCCGGCTCCGGCTTTATCATCTTAACATAGCAGGATATCACTGCACCGTCCGCCTTTGACACATAGTCAAGCTCATTGGAACATTCCTCGAAGCTTCTCCTTGAAAAGTTGGACAGGATGTATATCTTATATCCCTTTTCCTTAATGGAATCCAGCCATTCATCAGTGTAATCAAACTTCTTTAAGAACCCCTTGAAGTTTTCATTCATAAGTGATCTGATATCCTCTTCGAGCTCCGGATCGTTCCTTATAAAGCCTTCAAGTATCTCATCATCCGACCAGACTCCTCTGTCGCATTCGTTCCATATAGGCGAAAGTACCGTAGCCTTTGCCATTCTGTCATACTTTTCACCTGTAAATCCCATCTCTTCAAACAGTTCTTCCCATCTGAAATGGATAAGGACATTTCCCATATCAAAAATAATAGTCGTGATCATAGTCTTCACCTCTCAGTTCTTGTCTATGATATGAAAATATGGTAAATTAATCAATAGTATTTTACGGTGGGAGCTATCATGGAAGAGAAAAGACAGGACAAACGTTTACCGATAGGGATCAAGCTTTCGATCTCCAATCTGTATAAAGAAGATACGAATACGATAATGGATCTGGATCTTGACGTGGAAGTCATCGATATATCATCAAAGGGTATCGGTTTTGTTTCGCAGTGTATCCTTCCGGTAGGTTACTACTTTATAGCCAATCTCGAACTGACTCATGAACTGCCTCAGATAATCACGGACGTTCGTGTCATCAGAAGTGCGGCCATAGACAAGAACACGTACAGATACGGATGTGAGTTTGTATCCATTTCTCCCAGCGTAGGCGCTATGCTCGATGAATTCGCCGAGAGTCTCTGAAATGTTATCTTATGTTATATAATCTGAATTCCCCGACAGGTGACAATTCCTTAAGTTCATACTCCCCGCCGTCTCCATGCTCTCTGCAATAATCAAGCTCCACCTCCGGGCTTATGTTATCGATCAGTATCACTCTTTCATCTCTAGCCGAAAGCGCTTTAAACGTATCGTTATACCCATATTTTTCCATGATCGCATGGTTGACCGGTGAACATGCAAATAATACAAGATCGGTAGACAGATAATTATCAAACTGACCCTTTTTGCCCGGACGAAATACATCATATTTGCCGTACTCGAGCATCGTGAAAACATCACCTACAAACAGATGATCCTTATTATCCTCCATGTAACTTACAAGAAGATCATACCCGGGGAGCCTACGTTCATCCTCTCTGTAATCAAACTCATTACCCAGCCTGTGACCGATCACGGATAATCCCAGCATGAGCAGTATGCAGGTTATCGCGGTCTTTTCTGTCGTGATCTCTCCCATGTCCGATATAAGATATACAAAAAAAGCAAGCTGTGCCAGGAGCAGTGTATATACGACTCTGTGGCAGAACCTCCCGCTGTACTGATAATAAAATAAAACAATACCTGCAACGGCAAGCTGCGATAACACATTGGCAAGATACAACCTGTTCTCATCGCGAAGAACCGCTGCCGCCATGAGCCCCAGTATCATGATGACAGCTATCACCACACTGTTTGGTCTTGCCAGCTCCTCATACAGATTTGCGATCCATGCTTTAAGGAACTTGGAATCAATGTATCCCAACCCTTTGGGTTCAAGCAGGCTGATGCTGTTCATCAGATCTTTTGTCAGAAAATCCTCATCCGAGTATTCATAAGTGATAAGCATAAGAGCATCATTCTCCGATACTCCGAGGCCGGCAAGTTCCTCCCCATGAAGATCATATACAAGCGCTTCATTATGATAATCGGCCATGTTTGCCGCCGAGTAAAAATATGACATATACTCATTCCATTCCTGCGAAGAATACGCGGCATGATCGATCACACAACCGATTCCAAACAGGGCAAACACCGGAACAAAATACAGCAGATACGTCTTAATGGTTTTAAATATCCTCTTATTGATACAATCCGATACAACAAGCCATATTCCGTATATCCCTGCGATCATTGTTGCAAGCAGAAAAGACTCCAATCGGATCATATTCGAGAACACGGTTCCCATTACAGCGATAACGGTAAGTATTCTTTTGATCCTTGGTGAATAAGTGTTTTTTATGATGTCAAACAGGATCATGTAAGAAAGCAGTCCGATGACAGCAGCTATCTTGGAAAACTGAAGGGCAACATACAATTCATATCCGCTTGCGATCAGATATATGACAGACAGTATCCTGCCGGAAGAATTTTTTGACAGGATATATGTAAATGCCGTACCGACGACAAATGAAACCAAATACATGATAACAGCGTGCCACCTGACCATCGGGAGGATCCGTGCCAGAAGGCAGAGCAGGTCACCGTATATTATGCTTGAATAATTCAGATGAGGCTCAAAATAACCGTATACTCCCTCAGCAAGCAACGCCATCCCCACATCGTCCGATTCTTCCCAAAACGGTCTGAACAAAACGCAGGCGCTTATAACGGTTATGAAATTGGTCAAGAAAGCAAAGCCGAATCTTGATGTTATGATCGATCTGATCCTTTTCATTTTTTTCCTTTCACGCTCTGATCTGCGCGATCAATGCATATAATGCCGGTATCGCGTAGATAACGATGAATGCCGTAGCCGCAGCCAAGACATATAAGTATGCCAACACCGTATCCGCCCGGGTTATTACTGCCGGTTTCTTTCTGTCGGATATCACGACAGCGGCAAGTAATCCGGCCGCGATCAATGTAGCAACGATCCCCGTCTTCATATACGCCGGGAAATAAGTCAGTCTTATTTCATTATAACCCGACGTGACCGGAATATACATGAACAATCCGTTACAATCCAGGATTTTGGTTTTACTTCCGTTGACAACGGCATTCCATCCTTGGTCATAAGACACGGGAACTATCACTCCGTCAAACGATCCCGGAATCCCATCAATAGTTATTTCAAGGCTTCGTTTTCCCTGTTTGATATCTGTCGCGTATGAAACAGCGGAACAAAGATCTGACAGGGCATCTGTGTCTATCTCATATAGGATAAAATCGTATCCTGTTTCGGGATCACCCAGATCCATATCGATCGTAACCGTTACGGTCTCATCCTCAAAGGACCCCAGTTCCATCGTATTATTGTTAAAATGCGCCGGGAACAGATCATTATCATATTCGCGTATACTTGGGATCATAATGGTTTTACCGTTAACAGTGATCCTTGTATTATAATAATCCTTATCTGTACAATATCCCTTAAAATAGAGTGTCTTTCTGCCCGACACATCAATACTGTATTTGCTCACCTCATGATCATCATCGTTGGAAACAACTGGTTTTATTCCGACCGATTCAGCTATATTCCTGTCTGCCCCAAGCGCCAGAGCATATGAATTGAATACTTCGACAGGATCTGATCCCGGGCCAAATGCGGGCACGATATCCTTTACCGCCATCGCAAACGGGAGCTCGAATCTGTTCCTGTACAGATTATACGTGGCTTTTTCCCCGGTCATATGATCGATAACAACATCGGTTTTTGCGATCTTTTCATACAACGTATCGTCAAGTTCATCACGGCTTATTATATCCGTGATATGGAGCAGTGTGTCGGAAAAAATATTTCCGCCGGAATCAAGAAGCCGCGTGAATTGATTACTGTATCCGAGACTTATGGCTCCGCTGATCTGCCCGGGTGTTTCAAGATTGGACCATCCGCTCAATGTCTCCCGCTGCATGACTTCACCGTAATTTGCATTAAGACTGGTATCCGGGTTCTTGACCCTTCTTGTCGCGGCACTCGTTGCCGTTTCAAATCTGTCTCCGTATCCCGATACAAGCTGATCCGTTATCCTTATGAATTCACCCTCCTGTTCGGGATCGTTTCCGTAGGGAGTATCATATATCGGTTTTCCTATCATTATCACGCCGAATATCAACAGTTCCGCCACCCATAACCCTGTGGAAACATATGTGAACTTCCCGCCGGAAAGCATCATCAACACAATGTGAACGATCATAAAGGCAAGCATCATCCCCATGGTCATCATAAGAACACTGTGACCGGATATGCCCTCATTTGCCGCATACCATTTTTTGAACAATACAGCTGCTGCCACGGCAACGGCCGAAGACAGGATCACCTGCACCGGTCTTCCTTTGTGTGAAGCATTCTGCGTTTGCGCGTCAGAGTTTTTCTTTTCGTATAAAGCCGCTGCAATCCCAGCTATTACAAGGTAGATCATGAATCCGTTTCTCATGGGATAATTAACGTATGATCCGAAGTGCAGTATCATCTGAATACTCTCAAGAACAAGCTGGGATGCCGTCATAAACACACATAGCAGACAGAAAACCACCCTTGATATGTTCTTTCTTTTAATATCCGAAACAACATTCACGGCTGCAAGCGCGGAGGGCAGTGCCAGACACAGCAGCACGTACCACCTCATCATATATGCCGGCTCGGTATTTTGGAGGATCATACGGTAAGCGTCCATGATACTTCCGCCGCCCGTACCGTTTCCGAATCTTGCTGATCCTACCGCGAATACGATATCGGGGATCCACGAAAAAGCCGATAAAGCGATCCCCAGCACGACTCCCGCTGCGAACCGGAACAGATGCAGACGCTTTACAACATCTCTGTTTCCAACAAGAGAGCATAACAAAAACATGCCGCCTATCAGGAATACAAACGTAAGAGTCTGGATCGTAAAATAATAGTCATCTATCATAAGCAGGAATATCGTTACGGAAAGACCCGTGATCCGTCCCGTTTCAAGCGCCTTTTGAGAGAACGCAAGAATAAGGGGAACTATCGCCATCATATCGATCCACATCGGTACGGTATAGTTCAGGAGCACAAACCCACACATACCGTAACCTGCGCTTAATATAAAGCGATATACGTATGGCAGATCCTTATTGATATACGTGATGAAGACATTCATCGTAAGAGCAGATGCCATTATCTTAATGAGCATCAGTATCGACGTGCATTCCAGAAACATATCACGCGGGACAAAATAAAAAAAGAGATCGAACAAAGACGGTTCGTTCAGTCCCGGTATCACTCTTCCAAGGTTTGTATACCAGTCGAGCACAAAAGATTTGGTGCCATGAAGTACATCGTAATTGTGGTAATAAAACAGATCCGACCACTGCGCCATATCGTAATAATCGATCGTAGCCTTACCAAAAGGCCACATACCGTTTAGCGCAAGGATGATCAGGTAGATAAGTCCTATTGTAACCGACGGAAGAAAGTATTTACTTTTTTCACTCATACTCCCCAACTATATTTATTATCTCCTCTGCGTACTTCGGGTATTCTCTTACAAGTGCTTCGAGTTCCTTCTTGGCCGTCTCAAGATTGTAGATCTCAAAATCTATTCCCTTTTTAAGGCGCTGGCGCTGTATGATAAGCTGCTTTCTGATGTCCTTGGCTTCTTCCTCGTAAACAAGCACTCCGGGCTGATATATCCATACCGAAGGATCGTTTATGTGATAGTGCTTAAGGAGCCTGTACAGCTCGCTTCGTGCTTCATCCATACGCTGACTGATATCAGAGTCGTGTTCCCTTGCCTTCTTCTCCTCGGCATATTTGTCCCATATGTACGCCAGCTCATGCGAATTCATCACACCGTATTTTGCATAATTGTAATCAAGTACATTAGTGATGTTAACGTATTTGATCTTAACGGTGTTCTGAACGCTGATCGCCTTATTAAGTCTCCTGTTGGCTCTTGCGATCTCCGTCTGGGCATTCTGATACATCACAAACGAAGATGTGAGTAAGACGGCAAAAGCACCGGCAAGAATTATCCATCCCATTTCAACATCAACATGCATGGCCTGATTGAGCACAAACATGAGGGCTGCTGCCATGACAGCTCCGAATATGGCAACAAAAGCTATGTTCTTCGCCGTATGCGCTTTTGATCTTTCCTCTTTTCTCTGATATGCAACAGCTCCCTTTTCTCCTTCAAGCAGATTGAGGTCGCGGCGGACCGCCATCTGATAGTCTTCATCTTCCTTCATCTTGGCAAGGATCGACGGAATATCTTTTGCCAGTCGCTCCATCTCTCTGTACTGAGATTCCGTGATCTTCTTGGTGGGACGGGTATAGTTACTGTCTTCCTGTTCTATCTTGATGACTCTGTTCGCTCTGATCCTGACCTGACTCTTGTCGGCCAACGGAAGCTTTTCGATCTCCTCAAGGTCTGCAAGACGCTGAGTAACCTGCTGATACTCAACCTTTTGAGCATCAACGTCCTTCGAAGCAACAGCCATCATGTCACAGTACTCTCTTACGTACTGTTCACGCTGCGCCTTGTCATTCATATTAAGGGTCCGGCGTCTCCTGGATGCTTTTGCAAGCGACTCCATAAGGGATTCTGTCGATTCCGAGGCAAAATTGATCTCTATATCGTCAAAATCGTCTTCGCCGAATCCAAGTATGTCTTTAAGCCAATTTAGTATTTTCATAAATATTCCTTACAATAAAGATCCAACATCGACTTCGTCGATGTCGCCTACTACGGGTGAGCCACGACACTGGGCTTCTTACCAACATCGACTTCGTCGATGTCGCCGTGACACAAGGCCTCCGTCTGCTTCGCAGACACCTCGTGTCATTCCATCATCCGCCTATAATCTGTCTTCCAGTCTTCAAGTACATTGTCGAGCATTCTGTAGTACTCCGATACTTTGCCGGTATCGTGAAGATCGATCACATCACGCATCGTATCTCCGTACGGGGTATCTATCTGAGCCTCTCTTGCGGATGCCATGGTCCTTACCGCTTCAAGTGCTATCCTTTCATCGTATCCGTTCTTAACGACCATCCGGTCATACTCACCCTTCTTGGCAGTCATACGCAGACATACAAGATACATTATAAGACTCTCTCTTGATCCGTCCAGGTCATATGCCTGCTTGAAATAATCGCCCGCCTTGTCAAGAAGGAACATAAGTGCATAAGCGCATCCCACGTTATGAAGGATCGAACTGTACAGTTCGGGCTCCTCCTCCTTATCAAGAACCGACAGAACATACTGATATTCCTCGATAGCCCTCGGATACTTATTGGCAACAAGAAGATTATCTCCCCGGACTTTTCTCTTGGCAGCGAATGAAAGGGATGCATTATCAACCAGTATCTGTTTGATCTTTGTGATCTCTTCCTCGTTACAGTAGTTCGTATCTATGAGAATGGTCGTGACCATCTCCCCGAGAGTCTTGCCGGCCTTGATCATCATCCTGAGCTTGTTGGCAAGCGGCGCCATGTCAAGGTTATCACGCATATAGTCACACAACCTGACATCGATCAGATCGTTGTCAAGAATATACGCATTGGTACACAGGTAATAACACAGCTCATCCATTGAGTATATGTTTACACCAAGTCCCGAAAGAAAATATGGAGTTGCGGATAATGTGCCTATGCACATGTACATTTCAGTAGCCACAGTATCTCCTGTTACTCAAATTCTATTATCTTCTGCCATTTTCTGCCCGTTGACGGGAAGAACTCTCCGAATCCCAGATCCTCCACTTCTATCTTCATCCTCGTCTCGGATTCAAACTCTACGGTTAATCTAAGTCTTGACGCCTTCGGAGGTCTGTCGGGCAGGCCTGAAAGATCCACTTCGATCGTCTCCGTTCCCTTTCCGTCAAGAGGAGTCAGAATGAGCGGAACACATCTTGAATCTCCGAGGACAAAATCATATGTCACGCCCGAATCATACCAGTTCTCACCTGCATCCGCGACGGCAAGATACTCTTCTTCTCCGGCGACATACATATGAAGCCCGAGATTGAATTTGAGCTTATCGCGTCCGAGGAAGACATAGTTCCTGTTCAGCTCACACGGGGCAGCCTTGTCTTTCCCGCAATAGCATGCACCCTTTGAATACATATTACGTCCCTGGAAAACACGCCTTCCCATGCACATGAACTTGAGAGTCTTGTTACACCATCCGCCCTCAAATCCCTCTCCGAGCAGGAATACGGTACCGACGATCTTGTTGGAAAAATACTCATGCGAGATCTGCAGAACAAGCTCATCGATCCTGTCGGCCTTCTCTACCGATTCCTCTTCCTTCATCATGTACTTGGGCATTTTGATCTCTTCAAAACCGGTCTGATCCACAAACGCCACGACCGGTTCGGTTGACCTGTTCATCCATAACTGATAAGCCTTAAGATGAGGTCCCGAATAATCAAGCACGACAACATCTCTCTCCCACAGATCTTCAGGCTGATGGATCAGATAATAGTATATGCTCTCCTCATAAGTCTGAATGATTATTTTATCGCGCGATACAGGCATTGATTCCGCTACCCGCTCAATGATATCGACATATTTTCCTTCAAGCGATGCCACGGTTATGATCATATACTCGACTTCGGAAGGAGACATGATCATCGAGAGCATGTTAAGCGAGCGTCGAACAAACAGGACAAGAAGGTCCGTCGGATCATATGCCTCTCCTTCGATCTCGATCTTTGCTCCTGCTGCGGCAAAACTGAGAAACTGATCGACAAGTGTGGCACTGCCGTTCTCCGCCGCTTTGATCGCAGCGTTACCGAACTCCCACTGTGCAACTCCTTTACGTTTTGACAAAACAGTCGGTATTCCGAGGCGTTCTTCTTCCTCGTCATTTGCCACAGTCTCCGGAACGGAGTTATTCAGTTCAAAATAGCTGATCTGAGACATCGTATCATTCAGATCGTAGCCGATTATGTACCGAGCCATTTTATTACCTTAATTTGAAAACTTTATGCGCAAAAGCATCAGCTTCAACGTATTCTCTCATAATGTCAAGAAGTGTGTTGTCGTCCTGCACCGTCCTTGATACTACCATGTCATTGAGCATCGTATATCTTGACTCCACACGGGCCGCACTCGTATCGCTTACCGATAATGAATCGCTTGCGGTGAGGACTTCCTTACCGTTCTGTTCTTCCGTAATGTAGTACTGTAAGTTTTCTCCGAAGAACAGGATGAACTCTCTCGTAAACACTCCCCCGAACATATTTCTCATTTCTTCAGTATGATAATTATCATCATCCTCGCGGCCGTTCTCAAGGATGTAGTGGAGCATCACTCTGTATTTCGGATCCGTCCTGTACTCGATTATCGTCTTATCAAGATAGTCTCCTATCTCAGGGACCAGATCCACATACTTCTCAAAGAATTTAAAATATGTGTTCCTGTGCATGAAATCAACAAGGAATTCCGCCAGCATGCTCTTGACTTTCTCCGTACGTTTGGATCTTTCTTCCGAATAGTACTTAAGGAGCGCAAGCTTGCACGCATCATTTATATGCTCACCGAGTCTGTACAGATCGGTTATATGGGCAAACACTCTCTCATCAGTCAGTCTCTCTTTGGCAAAGTATTCGAATGAACAATACGACAGGTAAGCAAGCTGGACTTTCGTTCCTGATGCGCTGCGGCTGTACTCCTCAAATATCTCTTCCTTTTCTCCGACTGTAGTGTGAGTGTACAGCATCTGAACGATCAGTCTTTCCATGAGCGGGAAAGTATCTATCTCAAAGTTCCTGGCTGCCTTCCAGATGTTGCGCAGCTGTTTGGTCAGTCCGTTGTAATTCTCAACAAGGTATCTTAAGAGAACTTCATCGTATTTTCCGTTTTCAAAAGCATAATAGCAAAGCTTGATAAGAAGACTGTCCGGAGTCTTGTCGCTTTCCTGGATCATATGACTGCATACTCCCACGCAGTCCTTCGCGGCTATCTCTTCACTGCCGTATATGCTCATTATCTGGTATGCTTTTTCATACATACCGCGCCTCGTCATGAACCTGACAACATTTGCGCGGTCTTTTGCGTAAAGCACCTTGATATCCATATTGAGCAGGAATTCATCAAGCGTTGTGACCTGATCGTTATCATAATAATAGTGGATAAGCGCCATTCTGATATCACGCTTATAGTATTCGGAAACAAGCTCGGATTCCGCAAGCTGCCTGCAGTACTCCACGTTCGAATCATCTACCGTGACGTAATGCTTCTTTCCTTCACACAGATACATATCAAAATAGACATTATCTATCACATAGTATCTGATGGCCTGAATGAACACGGCTTCATTCATGAGCTTTCTTACATTGCCGTTGTCGATGACCTTGCGCCTGCCCGATGAGTCTTCGGTAAACAGCATAAAATCACCCGAGTAAATGGTCGGATATGCATATCCGTTCTCGATCTTAAAGGTCAGCGCACCTTCAAACTGCGACTGGACAAGCACGACATTCTTCGCTTCCGGATCGTCTATCTTTACCTCGTAAGCAAACAATATCTTTGCCAGATGTCTCGCCATATCGGGCTTGATCATTTCCATAAAGAGAACGTCTTCGTATATCTTGGCAAGGTTCCCGTCAATATGCTCCTGCTCTATCTGTTCCACAGCAAACACCTGCATATGTTCACGGTATGTATCATAAGTGTCGGCATACTCTCTCTTATGCGTTATAAGGTTTGCATAGAGCAGCGCGATCCTGTGGTAGTTCATGTCATTTCTGAAACCGAAATACATGAGCACCGACTTGGGGATCAGAGCATCATAATCTGCCGGTACGGAATACATGAAATACTCATATAGTTTTGTTATGCGAAGCTGTTTTTTGACTGCCTTGTCAAACCACTTAAAATAAGCGGCACCTGAAATGCTGCCCTTGATCAGGAGGGTCGCAACAACCTCAACTATCTCATCGTCGGAAGTGATATCATAACACTTACATAAAAGCTTATACAAAAGTGGATCGTACTCACGCTGCTTGCCCGCAAGATACAAAAGCTGCTTCATCACTTCGTTATCCATAACATCAAGCTTGGCGGCAAACATCAGAACCTGAAGTTCAAAGCTACCAAGCTTGCATAGTTTCTCGGTATTTGCCACAAAGAAGTTGTATGCTTCAATATACATGATCGGAGATGTACATCCGTTCTCATACATCTTCTCGATAAGCGATATCTTACGCGTGGCATTATCGGCAAGACCTTCATCGAGATACAGCAGCGTCCACAATATCTCAAAACATCCGGGATTGGCATCAAACAGATCGTTGACTTTCACGGCTGTATCATTAATGAACGCTTCCTCACGGATTATGAGAGTCTGAAGATACATAAAATAAGCCCGATGCTTTGCCGAGTAGTCGTTTATGTTCATCTCCTTCTCAACGTGTTCGAGCACCCACTTAGCTTCATTCTCACGCCGCTGGACCACAAGGAGCTGTGCCTGATACAGTCGGGATACCGGATTCTTATCATCAAGCGCGTTCATGCGTTCAACGATCTTCATCGACTCTCTTACCCACACACCGACATTTGTCTTCTTCATACGGAAATCAACATACTGACGCATCAGGCGAAGCGTAAGGTTTTTCTTTTCACGCCTCTCTACCCTGCGGGCGTTGACCCTGGCCCTGTGTCTTGCGATTATCCGAACGCTCACTTCGCTGTGGGCAGACCTTATCAGGATATTACCGAAGTTCCTTCCCTCATGGAGCCTGTCGCCGATTATCTCGAACTTCAGCAGGTGATCGTTACCGATAAAATCCCCTGCTCCTATTCTGTCCTTTTCGATCCTGATAAAATCCACATCGCTCGTTACCGACACATCAATATTGCCCCACGTGGATCTGTGAAGGAGCATTTCGCAATCAACATTGTCGGACACATCGTTATATTCATAAGACGTCCTGTCGACAGAATATATGATCGGGCGTTTCTTGTTTATCGCCACGAGAAAATCGTCCACCGCCTGCGGATCACCGTGATTGTTGGAAAGCCCTCTGAACTTATCGTAATGTATCCGGTCATTTCCTCCGAACACACGCTCAAAACCTTTTGAATAGAACAGTTCTACGGCTTCATTCCAATTGACCTGTGCCTGATTGGTAAAATGGAACAGGTTGCGGATATTACCCATGGAGCTTTCCACTATTCCGTATGAAACCGAGAATACAAAGGGAAGATAATACTCTCCCGCATTTGACACCACCTGTATATCGCCTTTGACAACATCTCCCGGCTCCAGACCGGTCGAGTCAAAAACATAATGGATAGTCGAAACAGACTCTGATCTTACATGATCGTTCCTGCAGACAAGACGCATTGAGGAGGTGTATATTGTGGCGGAAAAATCCCTTCCGTCTTCGGAAGAGAGCACGAAGTCACCTTCAAACAGCTGCCCCTGCGGCATTTCAGCTTCGATCCTGGCTGTGGAAAACAAGAGTTTTCCGCAATCGTAATCAAAGAAGCCGTCAGCGCATCTGTCGATCACTTCTCGCACAATATTCACCACCTTTCGTTGATTTTAGTACGGAATTTTTTGACGCGATGTCGCCCAAGTGATATACTTTGGGCACATTAGCATACCTAAATAGTATATCAAAAAAGAGGATGAGGTTCAATAAAATATGCTGAAGCACAAGGACAGCTTTCACGGCAGTGATCTTGAAAAAATCGAGAAAATATACGGCATAAAAAAAGAGGATATAGTAAGCTTTTCGGCAAACGTAAATCCTCTCGGAGTATCGCCTCTTTTAAAAAGAGATCTTACCTCGAAACTCGATGTCATATCAACATACCCCGACAGGGAATACACCGATCTTCGGAAGGTCATTGCGGGGTACTGTGACGCATCTGCGGAAAGCATCCTTGTGGGAAACGGATCAACGGAACTGATCACTTTGTTCATCAAGATGACTGCACCGAAAAAGGCGATGATCATCGGCCCCACTTATTCCGAATACGAGCGTGAACTGTCACTTTCCGGCGGGGTCAGCTTATACTTTCCGTTAAAGGAAGAAAACGGGTTTGCACTTGAGCCTGACTCTCTTATCCGGTCACTTGACGAATCCATAGATATGCTGATCATCTGCAATCCTAACAATCCCACATCATCCGCGATAAAGCGTGACAAGATGCGTCATATACTCGATGCATGCAAGACTCTGGATATCTTTGTGCTTGTCGACGAGACATATGTTGAATTTGCGGAAGACTATGACGGCATAAGCTGCATACCTCTCACATCGGCATATAACAACCTGTGCCTTCTTCGCGGAGTTTCCAAGTTCTTTGCCGCTCCCGGCCTTCGACTCGGATATGCGATCTGCGGTGATACCGATCTTATGAAAGACATAGAAGCGATAAAGGATCCGTGGACAGTCAGTTCGCTCGCCGAAGTATCCGGGCAGCTCATGTTTCGTGATACGGATTATATCAAAGCCACGAAAGAACTGATCTCTTCCGAAAGAGAACGGGTCTGTTCCGAACTCAGAAGCATCCCCGGCATCAAGGTTTACGATCCCGTTGCCAACTTCGTGCTGTGCCGGATAACAAAAGAGAATGTCGATGCCGACATCCTCTTTGATAACGCTATACGAAATAACCTGATGATCCGAAACTGTTCATCATTCCCGTTTCTTGATAACAAGTATTTCAGGATCTGTTTCATGAGTCCGAAAGACAATGACAGATTACTGACCGTCATACGTGATACTCTGAAATAGATCGTTACACCTCTTTTTGTCCGAGCAGTCTGAAACCGCCTTTTTTAATAACGGATTCCGCTGCCTCTATGTCTTTGATCTTCAACACCATCGAAGCTTTTTCGGCACTTGAGAGTACATACATATACTCTATGTTAAAATCAGAAAGCGCGGTCAGGAGTTCATGCAAAGAGCCCTTATCATTTGATATCTCAACAGCGATCACGTCCGACAGTCTTACCGACAGTCCCTCATCCTTAAGTGCGTCCCTTGCTTTCTCCGGCTCAGATACTATAAGACGCAGGAGACCGAAATCTACCGATTCAGCCAGTGAGAGTGAACTGATATTGATATCATTATCCTTGAGCACTTCAGTGACCTTTTCTATACGTCCTTCTTTATTTCCGATAAACACTGTAACCTGTTTGATAGCCATACCTTTTCCTCCTATTTGTTGAGAGAGTTTACACGAGCTTACGATTGTCGGTAACGTGTACTGATTTGCCTTCAAATCTCGGCAGAGTCTTGGGCTCTACAAGCGTAACCTTGACCGCAAGTCCCAGTGCCTGTTTAAGTGTTCCCGCAACTCTCTTGGAAAGATTATCAAGTCCTCTCATGTCATCGTCAAAGTAACTCTCATCAACCTCAACCTGAACTTCAAGAGTGTCCTGATGATCGACACGATCGACTATCATCATATAGTTGGGCGTTGTCTCATCCATTTCAAGAAGTGCTGCTTCAACCTGAGACGGGAATACGTTAACTCCGCGGATGATGAGCATGTCATCGCTTCTGCCCTTGAACTTCTGTATTCTCGGCTGTGTACGTCCGCATTCGCACTTGTCGTATTCTATGCTGGTAAGATCCTTGGTCCTGTACCTGATAAGAGGAAGTCCTTCTTTGGTAAGCGTGGTAAATACCAGTTCGCCTGTAACCTTTTCTCCTATCGGCTCCAGTGTCTTGGGATCGATTATCTCAGGATAGAAGTGATCATCATGAACATGAAGACCTTTATGGTGAATACAATCGCACGCCACTCCCGGTCCCATGACTTCAGACAAGCCGTAAATGTCAAACGCATTGATACCAAGTTCTTCTTCGATCATGTGACGCATGTTCTCGGTCCATGGTTCAGCTCCGCATATGGCAACACGGAGTTTCAGATCGTTTATGATCCCGGATTCCTTTGCAACCTCAGCGATATGAAGCAGATATGAAGGCGTGCAGGCGATCGCCGTGACGCCGAAATCCTCCATCATGGTAAGGAGCTTCTTGGTATTTCCCGTTGACTGAGGAACGACCATGGCGCCCATGAACTCTGCACCATAATGTGCTCCGAGTCCTCCCGTAAACAGACCATACCCGTACGCGATCTGTATTATATCCTTTGAATTGACGCCTGCTCCGGTCATACATCTTGCAACACACTCTGCCCAGATATCTATATCACGCCTTGTATATCCTACAACGGTTGCTTTACCGGTAGTACCGCTCGATGCATGAACGCGGACGATCTGCTCGCGCGGAACCGCAAACAGACCAAACGGATAGTTATCGCGAAGATCATCCTTGGTCGTATAAGGAAGTTTCGGCAGATCCTCGATCCCTTTAATATCACCGGGTTCGAGTCCAACCTGCTGCATCTTCTTTCTGTAATACTCGACATTGTGGTACACTCTGTCGACCTGCTTTACGAGCCTGGCACTCTGAAGTGTCATCTTCTCATCGCGGCTCATGCATTCTTTGGTTTCATTCCAGATCATTTTTCAATCTCCATTCCGCTTTCAAAAGCCTTCTTGTTGATATCAACAAACTTTGGCTTTACGATCTTTTCGATCGCAGCCATCCACTGATCCTTTGAAAACTCCATATGATTTGCCGCAACTCCGAGGATAACGACATTGAACACCTGCGGATTACCGAGTTTTTTTGCTTCCGACAGTGCATCCACTGCGATGACTTTGTGATCCTTCGACAGGTCTTCTATGATGTTTTCAGGATATTTTGCGGCACCCATGACTACAGGCATCGGATCCATTCGCTGATCGTTGATTATGATGACGCCGTCCTTTTTCAGATAATGAGCATATCTGAGTGCTTCAAGCCTCTCAAAAGCGATCAGCACATCCGCACATCCTTCCTCAACTATAGGCTCGAAAACCTCGTTTCCGTAGCGTACAAAAGTAACTACCGATCCTCCGCGCTGAGCCATTCCGTGTACTTCCGAGAGCTTGACCTCATAGCCTCCGTCAAGTATTACCGCTCCGAGAACGCGGCTTGTAAGAAGTGTTCCCTGACCGCCCACTCCGACGATCATAATATTCTTTGTTTCCATCACTTCTGCTCCTTTATTGCCCCGAACTTACACAACTTCATGCACAGATCGCATCCGTTGCACAGTGTATCATCTATAGCGATAGTTCCATCCTCAAGTCTTGTAAGCGCAGGACACCCGGGCTTCAGGCACATTCCGCACTTCTTACAATTCTCCGGTACGGGTACACACTTGTGGGTGACCGGCCTCTGCTTCAGCATCACACATGGAGATTTCGTGATGATGACACAGAGTTCATCCTTTGCAACAAATTCCTTAACTGTCTTCTCCAGTTCATCGATATCGAATGCATCGACCTCTTTTACATTTTTTATTCCTATCGCACGGCACAGCTCATATATGCTGATAGCGGGAACGATATCGCCCTGAAGCGTCTTGCCCGTTGCTGCATGATCCTGGTGTCCCGTCATTCCCGTTGTTGAATTATCAAGGATCATAACTGTTCCGGTTCCCTGATTATAGAACATGTTCATAAGGGAATTGACACCCGTATGCATAAAGGTTGAATCACCTATGACCGCAACCCAGTTCTTGATATACTCACTGCCCTTTGCCTTTTCCATTCCGTGAAGAGTGGATATGCTCGATCCCATGCAGACCGTTGTATCGATAACAGACAGCGGCGCAACGGCTCCCAGCGTATAGCATCCGATATCTCCCGCTGCATGGAGTTTAAGCTTATTAAGCACCGTGTAGACACTCCTGTGGGGACATCCCGGACATAATATCGGAGGTCTGTTAGGTATGTCGGCAGGATCCTTCAGATCAAGATCCTTTCCCAATATCGCCTGTCTTATCATGTTGGCACTGTACTCACCCTGTACCGTGAATATCTCTTTTCCGATACAGTTGATGCCCCACGACTTCACCTGTGTCTCCGTCATAGGATCAAGTTCCTCGACGATATACAGTTTATCGACTTTCTTCGCAAAATCTTCAATGAGCTTTCTCGGAAGCGGATTGACGAGACCAAGCTTTAATACGCTGGCATCGGGGATCGCTTCACGAACATACAGATACGGAATACCGCTTGCTATGACACCGATCTTCGTATCTCTCATCTCAACTCTGTTGATCGGCATGTCACACGCATCTTCCGCAAGTCTCTTTTCGCGTTCTTCAACGACGATATGGCGCTTCTTGGCCATAGCAGGCATCATGACACGCTTTGCGATATCGCGCTCGTATGTCTTGTCCGGTATATCCGCTCTGTCCTCAAGAGTGACCATCCCCTGTGAATGAGCAAGCCTCGTTGTCGTACGGACTATCACGGGTGTATCGTATTTTTCACTGATATCAAATGCTGCCTTGACAAAATCCTTGGCTTCCTGTGAATCCGACGGTTCCAGAACAGGCACATGCGCTGCAGCAGCGACCATCCTCGTATCCTGCTCGTTCTGGGACGAATACATTCCGGGATCATCGGCTGCTATCATGACAAGACCGCCCGTTACACCGATGTATGACACGGTATAGAGCGGATCTGCAGCAACGTTCACGCCAACATGCTTCATTGAGCACATCGCCCTGACACCTGCCATGGACGCACCTATCGCGACCTCCGTTGCCACCTTCTCATTAGGCGACCACTCGCAGTACAGTTCATCCTTGTACTGAACCAGATTCTCGCTTATCTCCGTGCTGGGAGTTCCCGGATAAGCCGCTGACACCTTGGCTCCGGCTTCATATGCACCGCGGGCTATCGCGGCATTACCAAGCATCATGACTTTTTTGCTATCACTCATATCAAAATCCTTCTTTTTTTACAGAATAAAGGTATTATACCACATTCTACTCTTCCAGCGAATTCTTCTTGGATACAACAACAGTCTGCGTGTAGCACGAGAATATCGCGTCCTTCGATGCATCGGTCAGCTGCGGTGTGATCCGGCTTACGATCGGCACTATGATAAGCGATACGACCATGGCTACAGCACCGGCAACGATCGGTGATGAGAAGAAGCTGAAGAACATGTTAAGAACGGTGATACCAACACCGGCAACAAAGCTCGACCAAACGGCAAGCTTGGTAGTTTTCGGATCATAAAGCGCATATACGAACGGTCCCAGGAACGCGCCCGCAAGAGCACCCCATGATATACCCATGAGCTGAGCTATGAATGTCGGCGGATTAAGTGCTATAACAACCGAGATGATGATGAATACCGCGATGAACACTCTCATTGTACGCACCTGCTTCTTCTCGTCCATATCCTTGACGAACAGGTCTTTGATGAAATCAAGCGTGAGCGTCGAGCTCGATGTAAGAACAAGCGAGGAAAGCGTTGACATCGATGCCGACAGCACAAGCACAACCGTTACACCGATCAGGATATCCGGAAGGCTTGAGAGCATATGAGGCATGATGGCATCAAACATCATGCTGCCATCTTCCTTGTAAAGCGACGGATCATCAAACAATCTTACAAAACTTCCGAGGAAATATGTTCCGCCGGCAACAACGATAGCAAATATTGTGGATATCACAGTACCTGTCTTGACGCTTCTCTCATCCTTGATAGCATAGAATTTATGTACCATCTGAGGAAGACCCCATGTACCGAGCGATGTCAGGATGATAACGCCGAATAATCCGACGGGGTCGGTTCCGAAGAACGATGCAAACGCACCGGGCTGACCGAGTGTCTGAGGTACATCACTTTCGATCTGAGACAGCTGCATAACGGCAGCCATGAACCCGCCTTTCCCGTTAAGGACTGCTGCGATGACAAGCATTATACCTATAAGCATTATTATGCCCTGTACAAAATCATTCCACGCTGTTGCAACATAACCGCCGACTATTACGTATACGGCAGTCAAAAGAGCCATAACCGTTATACATACTTCGTACGGTATATCAAACGCCATGGAAAAGAGCCTTGATAATCCGTTATATATCGATGCCGTGTAAGGGATCAGGAATACGAATATGATGACCGATGATGCGATCTTCAGTGAATGACTTTCGAACCTCTTCGAGAAAAATTCGGGCATCGTCGCAGAATCGAGATGATTGGTCATGACCCTTGTTCTTCTGCCGAGGATCACCCATGCCATAAGTGAACCGATGAATGCATTTCCGAGTCCGATCCACGTTGATGCCAGTCCGTATTTCCATCCGAACTGACCTGCATATCCGACAAATACAACCGACGAAAAATATGACGTACCATACGCAAATGCCGTAAGCCACGGTCCGACATTTCTTCCTCCGAGAACAAATCCGCTGACATCCTTCGCACTCTTCTTGGATGCGAATCCGATCAACAGCATAACAGCAAAGAACAGAATCAGTAATGCAATCTTAATAAACATAATATCATCCCTTTCCTACGTTACTTTCACACGTTAAAGCGCAACGCACTAAAGGGATGATATATTATTTTATTCGTGTTGTCAATAATGAAAAGGATCTCAAATAATCAACCGATCACCTGACTTTGTATGTAAGTTTAAGGTTTCCGGTATTTATTCCATCTCCCTTTATCCGGATCACGTAATCGCCGGGTACACCATTGTCGATATCATCAAGTATTATAGTATTATTGCTCATCTGATCAGCCGTGATACTCTTTGTCACTGTGCCGCCGTTTCTTGTTGAACATGTTACTTTGAGTGTGTCCCAGGTAAATCCATTGGCAAATTTCAGCGTGACCGGAATACGATCGGTAAGTTTCTGAAGATCGTCTATCTTGTACTCCGATCTCTCAAGCGTAACGTCACCTTTCTTGAGTTTTATCCCATCTGTAACGTTTACCTTAATCGGCACAACGGAATAATTCTTTAATTCCTTTGATCTCTGCTCAGTAAGACCAACCCCTATATAAAACGTTCCGGCTTTATCAATCAAGTATTCCTCAGCCTCAATGTCATTTGGCACTACAATCTGTGTCATTTTGCTGTCATAATACATACCCAGGAAGTCTATATCGCCGGATTCAAAGCTGTTCTTTCCCAAAGAAGCCTTTTTTAGATTTTCTTTTATGAAATCATTCACGGGTTTTTTATCTTTAACACTTGTCTTATTTGATTTCAAGCTCACGCTCAGGCTTCCGGTGCTCTTGGGATTTATGACTACCAGATTTTCGGCTTTGCTGCCTTCAACCAGATTATCGGCGTTTGGAATTGCCTGTGCAGCAACAAGCAGAATTATTCTCCCTTCTGCAGTTTCATACATTTTTGCCAGCTCTTCATTCGTTATTTCACTCTCACTGCCATCATCGTTGGTCACATAATACTTAAGCTTATACTGATTTGCCGGAACCTTCACGCCTGACGGCAGGGTAACAGTTGACGTAAGTGACAGACCTTTTTTTGACAGAGGGGCAAATAACTTGTTAAGCCTCAGATTTGAATCCTCCGGATTTGACACCGAGAGATCCGCCTTATCGATCGTGAACACAGCCGTGTATTTCATTCCGTTATAGTAACCCTTACCGGCGATCGTAAGTGTAGGCGCTTTTTTACCTGCCGTCTTGTCAGCTGCATTCTTGTTGTTCTTATATGATACCGTATAGTCAACGCCTTCCTGCAGTATCTTCCTGCCGTCATCCGAATACAGTACAAGGTCTATCATCTTGGAGCCTTTTGACTTTGACTGCGTTGTAAGAAGGTTTCTTCCGGTATATGTAACGGGCTCTATATCACATACCATTGCCTTTTTGGCATTCGGCTTACTGATATCCGTAAACTGGTCATTTTCCGATACAGGTTTTACTGTTGTATTTCCTGCTTTTATCGTTACGGAAAGTGCTCCGGTATTCAGTTTGAAATACTTATCAAGATCGATGTTTGCTTCATCAACCTTCTCCAGATTTTCTATTTTAATATCAGTCGGAAGGACAAGTATCTCCGTATCTCTCTCGATCTTGAACTCTTTCAGATTACCGGCCGTAACGACTTCCGGAGCATCCTGCCCGAGCATGTCAAATATCGTATCGGGTACATCTTCTTCATCAGATTCCGTGTAGAATTTTCCGTCCTTTTCAACGAGTTCCTTCTGATTTCCTTCCTCGTCCTTGTAATAATACTTAACATCCTTTAACGCCGAGTCCTCATATACACCCTTTTCGCCCTTGAACTCCAGCTTGATATCATTGGTGTTTAGCGTATGATTTTTAGGCTTGCTCGTACTGTCTGTCTTAAGCGATACATTGACTGTTTCCGTAAGGTTATCAAACAGATAATGGGATCCGAACAGATCCTTCATAAAGTACAGCATCTCCATCGACTGTACATTATCTATAAGATGATCGTTATCGCTTCCTCCTGCACACAGTTGAACACCTCTGTACAGTACCGTGGATTTGCCCAGATTTATCGTACCGATCACCGATTTGGAACGATCGGAATCATCATATTGTGCTTCTTTATCTCCTTCGAGCGCATTCGGAACATCGGCAAGTATTTTGATCTCTTCACCCTCTTCCTTCAGGCTCTCGATATCCATGTAGCGTCCATAGCCCCTGTTTCCATACTCGAAAGGCCACATACCGTATACTTTACCGGTCTGACTTCCCTCATCAAATCCGACATCAAGGAAGCACAGCATCCCGTTATATTCTACGGGTATCATGACATCTGTTTTTGCTGCGAACTGGTCTCCGGGTTCCTTATTCTCTTTATCAACAAACCCCGAATCCAGTTTATATATGGCAACAGGTATATACTTATCGTTGGCATCCTTAAACGCGAACCATTTCTTCTCTTCGTAATTGGTAAGCTTCTGTCTCCATACATCATCAACGGTATCCCGTTTTCCGGCAGGGAAATATCCGAGATAATGATCGGCTCCGCCAATTTTGATCTTCGGCGACTGATTGACACTGTACACAAGTTTAAAATCACGGCGCTTATAATATATCTTTCCATCGGTACCGTCTTTATAGATCTTCATGCCCTCATTCTGAAGCCGATGATCCGCTATCTCATCCGGTACATCAGTCATTTTATCTTTATAGATATCTTTGATCCCGTAGCTCTCAAGTGTATCCTGAAGTGATTTATCTACATCATCTCTACCCTTGTCCTTATTTGCGATAAGTTCGCCGGCTACGTGCATCGCACTGAATACCCCGACAAATTTCTTGTAATCATTCAGTACGTATGAAGGCTCAATATCTTCATAATTTTCAAAATAATTCTTAACTTCATCCATCGAAATATAAGGCAGAAACACAGTCAGACCGCCTGAATTGGTCTCCTCATATTTTGATGTTTCCTTATGTAGCAGTACCGCCTTTCCCAGATTCCTTTCAACCGCATTTCCTGCACTCTTCAACCTGGCGACAGCATTTTTAACATCGGACCGGGCCGCAACATCCTTACCAATTATCGTTCCAAACTCATCATCCATGCATTTGACAAAATCCACAAGATCTGTGATACCCTTTTCACGCCCGTGGAAATCCTGCGCATAACTTCTCAATGCATAAACCCCGTAATAGGTCTCCATAGGATCGATTTCAAACAGATCCATGCAAACTTTTGCATAGTCAGAAAGCGAAGTTGCAAGGGATGCCGCTTCGCTTGTCTTCGTGAGTGATTTTGTACCTATATCATCTTTTTCCTGATACCAGTTATAATAATCCTCCACGATCGTCTTGCCGGTCTTTTCCATCTGCGTATTAACAGCAGATTCATTGGAAAAATCGATCTTGTTTCCGTCAGCTGCCTTACACAGATCGGACACCCAGTTTTCGTAAAAATCACCGTTATTGGATTCAAGATCCTCGGAACCACAATAATATCTCGTATATGGAGACCATGCGAGCATATTCTCAAGACTGCCCATAAGGCATGCATCATAGTCTATCATCGCGAATTTATCATTCTCGGTTATACCGGCTTCTACCATGGTCGGTCTGATCTGATAAGCCTGAAAAGTCGATCCGTCTTCACCTTCATCACGTTCGTCATTTCCAAGACCACCAAGCGGTCCGCCTCCATGATTCCAAAGTATGAGCATGTACTGCTTTGCCGGATAATCTGTTTTGGTCGTCTTGATAAACTCGGCAAGTTCCTGAAGAACATCCTTGTCATCAGCCCTTGTCATGAGCCTGGTAGGATCAGACGGCTGCGTGATGGCAAGTTCGAGGCTGTCCGGATGGATCACAAAACGCTCGTTCTTATTCCACGCTATTTTATTCTCACCCGTTGTTATTAAATCATACCTTCTCAGGTACTTTTCTCCCTTTCCGGCCTGTACCTTGTCATACTCTTCCTTGATCTGCTCCCTGCGCTCGTTTATGACCGTATCCCTGGACCTGTCTTTGAGCTCGGTATTGACTCCTCCGGTCTCAACGATAAAGTTAACTTCCGGATCCTTGATGCCCGATATATCCAAACCTTCCATTATTTCAAGTATGTCAACGGTTGCCGACATACTTTTCCCTTCAAGATCACTTCCTACCGAATATAACATTACCGTCATATCAGCCGGATCAGAGCTTGTATCCGGCGTATCGTAAGACTCTTCAGCCGAAGCCTGCATATCGGTTTCTTCCGGCTCTTCTACAGCATTTGCGATCTCATCTTCACTTTCTACTATGACAGTTTCAATCTCATCACAAACTTCCGTATCCGGTATTTCGTCGGCATGCGCTGTAAGGGGAAGAAATCCTTCCCAGGTCAGTGACAGCGACAGTATAAGGGCCAAAAGACCGCTGCACTTAAATGATCTCATTTTCATACTTTACCTCCTTAGGTCTGTTGCGAGCCAAATCCAAGCTCCATGATCTCGTTGTTCTTGATCTTAAAGGTTATAGTTTCCATGCATTGTGCTTCCGCAAGTCTTATTATAAACAGGTGCCAGTATGAAAAGGAAGAACAGAATATAGGAGATTGCGAAGACGGGGATCTCCCTCCACTCTATCACCTGATTCATTAGAGCGTCCTGTCCGCCGCCGGACAGAAGTGCCGCTATATTATTATTAAGATAATGCATGATGATCGGAACCCATATATTTTCCGTCTTCATGTAGGCATATCCGAAAAAGATCGCTATAGCCACGCAGGTTATGATCTGACAGATGAATGCCTGCAGACCGTATCCGCTTGCATAATACATATAGTCAACGTTTATATGCCATACGGCCCACACAAGTCCGAGAAGCAGTACTCCCACACGTTTTCCGAATCTTCCCTGCATAACCGGCTGAAGAAAGTATCTCCAGCCGTATTCCTCTCCGAAGAATGCAATGAAAGACAGAATGAAGTTTACCGGCAACGTTGCAAACGTTAACCATGTAATAGGATTCGATAATGCCGACAGAATAAGACTCCACTGCTCATTATTCCCGGCTGTCGCATCTTCTATGAACACAGCTATCATCGTTTTTCCGATAAGCAGCGCAACAAAAAGTGTGATCAGTATGATACTGCGCTTTATGTTTCTTCGCTCAATCCCGGCATCTTCCCTCTTTTTTCTGCCGCATACCCAGAAAAGGATGTAAGCGATGATGCTTCCCCCTATGATAGGGAGCTGTGATATAGTATTCCAAATATCAAGTTCAACATCCGTGCCCGGCATTTTAACCGGTGCTATCGGAACAGCAACAGACAATACGGCTATGATCATCATGACCGCAGTTGTTGCAAGTACCGTAATGTACCCGGCCACGGGAAGAGCTTTTTCTTCTTCCCTGAAGATCAGTTTCCCCAGTATCACTCCGCATGCAGGATACATCATCTGCACGTTGACAAATGCTGTCGTGTTTATCTGCCGTCTGTATGCCACATACATAACAAGGCTCATAACAGCCGTAACACCATATGCGATCGCCACATATATCCATAATCTTTTCTTTTCCATGGTTAACCTCAATAAGTTTTTCTGCTATGAATTATAACAGAAAATCATAATATTGTTTTCTAAATGCACTATGATAGAATAAAAAAGATCAAATATCACACGTTTTCTTTATCTCCGCTTATATTTGAGGATAACTGATGGTACTGTATTTTACAGGAACGGGAAACAGCAGATTTGTTGCAGAGAGGATCGCATCATCAACAGGTGATACGGCCGTAAATATCTCAAAGTATATAAAGGAACACACCCATCCAATGTTCACGGATACGGGTGTGTACGTATTTGTTGCGCCGTGCTATGTCTCTACGACAGCGATGGCAATGTTCGATTTTATAAATGATGCCACATTTCCCGAAGGCATCAGGGCGTATTTTGTCATAACAAGCGCAGCGTACATGGGCGCCGCACCCGCGACCAACGCTTATTTATCGAAAAAAAAGGGATTTGAATACATGGGCACCGAGAACATCATAATGCCCCAGAACTACATTACGCATTTCAAAACAAAGACAAAAGAAGAAAATCAAAAGATCGTGTCGGACTCACTTCCCGCTATCGACAGGCTGTCCTCGCTCATACGTTCCGGAAAATCTTTTAAGCCGGCAAAGCTCTTCTTCGGAGAACTTGCCCTTACGAATGCCGCATGTGCGATATACTATAAACTGTTTATGAACACTCGAAAATTCCACGTAACAGACAGGTGCATCTCCTGCAGGAAGTGTGTCCGCGACTGTCCCCTGGGCAACATTTCATTTGATGGATCGCGTCCTGTCTGGGGTAAGAACTGTACACACTGTATGGCCTGCATCAATCTATGTCCCCGATCAGCCATCGAATACGGCAGATCAACACAAGGTAAAGAAAGATACAGGGGGCCAATGGCGGATCCTCATGAATAATCCGGTATCGTGACCTTGAAGACAGGGCATGATATCCCGATAGACTATACCATCGACGCTTAACATCGGTAAATGACATATTAAGAACTCCAATCCGAAGAACTTTAAATCGCATTATACAAAACATTATATAACTATATATTCAAGTTTTTGTACAAAACAAAGGGGCCGGTTTGATCCGACCCCTTCATCATTCAAAACGCTTATTTATTATTGGGCTGCCGTTATGTTTATAAACACAACCGCCACAACACTTGGATCTGCTTCACTTACAGCCTTGACCGCAACTCTTCCGGCACTGACTCCGGTAAGAGCTCCCTTCTGATCAACGGTCGCTTTCCCTTCGATATTGCTTACGCTCCATCTGATCTTGGAATTGGCAGGCTTGCCGTTTGGCCATTTTGTTTTAATGGATAGCTTCTTTCCTACAGCAAGTTCTGTATCGTCTTTTGTTGTAATGCTAAGAGTGATGGCTGCTTTAACTTTTACCTTGCATTTTACAACAAGGGGCTCCGTCTTCTTGCCCTTTGTCACCGACTGATTTGTCGTTGCGGTTATGACAGCATCACCGGTCTTAAGAGCTGTTATGTTGCCGTTTTCATCAACCGTTACCGTATCGGGTTTATCGCTTGCCCACGTAACACCCTTGTCTCCGTCAGGATTAAGCGGATTAAGAATCGCGTCAAGCTTTGTCTTGTCACCGACTCTTAATGCCATTGATGACTTCGACATCTTGAGACTCTTGAGCGGATTCGAATCAACAACATTTACCTTGCATGTAAGAGTCTTCTTGTATCCGCCGTAAGCTTCAACAGTTACATTGACGGGTATGTTCTTCTTGGGCGTCGCGGTTGATTTCGGCGTTACAACACCGGTATCACTAACCTCGATATCACTCGAATATTGGGGGTCGACCGAATATGTAACCTTCGGTGCCTCTCCTGCATTTACGCCTGTTGCTTCTGCAGGCGTGATGGTCGTACTAAGCTCCAGCCCGTTTGCCGTATCAGCCTTGCTGACAGTTCCCTTTGTGGTATTTAATGAAACTTTTTTGATCGGAACATATACCTCTATATCTGCTGTTGCCATCTTGGAAGGATCCGCTTCACTTACAGCCTCAACGGTAACGGATCCTGCAGACAATCCCTTAAGTGCCCCACTCTTACTGATCGTTGCAGCACCTCTGAAGTTTCTGACCTTCCATGTTACTTTACTGTTCTTGGGTTTGCCGTTCGTCCAGTTGACCACCATATTAAGAGTCTTACCGGCCGCAACGGCTCTTGCTCCGTTCTTTCCGCTTATTGTAAAGTCCTTGCTGTTTGAAGGAGTAACATTAACGGTCATCTCATCATAGATATCATTTTTTCCGTTCACAACTACGCGGATCTTGGAAGTTCCTTCTTTCATTCCCGTGATCACTGCGCTCCTGGAGTCTTCCGATACACTGATCCCTACAGTCGGGTCATTGCCGTCCGTGCCAAGTACCGTCCATATAAATCCTGCGGTAGACCCCGCCGGATCATCAGCAACCGTAAGTGTAGCCTGCTCACCTGCGGCAAGGCTGTTTATCGCAGGCTGTATCTTCACGCTGTTTGGAACCGACAGCACTTTTAAAGCAAGCGTAGCGATATCATCGGTTTTTTCTCCTCTTGCCGTTATGATAACATCGCCGGCAGCATGGGCCGTAACATGCCCCGAAGCATCTACTGTGACCGCATTCTCATTACTTGAACTCCAACTGACTGATTCTTCTGCTCCGGAAGTATTACGTGCAACAACAGTAAGTTCATCTCCGACATTCAGATCAGTCGGATTACAGTTTACGTACTTCCCATCCTTCTTGCCATAGATGGTAAGGTTATCCTGCTTTATCGCAAATCCCGTTGTAACTATTGGAGCCGGTTCATCCTCATATCCAGACATACCGTTATCAAATTCGGCTGTAACGCTGTACTCCCCGACAGGTAAGTTCTCAAGATATTCAGGATAAAGCATTACAGTTATTATATTACCGTCTGAATATTCTTCATAATCTTCATCACTCAGTTCCTCACCGTTCACACTGACCTTTACCGGATATCCGGGTGAAATACCTTCTTTATCGGTTTTATAGCTACATTCAAGGCCTTTAGAATTTCCTTTTAGCCATTCCTTGTATTCTTCATCTGAAGATGCAGCCCCTATCGAGTATACGCTAACAATACCGTT
This sequence comes from Lachnospiraceae bacterium, assembly GCA_017612555.1. Lineage (GTDB taxonomy): Bacteria > Bacillota > Clostridia > Lachnospirales > Lachnospiraceae > UBA2868. The sequence continues at coordinate 31,377 of JAGAFR010000032.1, read as the reverse complement.
GGCTTTGACTTCTTCCCAAACTGCTTTACATCTTCTGTTAAGTTCTTCAACTTCTGCATCGCTAAGTTCTGCTCTGGGGCTTGGATCTTTATCTAAAAGTCCAATCCCTATTACTCTGTACCCATGTTTGATGTAATCGGTGTCAATCTCATTAGAAAACATATGGTACATGTAGATATCTACGCCTTTGCCATTTTTTCCATTTGCATAAGAATTCGTATTCCTATCAATAAGTGGCGTGTTTATCCTATCAGCTCTAGTATCATACTTAACATACTCAAGTTGACCCTCCGGCTCGACCATAAAATCCCACCAATTGGTTGCGCCCTCAGGTGGAATAAGTCCGCCCTCATCTTTGTCAAACAGGATATTATACATTAGTTTATTGGAACCATAGTCTTCTCTGTAAACCTTTTGGAACCAGTCTGCTTTGGGACACGCAAATGTTTTTTTCCCACTTTTGTATCTTGTATATTTCTTCCAGAATCCCTCATTGGCACCAACAGGAACATAGCAATCATCGTATTTGGAGCGTGTCCACGTAAGCCCTTGAATTCTTCTTGCCCTATCGTAGGGCAACTTCCGAGTGACCCCATCAGCACTTATGCCTCCCTTTCTATCAGTAGGAACCTTCTGTTCGTGTGCCTGTGTGAATAAATAACACTCCGTTTTATCACCGCCCGCATACCAGTAATGTCTTATTGAATCGCTGAGTTTTATTACAGCCGTAGAATCAAAGTTCTTTTTCACAGTTTTCATCTGACTCACGATGTCACTTCTGCGGTTTATCAATTCTTGCGAAGTCAATCCGAGTCGCGCTCTTTCATTAATTCTGGCTGTCAGAGACATAGCATCTATCGTGGCCCCCATCATATATTGCATGTAGGCTGTATTTCTAAAACTGATCAGATCATCATAAGACTGGTGCTCCCAATGATAATTGTACTGACACCACCTTTTATATACACCAAAAATATTTCCCTCATATCCCTCAGTTGTAGGAGTGCTGTTAGTAAAGTATGATCCCAAAGTCATAATATCAAGGTCGAATTTGCATAAACCGCTTGACGGTATATTCCCTTCACTAGAGACAGGAACGGTATATATCAGAAGGGTATTAATCTCCTTCAATTTTTCTTCATTGGTCATATTTTCATCATGCGACACTCCGTACAAAGTTTCATAATGTGTTTTTATTTGGCCATCTCCAAATTTTGAATAGAAGTCGCGAATGTCGCTAACAAGATCACTTTTTATTACATTCGAATTAATCTCACGTAATTGTTGAATCATTTTTTCCTGATTCTTAATTACTTCATTAAGCTTCAATAACACTTCTTCTGAATCAGGTTTATCGTCTATTCCCAGTATCCTGGGCAACAGTTCAACTGCTACCCCGGTAATTTCGAGAGGATTACCTCCCGTTTTAAGGAACTCGCCAAGTACCCCAAAACTTTCAACAAGGACTTTCTGTGCATCGCCCGGTTCAACTGATCCCAGCTCATTTTCAAGAATCTCCGAGTCACTCTGGGATTCCTCATCCTTTGTCACTATCATTTCCGTATCATTTTCACATGCAGAATTATCCTGAAATTCTGTTTCGTCACTTACAACTATTTCCTCTTCAACAGTTTCCTCGATCGATCCATCCTCAACCGAAGCAAGCGCTGCAAGTGGCGACATAAACGCCATCACGGCTGCCAATGTCACAGAGCACAATGGCTTGAACAGTTTTTGTTTCTTCATTTGATACCTTCCTTTCGTGAACACTTGATACATATCTCCCCGAATTTAGACAAAGAGGGGGTAATAGTTATAAACTACTACCCCTTCTTTTGCAGTAATATTAATACAGACAGTATATCACTTATCGAGCTGTGATGTACAGTGCGGACATCTGGTTGCCTCGATGTCGATCTCGGACTTACAGAAAGGACATACCTTGGTGGTCGCTGCCTCTTCCTTTTTGTCCCTATCAAACTTGTCCTTCATCTTGTTGATGGACTTGATGATACAGAATATCACAAGAGCGATCAGCAGGAAATTTATCACTGCCGAAATGAACAGTCCGTAGTTAAATACTGCCGCTTCCTCTCCTTCGCCAAACGTAACGGACAGTTTTGTAAAATCATATCCGCCTGTCAGCAGAGAAAGAATCGGCATAACGATATCATTTACAAGCGAATTCACAATGGCTGTGAATGCACCGCCGATGATGATACCGACAGCCATATCCATCACACTGCCTCTTGATATGAACTCCTTAAACTCTTTCCAGAAATTCTTCATTGTTTATATCTCCACAATCCATCCCTTAGGTCCTTCGATCCTGCCCATCTGGATACCGGTAAGCGTATCATAAAGCTTCTTGGTAACAGGTCCCATGTCAGTCATACCTGCAGGCAGGCAGATCTCTTTTCCGTGGTCTACGATCTTTCCGACAGGTGAGATGACTGCTGCTGTTCCGCACAGTCCGCACTCAGCAAAATCAGAAAGCTCACTTGCATATATTTCTCTTTCTTCAGCTTCCATGCCGAGGTATTCCTTAGCAACCTGAACGATGGATCTTCTCGTTATCGAAGGAAGTATGCTGTCTGACTTGGGTGTTACAAGCTTTCCGTCCTTTGTTATGAATATGATATTTGCACCGCCTGTTTCCTCGATCTTGGTACGTGTTGCAGCATCAAGATAGAAGTTCTCGTCAAAGCCCTTCTCATGTGCATCAACGATCGCAAAGAGGCTCATGGCATAGTTAAGGCCTGCCTTGATGTTACCTGTTCCGTGCGGAGCTGCACGATCGAAATCACATATGCGGACCGTAAGAGGCTTCACGCCGCCTTTGAAGTAAGGTCCTACGGGAGTCGTAAGAATACGGAACTGATATTCTGTCGCAGGCTTAACACCAATGACAGCATCAGATCCGAACATATAAGGACGAAGGTAAAGTGATGCACCGCTTCCGTAAGGAGGAACAAATGCTTCGTTTGCCTTTACCACCTTTTTAACCGCTTCAATGAACTTCTCCTTGGGATATACAGGCATCTTAAGTCTTGCGGCAGACTGCTCAAGTCTCTCTCCGTTAAGATCCGGTCGGAATACTACAGTCCTTCCGTCTTCCGTTGTATATGCCTTCAGTCCTTCAAATACGGTCTGCGCATACTGAAGAACACAGGAGCACTCGTTTAGCACGATGTTGGGATCCGTGATCAGTTCTCCGTCATCCCATTTTCCGTCCTTGAAGTAGGAGACAAAACGGTAATCGGTCTGCATGTAACCGAATCCGAGATTTCCCCAGTCGATGTTCTTCTTTTCCATAATATCACTCCTTCCGACTATGATTTTCTATCCATTATCTGCCCACGTAGCACAAATGTCAAGAAACGGGTACTTAACCGTCGTTACTTTGTCTTCCCCTCAGTTATATTGATATATACAGCTGCAGACAATGAAGGAACGGCTTCACTTACAGCCTTTACTATAACGGTTCCCTCGCTTTGCCCGGTAAGTACACCTTTCTGATCGATAGTTGCTTTGCCGCTGATCGAAGTAACACTCCATTTGATCTTAGAGTTGGAAGGTTTGCCATCCGGCCACTTGGTCTTAATGCTGAGCTTCTTTCCAACCACAAGCTTTGTATCACTTGGTGTCGTGATCGCAAGACTCATGCGGGGCTTAACCTTTATCTTGCATCTGACCTTCAAAGGCTCACTCTTTGCACCCTTTGTCACGTACTGCACAGTCTTGGCCATGATCACTGCGTCACCTGCACCTACCGCCTTGATATTACCGTTGTTATCAACAGTGATTATATCCGTATCATCACTGGTCCATTTTACCACGGTATTTCCATCGGGATTAAGAGGATTCAATATAGCATCAAGCTTGGCTGTATCACCAACTCTTAAAGTCATTGATGTCTTTGACAGCTTCATACTCTTGAGCGGATTCGATGCAACGATACTCACCTTGCATGTAAGACTCTTCTTATATCCGTTATATGCCTCTACAGTTGCTGTCACAGGTATGTTCTTTGCTAATGCAGCACTCTTTTTTGCCTTTATCACGGCTGTATTTCCGGTTTGAACAAGCTCAATATCATCAGCATATTTGCTGTCAACCGAATAAGTGACTTTGGGTTTCTCTCCGAAACTTACACCTGTGGCACTTCTTCCGGACACTCCTGTTATACTGACGTAAAGATCAAGAGCGTTAGACCTGTCTGCCTTGCTGACAGTTCCTTTTGAAGTGTTCAGTGCAACCTTCTGTACGGGTACATAAACCTGTATCTCGGCCGATGCAGTTTTGCGCGAGTCAGCCTTGCTTACCGCTTCTACAACTACCCTGCCTTCCGATGTTCCCTTGAGCACTCCGGACTTGCTTATTGTTGCAACGCCATCAATGTTTCTTACACTCCAGGTCACTGCGCTGTCCTTAGGTTTTCCGTTAGGCCAATTGATCACCATCGGTAAAGACTTTCCAATGGCAACATCCTTTGCGCCACCCTTTCCGCTTATCGTAAAATCCTTTGATGCAGACGAAGTTACTTCCATGCTTATCTCATCTGTCGCCTCAGCATTGCCGTTTGCGCTGACTCTGATCTTTGCACTTCCCTCTTTCATTCCGACAACCGTTGCTGTCCTGGTATCCGGCGATACGCTTATGACTGCAACGGGATCATCCTTATCCCCATCTACAGACCACGTAAACCCTGCGGTAGTCTCCTCCGGTTCATCAGACACTGTAAGAGTGACACTGCTACCTGCTACCACCTGAGTTTTTTCAGCATGTATCTTGACCGACTTTGCAACAGACAATACATTAAGTATCATATTTGCTGTCATGCCGGTCTCCACCTCGGTTGCCGTTATAGTTGCCGCACCTCCTGCAAGAGCTGTGACCTTACCTTCCGGATCCACTTTTGCGATTCTGTCATCACTGCTGCTCCAGGTTACACTTACCTCTTCCCCCACAGCATTCTTTGCAACCAACGAAAGTTCTTTTCCCGCTGTCAAAAACGACGGATCACAGTTTACATACTTACCGTCTTTCTTGGCATATACGGTAAGCTCCTTCTGTTTCACATCAAATGATGTTATAACAACGGGCGGCTGCTCTTCTTCATAACCTGATGTTCCGTTATTGAACCGGCTCGTAAGGTTGTAATTCCCGACCGGGAGTTTTTCCAGATAATCTGCATGAAGTCCGACTATGATAACATTGTCTTTGGAGTACTCATCATAATCGGTGTCATCAAGAACCTCACCGTTCACACTTACCACAACCGGATAGCCCGGCGTCAGCTCACTGTTCTCGGTCATGTAACTGTATTCAAGATCGGCCGCACTTCCTTTGAACCACTCCTTTTGTTCTTCCTCATCCGACTTGTGTATTACCTTATCCGCATAAACATTCCCCTCATTCTTTGCATTGTTCCATATATCCTTACATCTGTCATTCAGCTTCTCAATCTGCTCATCGGTAAGCTCTGCACCGGGGTTCGGATCCTTGTCGGCTATCCCGATACCGATCACTTTATAACCGTTCTTTAAATAATCAGAGTCGACCTCGTTAGAATCATGATGATACATATAGAAATCAACACCGTCATCATTGTGCCCGCTCTTATCCACAGATCCGTCGGATCTTATAAGCGGCACATTGATCCTGTCCGCCCGGGTAGTATACTGAACATATACAAGACGGTATGATGAATCGGGATTGATCATAAAACGCCATGAACTCTTGGCTCCGGATGGAGGTTTTAAGCCACCCTCATTCTTATCAAACAAGATATCATACAGGTTGCCTTTACTGCCATAGTCCTGCTTATATACCGTCTGGAACCAGTCCGCACTCGGACACTTGCAATATCCGCTTGCCGAACTGTAATGCGTATATGGCATCCAGAAATCCGGATTAACCTGATCAGCAAAGTAATCTATTCTTGCATGTATCGGGTTTATCTCCTTTTTCCATGTGAGTCCCTTGATATGGTCGGCACAATCTTTGGAACGTCTTCTTCCATACCATCCATCATCGCCTACTCCGTACTTACGGTTATCTTCGGGTACCTTCTGTTCATTTGCCTGCGTGTATAACAGCAGATCTGTCTTTGGATCCGCACCGTACCAGTAATGCCTTACCGAATCGCTGTGCTTGACTACAACAGATTTGGTGTATGCTTTGGATACATCCTTAACCTGCTCTCTTAATTTCTCCAGACGTTTGCTCATATCGGGGCTAAGAAGGCCATGATCTTTCCTAACCTGTATTCTGGCCTGCAACGACATGGAAAGAAGTGTCGCTGCAATAAGATATCTGTTATAAGCAGCATTACGAAAGCTTATCCAATCAGCATACGACTGATGTTCCCAGTGATATTTGTACTGGCAGTTTCTGGCGTATATACCAAACAACGTATCTTTTCCGTTCCCGTATGTTACATCAAGCATTCCACACCCGGTTTCCCCAAGCTTCAGGTAATTGCCCATTTCAAAGCAGGCCTTATCAAGCGTATCATCGATTATATCTCCGGGAATATCAGCCAAAGTACTGTTCTTATCACCTACATACGAGAAATACAACAGCTGCTTTCTCGCTTTGTCGACATAATCATCCGATTTTCCTGCATAATCGCCTCTTCTCTCATCCATATCCCGCAGGGCTTCATAATTCGTCGCCAGTTCATCTGCAAAATCCAACTTGTAGAAATCCCTGATATCACTTATCAGTTCCTGCTTGGCAAGCTCATTTTTTATATCCTTTAGCTGAGACATCATCTCGTCCTGATTCTTCAGAACGGTATCAAGCTGCTCCATGATCTTCTGAGTTTCCGACTTTTTTTCATCAAGGCCCAGCACCGCAGGGATGATCTTGCCGGTAACAAAGCCGGCGAACTCAAGAGGACTCTCCAACGAAGCTATCCCTTCTCCGATCGTTTCAAGATCCTTCTGAACCTGCTCGGGATCTACATCATCTCCGCTCGAGTCCGTATCTATACCCTGACTGCCTTCGGCAGACAATTCGGGAATGGCTTCATCGACACTTTCCTCCCCGACTGCCACCTCATTGCCGGTGTCATAATTGAACAGATCATCCAATACGATATCAGTCATATCTCCGGCGGATGATTCTTCTACAACAATGATCTCCTCGTCGGATTCATCAATTTGTGCAGCAAGCGTTGCAAGCGGTGACATTAATGCCATCGTAACCGCAAGCGCTGCTGAACAAGCAGTCTTACACAATCTTCGAACTCTCATCTGATACCTTCCTTTCAGTTGAACATCGTTCCATTTAGAATCTATCTTCAGTCAATAACCTGCATTACATGTCAAGATACTCTTAACTCTCAAACCTACGGCATAAACGGAGGGTAAAGTCTTACGTAATATGACTCCTCCATAACGTACGGCGTCAGATACGGATCTATCGCATATGATTTTCCGTTTATCGTAACCCTGCACCACTGCTGCTTCCATGTGTTCTCATTGATGTGGTCGTACGGTATCTGCATCATGTTAAGACACAGACCCATGGCGCGTGTGGTTCCGGCGCAGTCACCTCCGTAGGGGATACGTGTTCCGTTGGAGTATTTGTCAACGTTTCCGAACACACTGCAGGGATCGTTATAGTGAGCACCGCTCGTCTTGTAACGGACTCCGGGATTGTAATTGATCCTGTTGAACAGCACATTTGCCACATATCCCATCTGACCGTACATATTGTTGGGAAAAGCTGCTCTTGCAGCAACGACTATCGGATATGCCTCATCATAAGCATTATAAAACTCTGCTTCCGTACACCCTTTTCGAAGGCTCTTTCTCTGATACAAAAGCTCCTTCGGAGTGATATCACCCACACCGAGCGCGTCCATGTTATAAAGGTAATATGCAGAAGGTATACGACGTTCGAATATACCGTAATTGATGTAGTGGTCAAGCAGCTTGTGCGCATTATAACCGTACTTGGCCTTCAGATCGGGATAATAGTTCGCATAGAAGTCCGAATCAAACCGTCTCCCCGTCTGAAGATAGAAGACCTCCGCATGAGTGCTCACTGCTGTAAGCGGCAAAATCATGGCCGTAACAAGTACGATCGCCACGAAGCCCCTTATGATCCTTCCTGTTCTTCTCTTCATGAATCTCATCCCCCTATCCTTGAGAACCACTCCATTTGATAACCTTTTTGTTCTTATACTCCCTGAATGTGTACTCCACACTGAAATATGTCATCTCCTCGGACTGCGCGACAAGATCCCAATCGGGATCATCATCGAGGTTCGGAAAAAAAGCATCTGATTCATACGTCTGTTCTATCTTGGTGATGATAGCGGTATCGCAATATCCGTAATACCTTTTATATACGCTGTCTCCGCCTATTATGTATATATCATCGGAATCATAGTCCCTGAGAAGTTCAAACAGCTCATCATCATTGTGGACTATAAGAGCATCCCCTGCTTTATAATCCTTATCATGGGTCAGGATGATGTTAGTGCGGCCGGCAAGGGGCAGCCCGTTCGGGAATGTCTCAAGCGTCTTACGGCCAAGCACAACGACCTTGCCCTTTGTCTCATTTCTGAACATCTTCTGGTCATTGGGTATGGACACAAGGAGCTTGCCCTTGAAACCGATGGCCCAATTGTTATCTACTGCTGCGATGCACTTCATATTTTGTCCTCTTTTCTATTCAGATCTCCCAATCAGGAGTGGACAAGGCGTTTTCGAGGAAATATCCTTGTCACGACTGATTACGTCTTATATGCCTAAATCGAACTTAAGCTGCGGATTCTTCTCCTTGATCTCGTCCCTCGGATATCCTTCCACCTTGAAGTCATCAACCTCAAGATCCCAGAATGATTTTCCCTCAGGTAGCGTTATCGACGGGCAGCAGTCGATGCTGCTTCGCGACATCATCTCTTTTGCCTGATCCATATGACGGTCATATATCTGAACATTTGCCACAAACCATGTGAACCTGCCCGGAATGTAGCCAAGGTGATTGGCGATCGCTATGAGAAAAGCAGTGTACTGAAGCTGGTTGATGCATCCGGCAGTCAGGTAATCCGAACTTCTCTGGAACAGACACATATCGAGATAGTCCTCGCCGTCCCTGCCGTGGCGGACATTCCATACCGTCTGATATGCGCACGGTTTAAGGCCGTGCTTTGATTTAAAATCATCCTCCTGCCACATATTGATGATATGACGTCTGCCATCCGGATCATTTTTTATATCGTTGATAAGGTTTTCCGTAAGGTTCCATTTCCTGACGGTGGCGCCGTAGCACTGGCCGATCGTGCGGTCTCCTATATCCCACTCATCCCACCATGTGATGTTGTATTTGTCTCTCAAAAGGTCAAGGTCATTGGACATATCGCGATATATCCACAAAAGTTCTCCTATCGATGACTTTATGGCTATGGGGCGAAGTGTGATAAAAGGAGATTCACCCTTCGCAAGATCATATGTACATGTCACATGATCTATCGACAGCGTATGAGCCGGAGTTCCGTCGGAATAACGCGGGCGGGGGTTTACATCAAGCGAACCCTCTTCCGTTATCTTTTTTACTATCTCTCTGAAGTATATATCACCCTTTGTCATGGTATTTTCTTCCTTTACACAACTTTCATAATATTGTATCACAGGATCAGTCTTCAGTCTTTTCTTTTGTGCTAATTTTTAGTAAGATTATATAAACTTTTGTTTTTGGAGGGTATTTCTATGTATAAGGATGTAACGTTATGCGGTAATTGCAAACACTTTTTCGTCAATCCCGAGGGCATAGGAATGTGCCAGAACGAAAAGGGACTGGCTTTCCCTACAGCGGCGGATTACTGTTCTAACGGAGAAGCTTCCGACGGAAGCCGCGAGATCAACAATTCCGAATTATTGAGGCGGGTTTATGAACAGCGCAGAAACGGATAAGACCGACAAGAACAAACAGGGCAGAAACATACCTCCCATTTTTGCTGTCATATCGATCAGCTTCATAATTGCAATCTTTGTATCCATCTATTCTCTTACCATGCTCGCAAGAGAGAATACAAAAGAGATCGATGCGATGCTTACTTATCGTATCTACGATTCCATATCAAGCAACCTTAACGAACCCATCGTTGTCACCAAGACAATGGCATGCGATGAATTCCTTGAAGACTTTCTGAAAAAAGAAGACTCCATGACCGAGGATGAAGCTATAGCAGTTATGCAGAATTATCTCGGCAGCATCAAGGGCAGGCTCGACTATGATACCGCATTCCTTGTGTCCGAAAAATCCAGGAGATACTACACATATGAAGGACTTAACAAGATAGTCGACCCTGAAAATGACGATCACGATATATGGTACTCTCTTTTTATCAACAAGGATCTGCCCTACGATCTGGATGTCGACAGCGATGAAATGAACAAGGGAGTGTGGACCGTATTCGTAAATGCACGCGTGGAAGACGAACAGGGACGTCTTCTCGGCGTGTGCGGTGTCGGCGTGCAGATGACAAATCTTCAGGAGATGATACTTGAAGCGGAAAAGGAATATAACGTTAAGATCAATTTCGTGGACGAGAACGGACTTGTCCAGGTTGATACCGATGATATTAACATAGAGACTGCCAGACTTGATATCGACATACTGCGTCCCAAAAAAACGGATGAATACGTATATACCACCATGGAGGGAAACGTATACGCAGTCACAAAATATGTTGAATACCTCGACTGGTACCTTGTCGTAAGGAGCGAACCCACCTCGATCAACAGGGAGTACATGAGTGTCATCATCATGAACATAGCACTGTTCCTGATCGTGATGGTGATATTGATCGTCATGATCTCCGTTATTCTGAAGCGTTCCAGAAAGGAACGTGATGAAAGGGAACGTCTTCACATCGTGTCGGAACGTGCGGTCGCTGCCAGCGAGGCCAAATCCTCGTTCCTCTCAAGCATGTCCCACGAGATCCGGACTCCGATCAACACGGTGCTGGGTATGAACGAGATGATCCTCAGAGAATCCAAAGACAGAAGAGTCATTGATCACGCCACCAACATCAAGAATGCGGGCAGGACGCTTTTGTCGCTCATCAACAGTATACTTGATTTTTCCAAGATCGAAGAAGGCAAGATGGAGATCGTACCCGTCACATACGATACTTCCGTTCTCGTAAACAGCGCGATCACTTCCGTTAAGGAACGAGCCGATGCCAAGGGTCTTAGTTTCATAGTCGATATAGACAGCAATCTTCCGTCACGTCTGATCGGTGATGACGTAAGGCTTCTTCAGGTGATAATGAACATACTGACCAATGCCGTCAAGTATACGCAGGAAGGCCATATCCGCTTTACTTTCCGCGAAGAAAAGAGAAGCGGCGAAGATATCGATATATACGTTTCCGTGGAAGATACCGGTATCGGTATCAAGGATGCCGATCTTCCCAAACTGTTTGAATCATTCGAGCGCCTTGATGAGGTGAAAAATCACGGAATAGAAGGCACCGGTCTCGGAATGTCGATAGTGATCAATCTGCTGAAGATGATGGACAGCGGTATCCATGTTACCAGCAAGTACGGCGAAGGCTCGACCTTCTACTTTGTCATCAGGCAGAAGATCGCAGACGAGACACCTATGGGCGACTACATGCAGAGCATATCGGAAGATCACGACCCGAGAGAGACTCTTGTAGCAAGGAATGCAAAAGTGCTTGTCGTTGATGATAACGATATGAACCTTAAGGTGGCTAAGAACCTCCTCGGACTGTTCATGATCAAAGCCGATCTGTCTGCATCCGGTTCCGACGCCATCGAACAGGCCAAAAAAGAGCACTATCACCTTATCCTTCTTGACCATATGATGCCTGAAATGGACGGCATTGAAACCCTTGCCAAGATGAGAAAAGATAACATCCTTCCTGCGGATACCAAAGTGATCGCACTTACCGCCAACGCTATAAACGGTGCGAAGGAAGAATATCTTCGTGCCGGATTTGACGATTATCTTTCAAAACCCATCGTAGTCGAATCCCTTGAAGAATTGCTCAATAAATGGCTTCCCGAGGATGTCAAGGGTGATTACGAGAATGATTCCACCGATGAATATGACGTGCTTGAATTTGCTCCCATCGATGAGTCCGGTGAGAAACAGAGCGGTCAGAAGAGCCCGGGCAAAACATCTTCGTTTATCAGATCCGTAAGCAATATCGGGCTCGACGCGGCAAGCGCCCTTAAGTTCTGTGGCGGTGATGCTGCTTTCTATGAAGGTCTGCTCTTTGATTACGTAAATACTTACGAGATCAAAAAACGTGAGCTGGATGATCTGTATTCGGCATCCGACTGGGACGGTTTCTCCGTTAAGATCCATGCTCTCAAGAGCGTCTCCAAGACGGTCGGTGCCGCTTCACTCGCAGAAAAAGCCCTCCTTCTTGAAAAAGCATCGAAGGAGGGCCTTGAAGTATTTATAAAACGTAATTATCCCGGATTCTCCACAGAGTATGAAAACACTGTAGCATCCATCAGAAATGTACTGGAAGATTAAACGTTGAATCTGTCCGTAGTATCCTGAAGCGTGGTTATGCTGTCCATAACCTCGGTTGCTTCACCGGATACATTTGCACTTGATTCGGTGATCGTCTGCATGTTACCGGAAATATCATGTACCGCATCACCGAGTTCCTGCTGTGCAGAACTGATCCTCTCAAGTACCATGTTGATATCGGCAACCGATGCGCTGACCTCTTCAGCTCCGGATCCGAGTCCTTTACTGATCTCACTGTAATAATTGGCATCTTCCATATAGTTGTTGGCAAGGGTCTCAAGATTGTCGTAATCCTTGAGCACATTCTCGGTAAGGAATTTGATGATCTGATTGCTTACCTTGGACAGCTCATTAACATTTGCCGTAACCTCGCTTGTAAGAGCATTGACCTTATCGATCTCGCTGCCTGTTGTAGTACTTAAGCTGTTGATCTCATCGGCAACGACCGCAAAACCTCTTCCTGCTTCACCGGCTCTTGCTGCCTCTATGGAAGCATTAAGTGCAAGAAGATTTGTCTGGTTCGCGATTCCCTGTATCGCACTTGCGACATTAACGATCTGCTCAATGACCTGTATTCCTTTAAGGGCTTCTTCGAGTTCCGTCTTGGTCTGATTGGTCACATCCACCGCATGCTTCTTATTGGCGAGTATCTCAGGTACCATAGCCTTGACTCTTCCGATGATCTCATCAGTCCTGTCACTCATCTGTCTCGTATCGGCCGCGAATGATTCTGTTGCATTCATAACATTACCGCATATCTCTTCAATATTCCGTATACTCTCAGTCTGGCTCTCTATACCACCTTCAGTACGTATCATCGCCTCGTTGATCTCGGATATGCTGTCGTTGATGCCGCTTATCTTCTCCGTTGCGGATGTCATCTTATCCCTGATAAGTGCAGATTCATCTTTTGTCTTGTGTATCGTGTCTATAACACGACTCTCAAGTTCGGTAAGAAGATATCTTATCTCATCAACCTCAGAGTTTGTCTTTTTGACATTCTCGTTTCCGATTATCTTTTCCTTTACGAAGGTCTTCATATCCTCCATCGGTGCGAGCTGGATTCCTATCAGTTTGGTCATGATGATCACTACAGCCGCAATGGCGATAACGGTTATGAGTATCGCAGTCAGGATCAGACGATATGTAGTTCCTTTTACGTTACTTGCGGGAAGTGCAAGTCCGAGAGTCCATCCGCATCCTTCTATACTTGACGTTGCCATGTAGTTCTTTTCTCCGTCATAATCCTTGATCAGAATGACAGAGCTTCCGGGCGAAGTGATGATCGAAGAGATCCCTGTCATAACGGATGCCACTGATGTAGCAGTATCTTCTCCGGGAAGGTATGACTGATTTTCATGCATTATGTAGTTGCCGCCCGCATCGACAAGGAATCCGTATTCTCCCTTGTCATATGGGATGCCGGCCATAACATTCGAGATATAATCAAGAGTAAAGTCCGCTCCGAGAACGCCTGCAAGCTGTCCGTTCCTGTAAACCGGAGTGGCGATCGTTATACACATACCACCTATAAGAACGTCCATGTAAGGGTCTGTTACTATTGTGCCGCCTGCTGCCTTGGCCGCTTTGTACCAGCCTCTTGCCGTCGGATCATACCCTTCCGGAGGGACAGCATTCGGATCCATCTGAATATGCTGCTTGTCCTCCATTCCGTAATAGAGATTGAGCAGTTCAGGATGTCCGTCAGCCTCGGTGGTTACAAGACTCTGGATGTGGTTTCTGTCATAGGATGCATCCGGAAGCGCTGCAAATGCTGCTGCTCCCGCGGCATTAAGTCCCTTCTCCATCTCTATCCAGCTGTTGATGGAATTGGCATACTTATCGGCATTGATCTGAAGTTCACTCTTCAGTTCACCCGTAAGCTTTGTGCCTGACGTGCTGACTATAACGGCTGTGGAAGCTATCATCGCAACTACGACGATAAGTATCACGACCAGAGTCAGTCTTGCTTTGATGGTACCTCTCATCTTAATGTCCTCCCTTTTTTCTTTTTATTATAAACTGTACTTTGTTCCGTTCGCTATCGGAAGACGATCGTTCAGATATTTAAAACTCCTGTACCATTCTTCTTCCGGTCTTATCTGTCTTACGTGCGTGGTCTCTTCGATAAAGTTGAACGACTTGTACCCCGGTATGAAGAACCTCGTCCTCTCCGAAGCCGGAAGATGTTCCATCTCCTCAGTCGTCCTGTTGAACCAGTGATGCGTTACGTAAAAATACTTGTCATCGAGATTCTTGATCTCTCTTTCGAGATAAAAATCATTGAGTTCATCTATCTCAAGATCATCCCAACAGCAGTCAACTTCATACCACTCTCCGTCAAGCTCCACGATATTCCAAGCGTGATATGCATCTCCCCAGAGCGTACCCTGCGGTGTATCGGCATCACCCGTAACCTGCGCGGCGCATATCCCCACCTGTTTCAGCAGATACTGGTATGCCTGGGCATATCCGTCACACACGGCGGTGTGCGCATTTCCTCTGCTGTTCTCAACAAGCGCGCCATATGCGGTATGCGCAAGATCGGGGCCATACAGTCCCAACTCAAGCATCTTCCTGTCATATGTGACCATACTGTTCAGTTTGTCATGGATCTGAAGTTCTATTTCATCACAGGAAGCTTTTTTATCAATGCCACGCATAAAATTATATACCGCATTGTCAAACTTTGCTATCATTTCGTTTTCATCAAGTTCGGGAGGTCCCAAACGTATCTCATATACCGCCTCTTCCTTATCGGTATGGCTCTCTATCTGCGGCAGACGCGAATCCGATACGCTTATGTAAAAGAATTCGGGATGGTCCCTGAGCATCGCATAAAAGACAAGATCTATCTTATCCTCCGTTTCCTCAAGTTCCGATATCGGCACTGCAAGCTTTCTCGAATAATCCTCTTCATCCTTGTGCATGACAAGATCGTAGTACAGCTGATATATCTCTTTTTCCTTATCCGACATCGAATCGTAGTACAGGCAGTTTTCGAACTCATATACCGGATACTCTTTTCCCGTATCCGAAAGCAGCTCCACAGTTTGAAGCGCCGACGGATCGAGTACCGAAGTATCGGATACCGGTTCAATTATCCTTCCTTTTTCCCTGTACTTTGTACCAAGCGCAAGAGCGATACATGCAGCCACGATCACGGTAAGAATAATCCCGGAACCGACATGCTTCTTGGGCCTTTGGCTTTCAAGATATTCTTTGTAACTGTATCCCGGTGTAGCCTCAGACTGCCGATCCGTACTGTCGACTCTAACCGCTCTTCCTGTTATCGGGACCGGAGACGTCCTTGTGATCGATCGAACCGATTCCTGCTCTTCCGGCAGGGAGGCACGTTCTCTCTGTTCGGGTGTCTCCTCACCGTTTCCGACTTTTTCATAGATCAGTTCATATATCTCTTCCGTATCAAGTTCATTCCATTCGGCCGAACTGACACCGAGGGATATCATGGAGCCTCCGCACCGCGGGCAATATGCGGTCTCGTCTTCTTCAAACAGATCGGTATATCTGCATTTTTTACAGGCAAATACAAACATCTATTCCACCCATCCTAAGATCACTACAATCAATACGATACTACATGTGGTCATAAAATCCAATGAAGAATCATGTGTGATCCCCGTACAAGTTGCGATTATCCGCGAATTATTGTACATTATTTATAATAAACACCGCTGCGGAGGATAGTATCATGCCCGATCTGTTCAGAAAAAAAAGCCTTGAACATGCCCAGTCTCCCGAAGATCTGAAAGAATACATACGCATAACCACACCGCCTGTATGGCTCGCTCTTTTGGCATCCGTTGTTCTCCTTCTTGGAGTATTGGCGTGGAGCATACTCGGCACCGTAAGTATCACCGATGATCTCGGAAACGAAAAAGAGATCCATCCCATCACTTTTGTCACTAACTAGTAACCGGTAAACAGGAGCAACAAATGTCCCCAAACAAGATAAAACAACCGGTAACGGGTAAAGTAGCCAAAGTACCGGTGGTAATGCAGATGGAAGCTCTCGAATGCGGAGCCGCCGCTTTGTGTATGATACTCGCCTACTTCGGCAAATGGGTATCTCTCGAGCAGGCCCGCAGCGATTGCGGTATCAGCCGGGACGGATCCAACGCAAAAAACATACTTAAGGCAGCCAGAAACTACGGACTGGTCGCGCAGGGGTACCGTCTTGAGCCCGAAGACCTTCGCGCCGAAGGCTCTTTTCCGTGTATAGTTCATTGGGAATTCAATCATTTTGTTGTCTGTAACGGATTCAAAGGAAATAAAGTATACTTAAACGATCCCGCCCGCGGTAATATCGTTGTTTCAAAAGACAGATTTGACGAGTGTTTTACCGGAATAGCCATGATGTTCGAACCGGGTGACGGCTTTGTTGCCGACGGCAAACCCAAGAGTGTGCTCGAGTTTGCCAACAGCCGCATTAAGGGAGGCTCATCCGCGGCAGTATTCATACTCCTTACAACTGTCATCGCCTCTCTTTCGGGCCCTTTTCTTCTTGGCTTTTCAAGAGCATTCCTTGACCGGCTTCTTACAGGCAAGAATCCGGAATGGATCCCGTATTTCTTTACGGGTCTTGTCGTCATCACCCTCATCAGTATAATAACTGCCTGGATCCAGGCGGTATACAGCCTCAGAGTCAACGGAAAAATGGATGCCGAAGGCAGTTGCAGTTTCATGTGGAAGATACTGCGGCTCCCGATGGAATTTTTTTCACAGCGCATGTCAGGAGACATTCAGCTGCGAAAACAATCAAATGCCACTATAGCAGCCACAATAATGAACACTGTTGCTCCTCTGGCCCTTCAGACCGTGATGATGGTCATCTATCTTGTGATCATGCTTCGCTATTCGGTCGTACTTACCTGCATAGGTGTTTTTTCCGTTTTTGTAAATGCGTGCGTATCCCGCTATATCTCAAACAGACGGATCAATATCACCCGGGTTATGGTCAGGGACGGCGGCAAGCTTGAATCTGCTACGGTCAACGCCATTGATATGATAGAGACTATAAAATCAAGCGGAGCTGAAGACGGATTCTTTGAGAAATGGTCCGGACTTGCTGCCGACGTCAATGCCCAGAATATCCGGTATATTAAGCAGGATGCCCTTCTCGGTCTTATCCCTTCCGCCACCTCGGCGATCATCAACGTACTGACTCTCGCTCTCGGAGTACTGCTTGTTATGAAAGGAGAGTTTACCGTCAGAATGATGTTCGCTTTTCAGGGGTTCATGTCACAGTTTCTTGCTCCCATGCAACAGCTGATCGGTGCAGGTCAGACGATACAGGAGATGCGCACGGAAATGGAAAGAGTAGAGGATGTGATGCAGTATCCCGAGGATCCTGTCTTTTCATACAAAGCCGAGGGTCCGGCAAAGAAGCTTTCGGGCGCTCTGTCCATGAAGAACGTTTCTTTCGGTTACTCAAAACTGGCCGATCCTCTTATAACAGACTTCAGTCTTGAACTTAAGCCGGGACAAAGGGTAGCTATAGTCGGACAGACGGGTTGCGGAAAAAGCACCGTCGCAAAGCTTATTTCCGGACTGTACCACCCATGGAGCGGTCAGATCCTGTATGATGCAAAACCTCTTTCCGATATCGACAGAAAAGTATTTACCGGATCTGTGGCCGTCGTCGATCAGGACATAATCCTGTTTGAAGATTCGATATCGGACAATATCCGGATGTGGGACGATTCCATCATGGATTTTGAAGTGATACTTGCAGCAAGGGACGCGGGTATACATGAAGACATACTGAAGAGAAAAGACGGCTATGACTACAGGATAAATGAAGGCGGAAGTGACTTCTCCGGCGGGCAGAGGCAGCGCCTTGAGATCGCAAGAGTCCTGGCACAGGATCCTACGATGATAATACTTGATGAAGCAACAAGCGCTCTTGATGCCAAGACCGAATACGAAGTGATGAATGCGATCAGGGACCGCGGCATAACCTGCGTGATAATAGCACACAGGCTGTCAACGATACGCGATTGCGATGAGATCATCGTACTCGATCACGGAAAGATAACAGAGCGCGGAACACATGATGAACTGCTGAAGGCCGGCGGTGAATACAGGAATTTGATCACAAGCGAATGATGGAGTGTACGTATAGTGGGTTGGTTTGAAGATCAGATAAAAGAACGAAATGAGGCAGATGAAAACGCCATAAACGATGCATTCTCCGGTATCGCGGGAGCTGTCGTCGGAAAAAGCGAAGCCATGTCTTCGCCCGAAACGGAAACGGATATGGCAAATCCTATCAAGCAGATACTTGACTGCTACCATATTGCGTCCGAAAATGTACCGGCTGCGGAAGATATCGACAAAGTCCTTGAATACTTTACAAGATCTTACGGGATCATGCACAGAAGAGTCAGACTTGAAAAAGGCTGGTATAAGGATGCATCGGGGCCGATGCTGGCTACCCTCCGCCGCGGAGATATCGTAGCCCTCTTACCCACACTGTACGGAAGCTACAGGTTTTATGACGTCCAAAAGAAAAAATACATAACGCTGGGCAGAAAAACCGAGGATCTTCTCAAGCCCGATGCGATAGCCTTATACAAACCTTTCCCGCGTGAGCGGATGACTTTTTCCGCACTCTTTGCATACATATGGGAGCAGATCCGGCTTGTGGATGTAGTGATCCTGTGCACCGTCATGCTCATAATCACCCTTATAGGGATGCTGCTTCCCAGGATCACGGAACTGATGCTGTCAGATGTTCTGCATTCGGGAAGCGTCAGTGTTCTTATCGGTGCAGGTATCTATATGGCGGGAGTATCGGTTAGTTCCCTCATGTTCGGAGCCTTCCGGATGCTTGCGACCAGCCGTATCAATACAAGGCTGTCCGTTAATATCGAAGCAGCAGCTATCATGAGAATGCTGTCAATGCCTGCGTCATTTTTCAGAGATTACAGTTCGGGAGAACTGTCAAGCCGTCTCGGACATATCAAGACACTGTCGGATCAGTTTGTCGCTTTGGTATTCGGTTCCTCTCTCGCATCGCTCTTTTCTCTCATGTATATCTTCCAGATATTCCGGTATGCGCCGGGACTGGTGGTCCCTTCCCTGCTGATCACGGGAACTACACTGGCAATAACGGTCGCCGCGGTATCCTTAAGGGCACGAGTCATCAAGCAGCAGATGGTCCTTTCGAGCAAAGAAAACGGCATAAGCTATGCTCTCATATCCGGCATTCAGAAGATCAGGCTCACGGGTGCTGAAAACAGAGCTTTCGGAAAATGGGGAAAAGCATACGCGAATCAGGCTTCCCTTACCTACAATCCCCCGCTCTTCCTGAAGGTCAGCGGTGTGCTGATAACCGCCGTCTCCCTTTTGGGTACGATAGTCATATACTTTTTTGCGATAAAAACACACGTATCACCTGCTGATTACTATGCGTTCAACGTCTCTTTCGGTATGGTGAGCATGGCATTTACAGCTCTTGCCCAGACCGTAACATCCATATCGGAGATCAAGCCTACTCTCGAGATCGTAAGACCGTTCTTCGACAATGAGCCCGAGATGGCATCGGAACAGGAAGAGGTTGCCGACCTGACCGGCGAAATTGAAATAAACGGCGTCACTTTCGGATATGATGAAGATGCACCGCCCATACTGAACGATCTGTCATTTAAGGTTTCCCCCGGCCAGTATGTTGCCATAGTCGGAAAGACCGGATGCGGTAAAAGCACTCTTGTACGCCTCCTGCTCGGATTTGAGACCCCGCAGAAGGGATCCGTCTGTTATGACGGCAAGGATCTGCGACGGCTTGATAAAAAATCACTTCGTCGAAAGATCGGAACCGTTATGCAGGACGGACGGCTGTTTGCGGGCGATATCTACTCCAACATCGTGATATCCGCTCCGCATCTTTCACAAAAAGATGCGTGGGCCGCTGCCGAATTGGCAGGGATAGCTGATGATATACGTAACATGCCGATGGGGATGAACACCTTCATATGCGAAGGCCAGGGCGGCATCTCGGGAGGTCAGAAGCAGCGGCTGATGATCGCCCGCGCGGTGGCACCAAAGCCAAAGATACTGATATTTGACGAAGCAACAAGCGCTCTTGACAATATCACACAGAAGAATGTATCGGAAGCCCTTGACGCCATGAACTGTACAAGAGTGATAATCGCTCACAGGCTGTCCACCATCAGGCACTGCGACAGGATAATCGTTCTTGACGGCGGCAGGATAGCAGAAGACGGAACTTATGAAGAACTGATGGAAAAGAACGGTTTCTTTGCAGATCTCGTGTCCAGACAAAAACTCGAATCTTATTGATTTTTTCGTGCTCTTACGTCATAATAAGGATGTAAAGGAGGGTATGAAACATGACTGATAACAACAAGATTAATGATAGCGAACTTGAGAACGTATCAGGTGGATTCATCTTTAATGCCACCAATATTTCGGGATCGGATCCTAACCGTCCATGGGAAGTGATCGACAACAAGAACGGTAACGTTCTTAACAGATTTGCCACAAGAGGCGAGGCCGAGCAATGTGCAAGGGGCTATGGCTCTCTTACGTACAATGCCATGGAGATCAATTGGAACGATGTCTGCAGCCTTCGCAGCAACCCGATCGCATAAGATTTCTGATCATCAGTAAGCAACGGCGGCAATTGCCGCCGTTGTTTTTTTTACCGTTTCTGATATACTATATATAGTATGGTTATGCGAAAGCCCAAACAAGATGGAGCACGATCCGGCTGTTTTTTTTCCGTCCTGGTGATCATGACGGCTTTATTTGCTTTGTCTTTTACAGTAAGGGCCAATGCCGCCGAGACCGTCACGGTTGTGATAGATCCCGGACACGGCGGTGTATCCGAGGACGGCAGCGAGACCAATTCGGGCTGCAGATACCATGACCTTGAAGAAAAGAACGTTAATCTCACCACAGCGCAGGCCATATACAACGAACTCCTCCAGTACGGAAATGTAAAAGTATATCTTACGAGAGAGAACGACGTTGAAAAGACCCTTGATGAAAGAGTCGAATTTGCCAAGAGCGTTAATGCCGACGTGATTGTCTCCGTTCACTATAATGCTTCGGCAGAACACAATTTCTTCGGATCAGAGATATTCACTTCCGCATACGGGGAGTGTTATGCCACAGGCCATGCCCTGGCTGAGCATATAATGGACAAATGGGTTTCCGAAGGAAACATACGCAAAGATATCAAGACCCGTATCGGCAAAAAGGGCGATTATTACGGACTGATAAGGAAAGGCACGGAAGCCGGGATCCCCACCATTATTTTAGAGCATGGATACCTTGACAACGACAGAGATTATCAGCGGATCAGGACGGAGGATGCCTGGAGAAACTTCGGCATACTTGATGCCACGGGTATAGCAGAGTTCTATGGGCTCGATAAGGATGTCATCAGGGAAAGCGTAGGCCCGGTGGATGAGCTTAAGGTTCCGACAGATCCGGTCATGCCCGATTCAACGGAGCCTACCGGCGTCAAGCTTGTGATAGACGACTACAACAGCAATAAGGGAAACGTTGATTTCACGCTGTATGCATATGACAACGAAAGCAAGCTCATGTATTACGGATTTAGGACCGGTGATGTGGACAAGGATACCGTCTTTGCCGAACTTGAATTATGGGACGGCAAAAACGGCAAGCTTTCCGGATCATTTCACGTTCAGCCCGGATACGAGGGCAAATTGACCGCCAAGGTCTATAACGTTTACCAGCTGGATTCCCTCAGTAATACGGTGGAGCTTGTACCGGATGAAGAGGCACCGGATGACGAAGAAGACAATGCAGTTGTTCCCACCGAAGATGAAAATGTGGACAGCTATGATACTTCAGGATCAGAAAGTGCCGCTGATGCTTCCGAAGAGAACGACTGGGTGATAGGCGGAAGCCTTCCCGCGGTCGATACTTCCGCGATAGCAAATGCGATAGAACATAACACGGAATCAAAAGTTCAAAGATCATATACAGGACTCATAATCGTGAGTCTTATCGCAACGATCACTATAGTTGTTGCGATAGTCGTCAGTATTTCAACCGCTGCCGATAAACGGCGCGGGTCAAAAAAAGATAAAAAAGATTTATACTAACAGGCAGGAGGAAGGCAGGTATGAAGATCACATTTATCGGTGCGGCACATGAAGTAACCGGCAGCTGTCATTATCTTGAGGTCGGTGGCAAGCATATACTTGTTGATTACGGTATGGAACAGGGTATCAACATATACGAGAACATGCCTCTTCCCGTCGACGAAGCAATGATCGATTATGTTCTTCTTACCCATGCCCACATTGACCACTCCGGTCTACTTCCTCTCCTGTATGCCAAAGGCTTTCGCGGACAGATATACGCAACCGAAGCAACGGCCGATCTTTGCAGCATAATGCTTCGAGACAGTGCTCACATACAGATGCAGGAAGCCGAGTGGCGCAACAGAAAGGCAAAACGTTCATCCGATATCACGGAATTTGTTCCTCTCTACAATATGGAAGACGCTGATGGAGCCATCAGGAGCCTTGTGCCCGTCAAGTACAATGACAAAGTAAAAGTATGCGACG
Source organism: Lachnospiraceae bacterium (assembly GCA_017612555.1). Lineage (GTDB taxonomy): Bacteria > Bacillota > Clostridia > Lachnospirales > Lachnospiraceae > UBA2868. Next base: position 8,251 of record JAGAFR010000032.1, on the reverse strand, counting down.
AACTCTCGGTCAGATTTACCGATGTAGGGCACCTCTTGGGATCCGCCGCCATCGAAGTATGGCTTACCGAAGAAGGTACTACCAAGAAGATCGTTTTTTCGGGAGACATAGGCAATTCCAACCAGCCTTTGATACGTGATTTTCAGACTATAGAAGATGCCGACTATGTTCTGTGCGAATCAACATACGGTGACAGGCTTCACGCCAAAGGAAGAGTCGATTATTCAGGTGAGCTTGCAACGATCATACGTGACACATTTGCCAAAGGCGGAAATGTGGTCATTCCTTCATTTGCCGTCGGACGTACACAGGAGATCCTGTATTACATAAGGCAGATCAAACAACAGCATCTGCTTGACGATCTCGGGGATTTTCCCGTATATGTGGACTCACCTCTTGCCGTTGAAGCAACAGGGATATTTAACAAGAACGTCTATGAATGCTTTGCCGATGAAGCTCTTGAGCTTGTAAAGCGCGGCATCAACCCGCTGGTATTTACCGGTCTTAACCTTTCGATCACGAGCGATGAATCAAAATCCATCAACTTCGACAACGAGCCGAAGGTCATCATATCCGCATCAGGTATGTGCGAAGCCGGACGTATCAGACACCATCTGAAGCATAACCTGTGGCGCGAAGAATGTACCATATTGTTCGTGGGATATCAGGCAGTAGGAACGCTCGGACGCTCCATAGTCGAAGGTGCCAAGGAAGTGCATCTGTTTGGCGAGACCATTGAAGTAAGAGCCAAGATCATGAAGCTTGAAGGTGTATCGGGCCATGCCGATAAAGCAGGTCTGACACGCTGGATGCTCGGATTCAAAAACGATCCGAAGATGGTATTTATCGTACACGGAGACGATACCGTAACCGATACCTTCGCAGAGTATCTGCACGATGAACACGGATTCAATACATACGCACCTTTTTCCGGAACGCGGTACGACCTTATTAACGATGTATTTGAAGAAGAGACTGTCGGTATCAGGATCGAGGGTGCCAAGAAGAAGATCAGGACCACCTCTACCGTATTCGAGAGACTCCTTGCAGCCGGCCAGAGACTCCTTGCCGTCATCAACCACAATGAGGGCGGAGCCAACAAGGATCTTGCCAAATTCGCCGACCAGATCAACAGTCTCTGTGACAAGTGGGACAGATGATCATTCTTCGGTGATCATGTTCACCGGTTCAAGCGACTTGATACGTCGTCCCAGATATGCCGCCGTCAGCATTGCGATACCGCATATGATGATGGCGGTCATTATATATGACAAGGGTAGTACGGTAAATATCGCTTTTCTGAAACCGAATATCGCAAAAGCGGATTTCATCAGATTTTCTCCCGATACCGGTGAGAGGATCAGTCCGATCACCACTCCGATCGCTATCGGAGGCATGTTTGACAGCATTATCTGTCTGATCAGCTGTCCCGAAGTAAACCCAAGCGCTTTTGATACTCCGAGATTTCTCCATTCGCGCGTGATCTGTGCACGAACGATGAGAGATTCCACAAATGCAACGATCAGTATCGTAAGCGCAGCAATAAACACCGCCGTTGCTTTCATTCCGATCATCACCACTCCCGTTGTATTCCTGCAGGCCTCTCTGTAATCCGTTACTTCAACATCCGGATATACATCCTCGAATTCTGCCTTGAAGTCTTTAAATGATCTTCCCCTTTTCAGGATGATCCACAGATTATACTCCGTAGCCGGAGGCGCCACACGTTCATACCCATCTGTTGTCATGTACGCCATCATTCCCATATTGTTCATCGTCTGGCACAGACCGCAGACACGGTAATCTTCTTCTTTCCCGTTATTCCTTATGGTGACGGTATCCCCGAAACCGGCATGAAGCGTATCGGCTGCCGCACTTGCAAGCATTATCTCGTTTGATTTTTCCGGCCATCCGCCTTCAAGGATGCTTCCTCCCTTAATGTGCGTTGTATCGGTAAAAGCCCTCGTCGTGATGCTCGACATCCTCTTTCCTACCGTATAATTAAATCCATACCAGGTATCCCCGTATACAGACTGGACCGTACTCATGGCTTCCACATTTTTCATCATCGTCTCATTGCCATCCACAACAGCGTCGCAGTCAAACATTCCCGCCATGTTAAGAAGCGCGACATCATCCCTCGCATATGAGTCCACCATACCGAATCCGACGATCGTTGAGATAGAAAGGATCGCCATGATAAAGATAATTCCGAGCTTGCTCGAAAACTTTCCGAACGTGTCCTTACATGCCATCGTAAGCGAGATGGAAAGCGGACTGTGTTCAAATGAGAACGTGTTCCTTCTGTTCTTCGTGGCACTGTTTCCTCCGTGAAGTGCGGAAAGTACCGATGTTTTGGAATACTCTCTTCCGAGTACGACGGTAACAACAGCTACAACAAGGCATATTCCCGCAAGAACAGATGCCGCGATGGTTATACTTGCAGGCTGGTTCCATGTCAGACCGAGTGTCGCAAGTATTATCGCTCCGGCAGGCTGAAGGATAAGCATTCCGGCAGCTATACCGCCTATGCATCCTATGCTTGCAACAAGCAGGAGCTGGAACAGAAGTATCAGTACAAGTTCTCTTATCGTGTATCCCGACGCCTCCATGATCCCCGTATTCTTCATGTTGAGCATGATAAAGTTCTTGACCGAAAAGTGTATTATCACCATAGCGATGATGAACATGATCACCGCAAATACGAGCACGATCGCAATGAACATCATGGGAAGGATCAGGGAAGCGGTTTTCATCAGGTCCGCCGGAAGAAAATTCATTGATGACAGCCCGTATCCCGGATGGGCTTTGCAATAACTAATATACCAGTCATTGAACTCATTAAAGAGTTCATCCACGTAATAGTTTGTATCCCTGCCCGAATTCCTTGCCGCCTTGGTAAGATTGGTCTTGTACAGTTTACAAGGCAGCGCTTTTGTGGGATTCTCAAACTCGATCGTGTTGTACATCCTCTCAGATACAAATACAAGATATGTTCCCATGTTCATCGGAGAACAGTATATATTATCCTCATTATATGCCGCTACTTTGAGGGGATAAACGATATCACCTATCTTGAGTTCGATAGTATCCCCTATCTTAAACGAACTTGAAAGAGATACGGGAATCACCGCCTGATCTCCGTGTAGTTTTCCGGTAGGACATGATAATCTCTGTATTTTCCGCTCCTCCTCATATGATGCCAGATGAACGGAGTAATCGGTCCACAGCTTCTGACCCTTGCGGCGGTATTTAGCATTGCAGTTAAGGTACTTGGTCGATTCGAAACCCTTACAATCATCGTTTCCTTTTATGATCTCCGCTAGCTTTGCATCCGCCCTGTCATCTCTTGACATCAGTATTATGATATCCGCCGAGTCTATCATTTTCATGTTCGTATCAACGACCTTGCCCGTTCCTATCATAAAAGAGGCGCTTATGAATATGAGCATGGAAGCAATGAAAGTCAGTACGAAGAAAGTGATCATATCACCTCTTTGCTTCTTTATGTTATTTTTGGCCATAAAAAAATAACGATACATCCTACCACCCCATATCCTGAAGAAAAGACTTGAGCTTTGCGTGACGCTCTTTTGCCCTGTCTATATCCGGATTACTCTCATCCTTATAGTTTCCAACGTACGGACCCAGCTCCACTTCATCCGAGATGATGCCATCCGCAAGATATATGATCCTGTTGCCCCGCTCCGCAGCGGCAAGAGTATGAGTGACCATAACGATACTCTGGCCTTCGCTGTTAAGATCCGACAAAATGTTCAGAACGTTTTCGGTATTCTGCGAATTAAGAGCACCCGTGGGCTCATCGGCAAACAACACCTCCGGGCTGTTGATGACGCCGCGGACAACAGCCACACGCTGCTGCATTCCGCCTGACATCTGAGTCGGGAATTTATCCCAGTCACCTTCTTCTATCTCCACGCGCTTTAAAAGCTCCTTTGCCTTTGCCGCAAGTTCCTTGCGGCTGTTGTGCTTAAGGAGTCCTACGACCATAACGTTATCGAGCGCGCTCATGCTGTCATTTAAGTAGTTCTGCTGAAATACAAATCCCACATGATCCCTTCGAAATCTTGCAAGCTGATCGTTAGAAAACATTGTGATCCCGGTCGGCTCCTGTCCCGGAGGTTCATATGTGATAGCTCCCATACTGGGGCGGTCCATTCCCGAAAGCGCGTACAAAAGCGTACTTTTACCCGAACCGGAATTTCCCATTATCACGGTAAAATCACCCTGGTATATCTCCAGATCAAGGCTCTTTAAAACCTGCTGTTCAACACTTCCTGTCGTAAATGATTTACACAGATCCTTTGTATGGATTATCCTCTTTTTTTCGTCTGCAGGAGTTTTCACTTACTTCACCTTAACTTTCTGTCCGTCGGTAAGTTCGCTCGCCTCGTCCCATCCGACCGTTTCTCCGACCGATAATCCCTCGATGATCTCTGCCATGTCATCGTTCCTGACTCCGGTAACAACGCAGCGTTTACTTGCTCTCCCGTCTTCGATCACAAATACGTAATCCCCGTCATCATCGGAGCATACGGCATCCATCGGGACCAGAAGCGCATATGCCAGCATCGCCGTTCTTATCTTTGTCTTGGATTCGAGTCCGAGTATTATCGAATCATCGGGCTTCGTTATCGTAAGCTCAACCCTTATTCCGGGTGTTGCCGCATCTTCGTTCGTCTTTTTTTCGATCCTTGTCACCCGGCATTCATAATCTTTGTTCTTGATATGTGCACTTGCCGTCTGACCTTCTTCAATGTTAATGATGTCATACTTGTTGACCGCACATACGACCGCCACATCATCGAGTGACTGTATCTCTATAAGTTCCTGGCCCTTTGCGACCGTACAGCCTTCCGTTACCGGAAGTTTTGTCACTACACCCGAAAAATCAGCCTTGATCCCCTTGGATGCGATCTCAAGGTCCTTAAGCTTTGAATCATTTACAAGATCATCTGCGGCCTTTTCGGCTTCGAGCCTGTCCTTCGCTCCCTGAGTCTGAAGACTCAGCTGTGTCTGTGCCTTCTGACTCTCCATGACGGATTTCTTTTCTTTATATGATGTCATCAGATAGTTGAGGAACTGAAGTTCATCCTGTCGCTTTACTATCTCAGGATCATATTGCTGATCATGGCTGTTCTGGGCGATCTGATACTCGATGTTCTCTCTCTTCTTCTGTACATCCTTAGGATCGTCACCTTCGTCTGCGACACACCCTGCCAGGTCAGCCTGAAGCTGTGCACCGCGCTGCGACAGTTCACTCTTTCTGTCGGTAAGCGCTTTCTGCGTCATGATGATGACTGCCTCTGTTGTCTGTATCTGCTGCTCCAGTTCCGGAAGTGAATTCTTCGCCTCGCTGTACAGTCCGGCCACACGACCTCCGTACTGTTTCGAATCATCATACCCTCCCTGATCCGCTGCAGCATCAAGCTCAGCCAGCATCTCATCAAGCGAAAGATCCTCCGTATCATAGGAGATCAGCATGTCCCCTTCCTTGACAAGGTCTCCCTCTTTTACATGCACCGTACCTATGCGGCCGTCGATCTTGGAATAGTATGATCTCTCGCTCAGGCTCTCAACTTTTCCGTTCAGCTCCAGTTCACAGTCAAGCTGACCGTTTACAACCGTTGCGGTCTCTATGGCTGTGCCTGCGGACACGCTTACCGATGCGATACCGACTGCCGCTGCAACTGCTATGCATGTTCCTATGATGATCTTTTTGTGCTTCATAATACTCTTATCTCCAACTCCTCGTTATCAGTTACTTCGTAAACTCTATATCTATGCTTCCGGCAGTAGTGCTGACATTCAGTTCATGAGCGCCGCCGGTTGAATCCTTCAGGTTACACGATCCGGCCGTTGTATGACTTGAAATGCTGTAATCATTTTCGCTGCCGACTATCGATCCGTCTATGCTTCCGGTCGTACAGTGCATATTGATATCGGCTCCCACCTTAAGGTTTTTGAACTCTATCGAACCGGATGTGTTTTCCATGCTAAAGTTTCCTCCGGCCTCGATATTTTCAAGTTCGCTGGATCCGGACGTACTGTCCAGACTGATATTTCCCTCCGATACCGCATTTGTAATGACAATACTTCCGCTTGTATTCTCGATCCTCATCTCACCGGCCGTTATATCGCTTGCCGTAAGACTTCCGCTTGTAAGATCGATATCAAGGATCCCGCTGTAGTCTTTGGGTATCGTGATCGTTATGTCCTTCCTTGACAGATCGATGTTGATCAGCCGGAATATGCTCCTGTCGTGGCGGGAAAAGAATAATCTTCCATCACTTTCCTCGATCGTATATGCCGGGCTGTCCGGATTATCGAAATAATCTATCTTAACGGTATCGGTATCCGCAGACCTGATGATCGTGCTGTTTGCGCTTTCATCTATCACCAACTCTTTTATGTCCTTACCGCTCTCATAGCTTTTTGACACGTACTCGTTACCTTTAGAGTTGAATCCCGTCCAGTCTCCATGCACCAGGTATATTGAAAGAAGCCCCAGCAGGATCCCCACACCTATCAATATCAATGCCGCTTTTATGATTTTTCCCATGATGATCTCCTTGTCCTGTCTATTTAACAAACATACTCTTTATCGCTCTGAACACAGCTTTGATGAGCTTTATCATCCATTTGGTGAGCGCTACTATTGGTTTCCACAAAATGATCGTAAGTCCCGCAAAAAAGCATGCGCTTCCGAGAAATGCCAGTGCCGTGGCAAACGGTATCTGACCCATGAAAAATGTCGCGCATCCAAAAAGCGATGCGATACTTGCCACTCCAAACGACAGTTCAACGGCGTATATCGATATGACCACTGACCACATTGATATGTACAGCGAAAAGATGATCGCAAAGAAGGCTATTAAAAGCGGGAACCATATGGGAAATCCGGCGATGGCAAGTACCCAGAAAAGAGTTCCGCGTCCGCTTGAAGAAGCTTCCTTATGCTTTTCCTTGACCTTATCAGCCATAAGGGATGCGATCGGCTTATCAAGTTTTGCTGCCTTTACGATCGAATCGGTATCCTCCATCGCTGCCACAGCATCTTCTTCGCTCATTCCGTCTTCGATACGGTCCTCGATCGCTTCGTCATAAAACTCGATCATCGCATCGATTCCCTGGATGTTGTTCTTCGAAAGCTTGTCTCTTAATTCACTTAAGTATTCCTCTCTACGCATCCTTCTTCTCCCTCTCTTCCGTAATGTACCTGTAGATACGAACGACCTCTTCCCACTCACGCAGAAGCTCCGTTATATGATCCCGTCCTTTGTCCGTGATCCTGTAATACTTGCGAAGTCTTCCGTTATGCTCCTGAGAAAAGACCGTCAGCATCTCACCGCTCTCAAGCCTCTTCAGGATCGGGTACAATGTAGATTCGGTTATCGGAATGAACACGCATATGTCTTTGACCATTTGATATCCATACGATTCACCGCGCTCCAGCACCGCCAATACACAGGCATCCAACACCCCGCGTCTGAACTGTGATTCCATCTGACATCTCTCCTTTCGTTTTGTATAGATCAGGGAACGCAAATACCCCTTAACACGTTATACTATATATCGCATAGTATAATGTGTCAAGGGGTATTTGATTAAAAATATATTAAAAAACAATTAAACAGTAAAAGCGGATGCCAATCTTGCTCTGACATCCGCCTTTACTTCGAATCTGTATCCAATGGACTGTACCTCCGATCATATCCCTCGTTCAACGATACCTGTTACCTGACCCTTTTTATCAGGATTTCATTGTATACTCTGTTTCCCTATTCAGTTGTCATTCTACCGGAATCACATTCTCATGATGCACTTAAATCTTCATCTGTCGCATCTTCGCTTCACATCGCGTATTCCTTGTCGTAGACCCTCTATATTAATTCGTATCGTCTGTAGAACTCGGGACCTCTGATATCTACACTCTTGTGTATTTCTCTTCCGTCTCTTCCTTTGTTCTGTCTGTATTATATTACGTGTTTGGATAGTTGTCAACACAATTTTAAAATTTTTTATTTATTTTTTTAATTTTCTTTGATTATGTTATGAATATTCTGTTAATTATTGTATTCCCATTCTTTACATATAGCTGTCTATGATCCTGAGTTCTGAAGTTTAATATATCACGTTTTATCCGCAACCCCTTGTGGGAAGCGGTTATTTTTTGTCAACATTTTGTATATTAAGTATGGCGCATTTCGGCGAAGTATGTTATAATACA
>JAGAFR010000031.1 GCA_017612555.1 Lachnospiraceae bacterium | reverse complement strand
GTCAGGGATTGCTAATCTCATCAAATAATGAAAAGAATACCACGTTTGATGCAGTGCGTAGCGTAAGGGTGATGCGCACATTTCGTACTATCAAGGTGAATGAACTTATCAATCGAAACCAGGTCTATGCAGAACCCGGGGATTTTGATTTTGTTACAGATTTTATTCTGTCACATGTTCCTCAAACTGCGAAGAGAAGATAGTATTCTCCCCAGCATTATTTCGTGTTGTGCACAATAATAGTATTTTACTGGAAGCGGGTTACACACCGGGTTACACAGCGTGCCGACAGCGACAAACCTCCTTTTTACAGTACTTGCTGTGTAATTGACCCATTCGATTCCCATCACCTGCTTTTTCATTCCCCGCAAACATTATGTTTGCGGGGTGTTTTATTGAAAAACAGGTGCTTTTGGAGTAATATGATATTGGTAGGAAAATGGAAACAGCGGAGGTGATAACATGAGCATTGCTAAATCTTCGATTATAAATATGATGAACAGTATTCCAGACGATATTCAGGATGAAATAGAAGCATTTATTGCACAGGATGATACTGACAGAGCGGTAGATTTTATCGATAAGAGAGTTTTATTATGAAGACTATACATTCATATACGAAATAACACATGAAGAAGTTGTCATACATGAAGTACATAACTTTGCAAAAATGATAAGACACTTCAACGGATGATGCCTTGGAGTAGAAAACAAAGTAGCGCATGGGAGAAATTCTATGCGCTACTTTGTTTGTTTAAAAGGTTGTGCATAGTGGTATAATTCTATCATAATAAACGAAATTTAGAATACAGTAGAGGGGTAACACATGAAAAAATGGATGATCATTTCTGTTGCGGTGATGGCGGTGTTGGCCTGCGCATGTTCCGGCTTGGGAACTGACAGGGGACAGGTCATGGACGGTGACGGCATGTTCCAATCACAAGATGTGGATCCGATGCCCATCGTAGGAGTAAGGGTCGGAGATTCGTTCTTTACGATCGATCTTGAAAGTAACTCATCGGCAGAGGCCTTTCTTGAAAAGATAAAGAAGGATGACCTTGTTGTAGATATGAGTGATTATGGCGGATTTGAGAAGGTCGGAGAATTGCCGTGGGATCTTCCGACAAATGACAGCGAGATCACTACCAAACCCGGCGATGTCATACTGTATCAGGGAAATAAGATAACGATATATTACGGTGAGAACACGTGGAACTTTACCAAACTTGGAGAACTTAGCGGCGGAACCGATGAGGATATAGCGCAATGGAAGGAAGTATTTGGCGGTAAGGATGATATAAAAGCCGAGTTTTTCGTGGAATGGACAGAATAGAAAAAATCCATTGCACATCAATTGATATGAAGTTAGAATCATTATGTATTATAAGGTTAAGAGATTTAGGGAACGCCCGTAACACCAAGCCCAATGTTTAGTGTACGGACGTTTTTGTTTTATTATTACCAGAGTGGAGGATGACGGAAAATGAGAGGAAAGAGCAGGAAGGGGATCGCATTAATCTTAAGTACCGTGCTTGGCGTTGCAACCTGTATTACAACAATTCCTAACCTGTCTGTGCCTGTATATGCCGCAGGTACGGGGAAGGACCTGCAGCTTGGACCTGCAGTGCTTGGGGTGAATGTAAATACTGCAACTGCGGCAACGGTATACTATGGAAGGGATGAGAGCAATAATGCAGCTTTATCGTGGCGAGTTATAGGATATAACGGGACGGAGCAAAGTGTGGCATCATCCGCGAATACTGCTACGCTTCTGGCATCAGATAAAATCTGTAACTCAGAGTTCGATGATGTAGTACCTTATAGCAATGAATATGCCGGTTCTAAACTGCAGAGTGCTGTTAATATATATACAAACGGATTTACAAGCATTGAAGACAGTAATATTATCTCAAGGACACTGCAAACCGGGAGTTATTCCGGCACTCCGCCATATACTGACGGAGTAGCGGGAACTGAGGTGAGCAATGCAAAACTATGGCCATTATCAGCACAGGAGGCATATTACACTAATAACGATTTACGTAGAGCATCGTTTTATTGGTGGGTGCGCTCGCCGGGCCCCCAAAATATCAAAGCCGCATGTGTCTCATTAAATGGCGCCACGCCGTGCGATGCCTATGTCAAAGACCTTGGAGGTGTGCGTCCCGCTTTTAATTTAAATCTTTCATCCATCATCCTCACATCTGATGCCGCAGGCATCAAATCATCAGGTGTCGCAGGCACCTTAAATGCTCCGGGGGATCACAGCACAACCGGGTGGAAACTGACGGTAAAGGATGACGGCTTAACCGTTGCAAAGAATGGAAGTGTGACCCGTACAGGTACGACCATAACCGTTCCGTACACAATTACAAAAACAGGAACATCAGATTATGACAGAGTATCTGTGTTTATTTCAAATAAGGAATGGAATGCAGAAGGAGCAGTATTAAAATATTACGGTGAATTGGATACATCGGCGGGGGACGGCACGGGAAGCTTTACGCTGCCGGGAGATTATGATCCTTCATGGAAGGTATATATACTCGCCGAAAAGATAAACGGAGATACACAAACGGATTATGCGAGTGCACCTGTAAAGATCACAATACCTGCGGTATCTGTCGTGCTTGTCGATAATGACGCAGCACCGAATATAATCAGCGCACAGGCAAGCAGCGTATATTTCGGGAATTACTTCCAGAGTAATAGCACTGATAAAGAGCCGATCAAATGGAGAGTTCTGCGGAATAACACAACAAATAGAACCTTGTTCCTGCTTTCTGATCAAAGCCTGGACGCCATGACGTTTGCCAAAACACCCGCAAAGACTAATGTCTGGGCAGACTGTACTTTGCGCAAGTGGCTAAACGGATACGAATCGGTGAATCCAAACTTTATAAATACAGCATTTGACAGCAGGGAGATAGGAGCGATCGCTCCGACAGCTAATGTAAGCATCACGGATACGGATATGCTTTTCCTGTTATCAGTAGATGAAGTCCAAAACACGGACTATGGTTTCACAAACGATGAGAAACGCGTTGCCATTAATACAACATATGCTGGGCAAAAAGCTTATGGTGGAGCCGGAAATGCGTGCCTGTGGTGGCTGCGCTCTCCCGGCCGCGATGATGTTGCCGCGAGTGTCGGAAACAGTGGCTACGTGGACACGCAGGCCCTCTATGTCGACACTACTAATGTCGCGGTGCGGCCCGCTTTGAACATAAATCTCTCATCCGCCCTCCTCACATCTGCCGCCGAGGATGGCAAAATCTCCGGCACCACAGGTGCCAATGCGCTGACTGCAGTGGAAGCTTATTCAGGTAGTGAATGGAAGCTGACGGTACACGATACAAGCCGCGACGGGGAAGGCGGATTTACAGCCGAGCGTACAGACCACAATACTCTTGCGCGCGGAGCAGAACTTAAGATCTCATACAGCGGAGCGACAACGGGGAATAATGAATACGTATCTGCAATCATCACGAACGCCGCCGGGACAGTCCTCTATTATGGACATATAGCATCCACGAAAGATTCCGCAAGCGGAACAGCAACAATAAACATCCCGGCAGACGCTCCTACCACCATGAGCAAACTGTATGTATTCCAGGAGCAGTGCAACGGAGATAAGAAGACCGATTACTCTTCTCGATTGCTTGATCTTACAGAGGCTGCGACAAAGCAGACACCCTCGGCAGACGATTTTACGGTAACGCTTCCGACTGATCTTGTATATGACGGCAATCCGAAAGAAGCTACAGCTGTAGCGGCTTCAGGCATATCCGGCATGGGAGATATCACGGTAAAATACTATAAAGATGGAACAGAACTTACCGGAGCGCCCAAAGATATCGGGACATATATGGTTAAACTTGATGTTACAGAAGGTGCTGATTATACATCTGTGTGTGATATAACGAAAGATGCGTGGACGTTCACGATAACCGCTCCGCACACCCACTCCTTCACCAGCAGCACCGTAACACCTGCCACCTGTACTACTGCAGGTGAGATGATACACAGATGTACCGGATGTGATTATTGCTATACATCAACAATCCCCGCTCTGGGACATAACTATGTAGGTACAGTCACGAAAGAGCCGACTGTACTTACGGAAGGTGTGAAGACGTATAAATGCTCTCGTGAGGGATGTGGCGATACTTACACAGAGACCATCCCGAGGCTTGAACCTTCACAGGAAGAGGCAAAAGAGATAGAGCAACTCCTCGAGGATCTTACCGGCGATGATGGAAAAATCAAGGCCGATGTTGATGTGGAAACCAAGACCGAAGAAGACGGAACAAGTGTTACGACCATTAAGATAGACGACAAAGAAGTCTATAAGAAGACCGTTGATAAGGATGGAGAGGAGACGGTAGAGACAAACATATGGACAGTAAATGTGGATGAGAATGATCTTTACTATACGGGTAAGCCTATAGAGCCCACTGTCCACGTATATGACGGAATAAAGCGCCTTGCAGAGGGGAGCGATTACTCGGTCAAGTACAGTAGCAACAAAAATGCCGGAAGCAGCGCCAAAGTTACGGTCAGCTTTACCGGAGGTTATAAAGGCACATCCCAGAGTTCGCTGACATTTACCATCCTTCCTTCGGATCTTGGTGAGCGAGGAGCAGTGGAACCCATAATCATCGCGGCAACAGGGAAGCTCCAAAAGCCCACACCTTCCGTGACTATAAAGGAAAGCGGTTTTAACTTAAAAGAACAGACATCATACAAGTATTATGATAAGGACAAAAACCCCGTAAACGGTTTAAAGGAACCGGGTGATTATACCGTAAAGATCACACCCAAGAAGAACAATAAGAACCTTACGGGCGAATTTACAGGAAACATCAAGGTGACAGGAGATAAGGATAAGCTCATGTCATCTGCAAAAGTCACCCTGAACGCGAAAAAGGTTACCTACGAAGGTAAGCCGACAACACTCCCTAAGGACAGCTACATCGTATCACTTGGCGGAGATACCCTTGCAGAAGGTACCGACTATGAAGTGACTTACGTAAATAATACAGTCCCGGGCGATGCAAAGATCATATTTACCGCGGCAGACGGGAACGCTAAAGGTCTTATGGGAAGCACAAGTGCCATATTTACGATCACAAAGGGACGCGAGCTTTCAAAGGAAGAAGGCTCGGGATTTTCGTATATATTTAACAAGAAGGTACCATTTACGAAGAGCGGAGCAAAACCTTCCATAACTGTAATGGATGGCGAGAGTATGCTGAAGGAAGACGTTGATTATACCGTATCGTATTCAAAGAACAGATCCGTAACTGATGGAGAAACGGCAGTCATCACGATCAAGGGCAAGGGCAATTATAAAGGAACGGTGAAACAGTACTTTGCCATAGAACCCGCTGACATCGCAAACATGACCATAGAAGCAGAGGACAAAGTCGAGTCAAAGAACGGCTATAAGAATCCGAAGGTTACGATAAAAGATCCTGAAGGGAAGAAGCTTACAGCAGGCAAAGACTATGTAATAGGAGATGACTATACGGCACCTGACAAGGATGGTATCGTAACCGTAACAATCACCGGAAAGAAGGGATATGAAGGAAGCAGTACAAAGTTACAGTACCGCTACATAAAGGAAGACCGGCAGATAAGCAAAGCCAGTGCTGTAAAGATCAAAGACAGGACCTATACGGGAAGCGCCATAACACTTAAAAAGTCTGAGCTGAATGCACTCCTGTATACGGGAAAAGCACCAAATATCAAATATCTTGTACCCGGTGAGGACTTTACCGTCACCTACAAGAATAACGTGGGGCCCGGTACCGCCAAGGTGATAGTAAAGGGCATCGGAAAATACGGCGGAGCAAGGACGCTGACCTTCAAGATCAAGGCAAGAAAGAGCAATGTCATTGAGATGATACTTAAGGCGATAGGGAATTAAGAATAAAACGTGGGGATAAATGGCTGCGAACTGTCAAAAAGTTCAATTGACAGCCAATTATCCCCCGATTTATAATAAGACCGTAAAGAAAGTAAATATGGGAGAATAGCGAGGAAGCATATGATAGGAAGAGGTAAAGAAACCGCGGAACTTTTAGATTTATATGAAAGCGATAAGGCTGAGTTGGTTGCGATATATGGACGTCGCCGTGTAGGAAAGACGTTTCTTGTTGATGAGACTTTTAAAGGGAGGATCACATTTAGACATGCAGGTCTTTCACGCATAGAAGATGGTGAAAATTCATCACAGCCGTTAAAAAAGCAGTTAGAGGCATTTTATTATTCACTGATTACGCAGGGCATGAAGAAAAGTCATTGCCCCAAGGACTGGCTTGAAGCGTTTTTTATGCTGGAGATGCATTTACAGGAAATAGATGACGGGTCGAGGCAACTTATTTTTTTGGATGAGCTCCCTTGGATGGACACACCTAAGTCAGGATTTATAACCGGATTTGAAGCGTTTTGGAACAGTTGGGCATGCCATAGAAATATTATGGTTGTAATTTCCGGAAGCGCTAATTCCTGGATGGAAGATAAATTAATCAACAATCATGGCGGCTTGTATGGACGTGTTACTCATGAGATAAAGCTGTCTCCGTTTACTTTGAAGGAGTGCGAACTTCTATTTAAAGAAAAAGGACTATCCATTTCGAGATATGATATAGTGCAGAGTTATATGATTTTTGGAGGAATCCCGTACTATCTTAATTATTTTAAGAGAGGGAACAGTCTTGCTCAAAATGTAGATGAACTGCTTTTTAAAAAAGGTGCTACACTGTTTTTTGAATATGACAGGTTGTTTTCATCGATATTTACGAACCCTGAAATGACAAAGAATATTGTAAAAGTCTTGAGTACGCGGAGCAAAGGATATACGAGATCGGATATTATTAAAAGGGCCAACGTTTCTGACGGAGGTGGTCTTACAAGAAGCTTGAATGCGTTAATTGCGAGTGATTTTATAATCAAATATGTTCCTTTTGGATGCAGCAAAAGGGAGGAACATTATAAATTGACAGACCCATTTTGTATTTTTTATTTGAGATTTGTTGCGAACAAGAATACCTTGGTTGACGGTTTCTGGCAATCAAATATCGATTCACAAGTAATTAAAACATGGAGAGGCTATGCGTTTGAAAATGTATGTTTTAATCACGTGTCAGAAATAAAGCGAGCACTCGAAATTGCCGGAGTCAGCTCCTGTGAATCTGCATGGACAAAGACGGGTGATGATGAAAAGGGAACTCAAATAGATTTACTCATCCAGCGCAAAGACAATGTTGTTAATATGTGTGAAATGAAATTTTACAGTGAGGATGTTGTGGTTGATAAGGAATATGACTTGCTCCTTAGACACAGACACGAACTTCTTCAAGAGAATCTTCCAAGAAAAAGCACTATCCAGAATACGTTAATAACCACATTCGGAATTAAGGATAATGAGTACAAGTGGTCATATGAAAAAGTGATAACGATGGAAGATTTATTCAAATAAAGGTCCAGTTCGATACTAGGATTTATCCGCACGTCCTCAATTGATTTGAAGTTAGAATTTTTATGTTGGGGCTTTTTTTGAGGAAAGAAATATGAAGAAGATAAAAAGATCGATAATTAGTGTACTGATTTTATCAATGCTGATGTCCTGCATTCCGGAAGGGATCGGAATGAGTCTTCCCGTGTATGCGAGTACATTCGGGGACTTTGATTACGATCTTGACGGTGCCGGAAAAGCAACCATCAAGGGATATTATGGCCCTGGGGGAAATGTAGAGATTCCGGAGACGCTGGATACCATCAATTAAGGCAGTGGGAAATTAAGAAAAGTTTGCGGCGATTATCGGTAGAAATAGAATGAATAACCGATGAGGAGATGATCATGGCAAGGAAACTGGCAAAAGATATTCTGTCATATCTGGCGATAATAGCGGGTGCCCTTATGGCAAGTTTTTCCGTCATATGCATTCTGATCCCGAATGATGCCATTGACTACGGAACTGCCGGGATAGCTATCATCATCAACAAGGTTACCGGATTCAATCTGTCTTTATGCGTTCTGCTCCTGTTTATCCCATTCTGGATCATAGGCACGTGGAAGCTCGGAAAGATCTTCGGCATCAAGGCCATTATCGGAGCAATCGTTTACACGGTCGGACTGACTGTTTTTGAACATATACACATAGAACTTAATACCGAGCATTTTCTTGCGGTGGCGTTCGGAGGTGCGATACTGGGAATGGGACTGGCTCTTATCCTGCGCTTTGGAGGATGTATTGACGGCTCGGAGATATTTGCGAACATACTCGTTGAGATCATTGAGGATAAGACCGGAAAGAACCTGAGCATGTCATTTATTTTGGTCTGTTTTAACGCATGTGTTTACCTTGCCGCGTTCTTTCTCATCAATAAGGATGCTGCACTTTTAAGTCTTCTGGTGTATATAGTGGCGACGGTATTGATCACGAATTTCACCGATCATTTTGAGGCGATCAAGCAGGTTACGATCATTACCAAGGATCCCGATGAGATAATTAAACAGATCAAAAAAGAACTGAACAAAACATGTACGGTGCTTGATTCATACGGAGTCATCGCCGGAGAAAACAAGACACTCATATGCTATGTGAGTTATTTTGAACTTCAGAAGATGCGCGAGATCATATCAGCAAACAAAGGAACATTCAGTACCGTATCAACCGTTGATGAGATCCTGAGATGACGGACGGGATCAACATTTTTTATTTATTTTCCCATTCTTTTTGGTATAATATACAATGTAATATTCCATGTTTATGACAACAGAGGAGTTAATCTTATGAAAAAAGAACGGTTTGTATCGTTAAGATTAAAGATGACGATAGGTGTCATTCTCATCTGCTTTCTGATAGGACTGCTGGCGATCCTTCTGGTGAGCAGGATCGCTACCAATATAGTTGATAAGGAATACGGCGATAAGGCAGAACAGATTGCAAAGGCCATGGTCAGCGTCGTTGATCCGAAGGATGTCAGTGAGCTTAATGATGCAGTTATGAATGTATGGAGCGAGGTGGGTGCCGAAAACGTCGTTCCCAGCTCCGAATGGGGTTCCGATGAGTGGAACGCATACATGGCCAACTACGAGGGAATAGAAGACCTTCCCACGTTCGTGAAAGTAAGGGATCTGTTCCGGGAATATCAGGATATCTTCAATGTTGACTGTATATATGTCATCAACTATAAGACATCGCTCAAGCAGGGCATCTACGTCATAGACGGGGCACCCGATGAGGATGCGTGCCCTCCCGGGTGCGTGGATTCATTTGAGGACGGTATATGGCCCGATGAAGAGAACCCGGTAGTTCCGGCTACGATAACCAATGAGGAAGTGTACGGGTGGCTCGTTACGGCCGGATATCCCATCGTATACGAAGGAAAGATCCTGGGGTGCATGTGTGTTGATATCTCCATGAACGATATCAAGGATAAAGAGCGCAGTTATACGATCAGCACGGCGATCGCGATGATAATCCTCGCTCTTGCGATGATCATATTGGCACTGCTTTATGTCAGCGTGAGCATAATCAGGCCTGTTGCACTTCTGTCCAATACGGCCAAGAACTACTGCTCGGAGAACAACGATGTGGTGCATCATGCTTTTGAAAAACTGCAGATCAACACGCATGATGAGATACAGGAACTCCTGTCTTCGATGAAGCAGATGGAATCCGACATGAACTCGAACATCACCACACTTGTTGATACGAAGGTTGCACTTAAGGAAACGGAAGATAAGGCGAATACCCTTCAGGCACTTGCGGTCAAGGATTCACTTACAGGCATACGTAACAAGACCGCATACGATCATGAGGTCGGAAAGATCGAGGCGGATCTGGCCGACGGATTCAACGAGTTCGGTCTTGCGATGGTGGATCTTAACTTCCTGAAGAGAACCAATGATACATACGGACATGAAAAAGGCAATATCTCCATCAGAAGGTTGTGTATGCTCGTCTGTGAGATATTTGAACACTCACCGGTATTCCGTATCGGAGGTGATGAGTTCATCGTCATACTCAAGAATCGTGATTATCGTAATGTAGACAGTCTCATAGATGATTTTAACAAGCATCTGACAGATGTTCAGAATGATGATACATTGGAGCCCTGGGAGAAGATATCCGCTGCGATCGGGTATGCGAAGTTTGACAAGAAGATCGACAGTACCGTCGATGATGTATTTAAGAGGGCCGATAAGGCGATGTATGACAGGAAAGTTGCCATGAAGGCCGAGAGAAAGGATTGAAAAGTATGAAAGAGATCAGCACAGACAGAGCGCCGGCGGCCATAGGGCCCTACTCACAGGCTATAGATATCGGAGATAAGATCATCACTTCGGGGATAATACCCGTTGTTCCCGCAACCGGCGAGATCATGGGAAATGATGCGAAGACTCAGGCAAAGCAGGCATTTGAGAATCTGGCTGCTCTCCTTGAGGATGCGGGAAGCGGTATCGACAGAGTCGTCAAGACTACGGTATTTATCAAGGATATGAACGATTTTGCCGCGATCAATGAAGTATATGCGCAGTTCTTTACCAAGCCTTATCCGGCAAGAAGCTGCGTGGAGGTTGCAAGACTTCCCAAGGACGTACTTATCGAGATCGAAGCGATAGCGGAGAAGAAGTAGAGGTTCTAGTCTGCCTTCAGTTCTTTCCACATCGTTGAAAGCAGCTCTGTGGTCTCTTCCGGGAGCTGCTTATATATTTCACAGTTTGCCAGCTTATCGGCTGACGGATTCATGGCATCGGATGAGCTTTCCTCTTCTGTCAGATTGTCCGCAATGGACGTGATGGGAGAGGAATATCTTACTTCTTCAAAGTTGGCGCGCGCCACATCTTCCCTGCACAGATAATCAAGGAACAGTTTTGCGGATTCGGTATCCTTACAGTTCTTCGTGATACCCCAGCAGTCTATCCATATATTGGAACCTTCTTTGGGGATGCTGTACTGTATCAGCGGATTTTCTTCATATGCATAAAAGGCTTCGCCCGAGTATACGACTCCGATCGAAGCGTTTCCCGCCAGTATTTCGTCTCTTACCTCATCGACAAGATATGACTGGACATGGGGCTTTTGTTCTATAAGAAGCTTCTGAGCTTCGGCAAGCTCTTTTTCATCGGTAGTGTTAAGTGAGTACCCGAGATACTTAAGAGCGATCATATATGCGTCACGCATGCTGTTCTGCATGATGATGTCCCCGCTGTATTTTCCGTTGAACAAAACGTCCCATGAATCGGGAACCTCGGTCACTTTTTCCGAATCATAGAGAAGGCCGACCGTGCCCCAGAAATACGGCATTACATATTTGTTATCGGGATCAAAGCTCTTGACCATATCCCAGTATTTGCCGCCGATCTCCTTGGTATTATCCATCGAGTCAAAGTCAACCTCAACAAGCTCGCCCTCACCTATCAGCTTCTGGAGCATATATTCCGAAGTACATAAAACATCATAATCGATGGCACCTGCCTTGTACTTCGTATAAAGCTCTTCCGGTGTGGGAGCCTCTTCGTAGCGCACATCTATACCGGTCTCTTTTTCGAACTGATCGATCATGTTCATATCAATATACATTCCGTAATTGAACACGGTAAGAGTCTTATTTTCGTTTGATGCCGAGCATCCGCACAGTATCACGGAAGTGATGAGGGAAGCGGCGGTTATCACAGCGATGTATTTTTTCATTTCTTCAAGCTCCTTCTGACTAAGTGTGGAGAGATATGCCGTTCAAAGCTCCACTTCTACAATTTATACGCTATCTCACGGTCAATTTCAATATTTTTATAAAAAAGTATAAAGTATTTTCAAATTGTGCCGATGTATAATATAGAAAGCGCAGAATAGCGCTTGATCCGAAACGGACTTCGGAATTATTTCTCAACGGATTGAGAGCACATTTGGTGCAATACTGCACCGTCATTTTCTGTTCAGAAATGATTCCACCGTTTACATGTAATGTGATATAATTGAATATACTGATAGGAGGAATATGCTATGAGTGACATGAATGTTGGAAGCGTTGCAGGTGCGTACAGCAGTTATTCTTATGATGCAGTCAAGGCTGAAGATGCTGCAAAAGATACCGTCAAGACCGACGCCAAGGCAGCAGAGACAGGCGTTGTATATGAGAAGAGTCAGGGAACGGAGAAGAAGGCTACCTATTCCATCAACAAGATGAGTGCCGAAGACCGTGCCGCTCTTGTACAGCAGCTCAAGCAGGATCAGGCAGACAGACAGAATCAGCTGGCTCAGCTTGTTCAGAAGATGTTCACCGATCAGGCAGGAGTATCCAAGCTTGCAGATCTGTTCTCACCCGAGAATCTGAAGGACGTCAGCCCTGCAGATATCGCGAAGGCCAAAGAGGATATTTCCGAGGACGGATACTGGGGCGTTAAGCAGACATCCCAAAGACTGTTTGATTTTGCATCGGCACTTGCCGGAGATGATCCGGAGAAGATGAAAGAGATGCAGGCAGCCATGGAGAAGGGATACAAGGAAGCCACCGCAGCATGGGGCGACGAACTCCCGGGCATCAGCAAGGAAACTCTTGAGGCAGCTAACAAGCTCTTTGATGATTACTACGCATCTAAGAATTAGTTACGGCTTTTAAGGAGGCGATCGAATGGCATTATCTGATTCGAGTATTTCTTCATTGTTCAACAGTCTCGGATCCGGCAAGGATGCAGCAGGATCTTTTGACTTTGCAGCTTATGCATCCATCAAGAACGGAAGCTACGGCAAGCTTGTCAAGTCATACTATGCCGAACAGACAGGAGAAGCAACCAAGACATCTGCTTCAACATCGACAGCCAAGAGTACGTCCAAGACTTCAACCAAGAAGGCTGACACCGATACGACGGGCCTTGGTCAGATGAAGAAGGATGCACAGGAGCTGAAGTCATCCGCAGAAAAGCTTTCTTCCGACGATCTGTGGAAACAGACGGACGGCAAGCTTGATATGAGCAAGGTAACATCGGCAGTCAAGGATTTTGCTGCTGATTACAACAAAGTCATCGACCGGTCCGCAAAGGTAAACTCCAAGGAGATAGGTCAGGACATGAAGTTCATGACCGGTATGACGGATACGTTCTCCAAGGTGCTTGCGAAGGTCGGAGTGACGGTAGGATCCGACGGCAAGATGACCGTTGACGAAGAGAAGCTTGGTAAGGCCGACGAGGCCACACTTAAGTCGTTGTTCAACGGTAATGCAACCTACGGATCACAGATCGCGGATAAGGCATCATCCATAGCCCGCGACGCAGATATGAATTCCAGTATATACGGCAGCAATGCCGAAGCAACAAGTGCTTTATCCTCTATATACAATCAGTTGATATAAGTGCTTGTCCCGAAACCTTTACTTACTTTACTTACATTTATCCCGATAGGAAACTATCGGGATATTTGTATGTAAAAAACCTGCAAATATCATGTTGTAATAATCCCGATAAAATGATAGAGTTTTGGGTAAGAGGTGACTTATGGCAATGCTTGAATCCGGTGAGGATTATCTTGAAACGATATACAGACTGAAGAAGAAGAACGCCGCAGTCTACTCTGTCGATGTGGCAAGAGAGATGGGGTTTTCAAGACCGAGCGTATCCCGTGCGATGAGCATACTGAGGGAAGAAGAGTATATCACGATGGGTGAGCCCGACAAGGAGATCAATCTCACGGAGAAGGGGCGCAAGAAGGCTGTCGAAGTATATGACAGGCACAAGACCCTTACACTTTTCCTGCAGAAGACCGCAGGCGTGTCGGAGAAGATCGCCGAGCAGGATGCATGCCGTATAGAGCATATTATCAGCACCTCTACGTTCAGAGGGATCAAGAATTATATCAAAAACAATCTGTAGGATCATATAATGCGAAAGGAGAATACACTATGAAATGGGTTTGTCAGGTATGTGGTTACGTTCATGAAGGAGATCAGCCCCCCGAGGCATGTCCCCAGTGTAAAGCACCCGCAGAGAAGTTCACCAAGCAGGAAGGTGAGATGACATGGGCAGCTGAGCATGTTGTGGGAGTGGCAAAGGGCGTGTCTGAGGATATCATCGCAGATCTTCGCGCCAACTTCAACGGAGAGTGCTCCGAGGTCGGAATGTATCTTGCAATGGCAAGAGTAGCATTTCGCGAGGGTTATCCCGAGATAGGAATGTATTATGAGAAGGCTGCTTTTGAAGAGGCAGAGCACGCTGCCAAGTTTGCTGAGCTTCTCGGAGAAGTTGTTACGGATTCAACGAAGAAGAATCTTGAAATGCGTATAGAAGCAGAGAACGGCGCAACAAGCGGCAAGACAGATCTTGCAAAGCGTGCTAAGGCAGCAAACCTTGATGCCATCCACGATACAGTCCATGAAATGGCAAGGGATGAGGCAAGACACGGCAAGGCATTCAAGGGTCTTCACGACAGATACTTCGGTTAAGATCATTTCCGGATCTTACGTTTTACGATCTTAAAAGTGACTGTCTTGATACCACCGTAATCACGCAGTCCACGGATCTTGACTTTAGCTTTCCCGGTGGTTACGTTATTTTCGTAGCTGCCGGGAATTATTTCGAAATCATCTTTTTCAAGAACGTTTTTCCCGACTTTTATCAGTGTAAAATCATCTTTGGTAAGTGTTATGGCAGACCCTGTAAATGCCTTTTCCGCGATCTTAACAGCGGCAGGCTCGATGCTCTTGTCTGCATATCTGAATGTTGCCGATCTGCTGCCGTAGTAGTTTCCGATACCGTTTATCGTTACGGTGGTACCGTCTATGATGTACTCATAATCGGTTTCGTTTTCAAGTTCCTCTCCGTTTGTATCGCACACGGTTATCTCAGGCTCCGCGTCTTCGCCCCGATCCGACAGGATGATATCCGATACATACAGATCCGTGGCAGCGATGTTTTCCCGGTCTATCGTAAATGTAGCGTTAAGCTTTCCGGTAAAGTTTCCTTTTCCGGTTATGTACACACCCGGGCGGTCCTTGGCAGACGAGCCGTCATTTACGGATGTATTGTTGTAGTATTTGAGGGTATAATCCTTATCTTCGATAAGGGTGTATTCTCCGTCATCTGTCTTATACAGTACTTTGATCTCGGGCTCTGCCCCGCCCTTGGAATACGGTACCGTTTTTTTCATGAACACACGGATCGCATCGTTCTTGACCGTTCCATCGGAAAGAGCTGCCGGCTCTACCGCGAACAGTTTTCTGACGGAACCTGTATAAGCGCCGGCTCCGGTGAATGTGATGGCGGCGTTCTTTCCGGTTTCGACGTTGCCCGAGTATGATACGGTGTAGTCTCTTCCTTCAACGAGGAGAGTATCGTTATCCCCGTATCTGACCTCGTATCCTTTCTGTTTTACCTCAAATGAAGTGTAGCTTACAGAGCTTTCTATTCCCGTGATGGAAGCTTTGGACAGGGGGAGGGATGCGATCTTGAAGTCGATCTTTCTGGTCCCCGCAAAAGCTCCTTTTCCGGTAAGATATACGGAAGCGGTTCCGGGAGCAGCGTTGTTGATGTATTCAACGGAATATGAACTCTCATCCAGCACTTCACCTTTGTATCGTACGTAAGGTACCGGTGTAGCCGGTATCGGTGTGCCGTCACCTGCAATGCCAAGCTGCTGGGTCTTTATCTTTGCAATATTAAGTTTTCCTACAGGGATCCTGTCGGTTTCTTTTCTGAGTATTGTTTCCGTAAAGGTTGCGGATCCTTCGTAGTTACCCTTTCCGACGATTTGGACAGTGTAATCTCTGTCGCTGTCGGGATCACCTACAAAAGCGGATGTATCATAATCCGAAGAGTCTTTCTTCGTTCCCGGATATACGTAGGTAAAATCGGTGCCCGCCTTGAGAGTTTTCCATGTTCCGTCATCAAGTCTGAAAGAAACTGCAGTCGTTCCTTTCTGGACTCTTCCGTTATATGACACGGTTATATCACCGGCCTTTATCCTGCCGGTCATACCAAGAGGATTGATCTTAAATGTGACAGGGTAGGTTCCCGTAAAATTACCTTTTCCGGTTATTGAAACCCTTGCCGTGCCAACGCGCGTGTTGGCCGAGTATTTGATGCTGTAGTCACTTCCTTCGACAAGAAGGCGGTTGCCCTGTCTTACTTCGATATTGTCAAAGGTGATGGGACTGCCGGTGTATGTACGGTCTTCGATACCGGTTATGATGAAGGTATCGGGATCATTGTTTTCTTCCGGATCCACATCTTCCGCCGGAGGATCGTCTTCTTTTGGGTCAGGTTCTTCTATCGGGATCACCGGTTCCGGTTCAGGATCGTCTTCGGGCTCTTCTCCCGGGAAGTCTCCGAACCAGAAGTCAAGATCGAGAGCATCGCTCTTCATAAGCTTCAGGCCCTTATCACCGAAGCCTGAGAATGAATCCGTATACTGCCATGAGCAGAGTCTTCCGGTATAGGAAGTGGATTTGACAGCGGCACTTGAACTTGGCCAGTTTGCCATCCAGATATTGTTTTCCTCCGCGATATCCGACAGGATCATATCATCCACGAGCATGCTCCGGCTTGCGTATATTCCGGGCATAAGGCCGCTTTCGGATATCTTTTTGCAGAATGCATTTACGATATCCGTATGTGCTTTTCTGCTGAGCTTTGCTGCTATAAGACGCCCCGTTTTGGAGTCGGAGTATTCGTAGTCTATTACAACAGGGAGGGTCACCAGGTCTTTTCTGTTGCCGATGTATGACAGGCATTTGACGGCTTCTTCCACTGCTTCGTCTGTGGTGATAGCCTGGGAGTAGAAGTATACGCCCACCTGAACACCTGCTTTGCGGGCATTGACGATGTTACTGTCAAAGCACTCATCCGGGCGGATGTTTCCGGCACTTCCCCAGCCTCTGTAGCCTGCACGGATGAACGCGAATTCTATACCGTATGTATCTTTCAGCACCTTCCAGTTCTCATAGGATATGACACCCTGATACTTGGAAATATCCATGCCGTATCTGATACGGACTCTCTTTGATTCGTCGGACGTTTTGTAGTATGAAGGATAACTGTACTTAAATCCCGTCAGTCTGCATGTGAATGGGTCGGGCCGCGCATCGTCCGACATGAACGAATCCGTTTCGGAAAAGTTCTTATTAAGAGGGATCAGGTCCTTCTTGGATTTTTTATAGAACTTGTAGAATTCGGGGTCGTCGGGATCGATCACGATACGGTTTCCGTCTTCATCGACTTCTTCGTATGTACCGTCGTCGTTCTTCGATATGTTATGCTCAGACATCCATTCGTCGTCATCGGCAGGATCTTTATCTTCTTCATCGGATACTTCGTCTGCATACTCTTCATCGGTGGCTGCATCCGCATCTTCGAAGCTGTCATTTCCGTCATCCCCGGAGTTTTTCTTTTTCTCCGAAGGCTCCTCTTCTTTGGAAGGCTTTTCGGGCTCTTCCGGCTCTTCGGGTTGTTCTATCTCCACTTCGATCTCAGGAGTTTCAGGTGCCTCGATCTCCTCCGAAGGCGCAGGGATATCCTGAGGGTCCGGCATAATATCGTCGGCCCTTACCGGTATCGATGACACGATCATCGTCATTATGAGTATCAATGATATTTTTCTGAATCTGTTTTTCATGCAGTGATATTATACATTCATTGAATTATGTTAACAAGTTTTTTATTTATACATTGTTATAGTATAATAGGAAACATGAAAAATGAGAGAAACAAAAATGACAGAACAGAGCTGTTATACGAGACGGACGGGGGTCTTACGGACTTTGAGGCGGTCGTGATCGAGTCGCTTGTAAGCGATGAAACGAAGGAGCCCTGCATAGTGCTTGACCGCACGGCCTTCTTCCCCGAGGGCGGCGGACAGCCGTCGGATGTGGGATCTATCGTATTGCAGAGCGGGGAAACGGTAAGAGTTACCGATGTACGCACCGTAGACGGATGCGTATGCCATTTTATCGAAAAAAAGGTCGAAGCGGGGGAGAAGATAACCGGGCATGTCGATGCGGCCCGCCGCCTTCGCATGATGCAGGATCACGGTGCGGAGCATCTCGTATGCGGTCTTATCCATAACGAATTCGGTTATGACAACGTGGGCTTTCATATGAGCGAAAAAGAGGTCGTAGTGGATGTGAGCGGTCCTCTTACCGATGAGCAGATCCGTATGATCGAAGAGCGGGCTAACGCAGTCGTTTATTCAAATGTACCGGTGACCATAAGCTTCCCATCTCCCGAAGAGGCGGCTTCCATGGAATACCGGAGCAAGCTTGATGTATCGGAAAACGTCCGGCTGGTTACGATCGAAGGAGTAGACACGTGCGCATGCTGCGCTCCGCATGTAAGCTTTACTGGGCAACTCGGAGTGATCAAGATCCTAAGCTTTATGCCGCACCGCGGGGGGACGAGGATGACAGTGGTCGCAGGACTCGATGCATATGCAGACTATGTGATGCTGCATGACTCCAATGCAAAGATAATGGATGTACTGTCTTCGCCGCGTGATGATACGGGCAGTGCGGTTTCCGAGCAGATGGAGCGGTACATGGCGCTTAAGGAGGAGAACACTGCTCTTCGAAAAGAAATGGCCGAGATGGTCGCGTCCTCCGTACTGGAGCGGATCAGGACCATGGATCCCGGTGAGAAGAGCTGCGTGATATTTACAGCGAGTCTTGATCAGATAGGCCTTCGAAACGTGGTCAACAGATGTACGGCAGAGTTTGACGGATATGTCTGCGCATTCTCAGGTGACAACAGCGGCTACAGGTACATATTCGCTGTAAGTCCTGATATGGAAAAAAGCGCGGATCTGCGCGGCTTTACGAAGGAGTTTAATGAAATTACCGGCGGCAGGGGCGGCGGAAGTGCTCTTATGACCACCGGACAGACCCCGGCAGGCCGCGATGAAATACAAAATTGTGTGGATAAATTGTGCAAAAAAGCGTAAAATATAAGAGTTAACGATTTATCGAAAATTGAGGAGTATTGTTATGGCAGAAAAGAAACAGGTTGAGCAGATAACCTCGATGGAGGTTGATTTTGCGCAGTGGTACACGGACGTAGTCAAGAAAGCGGACCTTATCGACTACACGAGCGTAAAGGGATGCATGGTGTTCAAGCCCGCGGGATATGCTATCTGGGAGCTTATCCAGAAGCAGATGGACGAGAGGTTCAAGGCAACGGGCGTGGAGAATGTATATCTTCCGATGTTCATCCCGGAGAGCCTTCTTGAGAAGGAAAAGGATCATGTAGAAGGCTTTGCGCCCGAGGTGGCATGGGTGACGATGGGAGGATTGCAGCCTCTTACAGAGAGAATGTGCGTACGTCCTACCTCGGAAACACTGTTCTGTGATTTTTATAAAAACGAAGTTCATTCATACAGGGATCTTCCGAAGGTATACAACCAGTGGTGTTCGGTTGTAAGGTGGGAGAAGGAGACGAGACCGTTCCTTCGCTCAAGGGAATTCCTGTGGCAGGAAGGACATACCATACACGCCACATTTGAGGAGGCCGAAGAGCGTACGGTACAGATGCTGAACCTGTATGCCGACTTCTGCGAACAGGTACTTGCGATACCCGTTATCAAGGGACGTAAGACCGACAAGGAGAAGTTCGCGGGAGCCGAAGCAACGTATACGATAGAAGCGCTGATGCATGACGGCAAGGCACTCCAGTCCGGAACGAGCCACAACTTCGGTGACGGATTTGCGAAGGCGTTTGACATTCAGTTTACCGATAAGGACAACACACTTAAGCATCCGTTCCAGACATCATGGGGCACAACCACGAGACTCATCGGTGCGATAATAATGGTTCACGGTGATGACAACGGACTGGTACTTCCTCCGAAGGTAGCTCCGACACAGGTAGTGATCGTGCCTATCAGACAACAGTCGGAAGGTGTACTTGAAACGGCACAGAAGATAAAGGACGAGCTTACCGCCGCAGGACTTCGCGTCAAGGTTGATGATACGGATAAGAGCCCCGGATGGAAGTTTGCGGAAGCCGAGATGCGCGGTATTCCGGTCAGGATAGAGATAGGACCCAAGGATATTGAGGCAGGAAAAGCGATCCTCGCACGCCGTGATACCGGAGATAAGAGTGAGTGCGGCATTTCGGATCTTGCGGGTACCGTTGAGACTCTTCTTGATACGATCCAGAAGGAGATGCTCGAGCGCGCAAGGACTCGCCGCGACAGCCAGACATACACCGCAACGAACAGGGAAGAGTTCGATAAGATCTTCGCCGAGAAGTCAGGCTTTGTTAAGGCTATGTGGTGCGGCGATGTCGAGTGTGAGAACAAGATCAAAGAGGATCTGTCGGTTACAAGCCGCTGCATGCCGTTTACCGACGAGAAGGTAGCGGACACGTGCGTATGCTGCGGGAAACCGGCTAAACATCTTGTATATTGGGGGAGAGCATATTAATCCAAATGGGCGACACACCTTAATTTATAGAAGGAGAAAACTATGAACGTACTCGTAATCAACTGCGGCAGCAGTTCTCTCAAATACCAGCTCATCAATGCCGACACAGAAGAAGTCCTTGCAAAGGGCCTGTGCGAACGTATCGGTATTGATGGCGGAATGCACACATATCAGAAGAAAGACAGCGACAAGGTCAAGACGCAGGTAGACATGCCGAGCCATACGAAGGCGGTAAGCCTTGTGCTTGAAGCTCTTACCGATCCTGCAAACGGAGTGATCAAGAGCCTGTCAGAGATAGATGCCGTAGGTCACCGTATAGTTCACGGCGGCGAGAAGTTCGCAAAGTCAGTGATAATAGATGATGAAGTGCTGGCCGCCATCAAGGAGTGCAACGACCTTGCGCCTCTTCATAATCCCGCAAACCTGATCGGAGTGGATTCGTGCAGGGAACTCATGCCGAACGTTCCGATGGTAGCGGTATTTGATACGGCGTTCCATCAGACAATGCCTCCCAAGGCATATCTGTATGGAATCCCTTATGAATATTACAGGAAGTACAAGGTAAGAAGATACGGTTTTCACGGAACGAGCCATGATTATGTGGCACACAGGACCGCAGAGTTTCTAGGAAAAGATATTAAGGACATGAAGATCATAGTATGCCATCTCGGAAACGGTGCGTCGGTAAGTGCCGTTAACGGAGGCAAATGCGTGGACACATCCATGGGACTGACCCCGCTTGAAGGTCTGATAATGGGTACAAGGAGCGGCGATCTTGATCCCGCGATACTTGAATTCATCTCGGGCAAGGAAAACCTTTCCATCGGAGAAATGCTCACGATACTTAACAAGAAGTCGGGAGTGCTGGGATTATCGGACGGAGTATCAAGTGACTTCAGAGACCTGGGTGAGGCAGCGGACTCCGGAAACGAGCAGGCAAAGGCCGCGCTTGAGACATACGCATACCGTGTTGCCAAATACATCGGTGCATATGTTGCGGCGATGAACGGAGTAGATGCGATCACATTTACGGCCGGAGTCGGAGAGAACAACATATCGGCAAGGGCACAGATCAGCAGTTATCTTACGTACCTCGGGACAGAGCTTGATGAGAAGAAGAACGCTGTCAGGGGAGAGGAGCTGATCATTTCCAAGGACGGTTCACGTATTCCGATACTCGTGATCCCGACCGATGAGGAAATGTCCATAGCCAGACAGACGGTAGAACTTGTAAGCAAGAGATAACAAGAGGAAGCAGATGCAGGAATTTCCCGCAAAAGTCAGGACCATCATAAGCAAACTCCAGGAAGCAGGATACGAAGCATATGCGGTGGGAGGCTGTGTACGGGATTCATATATGGGCCGCGTCCCGAATGACTGGGACATTACGACCAACGCAGTTCCGGAACAGGTGAAAGCGATCTTTCGCAGAACGATAGATGTGGGGATCGAGCACGGAACCGTGAAGATCATGATGGGAGCTGACGGCTACGAGGTCACAACGTACCGTATCGACGGAGAGTATGAAGATAATCGTCACCCGAAGGAAGTGACTTTTACTCCGGACCTGCGGGAAGACCTTCGGCGTCGTGATTTTACGATAAACGCAATGGCATACAGCGAGAAGACCGGACTGGTAGATCTGTTCGGCGGCATGCAGGATCTTCGCGACGGGATCGTCCGCGCGGTTGGAGATCCGGCGGAGCGCTTTAACGAAGATGCGCTCAGGATGCTTCGCGCACTGCGGTTTTCGGCGGCGTTTGATTTTAAGATAGAAGATAAGACAGCAGAGGCGATCAGCAGGCTGTGTAAGAATCTTTCCAATATAAGCGCAGAGAGGATCAGGCAGGAGCTTGAAAAGCTCATATGCTCCGATCATCCGAACAGGCTCCGTCAGGCTTACGATCTCGGAGTGACCGGTGTGATCTTTCCCGAATGGGATGCGATGACACAGTGTGAACAGGAGACTCCCCATCATTTTACAAACGTGGGAGACCATACCATCGTGGCGCTTGATTATATTGTGGAGCATTACCACGATATTGACGAGAGAGAAGACAGAATCCTTCGTATCGCCACGATGCTTCATGATATAGCAAAGCCTGTCAAAAAATTCAGAGGAAGAGACGACGCAGACCACTTCACGGGGCATCCCGCGGAAGGGGTGAAGATGGCGGAGGATTTTCTCCGAAGGCTCAAGTATGACAACGATACGATCAAAAGAGTAAAGAAGCTGGTCAGATTTCATGATGATACACCTGAGCTTACCTATCCCGCGGTCAGAAGGTTCATCGTGGATGTGGAAGTATCCAACATGGAGAATCTCATGCGACTTAAGTACGCGGATCTGTATGCGCACACCGACTATAAACGTGAAGAGAAGCTTGAGCGAATAGAGACTCTCGACAGGATGTACAGACAGATAATACAGGACGGTGATGCTCTGTCGGTGGGAGAGCTTACTGTCGGAGGGAGCGACCTTATCGCCGAAGGGATCCCCGCAGGACCCGGGATAGGTGCAGCTCTGTCCCGTCTTCTTGAAGCGGTTCTTGATGATCCGTCGGTCAACGAGAAAGAAAAGCTTCTTGACATGATACGTGGGAAAACCGAATGAAAAACATCGAGAAAGTTGTCATTCCGGTGATCGTCATCGTGATCATCACGATGCTCGGAATATACTATATAGCAAAAGAATATGAAAAACAGCAGGCCGAAAAGCGTGCCGAAGAGATAAAACAGACCGTAGAAGAAAACAGGGATGAGAGTATAGACACAAAGGACCTTGTATATGAGAGTACGGCGATGCTCGTCGGCAAGGACGAAGAGTCGGGGAAGCTGAAGTTCATGTCGGTCGATCAGGACAAGCTGTTTGAACTCGAGCTTGCGGGCAAGACACCGATACTCGGCAAGCACGGCAATTCGCTGACACTTGATCAGATACCTCTCGGCGAGATACTCGATGTGTCGTACAGCATTCACAGCAAGGAACTGCTCAGTCTTCAGATAAGTGACGAAGCGTGGACATTTACCGATGTTACGAAATTCGAGATCAACGAGGAAGAGGGCAGGATGGACATCGCGGGGAGTACATACAAGCTTCCCAAGACAGCCATAGTGTCATATGGTAATGAACTTGCGACATTTATGGATGTCACGAACGTTGATACGCTTACGGTAAAAGGATACGGACGCAAGATCTGTTCGGTGATCGTCGAAAGGGGTCATGGATATGTCAGGCTTTCGAACGATTCGTACTTTGAAGGCGGCTGGATCGAAGTAGGACAGGACATCATCAAGAAAGTCTCGGAAGAGATGCTGATCCCCGTACCCGAAGGCAGTTATCATGTACGCCTTACGAACAGGGGTTATGCGGCCGAGGAAGATGTTGAGATAATAAGAGATGAAGAGACCGTCATCGATCTTTCCAAGGTTGACGTCAAGGAGGTTGCCATCGGGCATGTGGAATTTTCCATCGTTCCCGATTATGCTCAGCTGTTCGTTGACGGTGTGATGACGGACTTTGAAGAAAGAGTTCCAATCGAATACGGTATCCACCATGTTCATGTTGAACTAGCGGGTTACAAGAGCATTGACACGAACATAAGGGTATCGGATCAATACGCCAATATCGACATGGTGCTTGAGGAAGAGACCGAAGAAGCATCGACAACCGCAGGCAATACGGCTAAGAAGAATACGACCGCTGCGGCACCCGGCCAGCTTCTTGATACTTCCTCAACCGGGACAGCCGCTACAGGCACGGGCACGACCTCGACTGCAGGTACGACCGCACCGGTAGTCAGCAACACGAGAAAAGTATATGTGGAATCACCGCAAGGCGTTGAGGTATATATGGACGGAATGTATGTCGGTATAGCTCCGATATCGTTCATAAAGCCGGCTGCGGGATCACATGTGATCACACTGTCAAAGAGCGGATATAAGACCAAGAGTTATACCATATCCGTTGAATCGGATGATAATGATCTTACGCTTTCATTCTCGGAAATGATCTCTGAGGAACAGGAATAGTTAATGAAGCATTACTTGGAAAAACGTGAAAACCGGATCACGCTTGCTTTCTTTCTGATCACGATGATCGTGGCCATGGCTCCTCTCGTGTCAAGATACTGTATCAACGGACACGATATCGAGTATCACCTTCTTCGGATCGAAAGTCTCAAGGAAGGTATCCGCATAGGACGACCGTTCCTTAAGGTGAACACGCTGTTTTACGGAGGAGCGGGATATGCAAGTTCGCTGTTTTATTCGGACATACTCCTTCACATACCGGCCCTGCTCCGTGTATTTCATGTGAGCATCGGAAAGAGCTTTCATATATACACTGCGATGATCTTCGTGATGTGCTATCTGTCCACGTTCTACTGTGTGTGGAAGATGAGCCTGTCGAAGTTTGCCGGAACGATCGCGGCGATACTCCTGACACTGTGTCCTTATCATATGGATGACATGCTGGTCAGGACCGCGTGCGGAGAGACGGCTGCATTTATATTCCTGCCTTTTGCGATATACGGGATCTTCAATGTCATACATGAAGATATGGACAAGCCGTGGGTGTTCGGTTTTGGATTTGCGGGACTGATACTGGCTCATCCGGCAACATGCATACTGACCGTGGCCTTTGGGATAGTCTGTTTTCTTATCCATATCAAAAAGTTCATAAATACGCCGAGACTGTTTGCGAAGCTCTGCGTGGTCTCAGGGCTCGCGGTACTTGTTACGGCTTTTCACTGGGTACCGATGCTTGAACAGTTTGCATCAGCGAAGTTCTATGTGTCGGATAACTGGTCGGATCTTCTTGATGCGGCGGTGGGATTTTCGGATATTGCTTCCACGACTTTCCCGTGTGTGGGATTCGTGCTGTTTGCCCTTATCCTTCCGCGATTTTTCATGTCACGCAAGGATTATCCGATACTCGGTTTTGTTGATATGCTCATTGTGGCGGCCATCATTTTTGCGGTAGGCGCCACGAACATAATGCCGTGGGAAAGAGTCGCAAGGTTCTTCGGATTCCTGCAGTTCCCGTGGAGGATGTTCATCATGACGAGTACGCTCCTGGCGATGGCTGATGCGATAGTACTACGATTGTTCCTTGACAGGGCAGACCAGGAGAGCAGGTCGTTTACGGTTGAGCTTACGCTTATCGTTGTTATGGCTGCGGTTTCATTTCTGGCAGTTAACCATCAGAACGAGAACTCAATGGGCTACTATGATTACAGTGATGATTATTACAGCTACAAGCCCTTTACGGCAAATGTCATAGCGGGAGAATGGCTTCCGCAAACGGTCAAAGAGCCGCAAAAGCTCGTGGATCAAAGTGAACACATGATATACGATGACAGGACGGAATGCTCCTTCACAAGAGACAGAGCAAAGATCACAGCCGAGATCAAAGGAGGACATGAATACGTTGATGTTCCTTTCATATACTACAAAGGCTACAGAGCTGTTATCACGGATAAGGACGGTGTAAAGACAAAGCTTGAGGTCACCGGAGAAGGACAAAACGGCCTGTGCCGGGTACAACTGAACGGCTCTTCCGGAACACTTACCGTAACATATGCGGGAACGATCATCCAGTATGTTTCATGGGGTATATCGATACTGTTCCTGATACTGATATTTGATCTTGTATATTTAAAGAGCAAGTACAAGAAGAAACTGAAGATGCGCGCCGCTGCAGCAGGCGCCAACCTCGGTAAGATCGCAGGCGTGCTCCTGTGCCTGTTTATATCCTCTTCTCTTTCGGCGTGCTCTGTTGCAGGTGCGCAGGCTGCGGCCGGATACACGGACCCCGATGCCATGATAGATTATCTGAACTACAGGAACGGTACGGGTGATGACGGATTTGATCAGGAAGCGGAAGATCTTACGAAAGTTAATCTCAGCCATAAAGGATATGATGCCGATGCCGGCGGATACGCCATAGAGATCGATGAATCTTCGGGTGAGCAGGTCATATCGGTATTGTCACTTGATGACGCGGCAGCCGTTCTGGGTGAAGAGATACCTGTAACGAAAGATTTATACAAGACACTTCTGGAAGAGGAAATATCATCCGTACGGGACAAGTACAGGACTGGCAGTCTTAAGGACCGCGTTATGTATGAGACCGATGCGCTCCTGTGTCTTGAAGTGTTTCCGGAAAAAGCAAAGATCTATGGGATAAACAGGCTTGCAACAGAGCTTGGGTCGGATATAATGAACATTCCGGAAGACGAAATATCCGATATGCTTGACAGATACAACTGCGCTGCGGTACTTGCCAAAGCGGCATATGTGATGCCGGAGTGGGATATGGCCGAAAAGGCTGCGGAAGATGCCGAAGACATGTTCAGGGAAGCAGAGAGCATGACAGATGATGCAGACCCGGTTGCATCAAGGCTGTGGTCGGCAGCGGAGCTGTACAGACTGACAGGCAGCAAGACATACAGGTCGGTAGTCGATGCGATAGCGATGGATGTGATAACGGAAGGATTTTCATATGAAGAACCGGGATTTTACGGCCTGTTCGCATATCTGATGTCGCCGAATCCGACCAATTACAATATATGCACAAGCATCATGAACGTGGTCTTCGATGAGTCAAATGCACTTATCAAACAGCCGGTGGAAACGGAGTTCTTCGATAAGAGAGTGGATGACGATACACGGGAAAATGATGAGAAAACTGCTCTTCGGATGATGTCCGAAGCATATCTTGTAACGATGACCAATTATGTGAGTGTCAGTGTTGAATACCGTGATTTTGTGGTAAACAGACTGAACTATATATACGGAGCCAATCTGTCGGGGATCGACCTTACGGACGAGGATGAGGTACTGTGCGATCTGCCCAGGCTTTTCGTACTTACGGGACTTACATAGGCGCCGGAAGAATAAAGAGAATGAAGGGATAAAAAATGAAGATAGTTGTTTTGGCGGGGGGACTGAGTACGGAGCGTGACGTATCTCTTGTCAGCGGCCGCGGTGTATATGAAGCTCTTAAGTCAAAGGGACATAAGGTTATACTGCTTGACGTGTTCCTGGGATTTGAAGGGGACGAGAACAGTGTCTTTGATATCGATATCGACTGGGCCGAGCGCGTAGCTCCGGTATCCGAAAAAGCCCCGGATCTTGATGAGGTAAGAAAGCAAAGGAAGGACGGGGGGCGTGAATTTTTCGGACCCGGTGTCATAAAGATATGTCAGTCGGCAGATATCGTGTTCATGGCCCTTCACGGAGACTGCGGAGAGAACGGCAAGATCCAGGCCGCTTTTGACCTGATGGGGATAAAGTATACGGGAACGGATTCATTTTCTTCCGCACTTGCCATGGACAAGTCGGTTGCCAAGCAGCTGTTTATCGGATACGGAGTGTCTACGCCGAAAAGCTTCCTGCTGCGCAGCGCCGATGATGATCACAAGCCGAAGTTTCCGTGTGTTGTCAAGATCTGTAACGGAGGATCGTCGGTCGGTGTGTATATGGCCGATAATGAAACGGAATATGCAAGCGCGATCAAAGATGCGTTCAGATATGAGTCAAGAGTTATGGTCGAGGAATTCATAGAGGGCAGGGAATTCACCTGCTGTGTCATAGACGGACGGCCTCTTCCCATCGTTGAGATCGAACCCAAGGAAGGATTTTACGATTACAGGAACAAGTACCAGGCGGGCTCTACGATAGAGACGTGTCCTGCCGATCTTAATGATACGGATACCGCAAGGATCCAGGCGGAAGCAGTCAAAGCTTACAATGCACTCGGTATCAGTACATATGCCAGAATGGATTTTATAATGGACAAAAAAGGTGATGTATATTGCCTTGAAGCAAATACGCTCCCGGGAATGACACCCACCAGCCTGATCCCCCAGGAAGCACAGGCGGAAGGAATGTCATACGCTGATCTGTGCGAATACATAATAGAGCTTTCGCTCAGGAAATGGGAATGATATGCGCAACATGACTATAGAAGCGATAGCGGAAGCTGTCGGAGGAACAATAGAAAACGGTGCCAGGTCGGACATGACCAAGGAGGCAACAAGTGTTGTCATAGATTCGAGACAGATCGAAGAGGGCGGGATATTCGTTGCAACAAAAGGCGAGCGCGTAGACGGACATTCTTTTATCGATCAGGTATTTGACAACGGGGCACTGGCCGTCATATGCGAAAAGCTTCCCGACAAGCCGAAGGGATGCTGCATCGTTGTCGAGGACAGTTTTGTTGCGATCAGAAAACTTGCAGAGTACTACCGCAGACAGGTGTCGATCAGGATAGTCGCGATAGTCGGAAGCGTAGGTAAGACCAGCACCAAGGAGATAGTGGCGTCGGTGCTGTCCGCGCATTATGAAGTGGTAAGAACGAAAGGGAACTTCAACAACGAAGTCGGAGTTCCGCTTACGATATTTGATATAAGAGACGGTCATGAAGTTGCTGTCGTGGAAATGGGGATAAGTGATTTCGGAGAGATGGAAAGACTCGGGCAGATCGTACGTCCCGATATCGCATTATACACGAACATAGGTCCCTGCCATCTTGAACAGCTTCAGGACCTTGACGGTGTATTTCGTGCGAAGACCGAGCTGATCCCTTACATATCACCGACCGGTACGATAGTCATAAACGGACAGGACGAAAAGCTTGCCGCCATAGATGAAGAAATGGCGCAGGGCCGCAGGGTTGTAAGGTACGGCAAGGAATCAAAGAGAGATGATGTGTATGCATCGAACATTGAGAACCTGGGTCTTGACGGATCGAAGTTTACGGCCAATTTTCCGGACGGAAGTCACTATGATATGACAGTTCCGCTCCCCGGTTATCATATGGTCGATAATGCCATCGCAGCGGCGGCAGTAGGTTTCCTTATGGGACTTAATCTCGAGGAGATCAGAAGAGGCATGTCGGGTGCCGAGCAGCTTTCCGGAAGGGGGCACATCATTCACGGCGAAAAATACACGATAGTCGATGACTGTTATAACGCCAACCCGAAATCGATGTGTGCGGCAATAGATACGCTGGGATATGCCGTTTCAAGAAAAGTCGCGATACTTGGCGATATGTTCGAACTGGGCGAGGAATCCGATAAGCTTCACGGAAGCGTCGGGGATTATGCGGCATCCGCGGGAGTGGATTCGCTCATTTTCGTCGGAGCGTCGGCAAAGTTCATGTATGAGCATGCAAGACTTCACGAAGACGTGGAAATAAGGTATTATCCTAATAAGGAACTTTTGATCAAGGCTCTGTCGGATGAAAATGCCCGGATACTGAAACCGGGAGATACGATACTCGTGAAGGCATCACACGGAATGGGATTTTCTGAAGTAGTGGAATTTTTGGACCGATAACTGCAGGGATAAAGGAGAGATACTATGGCATTTCGTATATTTACGGACACCGGAGCAAACATCACTGACAAGGTAAGAGAGCACTATGATATAGTGTCTGTACCGCTCACGCTCATCATGGAAGGTGAGGAACTTCATTTTACGAGCAGTGAAGGATTTGATTATGATGAGTATTATGAGAAGATCAAGGAAGGAATGAAAGTCACTACTTCCCAGGTAAATCCTTCGCAGTTCACGGAAGCTTTCGAACCTGTGCTTGAGGCGGGCGAGGATGTTCTGTACATAGGATTGTCGGGCGGTGTAACGGGCTCGATCAATTCCGCCAAGATCGCGGCTGCAGATCTGATGGAAGAATTCCCGGAGCGCACGATCAGGATCATCGATTCTCTCGGAGCATCACTGGGAGAGGGAATACTTGTCGTGGAAGCTGCAGAATGCAGACAGAAGGGAATGTCGCTTGAAGAGACGGCGGATCAGATCGATTTTCAGAAATACTGCATGTATCAGGTGTTCGTCGTTGATGATCTGAAGCACTTAAAGAGGACAGGACGCATAAGCGGAGCGCTTGCATCACTGGGAACGATGATGGATATCAAGCCTATCCTCAAGGGAGACACGGAAGGCAAGATAGTTGTGGAATGTAAGGCAAGAGGCCGCAAACAGGCGATCAAGGCCCTTGCGGAAAAATACAGGGATCTTGTAGTGGATCCAGAGAAGCAGATAGTCGGCATATCATACGGCGGCAAGAGAGAGGATGCGGTTCATCTTGCAAACCTCATCTCCAAGATCGCCGAGCCTAAGAAGATATGGATGGTAGCTCACGAACCCGTGACCGGAGCCCATGTGGGACCCGGAATGCTGGCACTGTAT
Organism: Lachnospiraceae bacterium; assembly: GCA_017612555.1. GTDB lineage: Bacteria > Bacillota > Clostridia > Lachnospirales > Lachnospiraceae > UBA2868. Next base: position 33,912 of record JAGAFR010000031.1, on the reverse strand, counting down.
TTTAAAGGTGCGGATGACGTAAGGGCGTTCTAGCAACAGGTGGGATCAATGCTTAGATTTATCATTTGCGTACTCGTTGTAATACTTGATTTTATAATAATGGTCCCGATCGAGCTCATAGGTTTTATCATCGGACTGTTTTCGAAAAGCGCCAGGGACTCTTATATGAGAGTGATGATGAACATGATCTTTTCCGTCGTCAATTTCCTTTCAGGTGCCAGGGTTAAGTACATAGGACTTGATAAAGTGCCGCGGGAAGAACCGGTACTTTATGTTGCGAACCATGAGAGCTTTTTTGATGTTTTGCTCGTTCTTCCCAGGCTTCCCGGATTTATATGTTTTATTGCCAAAACTCAGTTTTCCAAGATACCGATATTTGCGCAGGCGCTGTATCTGTATAACACACTGTTCATCGACAGGGATGACATCAAGCAGGGACTTGCGACCATACTTAAGGCGATCGAGAATGTTAAGTCGGGACTGTCCGTGTTCATCTTCCCGGAAGGGACCAGGAGCAGAGACGGCAAGATGGCTGATTTCAAGGAAGGGAGCATGAAGATAGCCACCAAGAGCGGCTGCCGCATAGTTCCCATAGCGATCACCAACAGTGCGGATGTGTTTGAAAAGCATTTTCCGAAGGTAAAGGCCGCAAATGTCGTCATCGAATTCCTCGATCCGATAGACCCTGCGGCATTTGATAAGACGGAGCAGAAGCACCTTGGCAGGAAATGCCATGATCTGATAGAAGTAAAGAGAGACGAGAACTTCGAAAAGTATTGCGCAAGCTAGGCCGAATAGATGATACGGCCGCCGGCTATGGTATATTTGATCTTTCCTTCAAATGTCTGACCGAGAAACGGGCTGTTACTTGATCTTGACCGTGACGTATCAAAGACAGTCTCCTCATCGGTCGAGATGATCACTATATCCGCGGGGGCACCGGTTGAAAGCGTTCCGGCATCAAGTCCGTAAAGCTTTGCCGGATTAAGACTCATAAGAGTAAACAGCCTGTTCATATCTATGATATCTCTTTGTACCAGAGTTCCGTAAGCCAACAGAAAAGATGTCTCGAGTCCCGTGATCCCGCTTGGAGCAAGTGCGAATCCGCGGGATTTTTCTTCGCTGCTGTGAGGCGCATGATCCGTTGCTATTATATCTATCGTGCCGTCGGCCAGTCCTTCCCATATGGCTTCGCGGTCATCCGCACTTCTCAGCGGGGGATTCATCTTGGCAAGAGTACCGTATGTCTTAACAGCAGAATCGGTAAGAGAAAAATGATGAGGCGTCGCCTCGGCGTGTATGTTGGGGTTTGACTGCTTTGCATGTCTTACGGCTTCAACCCCTTCGGCGGTGCTGATGTGCTGTATGTTAAGCTTAACCCCTGTCTTTGCGGCGATGGCAAGATCACGCTCGATCATGGTGATCTCGGCAAGCCTGTCGGAACCCGTAAGTCCTAAAGCTTCTGCGGCAGGACCTGAATTGACTCCATTTTCTTTTATATATGCGGGATCTTCTTCGTGAAGAGAGACAACGGCTCCGAGCTTTGATATCGCTTCGAAAGCTTTCGTCAGGACCGCTTCGTCAAGTATCGGTTTTCCGTCATCGGTAAACCCCGCCGCTCCGGCAGCAAGCAGCCGTTCATAATCGACAAGCTCAGCTCCGGCCATACCTTTCGTAACGGTCGCGCATGTGTAAATATGAACCGGCTCGGAAGAAGCACGGTCACAGACGTCCTTTAATATCCCGGGGTCGTCTATCGGCGGAACGGTATTTGCCATCATGACGACCGATGTGAATCCGCCTGCAGCCGCGCAGGCCGCACCCGTGTGGATGTCCTCTTTGTACGTCTGTCCGGGATCCCTGAAGTGAACGTGAACATCCACAAACCCGGGTCCTGCGATAAGGCCGGTCCCGTCTATGACTTCTTCATCATTTGCAGCCGGGATCCTGCGGTAATCTTCTTCCGATACGATCTTACCGTCTGAAATGAATATGTCCGATATCTCGTCCCGCCCGTTTGCCGGGTCGATGATATGTATATTTTTGATCCACATTTTTTCCATAAATTTTAACGGCTGATTTTTGTATACAAAAAACAATAATAACTTGAAAAACCCGCATAAAAAGGCTATACTTTATTTAAATTGGATACGTATGTCCGTTTATAATATGTTTATATGAAAATCAAGGAAAAAGCAACAATTATTTCACAGGAATGCCTGTGCGACGGCATCTATTCGATGGTCATCGCAACAAATGCCGCCAAATGTGCCAAGCCGGGGCAGTTCCTGTCACTGTACAGCGGCAGCGCAGCAAGGCTTCTGCCAAGACCCATAAGCATCTGCGAGATCGGGAAAGATGAGGTAAGACTCGTATACAGAGTCGCAGGTGCCGGAACGGATGAGTTCTCCCGTATGAAAAAGGGAGATATATTGGAGATCCTGGGACCGAACGGAAACGGGTTTTTACAGGCGGCAGGTGAGGATGCAAAGGCAAAGAAGGCTCTTCTTATAGGAGGAGGAATAGGAATCCCGCCGCTTGTGGAGCTGGCAAAGCAGCTGAGCGGAGATGTTACTGTTGTTGCGGGTTACAGAAGCAAGGATCAGGTGTTTCTTACAGACGATCTTTCTTCACATGCGGAACTGGTCATCGCAACAGATGATGGGAGCCTTGGCACAGCCGGGACGGTCATCGATGCCATAAATGAAAATGATATAACGGCGGATGTGATCTACTCGTGCGGACCCCACCCGATGCTAAGAGGCGTAAAGGCTCTTGCGGAGAAGATGGGGATTCCCGCTTACGTTTCTCTTGAAGAGAGGATGGCGTGCGGAGTCGGAGCGTGCCTCGGATGTGTATGCGCGACGACCGGTATAGATGATCATTCAAAAGTAAACAACGCGAGGATATGTGCGGACGGGCCGGTATTTCCCGCATCGGAGGTGGAACTGTGATCGATATGTCTACCAAGCTGGCAGGGGTCAGCCTTAAGAATCCGGTCATGACCGCTTCGGGTACGTTCGGTTCCGGAATGGAGTATTCGGAATTTGTTGACCTGAACCGCCTCGGAGCTGTGGTCACAAAGGGTGTATCACTTACACCGTGGCCGGGTAATCCCACACCGAGGGTAGCCGAAGTGTACGGCGGCATGCTCAACGCGATAGGACTTCAGAATCCGGGAATAGATACCTTTATCGAAAGGGACCTTGAGTTCCTTAAAGGTTACGATACAAAAGTGATCGTCAACGTCTGCGGCAAGACGATAGAAGAATATGTCGGTGTCGTTGAGAGGCTCGCCGATACCGATGTAGATATGCTGGAGATAAATGTCAGCTGTCCGAACGTAAAGGAAGGCGCTATAGCTTTCGGGCAGAACCCCGACGCACTTCGCAGTATCACGAAGGAGATCAAGAGAAAGGCAAAGCAGCCGGTGATAATGAAGCTCTCGCCGAACGTGACGGATATCGCACTGATGGCAAAGGTTTGCGAAGAAGCCGGAGCGGATGCGGTATCGCTTATCAATACCATCACCGGTATGAAGATAGATATCAACAGAAGGAAGTTTACTCTCGCCAACAGGACCGGAGGTCTGTCGGGACCGGCGATCAAGCCCGTGGCTGTCAGGATGGTATACCAGGCGGCACATGCGGTGTCCATACCGGTCATAGGAATGGGAGGCATATGTACTGCAGAAGATGCACTTGAGTTTATAATGGCAGGGGCTGCGGCAGTTGCCGTGGGGGCCGCTAATTTTACCGATCCGTATACTACGGTCAAGGTAGTCGAAGGGATCGAAGGATATATGAAAGACAACAAAGTAGGTTCGTTGAGTGAACTGATAGGATGCGTTTAAATCCGGATGATTGCACTCAGAAATCGGAGGTTCTCAGGGAAGAGAAGGAGGTAGGTATCATGATGCAGATAGGTGGAATCGATAATCTTGTAATGAAGCAGCCGGCGGTACCGGCAGTACCCGAGCAGGATGATAAGAAGATCATTACGGAACAGGCAGACAAGAAGGTCATTACAGAGCAGGCCGATAAGAAGCCGGTTGAAACCGGTGATGATGAGGCCAGCCGTCAGGTATACGGTGACGTTGTCGGCAAATCTTCCGACGGAGATACGACACGTGTTAAACAGGACGCCATGGAAGCTCTTGAAACCGGTATGGTATTTACCAAAGATGAAAAAGACGGTAACCTCATGGAGTTCAACCGTGACCAGCTCAACATCATGCGTGAAAAGGGCGACATCACGGATCATCAGTATGATCACGAAATTACAAGACGTGACGAGATCATGGAGAAGGATGAGAAGTCCGCTTTTGCAAAGAGCAATGCCGAAATGATCGAGAAGCAGAGAAAAGAGGCTGAAGAAAAAGCAAAAGAAGCAGCCAAGGAGAGACTCGAAGAGATCCAGAACGGCGGCAAGAACAAGGAAGAAGCTGCCAAAACCGATGATGAGAAGAAGGCAGAAGATAAGAATGCAGTAAACAAGATAGCCGAAGATAAGAAGGCCGAAGAGAAAAAGGAAGAAGAGAAAAAGGAAGAAGAAAATCCCAATCTTCAGAAGCTTGAGAACGGCATGAATAAGCTTGCAGCCAGCCAGGGAAGTCTTCGTATAGAAGAAGAGGCAGTGGAGAATGCTGCTGCAAACGGCAGGAGTGATGTGATAGATCAGATCCTGAATCCGGAGGACGGAGGACTTAAAGTTATCATCAGGTAACTGCCGATATGAAGATAAGATCGTATGCCAAGATCAATATCGGACTGGATGTGATAAGGCGTCTTGAGAACGGATATCACGAGGTCAGGATGATAATGCAGAGCCTGGGGCTTTGCGATAAACTGATCATTGAAAAGACCGATGATCCGGGTATAGTGATAAACGTAAATGATGCATCTCTTCCGGTAAACGAAGACAACCTGATATACAAAGCCGCGAAGCTTTTGATCGATGAGTTTGATCTTCCCGGAGGCCTTGATGTGGAGCTGATCAAGAACATACCGATAGCAGCGGGACTTGCCGGCGGAAGCGGTAATGCGGCGGCTGTCATGAAAGCGGTCAACAGCCTGTATGATCTCGGATTGTCCGTTGAAGATCTGATGAAACGCAGCGTTAAGATCGGCGCGGATGTACCGTTTTGTATAATGGGCGGATGCGCCATATCCGAGGGCATCGGAGAAGTACTGACCCCTATCCCGTCGATCCCGAAATGCAGTATACTTCTTGCCAAGCCGAGCGTCAGCGTATCAACGGCATATGTATATAACAACTTAAAGCTTGATGAGGTGGATCATCCCGATATAGATGCGATCATCGCAGGGATCAAAGCGGGAGATATCAAAGGGATAACGGATAATATGGGAAATGTTCTTGAGACCGTTACCGGACGGCAGTATCCGGTAATAGGCCGGATAGAACAGATCATGAAAGAATGCGGTGCGCTCGGTGCGATGATGAGCGGCAGCGGACCAACGGTGTTCGGAATATTTAATACAGCCGAAGCAGCCGCGGGCGCACGCGATGAACTGGCGAAATCGGATCCGGATCTGAAACTATTTGTTACGGAAGCAGTTGAGGATGTTATTAATGGATGAGCTTAAACTGCAGATGAATATGGATGAATACCTGCCTCTTCGTGATGTTGTGTTCAATACGCTCAGACAGGGGATACTCACAGGTATATTAAAGCCCGGTGAAAGGCTTCTTGAGATACATCTTGCGGAAAGACTCGGTGTATCGAGAACACCTATCAGGGAAGCGATCCGGATGCTCGAGCTTGAAGGTCTTGTCACGATGGTGCCAAGACGCGGAGCTGAAGTTGCAACGATCAGCAAAGATGATATAAGGGATGTACTGGAAGTAAGACTCGTTCTTGATTCGCTTGCAACCAAGCTTGCCTGTGAAAGGATCACTCCCGACCAGATAAGTGAGCTCAGGGCAGCGGCGGAGGAATTTGCCGATGCTACAAGGAGCGGTGATGTTACGCAGATCGCCAAAGCAGATGTAAGATTTCATGATGTGATTCTTGCGGCATCGCATAACAAGAGACTGGTCCAGATGGTCAATAACCTTGCGGAGAGGATATACAGATACAGACTGGAATACATCAAGGATACAGCCAATCATCCGAGGCTCATAGAAGAGCATGCGCGGATAATGGACTGCGTGATCAACAAAGATGTGGACAGCGCATGCATCGCGGCGGAGATACATATTGTTAACCAGGAAAATATAATGTTAGGATAGTTTTATGGAAAAAGATGTTTGGGTATCGGTTGCCGGACTTCAGTTCGGTGACAACCCCGAAGGAGACAAAATAGAGATAATAACTCCGGGCAGTTATTACAGGAAAAAAGATCATCATTTCGTGACATATGATGAGATCGAAGAAGGCACTGATGCCGTCACCAGAAATATCGTTAAGTTCGACGGCGATATGCTGACCATCAGTAAGCGCGGCTTTACGAATGTCGAAATGATCTTTGAAAAGAACAAGAGAAATATGACAAATTACGTCACTCCCTACGGAACGCTCATGGTCGGTATCGATACCGACAGGATCGATATCAGGGAGAGTGAAGACGTCATCAACATAGATATAGATTATGCACTTGATATCAATTATGAGCATCTGGCAAACTGTAAGATCCAGATGGAGATCAAGAACTCGGTTTCGATATAATATGTTCTGATCGCAAGGAGTAGAGATTGAAAGTAAGAAAAGCGATAATCCCGGCAGCGGGACTCGGCACGCGATTTTTGCCGGCAACAAAAGCACAACCCAAGGAAATGCTTCCCATAGTGGACAAGCCCACCATACAGTATATCATCGAAGAGGCTGTTGACAGCGGTATCGAAGATATCATAATCGTCAGCGGACGGAGCAAGAGGTCGATAGAGGACCACTTTGACAAGTCGGTGGAACTGGAACTTGAGCTTGAAAAGAGCGGAAAAACCGAAATGCTCGATATGGTCCGCAAGATCTCCGATATGGCGAACATCCATACCATCAGGCAGAAGGAGCCCAGAGGTCTCGGGCATGCCATATATACCGCGCGCCACTTTGTCGGCAAAGAACCTTTTGCGGTACTTCTCGGTGATGATGTGGTCGTATCCAAGCAACCCTGTCTTGCGCAGATGCTCGAAATATATAACGAATATCAGACATCCGTGCTCGGCGTTCAGAAGGTCGCTCATGAGGCTGTAAGCAAGTACGGTATCGTTGACTGCAAGAAGGTGGATGACAGGGTATACAAGGTCCACGATCTTGTGGAGAAGCCGAACATAGATGAGGCACCGTCGGACATAGCTATACTCGGACGGTACATAATCACTCCTGATATATTCGAATACCTTGAAAATCAGGATGCCGGATCAGGCGGAGAGATCCAGCTTACAGACTCGCTGAGAAGACTGTCGAAGGATCAGGCGATGTACTGCTATGATTTTCGCGGACACAGGTATGATGTCGGTACCAAGACAGGGTTCCTGCAGGCTAACATTGAGTTCGCACTTCGAAATCCCGAAGTGTCGGATGAGATGAGAGCATATATCACAAAGCTTAATTCCAATATGGATGAGATGCTGGAATATGAATAGATAGTAGTAACGGAGGAGATCTACAGATGAGTGCAGTAATACTAATGTCAAAAGTCACGATCGTGATGCTGATCATTCTGGTTGTGTTGGCAGCGATAGCGGTCGGGCTGTATTTTCTCGGAAAGAAAGCGCAGAAGAAAGAGGCCGAGCAGAAGGAACAGATCGATGCGATGAAGCAGACCGTTTCAATGCTCATCATCGACAAGAAACGGATGAAGATCAAGGAATCGGGACTGCCCCAGGCGGTGATAGACCAGACGCCCAAGGCGATGAGATGGACGAAGCTCCCGATAGTAAAAGCGAAGGTGGGACCGCAGGTAATGTCGCTTGTATGTGATGACAAGATATTTGACAATGTACCGGTCAAGAAAGAAGTCAAGGCAACGGTCAGCGGAATATACATCACGAGCGTTAAGGGACTTCACGGACCTATTGATACGAGCAAGAACGTTAAGAAAAAGAGCAAGTTCAAACAGTTCGTTGAGAACCTTCAGGAGAAAGCAGGCGCTAAGCCGGTGAAATGATACATGTCAGAGGTAGGATGAGAAAATGGAGCAGTTAATAACAGTAAGAGAGATCTTTAGGAACAGGGAAAAATACCTGGATAGTGATGTAAAGATAGGAGGATGGGTAAGATCGATAAGAGATTCCAAAACGTTCGGATTTATCGTGCTCAATGACGGTACGTTCTTTGAGCCGATCCAGATCGTATACGGTGATAATCTTTCGAACTTTACCGAGATATGCAAGACCAACGTGGGGGCAGCGCTCATAATTACGGGTACATTGGTTGCAACACCCGGTGCCAAGCAGCCCTTTGAGATACAGGCGAAGGAGATCGTCATAGAGGGTGCATCGACACCCGATTATCCCCTTCAGAAGAAGCGTCATTCAATGGAATACCTGCGTACGATATCGCATCTTCGTCCGAGGACCAATACTTTCGCAGCCGTATTTCGTGTAAGATCGCTGATCGCATATGCCATTCACAGATTTTTCCAGGAGCGTGATTTTGTGTATGTACACACACCCATAATCACGGGTTCCGACTGTGAGGGTGCAGGTGAGATGTTCAGAGTCACGACTCTTGATCCGAATGACCCGCCAAGGTGTGAGGACGGAAGCGTGGACTTTTCACAGGACTTTTTCGGAAAGGCTACGAACCTTACCGTGAGCGGACAGCTCAACGGTGAGACATACGCGATGGCGTTCAAGAACATATATACTTTCGGACCGACGTTCAGAGCAGAGAATTCCAACACGACAAGACATGCGGCGGAGTTCTGGATGATCGAGCCGGAGATAGCGTTTGCGGATCTTGAAGATGACATGATGCTTGCCGAGAGCATGATCAAATATATCATCAATTTCGTGCTTGAGAATGCGCCGGAGGAGATGCAGTTCTTCAACAATTTTGTCGACAAAGGACTCATAGAAAGACTTCGTCACGTGGCAGAGTCGGACTTCGGACGTGTGACATACACAGATGCGATCAAGATACTCGAAAAGCACAACGACGAGTTCGAATACAAGGTCAGCTGGGGATGCGATCTTCAGACGGAACATGAAAGATTCCTTACCGAGAAGGAGTTCAAGCGCCCGGTATTTGTGACCGATTATCCGAAGGAGATCAAGGCGTTCTACATGAAGCTTAATGAAGACGGCAAGACCGTTGCAGCCATGGATTGTCTGGTTCCGGGAATAGGGGAGATCATCGGAGGCAGTCAGAGGGAGGACGACTACGATAAGCTTCTTGCGAGGATAGATGAGCTGGGACTTGCGAAAGAGGATTATGAGTTCTATCTGGATCTTCGTAAGTACGGAACCGCAAGACATGCGGGCTTCGGACTCGGATTTGAAAGATGTGTCATGTACCTTACGGGAATGGGGAATATAAGAGACGTATTACCTTTCCCGCGTACTGTTGGAAATGCCGAACTATAAATAAGGGAGAATTGTGCAGTATGTAGAACCAACATTGCTGCGCAATGTCGCCGCGACTCGACCGCTTCGCGATCAAGTCATTTAATAAGGGGATGTTAATATGGGGAAAAAACATTTCGGGCGGATTACAGCTCTGTTGCTGGTCGCAGCAATAAGCGCGCATAGTACCGTGCTCGTTGGCGCGGAAACGCTTCAGGAGATCAGGAACGAAAAGCAGGATGCGCTCAACAAAAAGAAGGAAGCAGAAGGGAAGCTTTCCTCCGTAAACAAGGATATTGAGAACATTTCTGAGGAGCAGGAGGCCATAGAGGCCGAGCTTGAGGAACTGGATGCCGAGCTTGTGGATCTGCTGCTGTCGGTAAGCCTTCTGGAGGCCGACATCAAGAACAAAGAGCAGGAGATCGAAATAACAAAACAGGAACTTGAGGCGGCAAAAAAACGAGTAGCCGATCAGCAGGCAGCTATGGCGCGCCGTATCAAGTTCATGTATGAACGCGGCAATTCTACATATCTGGAATTATTCCTTGAATCAAAGAGCATGGCGGAAGCTGTCAATAAGGCAGATTATTCCGAAAAGCTTTACCGGTATGACAGGCTCATGCTGGAGAGATACCGCATGGCCAGGCAGGAAGTTGAGAACAAGGAGAAAGAGCTTGAAGACGAGCTTTCCGAGCTTGAAGAGATCAAGGAAGATCTGAATGAGCAGAAGAAAGAGCTCGATGCGATGATCGCCGAGAAGCAGGAGACAGCGGAGAACTTTGCGGCCCAGCTGGCCAAGGCAAAAGCGAAGGCCGGTGAATACAAGAACCAGATCTCGCAGCAGTCGGATAACCTGAAGAAGCTCAATCAGGCCGAGGCGGAGAAGCTTGCCGAAGAAGCAAGGAAGAAGGCTGAAGAAGAGGCAAAGCGCAAGGCTGAAGAAGCGGCTGCAAAAAAGCGGGCGCAGGATGAAGCCAAGGAGAAAAAGCAGTCAGCCGGCGATGACGGCGACAGCGACAGCAGCAGTAAAGAAACCGAAACCGGCACGGATGATGAGCAGGAGCCTGAAACAAGACCGTCGGGAACAAGTGTCACGGCTACCGGTTCGGGTAAGGGTACGGATATAGCAAACTACGCGCTTCAGTTTGTCGGATGTCCCTATGTTGCAGGCGGAACTTCACTTACGAACGGCTGTGACTGTTCGGGATTTACCCAGGGTGTATACTCACACTTCGGCATCAGCATTCCGAGAAGCTCGTATGCCCAGTCTGCAGGCGGACAGGAAGTATCGTTCTCCGAAGCCCAGGCCGGGGACATCATATATTACGGTGGACACGTTGGCATATACATCGGTAACAACATGATAGTCCATGCCAGCACCGCATCAACAGGGATCAAGATCAGCAGCGCGTTCTACAGATCCATAATAACGGTAAGAAGGTACTATTGATGAAAAAAACGATCATCGTCATGCCCGTTGCCAACGAAGAAGCGACAATGGGCAGCATGATAGAATCCATACTGGCCCTTCCCTACGATAATCTCTTTTTGTATCCCGTCATAGATTCTTATTCGAAAGACAGGACGGAAGAGATAATCAGGAGTTATGAGAAAACGGGCAGAGTCAAATGTATATTCTATGAGGGATCAACGGGAGTTATATCCTGTTATCTCGAAGGATACAGAAGAGCTCTGGCTGACGGAGCGGAGTGCGTTCTCGAGATGGACGGAGGCGGAAGCCATCAGCCGGACGAGATACCGCAGTTTATCGAAAAAATGGAAGAGGGTTACGATTGTGTATGGGGTTCGAGATTTACAAAAGGCGGCGGAATGAGCCACCAGCCCCTGTACAGGAAGATCCTAAGCTCCGGTGGTACCATACTCGCAAACCTTGTCCTAGGGACGAAGCTGTCGGATATGACAAGCGGTTTTGAGGGATTTCAGGCAGAGGTACTTGAAAAGCTGAATCTTGACCGGTTCCTCTCAACGGGACATATGTATCAAACCGAGATGAGATTTTACTGCAGAAAGCTTCACTGTGTCGAGGTTCCGATACATTACATCGGAGGAGATTCGTCCCTTAAGTTCAGATCTGTTACGGAAGCGTTGAAGATACTGTTCAAACTTAAAAAACACGAAGCCGTTATTTGGAAATAACGGCTTCTTAATCTTCACTGTCTTCAACTTCTCCGGCTACGGCCGATATGACACTGGTTACTGCGGAAACTATCACCGCTACCACTATCACGAGACCGACGATACCGGCAAATAAAACGATTCCTGTATCCATGTCTGATTCTCCGTTTCGGTTTATGAGTGTATTCTAACACTCTTTTATCAATTATTCCACTACAATCTTGTCAGAATCTGGGAGAGTATGTGTTGTTCAGATTGCGGAACTGGGTGGGAGTGCAGTTTCTGACGATCTTGAACATCCTCATGAATGCGGATATGCTGTTGAATCCGCTTCGGATGGCAACTTCCGTAACATTGATATCCGGGTCGAGAAGAAGCTTTTCCGAGTAGGCGATCCTTCTCGTGTTCAGGTATTTATAGAACGGCATTCCCGCAAACTCCTTGAACAGGCGGCTGAAGTGGTACTTGGAAAATCCCGCCATATCCGCAACTTCTTCAAGAGTCAGATCTTCCGTGCAATGCTGGTTTAAGTAATTGCATATCGACAGGAACTTCTCCGTGTATTCCTGTTGTTTGGTGGGCTTGATCCCGGCAAATCTTTCGGGACTTGCGGTATAGTAGCGGGCCACCATGACGAGAATGTTCAGGAATCTCTGGACTATCGAAATGTTCTTAAGCGGTGCATTTCCGAAATACTCATCATATATCTCTTTCATGAGCCGCACGCATGTATTGTGGATCTCGGGGAACTGCTCCGGTGTGATCACAATGGCAGGCTGCATTATCGCGAAGAAGGATTCATATTCCTCGAAAGACTGTATCATCGACAGATCCACCTGGAAGATTATGCGCCTTCCGTGATGCGCATACAGATGATGCAGGACACCCGGACAGATGATGATGATATCGTTGACGCGAAGATCAAAAGGGATGTCATTGCATTCCATACTGTATTCACCTTCAAGAGGCATCACGATCTCAACGGCAGGATGCCAGTGATTGGGATACTCTTCGAAGTCTGTGTTGTTGTACAGAAGAAGGGAGGAATCGTACTCATAACTGACGGTTTCCTTCACTCCGTCCAGGATTTTTATCATTTCTTGCTATTTCCCGTAACGATTGTTGCAATTTTATCAAACTTAATGATTACTAATTTTTGCAAAAAAATCATACAATAAAATCACCTCAAAAGTAAAGAAGGAAAGATTTTTGTAGCATAATACACAAAAACAGGTGGCCTTATAAGTAAATTGTTAACAACTTAAACGATTTCGTAAAAATTTGCCTTCTCAAAAATAGCAATTTTTGATAATCAAAAAGCAATAATTGTGTAGTTAAAAACCACCTTCGGAATTAGAGTAGAGTTACAAGCTTTTTAAGCGCACATTTTTTTCTAAAGGAGGAAAAAGAATGAAAATGAAAAAGTTTTTGGCAATTTGTCTTTCAGCAGCTATGACAATGAGCCTTCTGTCAGCTTGTGGCGGATCAGCAGCAGCTCCCGCAGCTCCTGCAGAGCCTGCAGCAACAGAAGAGGCAGCACCTGCTGATGATGCAGTTGCAGAAGAGCCCGCAGAAGAAGTTGAGGAATCAGGTGATGTTCAGGAGATCACATTCATGATCTGGGATGATCTTGAGGCATCAGAAGACCTTATCACAAAGGGTTACAAAGAGTCTGTTGACAGATTCAACAAGGATTTCGAAGGCAAGTATCACTGCACACCTATCACAACAAACCTTGAAGAGTACTATGACAAGCTCAATGCTCTTGTTGCAGCCGGCGAGACACCTGATGTATTCATCGCATCACCCGGTGCTAACCTTAATGACTATGCAACAACAGGTGTTGCTGCAAAGCTTGATGATTATCTGAATGCTGACGGATGGAAGCAGACATTTACATCAGATGCTGTATTTGCAGGCGGCACATACGGCGATGACGGCGGCGACGGCCCCGGAATCTATGCTATTCCTCTTAACATCGCAGCAGCTTGTGTATTCTATAACACAGAGATGTTCGCTGATGCAGGCGCAGAAGTTCCCAAGACTTTCTCAGAACTTCTTGATGCATGTAAGAAGCTTCAGGACAAGGGTTATACACCTATCACGATCTCAGCAGGTACAGCATGGTGCCTTTCAATGGTAGCCGGATATCTCTGCGACAGAAACGGTCTTAACCTTCAGGACATCAAGGACCACAAGACAGATTGGAAAGATGAGAAGGTTATCCAGGCAGGTAAGCAGATCCAGGAGCTTTCCAAGTACTTCCAGAAGACAGCAGCAGGTGATGACAATGACGTAGCTACAGCAGCATTCTACAACGGCGAAGCTGCAATCCTTATCCAGGGTTCATGGGCTATCGGTCAGATCAACGGTTCATGTGCAGAAGGATTCGCTGACAAGGTTGGCGTATTCGCATTCCCTGCAGTTGACGGTTCTTCAGCAGATCCTAACAGAGTTATCGCTAAGTCTGACAGCCTTTGCATGAGCGCAGATACACAGTATCCTGATGCAGCTGTACAGCTCATCAAGTACTTCGTTGACGACACAGCTAGTAAGTACACAGCAGAAGTCGGCGGTAAGATCCCTGTAACCAACGTTCAGTATGACGAGAAGGTTGCTCCTCCGGAGCTTAAGTATGTTATGGATGTATTCAAGAACGCATCTTCAACATTCGGATTCTACAACGAGTCACTTGCTGATACAGAGGCAGGTTCTACATTTGATAACTGCTTCGTAGAGATCTTCAAGGGAACAGATCCCGCTAAAGCTCTCGATCCGATTCAGCAGTACTATGAGGACAACGTTTGGTAATTATCGAAAATATGCGATAAAACCAACGTTTGACAATCGGCCAGCACCCTATTTTTGGGTGCTGACCTTGTTTAAGGGCATGAAAGGTTCATGTCATTAAACAAGGGTGTAAATAAAAAACATCTTTAGGGAGGTATTTATGGACAAGTTAATGAGAAACAAAAAAGCGATAATACTGTTTATCGCGCCGGCGCTCATAATGTTTACAGCCATTTTGTTCGTTCCGGTATGTAAGGCGTTCTACTATTCGTTTTGTAATTACAAGCTTCCTGGCAAGGCAAAGTTCCTTGGCTTTGAGGATCTGAAGTTCCTTAAGAACTATGTTCAGCTCTTCACCAAGGACCAGACCATGAAGATAGCTTTCAGGAACTCTATCTTCTTCATGATCTTCTCGATCGTGACTCAGCTTATATTCGGTCTGTTACTTGCAGCGCTTCTTACAAATATCAAAAAGGGAAGAAACCTGTTCAAGAATATCTACTATCTGCCCTGTGTACTGTCTTCGGCAGCACTCGGTCTTCTGTGGATGTTCGTGTTCATGCCGAGACTCGGTATCAACCAGATGCTGGCGTCACTCGGAGCGTGGGGCGGAGACTGTACGCTCGGACCTCAGTGGCTGTTTAACACGGACGGATATATCATACTTCCGATATGGGTCGTTTCGTTTGTTGCTCTGTGGCAGTACGTCGGTCAGTCGATGATGCTTTACATGGCACAGATATCCGGTATCAGTTCGGATGTATATGAAGCATCCTATATCGACGGTTGCAGCAAGAAGCAGTCATTTTTCTACATCACGCTTCCGCTCATCAAGCCGATGGTGGCAACAGCTATGTCGCTTAATGCCATCGGATCGCTGAAATTCTTCGATCTGATCTACAACATGATGCCTGAAGGATTCTTAAGTCATAAGGCGGACGTTATCGCAACCCATCTGTATACACAGGCTTTCAAGTTCAGAAAGCTCGGTTACGGTTCCGCGATCGGTGTAATACTCCTGATCCTGTGTCTGATCATGACGGTCTTCATCAACAAGTTCGTCAAGACAGAAAGCTATGATATGTAAGGAGGTCGGAAATGGCAGCAACAATGACAATAAGTAAAGAAAAGAAACAGGCCAGGACAATATCGACACTGATATATATCTTTCTGATTATACTGGCGATCATATACATAGTTCCTCTTCTGTGGGTACTTATCACATCACTCAAGGACGACAGCACACTTATGCTTTCTCCTTGGGCAATGCCTGATCATATAGTGTGGGGCAACTATGAATTTGCATGGACGAAGGGTCATCTCGGAACAGCGATGCTCAACTCCCTTATCGTATGTACGACGACTCTTGTTGTTTCCATGCTGTTCGGATCCATGGCGGCATTTGCCATCGCAAAGCTTCGCTGGAAACTCTCCAAGCTTTCACTGTATTACTTCCTTATAGGAATGATGATACCGATCCATACGATACTGATCCCTCTTTTCGTTCAGTTTTCGGGATGGAAGATGAGTAACAGCCTTATCGGAATAATAATACCGTACATAACCTTCTCCCTTCCGATCACCATCTATATAATGGTGGGATTTTTCGAAGGGATACCGAATGAGTTGTTTGAGGCGGCATGTATCGACGGCTGCAGTGTGTACAAGATGTTCGGTACGGTTGCCATTCCTCTTGCCAAAACAGGATTCATGGTAACGGGACTGATGTCATTCGTATCAAACTGGAACGAACTGCTTCTTGCGATGGTATTCATATCCGACGAGACCAAGAAGACTCTGCCGGTTTCACTGACCAAGTTCGTCGGACCGTATCACACCAACTACTGTCAGATGTTCGCAGCGATACTGATCGCGATCATTCCCACGATCATCGCATACGTTGCATTCGCAAACCAGATAGTAGAAGGACTTACCGCAGGTGCTGTTAAAGGATAGGCAGATAGGGGGAACCGCGAAGCAATAAGGAGAAATAAAACAAATGAGCGAGCAAAGAAAACCTCTTGTCAGGCACATGTTCACCGCAGATCCTTCTGCGCATGTGTTTGATGACAAGATATATATCTATCCTTCTCATGACATTCCGCATGAGGATGAGGATAACGACAACGGTGACGAATACCAGATGAGAGACTACCACGTTCTGTCGATGGATGATCTTGATTCACAGTGCAAGGATAACGGACTGGCACTTTCCGAGGACGACGTACCGTGGGTCGGCAGTCAGATGTGGGCACCGGATGCCGCGTATGTGAACGGTAGATATCATCTGTTTTTTCCCGCAAGGGACAATGACGGAATCTTCAGATTGGGTGTAGCCTCATCGGATAAGCCCATCGGACCGTTTACACCGGAGCCTGATCCTATCGAGGGAAGTTACAGTATAGATCCGTGTTCATTCGTAGATGATGACGGCAAGGTCTATGTGTACTACGGAGGACTGTGGGGCGGTCAGCTGGAGAAATGGAGGAGCGGTAAGTTTGATCCCGATGAACCCTTCTCTCCGGAGAAGTACCCTGACGGTGAAGCACTCGGACCTATGTTCGCACAGATGGATAAGGATATGAAGTCCTTTGCCACAAAGCCCGTCATGATCAGTATACTTGATGAGAACGGAAAGCCCCTTCTTGAGAAGGATGAGGACAGAAGGTATTTCGAAGCACCGTGGATGCACAAGTATAACGGAAAATACTATCTGTCATATTCCACAGGTACCACGCATTATATCGTGTATGCCACGAGTGATAAGCCCGAAGGGCCTTTTACCTACGGTGGCAGGATAATGGAGCCGGTACTTGGCTGGACGACTCATCATTCAATATTGGAGTATCACGGAAAATGGTACATCTTCTATCATGACTGCGAGCTGTCAGGCGGCATCAATCACAGAAGATGCGTAAAGTATACGGAACTGAAATACAACGAAGACGGTTCCATTCAAACAATACAGCCTTAACGGGCATCAGCTTAGAACAGGAGGTAGACGATGCTGTATATTGGTGTAGATCTCGGAACATCTGCCGTAAAGCTTCTTCTTATGAATGAGACCGGCGGAATAGAAAAAATAGTATCAAAGGAATACCCGATCGAGTTTCCTTACCCGGGCTGGTCACAGCAAAAACCCGAGGACTGGTGGGAGCAGACGGTTGCAGGCCTTAAGGAACTTACGGAATACGCTGACAAGAGCAAGATCGCAGGTATCAGCTTCGGCGGTCAGATGCACGGTCTCGTAGTCCTTGATAAGGATGACAACGTGATCCGTCCCGCGATTTTGTGGAATGACGGACGTACATCCAAGCAGACGGAGTACTTAAACGATGTGATCGGCAAGGATAAGCTGTCAAAGTACACGGCCAACATCGCGTTTGCGGGATTTACGGCACCCAAGCTTCTGTGGATGAAGGAAAAGGAGCCTCAGCTCTTTGATAAGATCGCCAAGATCATGCTCCCGAAGGATTACATCGCATACAAGCTTTCCGGAGTGCACTGCACGGATGTATCTGATGCATCGGGAATGCTCCTGTTCGATGTCAAGAATAAATGCTGGTCAAAAGAGATGATGGAGATATGCTCGGTAAGAGAAGACCAGCTTGCACAGATATTTGAAAGCTATGATGTGGTCGGAACGATCAAAAAGGATGTAGCCGATGAGCTCGGATTCCCGGAGACCGTTAAGATCATAGCCGGTGCGGGTGATAATGCCGCAGCTGCAATAGGTACCGGCACGGTCGGAAACGGAAGATGTAACATATCTCTCGGTACGAGCGGAACGATCTTTATCTCAAGCAAGGAGTTCTGTGTTGATGAGAACAATGCATTACATGCATTTGCTCACGCGGACGGAAACTATCATCTGATGGGATGTATGCTCTCTGCCGCAAGCTGCAACAAGTGGTGGATGGAAGATATCCTGAACACGACTGACTACGGCAGCGAGCAGAAGGGAATAGAGAAGCTTGGTGACAACAATGTCTTCTTCCTTCCTTATCTTATGGGAGAGAGAAGCCCTCACAACAATCCCGACGCAAGAGCAATGTTCATCGGCATGAGCATGGATACGACCCGTGAAGAGATGACACAGGCGGTTCTTGAAGGTGTTGCTTTCGGTATAAGGGATTCGTTTGAGATCGCAAAGTCACTCGGAATAGATATCAAAAAGACAAAGATATGCGGCGGCGGTGCAAAGAGTCCGTTGTGGAAAAAGATCATCGCCAATGTTCTCGGTATATCGGTTCAGGTCATCGAATCGGAAGAAGGTCCCGGATACGGCGGAGCGATACTTGCGGCTGTCGGCTGCGGAGAATTTGAATCGGTACACCAGGCTGCGGAGAAACTCGTCAAGGTCATCGATACGATCGAGCCCGACGCTGATCTTACAGCCAAATATGAAGCAAAGTACCAGCAGTTCAAGAAGCTTTATCCTACCGTTAAGTGTTTATTCTGATCAGATGGCGTGGATTTTAAAGAAAAGGAGAAGATATCATGGAGATCAAAAAGGTTACGGATCCGGAATTTGCCGCATACGGCAAGGTACTTGAAGGTTATGATTTTAAAAGCCTCGTAAAGGCGCTTGATGAAAAGACGCCTCTTCCCGCAGGGGTTGAGTATGTCGGAAGTGTTCCGGCTCTTGAGTATACGGATGCTTTCGGACTGCTTCAGAACAATGTATACGGCGGAATGCCTATTCAGATAGGCTACTGCAACGGACACAACACGAAGCTTAATTGTCTCGAGTATCACCGCGACAGTGAGATCAATCTCGGAAGCACTGATTTTATCCTTCTTCTTGCAAAGGAAGATGAGATAGTCGGGGGCAAGCTTGATACATCAAAGGTAAAAGCTTTCCTCGTAAAAGCAGGTCAGGCTGTAGAAGTATACGGAACAACGCTTCACTATGCACCGTGCTCTGCCAAGGCAGGAGACGGATTCAAGGTTGTTGTTGTACTTCCGAAAGGAACGAACGGTCCGGCACCAGCTCTTGAGGCAAAGAACGAGGAAGACAAATGGATGACAGCCTGCAACAAATGGCTTCTTGCACATGCCGAGGCAACAGAGGCAGGAGACGGCGCATATGTGGGCCTTACAGGAGTCAATATAGATATCGCAGGTGATATCTGAACAAGACGGATAAAAAAATCAACCGATTGAAGTGATATATGCATTTCAAAATCGGAATGAATTGCAATACAATATTGATTCAGAAGGTATCAGGTTTCACAGCTGATAACTAAATGAGGACTGATTAGGAGGATTACAAATGAACAACATTCCCAAAATTAAGATCGGTATAGTTGGCGTAAGCCGTGACTGTTTCCCCGCTGACCTTACGATCAGAAGAAGAAAAGCTCTTGTAGATGCATATGCCAAGAAGTATGATGCAGCAGATATCTATGAGTGCCCTGTAACGATAATTGAGAGCGAGATCCATATGCAGCAGGCTCTCGAGGACATCAAGAAGGCAGGATGTAACGCACTTTGCGTATATCTTGGAAACTTCGGTCCCGAGATATCAGAGACAATGCTCGCACAGCAGTATGACGGTCCTGTTATGTTCTGCGCAGCAGCAGAAGAGGATTATGATTCGGTTACCACAAGCGGACGTGGAGATGCTTACTGCGGTATGCTCAATGCAAGCTACAATCTCGCACTTCGTAACGTAAGAGCATATATCCCCGAGTATCCCGTAGGCGATGCTGAGGACTGTGCAGACATGATCCACACATTCCTTCCCGTTGCAAGAGCCGTATGCGGTCTTAGAAATCTCAAGATATTCACATTCGGACCGAGACCTCAGAACTTCTTTGCATGTAATGCTCCGATCAAGCAGCTGTACAATATCGGCGTTGAGATAGAAGAGAACTCAGAGCTTGACCTGTTTGAATCATTCAACAAGCATGCAGGTGATTCAAGGATCGCAGATGTTGCCAAGGATATGGCTGCAGAGCTTGGTGACGGTAACAAGAAGCCCGAAATTCTCGAGAAGCTCGCTCAGTACGAGATCACTCTTCTTGACTGGATCGAAGAGCATAAGGGATCCAAGGAGTTCTTTGCTATCGCAGGTAAGTGCTGGCCTGCATTCCAGACACAGTTCGGATTTGTTCCTTGCTATGTAAACTCAAGACTTACTGGACGCGGAATCCCCGTTGCCTGTGAAGTTGATATATACGGATGTCTGTCAGAGTTCATCGGAACATGCGTAAGTGATGATATCGTAACACTTCTTGATATCAACAACTCAGTTCCCAAGTGCATGTACAAGGATTCTATCGAAGGTAAGTTTGATTACAAGCTTACAGATACATTCATGGGATTCCATTGCGGAAATACATGCTCCAAGAAGCTTACAAAGGCAGAGATGAAGTATCAGGCTATCATGGCACGTGCTCTTCCTATCGAGGTTACGAACGGAACACTCGAAGGCGACATCGTACCGGGTGATATCACATTCTATCGTCTGCAGTCAACATCAGACAATATCCTACGCGGCTACGTTGCTGAAGGTGAGGTGCTTCCTGTTGCAACAAGATCATTCGGCGGAACAGGTGTATTCGCGATCAAGGAAATGGGAAGATTTTACCGTTACGCTCTGATCGACGGCAATTATCCTCATCACGGAGCAGTTGCATTCGGACATCACGGCAAGGCTCTCATCGATGTATTCAAGTACATCGGAGTATGTCCTTGTGAGATCGAGTTCAACAGACCGGAAGGAAACCTGTACAAGACAGAGAATCCTTATAAATAATTATTAAATAAGTAATATACACAGAAGGATTTACACGATTTGCACAAAAAGGGCGCTTGCACTCCAAGTCTTTTTGTTGCAAATGTGTAAATCCTTCTTTGTTTTACGTTTCAAAATATGTGCTTTTCTTTTTGTAATATTGATTTTTGACACTGTCATGTGCTTGCGGTATAATTCGTGCTATGAAGATAATCATCAATGTTGTTCTCGGAAGTATAATAATCGGATATTTCTTCGGATGTATCAATTTCTCATACATCGTATCCAGGATCAAAGGTTTTGATATCAGACATTACGGATCCGGAAATGCCGGGGCTTCAAATGTGGTGATAGTCATCGGTAAGAAGACCGGATTGCTTGTGGCGGTGTTCGATATTTTCAAGGCGTATCTTGCGTATAAGCTGGCGCAGTACCTGTTTCCGGATGCGTTTGTAAACGGCATAAGTTATGCCGGTATGATCGCGGGAGTAGGCGCAGTACTTGGTCATATCTTTCCTTTTTATCTCGGATTCAAAGGAGGAAAAGGACTTGCGTGCTACGGAGGAACGATCCTTGCCATTGATTACAGGCTGTTCATCGTTCTCTTTATCCTGGCGCTGTTTATTGCAGTGATAACTGATTATATCTGTTTTGCACCGATCACGATGTCGGTCATCGCACCGGTTACGGTCGGCGTGGTGTATTCTGCATGGATCCCGGCGGCGATACTCGCTGTTGCGGGAATGGCGCTGCTTTATAAGCATACGCAGAATATACAGAGGATACGGGCAGGAAGTGAACTGCGTTTCCATTTTCTGTGGAGACGGGATGATGAGTCCGAGCGATTTGGGATAGTAGATGACGGAAAAGATATTTTTAACAGAGAAGTTACAAAATAAATAAGCAGAGAGGAACTGTATTATGGAAGAATCAACGGTCAGCAAGAGTAAACAGAAAAGAGAAGAGCGCGCAGCAAGCGTTGCCAAGAAAAAAAGAGAAAATCTTATTTGGAAGATAGTAGGGATCGTGGTAGCTGTTGCGCTTATCGGTCTTGTAGTGTTTGGTATCGTAAGAGTGATCATCAAGGAAGCCAACACGATAACACCAAGCAGTGATTATTCGGCACAGCTTGAAGATAACGGATTCATTAAGGGTGTAAGAGCACTTGATTATGTCACGCTCTGTGATTATAAGAACATGGTCGTTCCCGAGAGTGAAGTTACATACACGGACCAGGAATTCCAGGATGTGATCAAGCAGAACCTTGAGAGTCATCAGGTGCTGTCCGACGAAGGAACAGTCAAGGATGGAGACAAGGTTAATATCGACTATGTCGGAACTATAGACGGTGTAGAATTTGAAGGCGGTAATTCAGGGGGTAACGGGTATGACCTTACTATAGGAAGCAATCAGTTCATTGAAGGATTTGAGAGCCAGCTCATCGGCCACTCGGTTGGAGAGGAATTCCCGATAGATGTTACTTTCCCGGAGGACTATGGTAAGGAAGATCTTGCAGGAAAACCTGCCCAGTTCGATGTCACCATTCATGGAATATACGTGGATCCCGAGTATAATGATGATTTTGTTAAGGAGTACTATCCTGACATGGGATCGACCGTAGCTGAATATGAGCAGTCACTCCGTGATACGCACAGAGAGAGCTCGATCCATGATTATGTAGAGACTCACGTTGTTGATGATTCAACGATCATCAAGTATCCGAAGAAGTATTACAAGCAGACACAGGCTACGACAAAATACGCAGATGTCGAGTCATATCAGTACATGTCCCAGATGTATCAGCAGTACGGTATGGATGCGGGTACTTTTGAGGATTATATCGGTAAGAGCGATGAGGAATATGATGCGGACGTTATCGACAGAGCACAGAAGTTCGTAAAGAACGATCTTGTATATCAGGCGATCCTTGAGAACGAAGGCGTCACACTTACCGCAGATGAAGCAAAGACGATCATTGACGAAATGTATGACGGCGATGATTTTTATCAGAGCAATTCGGAAGAGCACGGCAAAGGATATGTTGCAAAAGAAGCTGTTAAGAAGAAAGCCGTTGAGATCGCTCTTAAATATGCAACCGTAAAATAAGATCGAACGGGGATCAGAGATGTCGGAATATATCAAGCTGAGAGACCTGGCCGCCCACCTTGGACTGAACCGGGGCGACAGAGTATATGTCACGAGTGATGTAAAGGGTCTGCTTTATTCGATCATGCATCACGATGACGAGACGGATCTTAATATCCTTATCGACGGAATAATAGATATAATTGGAAATGAGGGAACGCTTGCGTTCCCTACATTTAATTGGAGCTTTTGTTCGGGCGAGCCGTATGACTATCACAAAACTCCCGCCAAGACAGGGTCGCTGTGTAAGATAGCCATGGAACGAAGTGATTTTAAAAGAACCCGTCATCCGATCTATTCGTTTGCCGTATGGGGAAAAGATGCCGATGAACTGTGTGCACTTGATAACAAGAGTTCGTTCGGTGACGATTCTCCGTTTGCATATATGGTCGAGCATGGCTACAGGAATCTGTTCATTGACAAGGATCTCGAGCATTCATTCGTGTTCGTTCACTATGCCGAGCAGTCGGTCGGTCATCTTCATGATAACTACAGATATCTCAAGGACTTTACGGCAGATTATACGGATGAGAACGGTGTTACCACAAGACGCACATATGATATGAACGTTCGGGCACTTGATAAAGATGTGACCAATGTCATCTATGCTTTTGAAGACGAATTCATTGAAAAAGGCATAATGAAGAGGTTCTATATAAACGATCTCGAATTCAAGATCATAGAGCTGGCAAAATCACATCCGATACTTCAGGAAGATGTCAGACACAACAGGAGCCGCAGGATCTGTTCTTACATCGGACAGGACAATCCGTATCTTGAAGACGGAAAAGAGATGTTTAAAAGAGCTTCGGAGCTTTTTCCCATATGCAGAAGTATCATGGGCAAAGGCGTCCGTGATACATTCGAGATACTCTGTAAGTATATGCAGGACATGAAGCTGTTTGAGGTTCCCACGGGCACCAAAGTTTTTGACTGGACGATACCGAATGAGTGGACGATAAGAGAAGCCTATATCACAAATGAAGCCGGTGAGCATATCGTGGATATGAAGGTCAACAATCTTCATGTGATGGGATACTCGACTCCGGTTGATGAATGGATGGATCTGTCCGAACTTAAGGAGCACATATATACCCTGAAAGATCAGCCGCACTACATTCCGTACTGTACATCCTATTATAAGGAACGCTGGGGATTCTGCATGAGTGAGGATCAGCTGCAGAGTCTACCCGATGGAAAGTATCATGCATACATAGATTCCGAGCTTGCTCCGGGTTCACTTACATACGGAGAACTGCTGATACCCGGTAAGAGCAAAGAGGAGATATTCTTCAGTTCATATATATGTCATCCTTCGATGGCCAACAATGAATGCTCGGGACCGGTCGTTATGACCAAGCTTGTCGAATACATCAGCAGGATGAAGGACAGAAGATATTCTTACAGGTTTGTTCTGCTGCCTGAGACGATCGGTGCGATCACATATATATCACGGAATCTTGAGGCGATGAAAAAGAATATAGTCGCAGGGTTTAACATCACATGCGTCGGTGATGACAGAGCATATTCGATAGTACACAGCAGATATGCGAACACGCTTGCAGACAGGGTGCTGATGAACGTACTTAAGGGTATGGATCCGAATTTCTGCGAATATTCCTATCTGGAAAGAGGGAGCGACGAAAGACAGTATCAGGCTCCCGGAGTGGACATACCGCTCGTATGCTTCTGCAGATCCAAGTACCACATTTATCCCGAGTATCACACAAGCGGGGATAACCTTGATATAATATCTCCGGACGGACTGGCGGGAAGCCTTGATGTTCTGCTTCGTTGTGCGGAGGCTCTTGAGAACAATTACGAGTATAGGATCAAATGCCTGTGCGAGCCGCAGTTCGGAAGAAGAGGCTTGATGCCGACGACAAGCAACAAAGAGAGCTACAAGGACACTCTTATACTGAAAGATATAGCTGCGTATGCAGACGGAACGAACGACCTGTTTGAGCTGAGTGATTATATCGGACACAGTGTCCATGATATGCTGCCGACCATCAGGAAGATGGAAGAAGCGGGTCTTATAGAAAGGTAAAACATGACACACGAAGAGATAATGGAGATAGTACGACGGATATTCCGGGACGTATTTGATGATGAAAATCTGGAAGTAAATGACTCGACCAATTCTTCGGATATAGAAGACTGGGATTCGCTTGAGCACATAACGCTCGTCGTATCCATGGAGAAAGAATTCAATCTGAAGTTCGATCTCAAGGAAGTTAACAAATTGGCAAACGTTGGCGAGATGGTTGATCTTATCGCGAGTAAACTGTGATGAACGAGTATACATATGAAGAAATAGAGATGGGACAGAAAGAAAGCTTTTCCGTCACTGTGACGGATGAGATGATGAAGTCATTCCTGGATATAACAGGTGACATCAATCCCCTTCATAACGACCGTGAGTATGCGATATCAAAAGGGCATCCCGACCGTGTGGTGTATGGGATGTTGACAGGTTCGATGCTCTCCACACTTGCGGGAGTGTACCTTCCGGGTAAGCGAAGCCTCATCCAGGAGGTCAAACTCAAATTCGCCAAGCCTGTATATGTAGGAGATACGCTTACAGTCGAAGGTGTAGTGGAAGAAAAGCACGATGCGTACTCGCTTATAATACTCAAAGTTACGATGCGCAACCAGAACGGTGATAAGGTTTGCAGGGCAAGGATGCAGATTTCTGTTATATGAATCCGGTTAATGTTCGTGCATTTGAAATGTTCCCTCGAAAACGCGCTCTCGCTCTTTTCCACGCATAGCGGACGCTAGCGTCGAAAGAACCTCCGCAAGCGCCGATGCGCTCCAAAGGTTTTCTCAGAAACATTCAAAGCACTCACTGTACAGATGCTTAAAACAAAGGAGGAACAGTTTATGACACCACAGGAAACTTTACAGCAATGGATAAGCGAATCGGATAATATTGTCTTCTTCGGTGGAGCCGGAGTATCAACCGAGAGCGGCATTCCGGATTTTCGAAGTGTGGACGGATTGTACAACCAGAAATATGATTATCCTCCGGAGACGATCCTCTCACATTCTTTTTACAGAAGCAAGCCCGAGGAATTCTACAGATTCTACAGGGATAAGATGCTGTGCACAACGGCAAAGCCTAACAAGGCGCACCTGAAGCTTGCGGAGCTTGAGGCGGCAGGAAAACTGAAAGCGGTCGTGACTCAGAACATAGACGGGCTTCATCAGGCGGCAGGAAGCAAAGAAGTCATGGAACTTCACGGAAGCGTGCTTCGCAATTACTGTGAGTCCTGCGGCAAAATGTTTGATGTCAACTACATAATAGACAGTGAGGGCGTGCCCAAATGCGATAAGTGCGGCGGCCCCATCAAGCCCGATGTGGTGCTGTACGAAGAGGGACTTGATAATACGATAATGAGCAAGTCCGTAAACTATATCTCAAATGCGGATGTACTTATAATCGGAGGTACTTCTCTTGCGGTATATCCTGCGGCCGGACTCATAGATTATTACAGGGGACATAAGCTTGTTTTGATCAATAAGTCCAAAACGCCGATGGACGCCAGAGCAGATCTTGTGATAAATGACAGTATCGGAGAGGTTTTGGGTGCGATAAAGGTTTGATTTTTGTAACCAAAAACCCTTGAAAACACGATTCGTATGTGGTATCATACGATTTCGTGATACAATTTTTCCTTGCTTCCGTAGTTATATACACATACGGAGGCCACAGTCCAAAAGGAGGTACCAGGCATGAGCAAATATGAATTATGCGTTGTTCTTAATGCTAAGATCGAAGACGACGAACGTGCTGCCGTGATCGAAAAGATCAAGAATTACATTGATCGTTTCGGTGGTGCGGTGACCAACGTGGACGAGTGGGGCAAGAAGAGACTGGCATACGAAGTACAGAAGATGAGAGAAGGCTTCTACTATTTCGTTCAGTTTGATGCAGAACCCACCGCTCCTATCGAGATCGAAAATCGGATCCGCATTATGGATAACGTTCTTCGTTATCTCTGCGTTAAGGCAGAAGCGTAATAGAAAGAGAGTATACATGAATAAAGTTATATTGGTTGGAAGACTTACCCGTGACCCCGAAGTCAGATATTCTGCAGGCGACAATGCGATGGCTATCGCAAGATACGGTCTGGCAGTAGACAGAAACAGAAGGGATAACAATAACCCGGATCAGCCGACAGCGGATTTTTTCAATATTGTAGCTTTTGGCCGCACGGGGGAATTTGCAGAGAAGTATCTGCGAAAAGGAATGAGGATACTCATTGAGGGCCGCATTCAGACAGGAAGTTATACCAACAAGGAAGGACAGAAGGTTTATACCACGGATATAGTTGCGGAACGCCACGAGTTCGTAGACAGCAAGTCGCAGTCCGGCGGATCAGGTGATTCGTTTGTACCCGCACCGGGACAGGACAGTGCCGGAGACAGCGGTGACGGATTCATGAACATTCCCGATGGGATAGACGAGGAGCTTCCGTTCAGCTGATGTTCAATAGCAAGAAGGAGGATTATTATGGCTTTTAATAAAGCACAAGATGGCGATAGAGAAGACGCACCGGTAAGGAGAAGAAATCCTATCCACAGACGTAAGAAGGTTTGCGTATTCTGCGGTAAGGAAAAGGCTCTTGATTACAAGGATGTAGCTACACTTAAGAAGTACGTTTCCGAAAGAGGAAAGATCCTTCCCAGAAGGATCACGGGAAACTGTGCAAGACATCAGAGAGCTCTTACTGTTGCAGTTAAGCGTGCGCGTCATGTAGCACTTATGCCCTATACAGCTGATTAATGCAGATAGGAGGGACCCATCGAAGATGGGAAGAACCTGTTAACAAGGGGACGGTTGAACCGTCCCCTTTTAGTTTGCAAAGAGTATCATGCATTGACATTTATACCTGCGGCGGATAAACTAGAACTTGAACGCATAAATGCGTTATTGTGCTAAAGTAAGCGCAAAAATCTATTATTGGAGGGTAGTCATGCCTATTACAGAATTACTGGAAAGAAATGCAGATAAGTATCCGAATGATGTGGCACTTATTGAGATCAATCCCAAGATCAAAGAGACAAGACGTGTTACGTGGAAGGAATACGAACTGATAGAGAGTACCAACAAGGAGTCCTATCGCAGGGAGATCACATGGGGCGTCTTTGACGAGAAGGCCAACAGATTTGCCAACTACCTCATGTCCATGGGTATCAAGTCGGGACACAAGGTAGGTATAATCATGATGAACTGCCTTGAGTGGCTTCCGATATACTTCGGAGTGCTTAAGACCGGAGCTACGGTGGTACCTTTTAACTTCAGATATTCATCGGACGAGATCATGTACTGCGCAAAGCTGTCCCAGATCGATATACTTGTGTTCGGTCCGGAGTTTATCGGACGTATCGAAGAGATATGTGACGAGCTGTCCAAGAAGAGACTTCTTATATATGTAGGAGATAACTGCCCTACTTTTGCGGAGGATTACAAGGAGGCTGTTGCCAATTGCTCCAGCGTTCGTCCCAATATCAAGATAACGGATGATGATGAGGCAGCGATCTATTTTTCGTCGGGTACGACGGGATTTCCAAAGGCTATACTTCACAAGCACAGGTCGCTTATGCATTCTGCGGCATGTGAGCAGAATCATCACGGACAGCAGAGAGATGATGTGTTCCTGCTGATCCCGCCGCTCTATCATACGGGTGCGAAAATGCACTGGTTCGGAAGCCTCTTGTCGGCATCCAAGGCTGTCCTTCTTCAGGGTACAGCGCCCGAGATAATACTGGATGCCGTATCAACGGAGAAGTGCACTATCGTATGGCTCCTTGTTCCGTGGGCGCAGGATATACTGGAAGCGATCGACAGCGGAAGGGTCAATCTGGCGGATTATGAACTGTCACAGTGGAGGCTCATGCATATAGGCGCACAGCCCGTTCCGAGAAGTCTTATCAAGAAGTGGAAGGAGATCTTCCCTCATCATCAGTACGATACGAACTACGGACTGTCAGAGTCGATAGGACCGGGATGTGTACATCTTGGTGTTGAGAACATAGACAAGGTCGGCTGTATAGGAAAGGCCGGCTACGGTTGGGAGACCAAGATCGTGGACGAAAACAGACAGCCCGTAAAACAGGGAGAAGTCGGAGAACTCGCAGTAAAGGGTCCCGGTGTCATGGAATGCTATTATCACGATCCCAAGTCCACGAAGGAAGTTCTGGCTGACGGATGGCTGTTTACGGGTGATATGGCAACGGAAGACGAAGACGGGTTCATCATGCTCGTTGATCGTAAGAAAGATGTTATCATCAGCGGCGGAGAAAACATATATCCTGTTCAGATAGAAGACTTTATACGTACAAACGATGCGGTCCACGATGTTGCCGTGATCGGTATACCTGACAAGCGGCTCGGAGAGGTCAGCTGTGCGATCATCGAACTTAAGAAGGATTATGTGCTTACCGAGGAAGAGGTCAATAACTTCTGCATGGCTCTTCCGAGATACAAGAGACCTCACAGGGTCATATTTGCGGATATCCCGCGTAACCCTACCGGTAAGATCGAGAAGCCGAAGCTTCGCGAGATCTACGGAGGCAAAGGGCTTGTAGAAGCACAGAACCTGGGATAATAAGGTGGAGGATAAATAATTTTGGCTTACAATAGTTCAAGGGAAGCAAGAAGAAGAAGAAAACGCAGGAGAAAAATACTGCAGGCGGTGATCCCGGTTGCGGTGGCAATGCTGCTTATCGGTGTGATACTGCTGATCGCGCAGACCACGGGCCTGTTTGATGAATGGGGATATTCAGACAAGGCAGCTGATCTTCGCGAATACTTCAAGTCCACATCGGATGATACGGCATCGGTCGTTGAAAACTGTGAAGTTACCGATGACAAGATAACCGTCAAGGACGGAAGGCTCTATGTTCCGTATGAGACCGTTGTGGAAAAATACAATGACAACTTTTATCTGGAGACATCAAACGGAAACCTGCTCTACACAACGGGAGACGGTGTCTACACAGCTGTTCCGGGAGAGAACTACTACACGCTTGAAGGTAACGGCATTCAGGCGGGATATCCTGTCTGCTACAGCGAAGGCGACACACTGATGGTGTGCCTTGATTATGTCAGGGTGTTCACAAACTTTGAGTATCAGCTG
Organism: Lachnospiraceae bacterium; assembly: GCA_017612555.1. Classification (GTDB taxonomy): domain Bacteria; phylum Bacillota; class Clostridia; order Lachnospirales; family Lachnospiraceae; genus UBA2868. The sequence continues at coordinate 3,423 of JAGAFR010000031.1, read as the reverse complement.
TTCGGCGGCGGAAAAGAGCCATACCGTGCGGAGATCAAGACCGAGTGGGGAAGCGAAGTTGTTGCGGATGTATCAAAGGATAACGTCGCAATAAGGACCGAGCCTGACAAGAACGCAGACGTCCTCAAGGAACTTCGAAAAGGTAATACGGTACAGATCGTAGGATCAGAGAATGAGAAGTGGATAAGAGTCATGTCCCAGGATCTGATCACCGGATTTATCGAGATCAAGCATCTCGGAGAAAAATATGACAGGGCTGAGACACCGGTTGCGGATGTGGCACCCATAACGGTCAAGCCTGTTGCGGACTATTCAACACCCGTTGTCCTGGCTTGGCATAACGTGACGAATGACAGCTCCACATCAGCGCTTAAAGATAATGAAAAGTATCTGAAATATATCAATACGATATCACCCACATGGTTTGCGCTTGCCGACAACGAAGGAACGGTAGAGTCGATAGGTTCATCTTCGTATGTTGAGACCTGTCATGCAAAAGGCATCAAGGTATGGGGTCTTGTGAGCAATCTTACTTACCCCGAGGTAAGCACTTATGCGGTAATGTCGGATCCCGCAAAGAGAGCATACGTTACGGAGCAGCTTCTTTCATATGCCGGACAGCTGAAGCTTGACGGTATCAACATAGATTTTGAATCGCTTTCAACGGAAGATGCTCCGCCGTTCATACAGTTTGTCAGGGAGTTTACTCTGGCGGCCCACAAGAAGGGACTTGTTGTATCGGTCGACAACTATGTTCCGAAAGAGTATACGATGCATTATGATCGCGAAGAACAGGGAATATTTGCCGATTACGTGATCATAATGGGATATGATGAGCACACAAGCGGTTCCGAAGAAGCTGGATCGGTCGCATCTATTGATTTTGTCCTCGAAGGAATCGAGCATACTCTTGAGGACGTACCGAAGGAGAAAGTCATAAACGGACTTCCGTTTTATGCAAGATATTGGACGGTCGATGAAAGCGGAGCCATTGTTGACATGCAGACGCTTCCGATGTCCAAGGCAAAGGAAACGGTCGCATCAGCCGGAGCTACCGCCGAGTGGGACGACGCCACGGGGCAGAATTATGCCGAGTGGTCTGTAAGTGAAGGAAAAGCCATGATATGGCTTGAAGATGAAAAATCCATCCAGGCCAAGCTTGAGGTCATGAAAGCTCATGACCTGGCCGGAGTTGCCGTTTGGCAGCTTGCTTTCGGAACGGATGAAGCCTTTATGATAATAGATGATTATTACCGGCCCGCGGCAGAGTAGAGTTGTGTCACATATGAGGAAGATGTGCAGTAAAGCAAGCTGCCAAACCGGAATGGGAGCCGGTAAGACTTTATCCGTAGATCTTTGATACAGACGGATCCTTTGCGTATTCGGTATCGGAAAACTCTGTTTGGTAGCGCCAAAGATCCGTCCGTAAGAAGGTACCTGCATTTGGTCAACAGGTAAGTGATACAATGATAAGACCGCTTCTTGCGCGTGGATACACTATTGCTTTTCGGTTGAAAATAATAAAGAATCCAGTTGCGAACAACCAATTACATCATAAAACCAGGGGAGTTATCGAATGATCAATTCGTTGAAAATTCGGGGATGACCCGATTAGAAACTCCTGATATGTGTAAATCTCCTGTCGTCACAGGAAATTCACTGGAAAAATTAAGACATATATCTTAAAATGTAGATAAGAAATATGAATTACTTCTGCCCTCCTTTCGTCACAGACTGCAAGAGAGCGATCTCGTGTAATATAATATCCGAAGAGGGAGAAGCTTGCAAGTACTACATATAGTGTTACTTTTGATCTTTACCACATATAAGATATATTAATTGACAATTCATTTTTGTCGATATATAAATATATACTACGATAGGAGGTGTATAACGTGAAACTTGAACGTGTTAACGATCATCAGATTAGATGTACACTGACAAGAACTGATCTTGCCGACAGGCAGCTCAGACTTTCGGAACTTGCATACGGGACCGAGAAGGCAAAGAGTCTGTTTCGTGACATGATGCAGCAGGCTTCATATGAGCTTGGTTTTGAAGCCAACGATATACCTCTTATGATCGAGGCGATACCTCTTTCATCCGAATCGATCATACTGATCATTACAAAGGTTGAGGATCCCGACGAACTTGATACGAGATTTGCGAACTTTGCACCTGACAGCGGGGACAGCGAAGATGATGTGATGACTGAGCTGTTCAGATCGGTTAGCGAGGAGATGCCGGAGGTTCTTGACCTGTTTAAGAAGATCTCAGAGGAAGTATCGAAGAATCCTGAGCTTATAGAAGAAGCAAGAGAAAAGATAGAACAGCAGGCAGCTGTTTCGGCTGAGCTGTCGAGAGGCTTCATATTTGACAGTCTTGCCGATGTGATTAATGCTGCGGGAATAGTAGCCAAGGTATTTAAGGGAAAGAGTTCCCTTTATCATGATGAGTCAGGCGACTGTTATGTACTCGCTCTCGGTAAAGGCGAGCACACAACAGAAGAATTCAACAGGATATGTAATGTCCTGTCGGAATACGGTTCAATGGGAAGAGCAACTCCCGCTACCGAAGCGTTCTTTGTAGAACACAACAACCGTATCATAGCCGACAATGCAATAGAAACACTGTTGTCTTAAGCAAGAGCCGATATCTTATCCATCAGGCTGTCGATATCAAGACCGTGAACCATAGCTGCCTCTTCGAGTGATTCGCCCTGAGCGGACGGACACCCGAGGCAGTGCATTCCGGCCTCCATGAGGATGGGAGCCACTTCGGGTTTTGTAACAAGTATCTCGCCTATTGTCATATCTTTTGTAATGCTCATATTCTACCTCCATATGGTCAGATCCGTTGTTATTTTTCGCAGATAGGGTAGCATTTTTTATTCATACAGTCAACAATCGGCCCCGATAAAAATCGGGGCTTTTATGTACGTAAAAAAATACAGATAAAAGGCGCTGTTCGCCTTGACGTGTATACAATACACAAACTATAATAGCAATTACCAAAACGTAGAACTTACTGGTTCATTTTAATTAAATTATTAGGAGGCGTTACAATGAGATCAGAATGGAACGGTTTCGTAGGCGGTAAGTGGGAAAGCGAAGTCAACGTACGTGACTTCATCCAGAAGAATTATACTCCTTATGACGGAGATGATTCTTTCCTTGCAGGACCTACACAGAACACAAAAGACTTATGGGCAATGGTACTCGACCTTCAGAAGAAGGAAAGAGAAAACGGTGGTGTTCTTGATATGGATACCAAGGTTGTATCAACTATCACATCACATGGTCCCGGATACCTTGACAAGAGCAAAGAGACTATCGTAGGTTTCCAGACAGATAAGCCTTTCAAGCGTTCACTTCAGCCTTACGGCGGTATCCGTATGGCAGAGAAGGCTTGCTCGGATAACGG
>JAGAFR010000030.1 GCA_017612555.1 Lachnospiraceae bacterium | reverse complement strand
GCCGATCTCAACGAAACTGTTTTCATCAAGCAAACTTGCGATACGTTTGCCTGCAAGTGAAGAATTACTCATTGCAAAACCTCCATAAAAAGATTAATTAAATCCGTGATATACGCACTTTTGTTATTTTAACATAGGAAAGAATTTTTTCAAAGCAGAAAATCAATAAAAAAAAAGGAACCTTCAGGTCCCTTTAAATATCAAGTTTGAGCTGTATCTCTTCTGCCGCTTCCTTCTTGAATTCTTCAAGTCTGTCGGGAGCTATGTCCGGAAGGTCGTCTATGGACTTGACTCCGAACGATCTGAGGAACTGCTCGGTAGTTCCAAACAGGAGCGGTCTTCCGGGAGCATTGAGTCTTCCGAGTTCCGTGATAAGACCGTATTCGAGGAGCTTATTGATCGGATGATCGCACGATACGCCCCTTATCTTCTCAACTTCAGCCCTGGTGACCGGCTGCTTGTATGCTATTATCGACAGAGTCTCAAGAGCGGTATCGGACAGATGCATGTTCCTCGGTATCTTGGCAACCTTGATCAGGTACTCGTACATATCCGTCTTGGAACACATCTGAACGGAATCATCAAGTTCAACGATGGTAAGTCCGAAATCCTTGTTGCGCTCGTACTTGGCTTTCATCTTGGCGATGATCTGTCTGACCTCATCGACGCTGTATCCGGTCGCCTCGGAAAGCTTGGCAAGCTCAACGGAATCTCCCATCGCAAACAGGATCGCCGAGATCGCAGCTTCGGGATGCTCGGCCTTTTTGACCTCTTCTGCAGCCTTTTCCTCCGCAGGTTCCGCAATATCGAGATCATCTATATTCTCTTTTAAAGATTCTTCGAAATCCTTTTTCATTCTTATCCTCTATGCGGCGAGTGAAGTTATCATGATATCATCGAAAAGATTGTCCTGCACGATCCTTATCTTTCCGACCTTCATCATCTCGAGCATAACAAGGAACGTGACCACTATCTCCATCTTGGTCGGCTGTGCCTCAAGAAGCGCTCTGAAAGAGAACTTCTTATGAGTGCGCACATACATCTCTATGTATAACTGCTTTTCTTCGAGGTTGATCTCATCTTTTTCTATGTTACCGAACTTGCTCCTGATCGGATCTATCTTGTCCTTCTGTTTGCGGACAACCGACCTGAAGATCTCATTGAGTCTTGTAAGATCGACGTCCCCCACAAGCTTCTCATAATCTATAGGTTCGACATACTCAAGCACTTCTCTCGGGAGTGTGGCCTGCTTGAATACGGATCTGACCGCATCTATCTGACGATCCTTCAGTTCGAATGACATATACTTGTACATCTTATATTCGATAAGCTTCTCAACGAGTTCGGCTCTCGGATCCTCCTCCTCACCTTCTTCGTTGACCTCTGCGGGAAGAAGCATCTTGGCCTTGATATCAAGAAGCGTCGCAGCCATGACAAGGAACTCGCTCATGACATTGAGATCTTCCATCTCCATCTGCTTAAGATACTCCAGATACTGATCGGTTATAAGAGCGATCGGAATATCATATATATCAACTTTATTCTTCTCGATAAGATGAAGGAGCAGATCAAGCGGTCCCTCGAATTTTTCAAGTTTTACATTGATAGCCATTTATTGATCCTCTGTTCTCATTTATTAACACTGCTTATGGTAACGGTAACTATCTCAGCCTTATTGAATATCCTGAGCGGTATGGAGTGCCACCCTATCCCGCGGCTGACGATCATCGTAGTATCTTTTTTCGTGAACACTCCGAAATCATACTTGGGAAACAGTTGAAGCTGCGGAGATATTACCCCTCCGATACCAGGCAACACTATCATGCCCCCGTGAAGGTGACCCGAAAGTACAAGGTCCGGTCCGAATCTTACATATTCATCAAATAGTTCAGGGTCATGCGCAATAAGTATACTGTATCTGTCCTGCGGAAGATCTCCGAGCTTTTCCGCTGCAAAACCTTCCGGGATGCCTGCCGTCCGAAAACGCCTGTAGTATTCAAGCGGAACATCAAATCCGTATATACTTATGTTCTTATCATCAAGGTCCTTATGATCATCCGAAAGGATATCTATCCCACAGTTCTTAACATAGTTTTCAAATTCAGCAAATCTTCCGGGATACTTATCGTCGTCTTTGCGAAACCTCTGTTCATGATTGCCCAGTCCGTAATATACCTTAAACTTCGATGACAGTCTTCCGAGAAGATCGCGGCTTACATGATGATCACGCGAAGGATCCTTATAGCTTGTGATCACGTCTCCTGCCAGGATCACAAAATCAGGTGCCAACGCTTCAATCGCCTCGATAAGACCTTTGTTGCCATCATGCGTCACATCTGTATCATGAAGATCGCTAAGCATGACAAACCTTATCGGAGACGCGATTTTCTTTTCGGTCGTAAGCTCGTATTCTACTATGTTATATCCGCTGCCCTGCCTGTATACAAAAACACCAAGGAGAACAACGAGCACAATGATCCCTGCGTAGGCCATCAACTTCGAACGGTCCTTTGCAATATTTTGTTATCCGCATCAGCGGTCCATACAACATATGGTATTATAGCACGACTGTACAAATAATAAAAGAAAAAAATAAAAACCCCCGGAAAACCGGGGGTAAATATCAATTATACTTTCTTTTTCTGGCCGCTTCTGACTTCTTCTTACGCTTTACGCTGGGCTTCTCGTAGTGCTCACGCTTCCGGATCTCCTGCTGGATTCCCGCCTTAGCACAACTTCTCTTGAAGCGACGCAATGCACTGTCTAAGCTTTCGTTTTCTTTTACGATTACTTCTGCCATCTTCCAAACCTCCCCTCAAGTCATAGATTGTGCTAACCCTGAGGTTTCTAAATCTGCACTGACTGCATTATAATAATATACTTTTCAATAGTCAAGAAAAAAATACTACAGCATTTCCGCAAGAATTGCCGCTGATCCCGCGAGCATTGCATCGATGCCCGAAGGGTCTTTTCCGCCGGCCTGTGCCATATTGGGTCTTCCTCCGCCGCCACCGCCTACCATGGGGGCAAGTTTCTTGATGAGATTACCGGCATGAGCTCCGGCTTCTATGGCGCCGTCAGATGCCATTACAACAAGATTGACTTTGCCATCATTTTCCGAACACAGTATAAACACACCCTTCGGATACTTCTCTTTCATCTGATCGGCAAGATCGCGGAGCGCATTCATATCCGCCGAAGGAACCGCGGTAGCTATAAGACTGAGTCCCTTGACATCACATACTTTGGAATCCATATCGCCGACGGAATCCTTTGCCATCTTGGAACGAAGTGATTCAAGCTCGCTTCCGAGGCTCTTGATCTCGGCATTCATCTTGGACAGTCTGTCTGAAAGCGTAGCAGGTGTCGCTTTTACGGTGGCTGCAGCATCACACAGGTCAGCTTCCAGTTTTCTGTAGTACTCAAGAACACTTGTACCGGTGATACCTTCTATCCTTCTGACACCCGCAGCTATACCGCTTTCTGACAATATCTTGAACGAATGTATCTTTCCGGTAGAAGTTACATGGGTTCCTCCGCACAGTTCCTTGGAAAAATCTCCCATGCCAACGACTCTTACTTCATCTCCGTATTTTTCACCGAACAGTGCCATTGCCCCGGTTTTCTTTGCTTCCTCTATCGACATGACGGAAGTCTTTACCTCAAGATCCTCCATGATCTTGGCATTGACGATGTCTTCGGTCTTAAGTATCTCTTCATGTGTCATGGCCCTGTCAAAAGAAAAATCGAATCTCGTTCTTTCTCCGTCCTGATATGAACCCTGCTGTTTGACACCATCCCCGAGAACTGTCTGAAGCGCCTTCTGAAGAAGGTGTGTTGCCGAGTGGTTCATGCAGGTCCTGGTTCTGTTATCCTTATCAACCGAAAGCGTAACGGTATCATTCGTTTTAAACGAACCGGTCTTAACGGTGCCCACATGGCCTACTCTTCCGCCGGGAAGCTTGATCGTATCATTTACGACAAATTCCCCGTTACCGGATATCACTCCGAAATCACCTTTCTGTCCGCCCATAGTCGCATAAAAAGGTGTATTATCTGTAACTATTATGCAGTCACTGCCGGCTGTTACGGTATCAACCAGCTTATCCGTAGCTATAGCCACGATCTTTCCGGTATCTTCAATCTTCTCATAACCCGAAAAAACAGTCGTTACGGATTCATCAAGCCCGTCAAACAACGAATCATCCTCAGCAGATCTGATCGAGAAGCTTGCACCATCTCTGGCTTTTTGCTTCTGCTCCTCCATTGCCTTGGAAAAGCCATCCTCATCAACGCTAAGACCTTTTTCTTCGGCCATCTCGATGGTAAGTTCCAGCGGAAATCCGAATGTATCATACAGATAGAATGCATCCTTTCCTGCTATGCACTTATCGGAAGACGAGGTATTCTTATCAAGTATCTTGACGAACTCCTTCATTCCGTTTTCTATAGTTGAAGAAAATCTGTCGATCTCCTTGCGAAGCTCTCCGATAACAAACTCCCTGTTTGAGACAAGTCCGGGATATGCTTCTTTATATACATCATCTATGAAGATACATGCGATCTTGAGAAGATCATCCGTTTTAAGTCCCAAAAGTCTTCCATGACGAACTGCACGCCTTATCAGTCTCCTGAGGACGTATCCCGGTCCTCCGTTTGCCGGAACAAGTCTTGCCTCATCTCCCATGAGCATAACGGAAGTGCGCAGATGATCTGAAAGTACCCGCATCGAGCGTGTCTTAACCGGATCCTTATCATACGTTTCTCCGGATGCTTTTTCTATGAAAGATATAACCGAGGTGAACAGATCAGTTCTGTATACATCCTTTGTTCCGTTAAGAAAAGCAAGAATCCTCTCAAGTCCCCATCCTGTATCCACGTTCTTCTTGGCAAGCGGGGTCAGATGTCCGTCTTTATGCTTCTCGTACTGCATAAACACATCATTTCCGAGTTCCGTATACTTGCCGCATGAACATCCGGGTCCGCAGTCGGGTCCGCAATCAGGCACATCAGCTATGTAGAACATTTCCGAATCGGGTCCGCAGGGACCATATTCAAGTCCCCACCAGTTGTCCTCGGCGGGAAGATAATATATGTTCTCGGGTTTGAAGCCGGACTGTATACGGCACTGCGCTCCCTCTTCATCTCTCGGTGCATTCTCATCACCCGCAAATACCGTTGCGGCAAGATGATCACTGTCAAACCCGAACACATCCGTCAGAAGCTCATAACTCCATTTACATCTGTCTTCCTTGAAATAATCTCCGAGGCTCCAGCTTCCCATCATTTCAAAAAAAGTCACATGAGATCTGTCGCCTACCGAATCGATATCGTTTGTACGAACACATCCCTGAACGTTACAAAGTCTTGTCCCCATCGGATGAGTCTTACCGAGAAGATAAGGCATGAGCGGCTGCATTCCGGCAACATTGAACATGACTCCCGTTGATCCGTCAGATACGAGTGAGACCGCACCCACATCTACATGTCCTCTTTCTTTATAAAATTCCTTCCACGTATTTCTGAGCTCTTTTGAAGTAAACTGTTTCATCATATCTCCTGTCATCACATGCTTTATAATAATTCAATACCGGCAGAGCGTGCCTTCTTAATGTCTTCATCAAGCCATATCGAGCTTTGAACCTCTCCTATATGCGCTTTCCTGAGGAAGAACATACATATACGTGACTGACCGATACCGCCTCCTATCGTATAAGGAAGCTTTTTCTCGAGTATAGCTTTATGGAAAGGAAGCTTTGCTCTTTCCGTACACTTTGCTTTTTTCAGCTGGGCACTGAGAGATTCCTCATCGACTCTTATTCCCATTGATGATATCTCAAAGCTACAATCGATCACCGGATAGTATACTATAATATCTCCGTTGAGTGACCAGTCGTCATAGTCCGGTGCCCTTCCGTCATGAGGCTTACCGTCGGAAAGCTTATCACCGATCTGCATCAGGAATATCGCACCGTATTCTTTTACGGCAGCCTTTTCTCTTTCCTTGGGAGTAAGGTCAGGCCACCTGTCGAGAAGTTCCTGGGATGTTATGAACTTGATATTCTCAGGAAGTATGCATTTTATATCCGGATACCTTGAATTGATGAACACCTCGGTATTCTTGAGCGCATCATATACTTTTCTGACAACGGACTTAAGTGTGGAAACGGTCCTGTCCTTTTGGGATATTATAAGTTCCCAGTCCCATTGATCCACATAGATGGAATGCAGATTATCCGTGTCTTCATCACGTCGTATGGCCGTCATATCGGTGTACAGGCCTTCGCCTTTTTTAAACCCGTAATCTCCGAGAGCTTTTCTCTTCCACTTTGCGAGAGAATGAACTATCTCGACCTCATCATCATTATGTTCTTTGATCCCGAAACGAACAGGACGCTCGGTTCCGTTCAGATTATCATTAAGTCCCGATGAAGGTTTTACAAAAAGAGGCGCCGACACACGGGTCAGTTTCAGTTCCTTTGCAAGGCTCCTCTCAAAATAGTCCTTTACCTCTTTGATAGCGATCTCGGTCTCTCTGATTGACAGATTGCTTTTATATCCGCTTGGTATGATGATACTCATGACTGATCTCCTAACTTTGCCTGTATTCTCTCCGGAATGATCCTGCGTAACCTTTCAAGTTCGGCAATGATTGGTTCGTGGTATTCTTTTGCCTCATCCCATTTGCCCTCTTTTATAAGAGCATTGGACTTGGTGGCAAGTTCAACAAGATCCCTGGCACCTGCAGATCCTCCCGCTCCTTTGAGTCCATGCACAAAAATCCTGTAGTTTTCGGCATCACCCGAGTCAAAGTGTTCTTTCATGCCGGCCAGTGTCTTATCCACATCCTTTAGGAAAGTTTCAAGTACAAGCTTATAGAATTCATAACTGTTGTCGTACAACTGAAGGCAGCTGTCTTCATCCATACCGTCATTATCATTAAACATCCTGTCGCTCACTGTCTGCCTCTCCTTCCCGGTAAACACCAAAACAATGATTAATTATAATCTGTTGCAAGCCAATACGCAAGATTACATATCTTTCATCCTGATCCTTATCTCACCGTCCCTGTACGTCTTAAGATCCCCTTCGGTCTCCAGTACTATCCCGCCGTCACTGCTTATATCCCGGACGATCGCGCAGATGACTTCATCTCCGGATAAATACTCGACTTCTTTTCCTATGACCGCACTGTAACTTCTGTATTCATCAACTATCCGTTCCCTGTCGGGCTTATCATACAATGAAACGAATTCCTCAAGTATGACATTGGCAAGGGCTATCGCAGTCTCATGACCGGCATGTGTATCTTCGCATCTTTTTTTCAGGACAGATCCGTATATATCGGCTATATCACCGGGAACATCAGCCGATTCATAAATATTGACACCTATCCCGAGTATCACATGCATATCATCGGTTCCGATACCATGTGCTACGGCAACCATTCCGCATACCTTTCTGCCGTCGTGATAAATATCATTGACCCATTTGATACCTGCATCTGTCCCGAACTGTCTTTTTAGTGCTCTTACGGTCGCCACGGCAGACATCACCGTTATAAGATCCGTTACCTTCCTGTCCTTCGGACGCAGCAAAAGGCTCATGTAAAGATTCCCGCCATCCGGCGAAAAAAAGGTCCTCCCGCTCCTTCCCTGACCTTTTGTCTGGCAAAACGACAGCACACAGGTTCCCTCTGCGGCCCCCTGTTTTGCGAGGGATTCAAGAACGGTATTTGTACTGTCGACTACTTCGATCACTCTTATATCTGTTTCCATACTACCTCATATTCATTACCGAATCTGTAATACGGACACTTATAGTTTGAATCAAAAGCTATCCTTCCGTACTCATCTTCATCAAGATCCATCTGGCAATAGTATTCATCAAATTCTTCATCATATATGTAATTTGCACACGTTTCACAGTTGATATCACTCATCACCGCACCCCGCCATGAACAGTTGGCTGTAGAATCCTTTTTGAGCCATAAGGGTTTCGTGGTTTCCCTGTTCCACCATCCTTCCGTCCCTCATAACAAGAATGATATCGGCATTCATTACCGTAGTCAGTCTGTGTGCTACGATAAAGCTGGTCCTGTCCTTCATGAGCTTTTCGAATGCATTTCCTATCATCATCTCGGTGCGCACATCTATCGAGCTTGTAGCCTCATCAAGGATGAGCATGGAAGGTTGACTGAGCATCGCTCTGGTTATACATAGAAGCTGCTTCTGTCCCACAGACAGTTCTCCCCCGTCTTCACCGATGTCGGTATCATAACCTTTTTCCAGCCTTCTTATGAAACCGTGAGCGTGGCACGCTTTGGCCGCCTCAATCACCTCTTCATCATCCGCATGGGGATTACCGAGACGAAGGTTATCCATCACAGTGCCATGTCTTAGCCATGTATCCTGAAGGACCATACCGTACGAACCGCGAAGGCTGTTTCTTGTGTACGACCTGATATCTCCTCCGTCGATCCTGATTCTTCCGCCGTCCACATCATAAAACCTCATCAGCAGATTTATGATCGTTGTCTTGCCGCATCCCGTCGGTCCAACAATGGCTACTCTCTGACCCTTTTTTACGCTGATGTTAAAATCCTTGATCAGCTCCTTATCCGCACTGTAAGAAAATCTTACGTTATCAACCTCTATATCGCCCTTACAGTCAGCCAGAGTTTTGGCTTCTTCATCATCTGTTTCGATCTCTTCATCCATAACCTCAAATACTCTAGCAGCACATGCAAGCGCACTCTGCAGCTCCGAGATCACGGATGAAATCTCATTAAAAGGCTTGGTATACTGGTTTGCATATGCCAGAAATACCGTGAGCGTTCCCACCGTAATACTCCCCGAAATGTCTCCCATCCATCCTATACAAAACAGTGCACCTGTAAATGCGACAGCCGCATAACAGACCGCATTAACAAAGCGTGTACACGGATTGGTAAGCGATGAAAAAAATATGGCTTTTACCGATGATACCGTAAGTCTTTCATTTATCTCGTCAAATCTTTCAAGGGACTGCTTCTCCCTCGAAAAAGCCTTGACAGTCTTCTCGTTACCTATCAGCTCGTCAATGAGTCCGGTAAGCTCTCCCCTCTCCATACTCTGTCTGGCGAACATCTTATATGTATGACTTGATATGAACCTTGCGATAAATATCGATAACGGTGTGATAAGAACTACCGCGACCGTAATGACAATGTTCATGGAAAGCATAAAAAACAGAGTTCCGATTATAGTCATGATACCGGTAAAAGCCTGGGTAAATCCAAGAAGCAGTCCGTCTGCAAACTGGTCTGCGTCTGCCACGACCCTGCTTGCGATATCACCCTGGGAATGACTGTCTATAAACCTGAGCGGCAGGCGGACCATCTTAGCGATGATCTCATTTCTTATATCACGAACAGTTTTGTATGTTATTGAATTGTTTATAAGATTCATGACAAACTGCGACACCCCGACTGTTACCGCAAAGATCGCTGCAAGCATCAGGTAATGCAGCACCTGTTTGTTATCCTTTCCGAGACCGTCTATCGCATGACCTATCATTATCGGCACCAGCAAAGTAAAAAGCACCGAAACAAATGCCAGCATCAAAGAAATGATTATGCTTATCCGGTAATTCTTAAGAAATGACAGGACGCGCCTGACTGTTTCTTTTTTTCCGCTGTTCTTAAGTGCTCCCGCATCGGTATTGAGGTTTCCTTTGGGAACAAATCCCGACGTATCCATCGCCATTATGCTCCCTCCTTTTTATACCGTGACAAATGAATCTCATTATATACCGGGCAAGAATCAAGCAGCTGCTCGTGAGTCCCCAGTCCTATCTGCTGTCCGTCATCCAGTACAAGTATGTTATCGCAGCCCTGTATTGATACGGTCCTTTGTGCGATTATGATCACAGTAGGTTTATATGAAAGCGCTGCTATATTCTGACGCAGTTTCCGATCGGTCATATAATCAAGAGCCGACGCAGAGTCATCAAGTATCAGGATATCAGGCTTTGCGGCAAGTACTCTTGCGATCGAAAGTCTCTGGCGCTGACCGCCGGAAAAGTTTTTCCCTCCGGCCTCCACAACCGCATCAAGTCCGCCTTTTTCCATAATGACATCTGCACATACTGCTGCTTCTGCAGCTTCAATCAATTCCGCATCCGATGCATTCTCATTTCCCCATGTAAGATTATCCCTTATCGTACCTTCAAACAGGACCGCTTTCTGCATAACGATCCCAACGTGTTTTCTCAGTTCTTCCTCCGCCAGATCCTTGACATTTTTTCCGCCGATATACACAGATCCCGATGTGGCATCATAAAACCTCGTGATCAGACTCGCAACGGTTGATTTGCCCGCACCCGTTCCGCCGATTATCCCGAACGTGCTGTGCCTTTTTATCTCAAAAGATATATCGGTCACAGCTTCATCAGCTTCCTTGTGATACCTCATGGAAACATGATCGAATCTTACGGCGGGGGCATCGCTGTTTCCCACGGATTCTCCTTTTCCGAGGCTCATGCTCCGCTTAACTTCCAATATCTCATTTACTCTTATGGCTGATGCAAAAGACCTGTTGAGTGTAACGATAAGATTTGCAAACTTGATGAGTTCCAGCAGTATCTGTGACATGTAATTATACAATGCCACTACTTCTCCGACCGTTAATGCACCGGCATCGATCCTTTTCCCTCCGACAATGATAAGAAAGCATATCCCTATGTTCACTATCACGTATGTGAGCGGATTAAGGAGTCCGGAGATCCTTCCGGCCAAAAGCGATATATCCGTAAGAGCATGATTGGTGTCCTTAAACTCCCTCACCTGATCTTCTTCCAAAGTAAATGCTCTTATGACCCTTGCCCCCGAAAGATTCTCCCTGACAAGCATCAGGACCTCGTCGAGTTTGTTCTGCGCCTTCTTCAGAAGCGGGATATTCGTCTTCATTACAAGAGATACAACGATCGCCAGAAGTAATATGACAACCACAAATACAAGAGAAGACTTTGCATCAATGGCGAATGCCATTATCATTGCGCCGAGCACTATGAAAGGAGAACGCAGAAACAGACGCAGGAACATATTGACACCGTTCTGCAATATATTTACATCCGATGTCATCCGTGTTATCAGCGTTGATGTGCCTACACTGTCTATTTCAGAAAATCCGAGAGACAGTATATGTTCGAACAGATCATGCCTTAGCCCTTTGGAAAATCCCGTTGCGGCTTTTGCTGCAAAGAACTGCGCGGTGCATGAAACAACAAGCCCCACTATGCCCAGTAAGATAAGGATACATAACGAGGAAACGATGTGCTCAAAAGAACCGCTTGCGATGCCCCTGTCGATCATTCGGGCAACAACAAGCGGAACCGTTAGTTCAAATACAGCCTCGAGCATCTTAAAAAGCGGCGCGAGGACACATTCCTTTTTATAGTCGTGTAAATAACGAAGCAGTCTTTTCATAAGAATAACTATCCGCTCAATATCCTTCCGGATTATTACTCTGCCAGTTCCAGGAATCTCTGCACATATCTACGATATCATGCTTTGCTTCCCATCCGAGTTCCCGTTTTGCCTTAGATGCGTCCGCGTAACATGTTGCGATATCTCCGGGTCTGCGGTCCTTGATCTCATACGGTATCTTGATATTGTTTGCTTTTTCAAAACTCTTTACAAGTTCAAGCACGGATACCCCGTTACCTGTTCCCAGATTATACACGCACAGTCCCGCATTTTCGGTGATCTTTGAAAGAGCCTTGATATGCCCGTCGGCAAGATCGGATACATGAATATAATCCCTTACTCCGGTTCCGTCAACCGTATCATAATCGTTTCCGAAGACTCCCAGCTTGGGAAGCTTTCCGACGGCGACCTGTGTAACATACGGCATCAGATTGTTGGGGATGCCTTTGGGGTTCTCTCCGATCCTTCCGGACGGATCGGCACCTATCGGATTGAAATACCGAAGGATCACTATGTTCCATTCCCTGTCGGCATAAGCCATATCCATGAGGATCTGTTCTATCATGGATTTGGTCCATCCGTAAGGATTGGTACATACACCCTTCGGACATTCCTCAGTGATCGGTACGACTTCGGGATCTCCGTATACCGTTGCCGAAGAAGAAAAAATAAAATTCTTCATGTTATGATCGCGAAGGGCAGCAAGAAGATTGAGAGTACCCGTAATATTATTGTTGTAGTATTCCCATGGCTTTGCCACGGATTCTCCGACAGCTTTGAGGCCCGCAAAATGGATACAGCAATCAAATACATGTTCCGTGCAGATACGCTCCAGTATATCCCGATCCAGAATATCTCCTACATACAGGACAGCTTCCCTGCCGCAAAGTTCCCTGACTCGGTCAAGTGATTCGCGTGATGAATTGGACAGATTATCAAGTACGACAACATCATGTCCTTCCCTTAAAAGCTGCAATACAGTATGCGATCCTATATATCCTGCTCCGCCTGTTACTAAAATCTTCATGGATCATCCCTCATAAACACTTTATATTCTTAAGAGCCATGACAAATGTCATGGCTCTTATTAAGCAACCAGATACTATCACTTCTTCTGTGCTATGGCAGCCTGTGCTGCTGCAAGTCTTGCTATCGGAACTCTGAACGGCGAACATGATACATAATCAAGTCCGAGATCGTTACAGAATTCTACCGATGAAGGATCGCCGCCATGCTCACCGCATATACCGACATGAAGCTTGGGATTGACCGGTTTACCAAGGTCAATGGTCATCTTCATAAGCTTGCCGACCCCGTCACGATCAAGCTTGGTGAACGGATCATTCTCAAATATCTTGGTGTCATAATAAGCATTCAGGAACTTACCTGCATCATCTCTTGAGAATCCGTATGTCATCTGCGTCAGATCGTTCGTACCGAAGCAGAAGAAATCAGCATTTGCGGCAATCTCATCAGCCGTAAGAGCAGCTCTCGGGATCTCTATCATTGTTCCCACCTCATACTCAAGCTTGAATCCTGCTGCCTTGATCTCTTCATCAGCGGTCTCAACCACAATCTTCTTAACGAAATTAAATTCCTTAACATCACCTACGAGAGGTATCATTATCTCAGGCTTGACACTCCAGTTGGAATGCTTCTTGGATACATTGATCGCAGCCCTGATAACGGCTCTTGTCTGCATCTTGGCGATCTCGGGATATGTGACCGCAAGACGGCAGCCTCTGTGACCCATCATGGGATTGAACTCGTGAAGTGAATCGATTATCGCTCTTATATCTTCAACACTCTTATTCTGTGTCTTCGCAAGTTTCTCTATATCTGCATTCTCAGTCGGAACGAACTCATGAAGAGGCGGATCAAGGAAACGGATAGTAACCGGATATCCTTCAAGGGCCTCATAGAGCTTCTCAAAATCGTCCTGCTGATAGGGAAGTATCTTATCAAGAGCCTTTTCTCTTTCCTCAACGGTATCAGAGCAGATCATCTCTCTGAAGGCATCTATCCTGTCACCTTCAAAGAACATATGCTCCGTACGGCAAAGTCCTATACCCTCTGCTCCCAGTTCTCTTGCCTTTCTTGCATCGTGAGGTGTATCGGCGTTTGTACGAACCTTCATTGTACGGTACTTGTCAGCCCACGACATGATACGTCCGAACTCGCCCGCGATCGTTGCATCAACAGTAGCGATCTTTCCGTCATATATATTACCGGTCGTTCCGTCTATGGAGATAAAATCTCCCTCTTTGAACTCTTTGCCGGCAAGTGTGAACTTCTTCTTTGCTTCGTCCATTGCAATATCGCCGCAACCTGATACACAGCACTTACCCATACCTCTTGCAACAACCGCAGCGTGACTTGTCATTCCGCCTCTTACGGTCAGTATACCCTGCGCTGCTTTCATTCCGGTGATGTCTTCGGGAGAAGTCTCAAGCCTTACGAGGACAACTTTTTCGCCCTTATTGTTCCATGCTTCGGCATCTTCTGCGGTAAACACGATCTTTCCGCATGCAGCACCCGGAGATGCTCCGAGTCCTCTTCCGAGAGGCTTGGAATTCTTGAGGACATTAACATCGAACTGAGGATGAAGCAGAGTATCAAGATTTCTTGGATCGATCATGGCTACTGCTTCTTCTTCGGTCTTCATGCCTTCATCAACAAGATCGCATGCGATCTTGAGAGCTGCCTGTGCGGTTCTCTTTCCGTTTCGGCACTGAAGCATGTAGAGCTTTCCGTTCTCAACGGTGAACTCCATGTCCTGCATATCATGGTAATGCTTCTCGAGTATCTTACATACTTTGATGAATTGCTTGTATGCTTCGGGGAACTGTTTCTCCATCTCATCTATCTTCATAGGAGTACGGATACCGGCAACAACGTCTTCACCCTGTGCGTTTACAAGGAACTCACCCATGAGCTTCTTCTCACCGGTTGCGGGATCACGAGTAAATGCAACACCTGTTCCGGAATCATTGTTGAGGTTACCGAATACCATGGGCATAACCGATACTGCTGTTCCCCAGCTGTAAGGGATATCGTTGTCACGACGATATACGTTTGCTCTCGGATTATCCCAGCTTCTGAATACGGCCTTGATCGCCTCTTTTAACTGTATTATGGGATCTGTCGGGAAATCTTCGTCAAGTTCCTTCTTGTACTCGGCTTTGAACTGCTCTGCAAGTTCCTTAAGGTCGGAAGCGGTAAGATCAACGTCGAACTCAACACCTTTCTTCTTCTTCATATCATCGATGAGTTCTTCGAAATGCTTCTTCCCTACGCCCATGACAACGTCGGAGAACATCTGGATGAAACGTCTGTATGAATCATATACGAATCTTTCGAATTTGGGATCGGGATTTGCTTTGATCATCGCCTCAACGACTTCCTCATTCATTCCGAGATTGAGGATGGTATCCATCATACCGGGCATTGAAGCGCGGGCGCCTGAACGTACCGAAACAAGCAGCGGCTTTTCCGGATCGCCGAAGTATTTATCATTGATCATCTCGATACGGCCGACAAACTCCATGATCTGACCCATGATCTCGTCATTGATCTGTCTTCCGTCTTCATAGTACTGCGTACATGCATCGGTTGTGACCGTGAACCCCTGAGGTACCGGAAGTCCGATATTGGTCATCTCGGCCAGATTGGCTCCCTTTCCTCCCAAAAGGTTACGCATCTCGGCATTTCCTTCAGTAAACAGATAAACCCACTTTCTCTTACGTAAATTCATTTTCTTTCCTCCTACAAAGTATTTGGTAGTGTCCAATTGGACACTCCTTTTTTATATAAAACCTTTTGTTTTCGGGAGGTTAGAATAGAAAAGAGCATTGACCTCCCTTTTTGGTATAATGTCAATCGCGAAAAAGACCACCTTG
>JAGAFR010000029.1 GCA_017612555.1 Lachnospiraceae bacterium | reverse complement strand
TAGCCATATCTGTATCACGAATCTGGCTCTCTGCTGCTGTGGTGTTCTCAACAACGTTGTCAAGGTTTGCGATCGTGTGCTCAAGTCTGTTCTGGATAGCACCAAGGTCAGATCTCTGCTTAGATACTCTAGCGATAGCTGATGTAATCTTCGAGATAGCCTTCTGTGCACCACTCTCAGTCTTAACATCAACCTTATCTGCGCTGACTCCGAGTGTTGTAGCATCCATCTTAGCGATGCTGATCGTGATCCTCTGCTCCGTTCTGTTAGCAGCACCAACCTGAATGTTCTTGCCGGCTGCGAATGAACCGTTAAGAAGGTTCAGAGTATTGAACTGAGTAGACTCAGCTACACGTGTGATCTCTTTTGCAAGTGCAGATACTTCAGACTGGATAGCTGTACGATCTGCTGTTGTATTTGTTCCGTTTGCAGCCTTAACTGCAAGCTCGTTCATTCTCTGAAGCATTGAGTGAACTTCTGTAAGAGCACCTTCTGCTGTCTGTACACATGAGATTCCGTCCTGTGCGTTTGAAGAAGCCTGTGTAAGTCCACGGATGTTACTTCTCATCTTCTCACTTATTGTAAGTCCTGCTGCATCATCAGCTGCGCGGTTGATCTTGTATCCGCTTGATAACTTCTCAGTTACCTTACCCTGTGCTGATGTTGTAACTCCTAACTGTCTGTTTGCGTTTGATGCCTGTAAGTTGTGTTGTACTACCATAATCTTATCCTCCTTGAATTATCAGCGACTTTCGTCCCGACTGTTTCCTTTACTTGTACTATATATCGGAGTCATTTGCGATTACTTAACCCCTTTTTGAAATTTTTTTCATTTTTCTTTCTCTTATTCTTGAATAAGCTCGAGTATGGAGTCCTTGAAAGGCTGTAAATCCGCGGGTTTTGCGCTGCTTGCCTTTGCCAGGAATTTCAGCAGATATTGAAATACGATCGGGATATCGGTGCTGTCATATGCCCTTTCCCAATCCGGAAAATATTTGTATAGCGTCTTCCTTATTCTGTTATACACATCCGGTATATCATCCATCAGCGTAAAAAACATGAAGTAACTGTTAAACACATATGTTTCCACTGAGTCCTTCAATATCTGCGGATAATACTTCCCAATCAACGCCCTCTTTTGATATTCATCAAGCAGCATCTCATAACAGGTAAGCCTGTCAATATGATGCGATGCGTTTTTCTTATTCATCGTAGATTCCGGATGAAAATAGTGGTGATGAGTTACTTTGTCCAGTACACACGCTTTTTGTGAATAGAACTTGATCAGTCGCTGCCAGTATATATCCTCGTACGCAAGGTGTTCCGGAAACCACACTTCATTTTCCGTAATAATCTCCCTTCGATACACCGAAGACCAGACAAATCCAAGATCAAACGCTATATATTCCCCCGGGTCCCTATTATCAAAAATCCTCTGGATATGTGCATCCTCACGAGCTCCACCGCCTGTTTCTTCATATAATACCGAATACTCACTGTCTTCAGTAAACAGTGCGGTCACTATATCATATCCGCTGTCTGTCGCTACCATAAAAGTTTCAAGGGCATCAGGCTCCATCCAGTCGTCCGCATCAAGAAAACATATGTATTTCCCCGATGCAGCCTTAATCGCCTTATTCCTGGCACCCCCCTGACGCAGATTTTCATCATATGTTATAACCCTGACAGTATTAGGATAGCTTATTTCCCACTTGTTCAACAACGATAGCGTATTGTCTGTTGAGGCGTCATTTACCGCAATGATCTCAAACAGATCAGCACCTATGGTCTGATTCATAAGAGAACTCATCATCCTATCGATATATTCTTCTGCGTTATAGCACGGAATGATTATGCTGAATAACCTGTCCATAACACTATCCCCCCATCTTTCTGAACTTTTCCGTCAGATCCTCTATACTATCTACACCGTCAAACAACATCGAATACCCCCTCGTTCGTATCTCGAACGCATAAATATAATACGAACGGCCAATGTCAACATAGTCTTTGCTGTCAATTCTGTCCGACATCCAGCCATTTTGAAAAAACAGATAGTATCCCTTTTCATAGTCATGATCGGAAAAAGAATGGATATACTCCTCATAGATTCCGTTAAATAATGATTTTTCTTCATGTGCAAGTATCTTCTGCAGATTGTCATATGGCAGTCTTGATATCATTCCCCACATTGACGATAATTGATCAATTCGATCAGAAGTCAGTAGTCCCGAATCTCTCATCGCAATGAGCGAGTCATTTGATCCAAACAGCGACACATGACCCAGTTGAGTCTTGATAACTGCAAGTTTATGTTCATCATATATTGATGGCAGAGAATATATTGCAGGGATCCACCTGTCTATCCACACTTCGAGCAGGCGCGAATTCCACATAGAAACCGCTTTATCGCTGTAATGCTTGTCATTTATACCGTTTGGGACCACTCGGACACTGCATTTATCCATTTCCGATAAACGCACGAACGTGGTCACGGTCTGATTAAAATTGTTATCCTCTCCGATTCCATACAAAGATACATATTTATCCCAATCAACAGGATCAAGCATTGTATCGGTCCGTCTGATGATACATTCCCAGTTAGTTGTAAGTGCTCCGTAATCAGCAAAGAATTCCACCGGATCGGTATATACTTCCTTAAGATTATGCTTCACAAGTTCAAACCTGTCACGCTCATCAGCGGTAAATACAAGATCATGGTCTTCATCTATTGCAGTGCATATATTATCCAGAGTTTCTCCCGAAAACCAGCAACGGTCTTTTACCGGCCACACATAATCATAGTGATCCTCAAGCCCGTTTTGCCGGATAACATACAGATACTTCTCATCACCGCTCGCGATAAAACGCACAGGAATATAATACAGGCGGCACCGTTCTTTTTCAGTATAACGGCGAACTATCTCCTCAGTATCATTATCCTCACTTGAATCATATACATAAATATCTATTCCCTTCTTTCCATAAGGCTCACATATATGTTCAAGCACCTCTTCCATCGCTTCCGGATGACCATATGTCAGATAACAGCACGCAACCTTATTCTTCATAGTATCCTTTCAGTCATACCTCAGATCATCAAAGCAACCCTGCGATCCCAAAAATCTTCCCAATCTGTCTGTCATAGGAGAACATATCAGCTGCCTTATCATGTCCGCTTTGAGCGATCATCCTACGCTTTTCATCGTTGTTTATATAGTACAGAGCTTTTTCGATAGCGTCTTCGATGCTCTCATACATAACGACATCTGTACCGTCAATAAAGTTTTCTGCTATCTCCGGCTGATAGTTGGTAAGTAAAAACCCACCGGCCCCAAGGATATCCATTACTCTCAACGGTATTCCCGACTGCAGTATCTTAAGAGTGATATTTAGATTGATCCTGCTCTCCTTAAATATCTTCGGCATCTGCTCATAATAGTCGGCAGATCCCATGTAATTAACATTTTGCAACAGATCGCAGCTGCTCCATGAATATATGTTTACCTTCATCCTCTTTGCCAGGATATTAAGAATGATAAGGCGCTCATTCCTTGTTATCTGTGCAGCTATGGCATATGAGAGTGCCGGTCTTACAAGACTGAACTGCGTGTCTGCCTGTAGTTCCTTAAAATGCCCGTTTATCTCATCCATCATCTGATCCGTCAGTAACTCATCTATGAAATAATATCCGTAAATCTTGGACTGTGAACTTACGATTGAATCTATATATCCCCTGCAGTAATCATTCATAAGATCTCTGTATTGCTCGAACATCGAATCATACATCTTCCCTACAAAAGATATATCCGATGCATACAGATCTGCCTCCCTCTTTGTGGCTTTTATCTTATCAAGCCTTCTGCAGTTTACGGCAAGGGGCATATGATGAACATTTGAAAATCCCATCTTTTGGTATCCCTCTGCCTGTATCCTGTCAAACAGAAACACATGATTTGCCGGAAGTCCCAGTGTCTTTTCAATATCAGGCACATCAAGCGGATTATCGTAGCTCCACGAGATATACTTTACCGAACGGTCTTCACAGCATTTAGCGACCAGCGGAAAATAGTTGACTGAGAATACAGCATCATAGGAATCTTCGTCAAGAACTTTGAAAAAACGGTATACGAAGAATTCGTCTTCATTCTTATCATCAAACTGATACGAGACAGTTCTGTATGATATACCCATCCTGTCAAGGGTTTCCGTTATGTCCTTATACGTATATGTGCCTGCTGCCCATTCAAATATCAATAGTTTCATAACATGGCTTCCTCTTTGAATCCTTCCCACCATGATCTTATCTTGTTTCGATTATCCGCCCTTTCATATTCGTTATCAGCTTTGTACGAAACATCAACAAACTCACAGACGTTTGGAATCTCCGGAAACCTCTCCCGGAATGCATTGATATCCTCTCCTTCTGTAACAAATGTAAACATCGACAGATTTTGTCTGCATTTGAGATCGTTTCCGTATCGTTCAGATCGGTGAAATAGAATATGTGCATATCTGGCATAGATGTTGTTTAGTGACAGAGTATCATTCCCTGTCCGAAGTTCATACCCTGCCAGATCAAATGTGATGATTACTTCCGGGTGCATCTCCTCGATTTCGTAGTAGCGCTCGGCCGGAGCTTTTCCATCCGACATATCCAGGATATTTCCGGGTATGATCGCACAGAAATCCTCTGCCATTCTCTTGTGGTAATTGTATTCTTTTGAATTAATCAAATATAGTATTCGTTCCATTGTTTTATTTCCTTATCATAGTTTACCATAGATTCTGTCACTGTATAACAAAAGAGATGAAATGTTTCCATCCCATCTCTTCTGCGCTGTTGTTTTCCTAATCTATTGCTTAATGTCCTGCGAGGACAGGTCCATACCGAAATTGCCGCTCATCGTCTGTGCATAGCTGTTTGCTGCCTTCAGACTGTTTCTGGATTTTCTGATAAAGTTCTTACGGTTACCAAGAACCTTTTCTATGATCTTGCGGTTGCGCTCTTCACCGGTCCGGATCTTAACACCCTGCCCGGTGATCATCTCGATCAGTCTCTGGATCTCCCTGATCTTGTCCGCATATTTGTCCTTATCCTCGCCAAGCTGTTCCTTCACCCTGTCATACAGGCTCTGGAAACCTTCATCCATCTTGACTATACGGGTGATCGCGGTTTCTTTTTCCGCAACGAGCAGATTAAAGGCATCCCAATCTATATCATCGTATTCCTTACCTGCTATGCACTCATTCTGAGCCTCATTCTTGCGAATGATCTTATCAAGGAGCTCCGACTTCTTGGTAAGGCTTTCTATCATTATCTGAATATAGTCATCAACGGGCATCTTCGATGGGCCCCTCCTCACTACATTTTATGATTCAGTCTCATGACCTCTTTCCATGTGTCACGCATCGTATGAAGATGTTCCGACACTTCCTCGAGGATCGCTTTATCCTTGGTCATGTTGGCCTCGCGCAGTCTCTTCATGAGGTAATTGTATACGTTGTTAAAATCATTGGCGATCTCATATTTGAAGTTCAAAGTCAGCTGGAACTCTTCTATGATCTTCTGAACCTTCATTATGTTGTTATGAGCCTTCTGAAGATCCTTCTGTTCGATACCCATTATCGCTATATTACAGAACTTGATCGCTCCATCGTAGAGCATCAGAGTCAGTTCCGCAGGCGAAGCCGTCAGTATCTTGTTCTGACTGTACTGTGCATATGGATTTCCGGTCATGACTGCCATATACGTAACCTCCTTGTTTGGAACATCCGGCTGTATTCATTCTATCATAACTGTCAGCACATTCAACCCGTGAATGCGCTGACAGTTTACTGTTATTCTGTTAACTTATCCCGATCAACCTGCAAACAGCTGCGAGATATATGACTGCTGTGACTGAAGTGAGGACATTGCAGATTCCATAGCCGTAAACTGCTTGTAGTACTTCTCTTCTATGTCAGCAACGTATTTTTCCCACTTATCGATCTGCTTGGTCTGATCCGTGTATTCCGTGGTCAGCTTCTTATCGTTGTAGAAGTTGCCGTAGCTTGTATAGTTATCCGATACGCTCTGGATCTTGTTCATCGCGTTGTACAGATTACCTGCAAGCTGCTGGAAGAACGATGTCGTTGTCTCCGGATCGGATGCGATCATGGCACGAAGCTTGTCAGTCTCGCCCGACTTATCCGGGTCATCAGGGTTACCGTCGATATGGTATGCATTCTTCTCATTGTCGCCTGCCTCAAAGTATCCGAGAGTACCGATACCGAAACTTGAAAGCGAATATGTCTTGCCACCGATATCAAACGTTGACAGCATTGCGCTTCTCATTGTGGATGCGATCTTATCAAGATCGGAATCGTTACGAAGAAGCGAATCCTTGATCTTCTGCTCCCAAAGCTTGACCTCTTCATCGGTCATAGCTTCCTTCTCTTCCGAAGTAAGGGGCTCATAACCCTTTGATGACTTTGCATTAAAGAGCTTGTCCATCTCATTTATAAGAGAATTGTACTCCTTGAAGAAGTCCTTGATGCTGTCGTATATCTGGTCATAATCGGTGTCGGTAACAAGCGAGAGAGGCCCACTCGTAAGATCCTTGGCCGTTATCGTAAGTCCGTTCACCGAGAAAGTATTGGTTCCTGAAGTAAATGTTGCACCGTTAAGTATGATCTCGGCATTCTCGCCCTCGATCTTGACTGCACTGTCTGCAGTCCTCTTTCCTTCATTATCGAACTTCTCCGTAAGTCCCAGAACATCTGCCGGAGATCCTGTGCCGCTGCTTATGAAGTTGAAGTTGGCAGCATCACCCGACTCCTTACTGCTTATAAAGAGTCTTCCGTTCGCGGAGTCAAAGCTTGCATTGTATCCCGCAGACTTAACACAGGAAACAAACTCATCTATGGTTGTTGAGCCATTTACCTCAAACTTCTTGATATGATCATTGTCATAAGAATCTGCCTTCTTGCCCTGACCGATCTGAACCCATGTGTCACCGCCTTCGTATCCGAGCTCGGCAAGCGTGGTGGAACCCGTAACATCCTTGCCGTTCTTGTCTTTCGTAAGCTGTGCGCCCGTAAGGTATCCGGATGTGGCAAGCTTCTTAACCTCAAGAGTCTGCGTTCCGTTAACAGCGCCATCGGAAGAAACAACGCTTGCCTTCGATGTATCGGAGACAGTCGTCTTCTTCTTCATATATGCGGAAGAAAATCGCATATTGCTGGCCTGCTTCGTATAGAAGCTCTTGATCTTGGTATTAAGAGTAGCCCAAGCCTCCTGCTTCCATTCGGTCTTGGTCTTGGCTTTCTTATATTTCTGTCCTTTTTCTTCGTAGGCATTGACAAGTTCCTTGACCATTGCATCAGTGTCAAGGCCCGATGACGCCCCGGTTATCCTGATCTTACCCATGCTAAGCCCTCCTTACCTCTTCTCGTCCACGAGGAGTCCGGCCATTTCCCAAACCTTGGCTATCATATCCAGGGTCTTCTCGGGAGGAAGCTCTTTGATGACTTTCTTAGTCTCTTTATCGACGATCTTGATGGTTATATGATTCGTTTCCTCATGAATACCGAACTGAGCAACCGAATTAGCCATCTTCTTGTTCATTTCTTCAACAGCTTTCTTGACAGCATCTGCGCTGGCACTGGGCTGCTGGTCCTGCTGACCGTTCTGCTGATTTCCTGACTCGCCATCCTTGGCCTGTGCCGCATTTACCGACAGGGTAACATTATCTACCGGCTGAGTGGCATTTTGCATAGACCCTTCCGTGAATTCATCTGCGCTTTTTTCTACCGGCTTCGGTGCAGTTATCTGCGAAGCTACCGGTTGTGCATTAAATGTCATTGCACTGCTGATTGGTTCTATTGCCATTTTATATCACCTCCATGTGATCATACAAAAACAAACAAAAACCGACACTTATGGTTTCTTGTGCTTTATATCGACACATTATCGTAAATACTTAACACTTTTTCAGAAAATTTTTTTAAGAGCCTCAAATCCCTCTGCTTCAAGAGACTGCTTGTTGGCTTCCTGTATCTGCAGGAATACTTCCTTACGGTAGATCGGAACCTCCTTGGGAGCGCTGATACCGACCTTAACCTGGTCTCCCTTGATCTCAAGGATCGTTACTTCTATCTTATTGTCAATGACAAGTGCTTCATTCTTCTTTCTTGATAATGCCAGCATAATTATTCACCTGCCCTTTCCATGTTGTCCTTGAGTATCTGATAGATAGGGAACTTCACAAGATACTGCTCATCCTCGGTGATGATCTGGTTAGCCTTACGGTTCTCACCGTTGATAACGATGGGAGCCTTGAGATTGACCGTCATCTTCTCTATATCATGAGGAACCGTGATGGTCACAAGAACAAGTGTATTATCATCGTTGATCTCTCCGAGAGGCTTCAGAAGATCATCCTCTATCGAAGGATTGTAATCCGGCATCACAATGAGCGGATCGATCACAGGCATTGCAAATGCAGGCTCCTGGATTGACTGCATCCATCTGATGCCTCCCTCGGATTCACTGTCGTGAATGAGGAGAAAATCAGTGAGTTCGGGGAATCCTATTATCCCCTGAGGGAAATTGATAAGCTTGTCCTCATCAACCTCTATCTCATTGAACAGTTTTGTGGTGATCTTCATGTTGTGTAACCTCCTGTTAATTAATTATAGGCCGCTCGGCAATTTATAAGTAATTAAGCAACGTCTGCTGTGCTATCTTGCCTGCTGCCATCTGTGCAGCTTCAAGCGCAAGCTTGGCACTTGCAAAATCTATCGATGACTCCGTAAGCTCCGCATTGATGTTCGCATCCGCAAGTTCCTTGAAGCTCTGAAGCTGGTCAGCAACCCTTTCCTTCGTAATGGTCAGTCTCTGCTGCAGGCTGCCGATATTGGCTATCGCAAGGTTGTTCCTGTCGGCATATCCTTCAAAAGTATCAAGAGCAGCCGAGAACATCTTCTGCATCTTGTCCTTCTTGAGAGAGTATTCCTTACCGGCTGCATCAAGCTTAGCCTTTAATGTGGCATCCGTCGGATTATTCTTGTACTCTTCCTCAAGCTTTGCCATTCTTTCATCCGCATCTACCACTGCCTGCGTCACTGAAAGAAGTTCGTCGATGTCACGCCCTATATCATGAGTATACACTTCATTTGCGTGCGTGTTAATAGTTATTTTCTGATTGAAGCTGATCTCGACCTCCATATTCCGGTTTTGAAAGAGCGGTCTTTCGGGATCAGGCGCTCCGTCAGACTTCTGCGCGTAATTGAAATATGTTTCTTTCCCGTCAACCGTCTGAACGCATGCAAAATAGTGTTCCGGGCGAAGATCTCCCGACTTCCACTGGCTCTTATTGTATATTACATCTGCCGTATCAGCGGATTTGAATTGGGACTTGAGGCTGGGAAATGTGATCTTACCGCTATTATATAATACATCTGAGCCTGGGAAATCATAAGTTTTTCCATTAGGCAATGTGATCTTGTGGTCCGGGAGCGTTATAATATTATTTATTGTTTCTAATACGTTTGCTCCTAATGTTAACTCACCATTTTTCGGATCATACACAATCTCATCAGCGTTGGGAAAAGGCCCTGATGACGCGCTCTGTTCCGTAACCTTGAACGATTTCCCTCCCAAGGTGAACTTGTCAAATGTGATCCCATTGAATCCGGCTTTGTAAGCTGTTACGGCACTACTTCCAAATATCAGTTCTCCTGTTTCGGGGATATAACGGATCGTATCTTCCTTTCCTGTAAAATCCGTATACACTTTATCAATAACCGCCTGTGACTTTCCGGCGATGGATGTTGTTTCAACTGTTATCGTATCCCCATTTGGAAGAACTATCTTATTATCATTCGGTGCTACAAAGGATCCTTCCGGATTATTGTTGTCATAGGCAAGTCTTACCCTGTATATCTCCTTGCTCTTAACATCCGTTTCATTGTCTTTCTGTGAAGTGATATATGTGACCTTCTCAAGATCTTCTGCACCTATCGGCTCACATATCTTATAATTGCTGTTAAGATCCGTATCCGTTGCAAGGAAAGTCAGCGGCTCGTTGGTTCTGTATCCGGTAAATACGGTACGCTCCGCATAATCGGCATTTCCCGATGAATACAGCTCAGCACGAAGACCCTTAAGGCTCTCAAGTATCTTCTGGCGGTCTGTTGCGGTATTCGTATCACTTGCACCCGTCGTAAGGTTTTCCTTGATATTCGTAAATATCTGGTCAGTCTGCTTAAGCGCGGTCTCAGTTACATTGAGCCACGCCTGCGCATCAGGTATATTCTTCTTGTAGTACTGGGTAAGCTGCGAAAGATTCGTATTCAGACGAAGCGCACGGATAGCTACGACCGGATCCTCCGAAGGACGGGATATGACCTGTCCCGTTGCGATCTGGGTATTGAGCCTGTCTTCGTTGAGCTTGTTGATATTGATGTTATTCTTGGTATTCGACGTCATCATGGCGTTGGTGATTCGCATCATAACCGTGTCCTCCGTATCTTCAGACAAAAATAAATCTGCCACAAACGGCTGATATCCTTATCCTGCCTTTTGTGATGTGTTTATGAGGCGAATTCCATTTCACCATATATTTAATTATATATCGGCATATTAGACGCCTGTCTGAAGTATCAGACGGTCATAAATTTCCGTCATGACCTGTATCATCTTCGATGACAGGTTGTATGCTTCCTGGAACTTGACGAGATTGAGCGCTTCTTCATCGTTATCAACGCCCGATACGCTCGTACGCTGTGCCACGATCGCCTTTGATATCTTGTCAAAATTCGAATAAAACGTATTGGCTGATGCCGCTCCGAGAGCCACATCACTCGTAAGGCACTGAAGGAACTCTTCCGAAGAGCATCCTCTGTATGTCATCTTCGACTTGTCAGTCCTTACCTGCATGAGCAGTTCCGTGATATCCTGTGCATCCTGTCCCTTAGTATAGTCGGCAGTCGTTCCGAACAGGTTCACGTCATTCATCATGTCCGAATTTATATTGAAATTGCCCGCTGTAAGCTGCAGATAATTGTTATTCTTTGTTTCGGTCTTTTTGCCTACGCCCGAGTATTCATCACATTTTTTCTCATAATCGTAGCTATCAAACCTTCTTTCATCGGAACCGCTTGTGAACAGAACATCGGCTTTTTCCGGCTTCCCATTGTCCATTCCGATCTGGGCTGTCTTTTCGATCTTATTCATAGCCTGGGAAAATGACCTTACCCACTCGTTCATCTGGGCCATGTAATAAGGAATGCCCTGATAATCTATTCCCACGCCTATATAGCAGTCCTTACCGCTAAGGCCTTCCGCACTGTTGGGGCGCTCCGTCGTTGATGGCTTAAGATTAAATGTATACGTCGGAGGAATACTGGGATCATTATATTCGAAGTATTCCCACGAATCATACAGCAGCTCAACATTACCGACAACGATGGTACCGCTTGCATTCATCGTGACTTTGTTCATATCCGTAAGGAAACTGTAGTTGGGATTTTCATCTTTACTGATCTTAACAGTTACTGTAGTTGCGGTGCAATCTACAAGATTTGTCCCGTTTTTGGCCTTTCCTTTCGATGAAAAGTTCTCGCCGTTATTACCGTCACGCATCTCGATAAGGCCCTTAAGCTGTCCGCCGAGGCTTCCGCCGTACAGATTAAGAGGCAGTCCGTTGATGTATATATCATACAGCCCGTCTGCATCGGACTGGTTCACCTTCGCATCGCCGCCTCTTGCCTCGCATTTAACCTGCGAATACTCATAGCTGTTGACAAGGTTCTGTCCGCCTGCGATATCGACTATATATCTGTATATCCCGGACTCTTCGGATCCACCCTCAGTTGTATAGATGGGAACCTCGGTCACCTTGACATCAACTATCTCAGACAGTTCGTCTATCAGAAGATTTCTCTTGTCGCGAAGCTCATTGGCCCTGATCTTGTTGACCTCTATCGTATTGATCTGCTTGTTAAGTGTAGCGATCTCGGATGCGAGTGAATTGATCTGATTTACCTTGTTCTGTATCTCGTTGTTCACATCGATCTGCAGCTTCTGGAGGGATGTGTGCATGTTGTTGAAATACTCTGTAAGGCTCTTGCACTGCGACAGGAAAGCCGCCTTCTTCGTATCATCTCCGGAACTCTTGTACACTTCATCAAGAGCATCGAACATATCGGAAAAAACGGCGTTAAATCCCATAACGTCGTCCGTATCCGTAAAGTAATCCTCGATCTGGCGATAGTACTGCTGCTTGATATCATATATACCCTTACTGGCATTGTTCTGCCAGTACTTGAGATCATAGTACTCATCCCTGATCTGGTCGATGGACTTCGTATCTACTCCGGCACCCGCCATACCGTAGGAGGTATTGGTGCGCAGAGCATCAGCCGCAACCCGCTGTGCTTCCTGTCTCGTATAACCCTTCGTCTCAACATTTGAGATATTGTTGCCGGTTACGTTAAGAGCAGCATTTGCAGCCTGCAGTCCGGTATATCCTATATTCAGTCCGAAAAATTGTGATGTACTCATGTGCCCCTCCTATAAAAGATCAGGCGAGATTCTGTATCAGGTTCTCCAGCATGTCATTGCATGCCGTTATATATCTTGATGCCGCATTATATGCGTTCTGGTACTTGATCATGTTCGTCAGCTCTTCATTCGAAGATACACCCATTATCGAATCCCTGCTGTCGGAAAGATTATGTACGGCAGCCTGCTGCGCCGTGACTATACTGTCATATACACTTCCTTCTGTTGCGATCTGACCTACAAGAGCTGAATAAAAGTCTCTGTAATCGTACTCTGTCGCAAGATCCGGAGTAAGCGTCGAAAAAGGCTTATTAAATGCATCAACAAGTGCATCCGCCTTGGCATGATCGACTTCTTTCTGATCGGTCAGGAATGAATCACCCAAAAGTGACGGTGTCTTAAGAAGATCCGGATTGATCTTCATATTTGATATCGTATACAGACTGTCTATATCAGCATGTGTAGTGTAGTCGGCTTCAGGCTTATACACGTAGTATTCGGTTCCCCCGATATCCTTAACTTCATACCTGCTTGTTCCAAGTCTTACGAAAAGCTCCTTGGGAAGATCTATCGTTCCGTTATCAACATCTGTCTTCTTATATTTAGGGAGGAGACTTTCATCTTTGGTCGGACCGGACTTGTTGTAAGCATCTATCGCGTCCTTCTCGCCCGTCAGAATATTGTTAACTTCTGTCATGAGGCTGTGTACCATACTGTCAAGCTCAGCCTGGACCTTCATGACAACAGACTTGGATGTAGGTATCAACTTTTCCGGAAGTTCTGTTTCGGAATAGCGATAACTCCCGTTAGCATACGGTCTGTCGGCATTATCCGGATCATCTCTCATATCCGTATAGTTTGCTCTTCTGTCACCTCTCTGAAGGATGATCGCCTTAAGCTCACCTATATCGGTATTAAACTCGGTAGCTATCTCTTCATCTCTTATAAACACTTCCGTGTTCATGTTCTGAGGCCATACAGGTGTATAGAATCCGGTACCCTCTTCAACGATCGTATCCATGTGGAAGACTCTGTCTCTAGCCACAAGCGATACGCCCTCAAAGAGCACTTCCGTCGCACCGTCTGCATTGGTAAAATATGAGATATTGCCGAGTGTTGACAATTCATCCAGTGCTTTATTCCTCTGGTCGCGAAGATCGTTTGCCTCCTGCTCGCCAAGTTCTTCCTTATGGATCTTCTCATTAAGAACATGGATCTCATCGGCAAGATCATTGATCCTGTCGACAAACTCATTGACCCTTGCGTTCAGGTTGTCCTGATAATCCATAAGGCCTTTATATACAGCCTGTGCACGTTCGATGAACTGTGCGGCGTTATTTACAAATGAACCTTTTGTGACTGCACTTAAGGGGTCCTTCTGCAGTTCCTGAACGGATACCCACAGATCTGCGATAGAATCCTGAAATGCCACACCGTCAAACTCTCCGAGAAGTGTTTCAATTTCCTGTGTGGTTTCCTGACATATTTCATAAAAAGAAGACCTTCCGGTTTCCTTACGATACGACTTGTCAAGAAATTCATCCCTGACCTGGCGTACGATATCGTACTCAACCCCGAGGCCTATCTGCATTTTTGATACGGGTGCGTTGGCTATATTATTATAGGTCATGTCCGCATGAAGCGTCTGCTGACGGACATAACCGGGTGTTTCGATATTTGAAAGGTTGTGTGCTGTCGTGTGCAGCGAGTTCTGACTGGTCTGGAGTCCGGTCGCGCCCACGAAAAGACCGCTCATAAGCGACATGTAATCACCTCATACATTAACAGTTATCACTGCTTCGCATCAAAGCCTCTGACCGATCCGAGGGTCTCTCCCACACTAACGGCGCTCCTTCCGTAATTATTCGTCTCGGGAGCCTGTCTCATCGATCTTGCCATATTAAGATCAAACTCGACCATTTCCAGAGACTGCTCTATGAGCTGCCTGTTGCTTTCATTGATGGTCCTGACGTTACCTACCGTTGTCTTGAGCTTGTCATGAACCTCAGACAGGGCTCTTTGTTCGTCAGGCTGCTTTGAAAGCAGTTCTATCAGTACAGATAGCTTTAATGATTCAACATCCTTGTTGATTACATCCGCTATGTCGCGTGTTACCTGGGCCCTTTTGGCGTCCAGTTTTCCGATCCTTGACACAACGATCTGTTCATCATCCGTGATCTTTTCAAGGGCCGGGATGTCTCTCGAGACTATCACGGTCGCCTTGCGCCGGGACAATTCCAGCAGCTTGCCGTATTCATCATTTTCTTTGTTCAGTGTATCAATGAGTTCTTCAATAAGGCTAGCCACCGGTCATCCCCTAAAAACCTAACTTTTCTTCGTACTTTGCAAGAAGCTTTGATGCAAAATCATCATTGCTTACATTGTATGTACCGTTTGCAATAGCATTTTTGATCGGCTCCGTTATCTCCTTCCTGATATCGGATGAATTAGCTACTGCAGCTTTTGCGGTCTGGATATCTTTTCCTATGCTTGATATCTGAACCTGATCTCTTCCGTAAGCAGCCGAGGTCTTGTTAACCTTGCCGGGCTTTTGTGCAGAATATATCTGACTTACGGCATTGTATGCTTCTATACGCATAACCATTCCTCCTTCCTTCCCTGGAGTGTCCCCTCATCCACTGTGCCATCCTTGGCTGTCAGTGAAGACATATTACAAGTTTCATATTATTTATCGGATATTCGCGGAGAATCTTTATACCTATTTTTTATTTTTTTTAGATACCGTCCCCGCTCAAACGCCGCTCCGGCTACCCGATCTACGATCGGGTTATAGCATGTTTTATCCCGGCCACAAACAGCTTCCACGAACCGAGCATGCACGACGTGGCCTCCTTGCGGGTGCAGGGGTAGATATACATAAGGCACGATTCATAGGCCCTGATGCTCTGCCAGCTGCCTGCAAGCTCGTTAAGATCCACAACTCCCGGCTTTCCCCAGGTCGTGATAAGGAGCCTGTCGCCATCCATGTCCGTGATAGTCGTGTAATGACCCTTAATTGTTGCATCTTTTCCGTCAATGAGCCGGTCTTTTAAGTCACACCCGGGGTCGAACAGCCTTGCATTATGGCGGTTTCGGCACGTAAGCATCACAACGGCCCCGCTTGAGGCAAGTCCTTCCCTTATAAAGGCTCCGGCCTCTTCTTTGGACATAAATGCCGTAGGACATGACTTTACAGCCAGATCGAGTGAAAACTTCCTCGCAAAGCGGATGATCCCGATTATGAACCCTACGTTTGAAAGCCCAAATGTACTCTTTATCCTGGTAAAAGCTTTTGACGACCTGTCCATGCGGTCGTAGATGCGATTGAGGGGAAATACCTCAAATGACCCCATAGTTTCATAAATCCCGGTCATAAGCAGCGAAAAACTGTCGTGGCCGGGATTTTTTGAGCATAGTGCATCCTTTACCGCCACAGGGATGGTAGAAGATGATATTATCTGATCTCTGAACTGGGTATTGACCATTGCAAGGGAGCGCAGCACATTGGCGCCGGCCACCGAGCCGCAACCGCCTGCGGCTTTCGTATTGGACGAAAACCATCTCTGATCGCCGCCGTAGCTTGGCTTTCTATCGGGGCCCGTGATCTGCAGTTGTCCGGCTCTGGCAATGTTCATACATTACTTTTTAAGATTGACTTTATCAAGATGCCATATATCGTCTACGTACTCCTGGATAGTTCTGTCTGATGAGAACTTACCCGAGCATGCAACGTTCATGATAGCCATCTTGTTCCAGCGCTTCGTATCCTTATATGCCTCTCCGATGAGCTTCTGAGTCTTGGCATATGACTCGAAATCCTTGAGGATAAAGTACGTATCGGCCTTTGCGGTGCACTGTGTATTAAGAAGCGAGTTGTAAAGGTCTCTGAACAGCTCGGTGTCGTTAGGGCTGTATGTACCGTTTACAAGCTGCATGAGTACCTTACGTATATCGGCATTGCTGTTGAATATCTCGTTCGGATCGTATCCGCCGTTCTGCTCGAAGTTGATAACTTCATCGGAAGACAGACCGAATATGAAGATGTTGTCCTCTCCGACCTCCTCATGTATCTCTACGTTGGCACCGTCCATCGTACCGATCGTAACCGCACCGTTGAGCATGAATTTCATGTTACCTGTTCCAGATGCTTCCTTGGAAGCAGTTGATATCTGCTCGGATACATCTGCGGCCGCAATGATGAGTTCGGCATTGGATACACAGTAATCCTCTATGAACACAACCTTGATCTTGCCGCCTATCGATCCGTCGTTGTTGATCACATCAGCGACCGAATTGATCAGCTTGATCGTAAGCTTCGCATTCTTGTAGCCTGCTGCAGCCTTGGCTCCGAATATGAACGTCCTCGGAATGAAATCCATATCGGGATGCTCTTTGAGCTCATTATACAGATACATGATATGAAGGATGTTCATGAGCTGACGTTTGTATTCGTGCAGACGTTTAACCTGAACATCGAAGATCGATCTGGGATCTACTTCAATACCGTTGTGCTCGAGTATGTATTTTGCAAGCCTTACCTTGTTCTGATACTTGATGTTCATGAACTCATGCTGAGCCTTCTTGTCATCGGCATATACCTTGAGGTGGCGCAGCACGGTAAGATCGGTGATCCACTCATCTCCGACATGATCCGTAACCCAGTCGGCAAGAAGCGGATTGGCATGAAGAAGGAATCTTCTCTGTGTGATACCGTTTGTCTTGTTGTTGAACTTATCGGGCATCAGCTCGTAGAAATCACGAAGTTCCTGTTTCTTGAGGATCTCGGTATGAAGTCTTGCAACACCGTTTACAGAGTATGATGCGCATATAGCCATATGTGCCATCTTGACCTGTCCGTCGTAGATGATGGCCATCTTACGGATCTTGTCCACGTTGCCCGGATGTGATGCCTCGATGAGCAGGCAGAACCTTCTGTTGATCTCCTCCACTATCTGATATATTCTCGGAAGCAGACTTGAGAACAGCTCGATAGGCCATTTCTCCAGTGCTTCTGACATGATCGTATGGTTCGTATACGCAACTGTCTTCGTTGTTACAGACCAGGCATCCTCCCAGCCGAGTCCGTACTCATCCATAAGGATACGCATGAGCTCGGGAACCGCAAGGGTGGGATGGGTATCATTCATCTGGAATGTTACCTTCTCATAGAGCTTCTTGATGTCATCATGCTTGCGCATGTACTTCTCCACTGCCTCCTGCAGGCTTGCGGATACAAAGAAATACTGCTGCTTGAGACGAAGCTCCTTTCCTGCGTAATGGTTATCATTGGGATACAGGACCTCACAAATGTTGCGGGCAAGGTTTTCCTGTTCTACCGCCAGGCGGTAATCACCTTTATCAAAAGAATCAAGCTGGAAGCACTCTACAGGCTGTGCGTCCCATATACGAAGCGTATTGACTACTCCGTTTCCGTAGCCGGGGATCGGCAGATCATAGGGGATCGCCTGTACCGACTGGTAGTTTTCCTGGGAGAAATGATTTTCGCCCTTCTCATCAACGCTTACGGCAACGTTTCCGCCGAACTTAACGATCTTCGCATACTCGGGACGGCGAAGTTCAAACGGATATCCGTCCTTGAGCCAGTTATCCGGAGCCTCGACCTGGAAACCGTCTCTTATCTGCTGACGGAACATACCGTAACGATATCTGATACCGCAGCCGTATGCGTTATATCCGAGTGTAGCGAGCGAATCAAGGAAGCAGGCAGCCAGTCTTCCGAGACCACCGTTTCCGAGAGCCGGATCCCTTTCCTCATCTTCAATGAGGTTGATGTTGATGCCGAGCTCATCAAGCGCTTCAGCCACTTCTTTATACTCCTTCAGGTTGATCATGGCATTGCCGAGAGCTCTTCCCATAAGGAATTCCATCGAAAGATAGTACACTATCTTGGCGTCCTGCTTCTCATACGCCTTCTGGGTCTCCAGCCAGTTGTCGATTATCGTATCCTTTACCGTATATGCAACTGCCTGATATAACTGCTGCTCATTAGCTTCTTCAAGAGTCTTGCGGAAGAGCGCTTTAACGTTCTCCTTGACCTGCTTCTTGAATGTTTCCTTGTTAAATCCCGCCTTGCGTCCTGCCATTAGATTCCTCCTTAATGTTTCTTATTGCTTCTTAACACCGAGAGTAACGTTCTCTCCGTTGATGTTCCAGTCCTTAACATATCCGTCGCAACTTCCCGTTACGATTTCATCGGCAAGCACTTCGCCGCATATCTCTTCCTTATTGTCCGAGAGTATCTTCGCGATCTTTTCGTTATCCTTTGCGAATACAACGATCCTGTCCATGACCTCAAATCCGGCTTCCTTACGCATCGTCTGGACCTTGGATACGATCTCGCGAACGAATCCTTCCTCGATGAGTTCATCAGTAAGCTTTGTATCAAGGACTACCGTAACCGAACCTTCGGAAAGCGATTCAAAGCCTTCCTGCTGTGTCATCTCTATAAGAAGATCGTCCTTCGTAAGCTCGATCTCTTCTCCGTCCGCGTCAAACTTTATGGATCCCGACTCGTTCAGCTGATCCATCGCAGCGTTACCGTCTATTCCCTCAAGATACTTCTTGATGCTTCCGAGGTGCTTTCCGTACTTCGGTCCTACGGTCTTGAGCTGCGGCTTAAAGGTGTAGGTCGTGAACTCTCTGACATCATCGGTGAACTCGACGGACTTGACGTTAAGCTCGTCTTCTATGATCTCTATGTAAAAATCATTCAGTTCAAAATCAGCCTTGATGAGCATCTTGGCTATAGGCTGCCTGTTCTTGATGTTGGCTGCATTTCTGCATGCTCTTCCCATTACAACACTCTTAAGGACGTGATCCATGTTAGCCTCAAGCTCCGTATCGATCCATTCCTTATTAACCTTCGGAAAATCACACAAATGCACGCTCTCGGGAGCGCTTGCGTCTATCGAGCATACAAGGTTGCGGTATATCTGCTCGGTCATGAACGGTATCATCGGAGCCGCTGCCTTCGCGGTCTCTACCAATGCAGTGTAAAGTGTCATGTAAGCATTGATCTTGTCCTGCTCCATTCCTTTTGCCCAGAATCTCTCACGGCATCTTCTTACATACCAGTTGGACAGATCGTCGACAAATTCCTGGAGCGCTCTTGCAGCCTCAGGTATCTGGTATTTTTCAAGATTGGAATCCACTGCCCCTATCGTGGAGTTGAGCTTGCTTAATATCCATCTGTCCATGACAGGGAGCTTATCGTATTCCAGCTTATATTTTGAAGCGTCAAAATCATCTATGTTCGCATACAGCACGAAGAATGCGTATGTATTCCAAAGCGTTCCCATGAACTTGCGCTGTCCTTCCATAACGGCCTTGTCATGGAATCTGTTGGGAAGCCACGGTGCGGAATTGATGTAGAAATACCATCTTATCGCATCCGCTCCCATTGACTTAAGCGCCTCAAAAGGATCGACTGCGTTACCTTTTGACTTACTCATCTTTTCACCGTTCTCGTCAAGAACGAGTCCGAGCACTATGACATTTTCGTAAGGAGCTTTG
The DNA here is from genome assembly GCA_017612555.1 of Lachnospiraceae bacterium. GTDB lineage: Bacteria > Bacillota > Clostridia > Lachnospirales > Lachnospiraceae > UBA2868. The sequence continues at coordinate 26,399 of JAGAFR010000029.1, read as the reverse complement.
TTGAACAAAAGCGTTGACTCGGCAAGCAGTGAATAGAACCATCCTCTTGTCTGGTCTACAGCCTCTGATATGAACTGCGCCGGGAATCTCGACTCGAACAGTTCTTTGTTCTCAAACGGATAGTGATACTGAGCAAAAGGCATCGCACCCGAATCAAACCAGCAGTCTATGACTTCCGGTACACGGCGCATCTGCTTTCCGCACTTGGGACACGTGATCGTGATCTCATCTATATAAGGTCTGTGAAGTTCAACGGTCAGAGCCGCGTCATTACCCGACATGTCACGAAGCTCCTGCCTGCTTCCGATCGAATGTCTGTGTCCGCATTCACACTCCCAAATATTCAGCGGTGTTCCCCAGTATCTGTTACGGGATACGGCCCAGTCCTGTATGTTCTCGAGCCAGTTTCCGAATCTTCCGGTTCCGATCGATTCTGGTATCCAGTTGATCGTATTATTGTTCCTTATAAGGTCATCCCTGACCTTGGTCATCTCGATGTACCATGACTCACGGGCGTAGTATATAAGAGGTGTCGAGCATCTCCAGCAGTGAGGATAATCATGCTCAACTTTCGGTGCACTGAAGAGGATACCCCTCTTATCAAGTTCCTTAAGAACTTCCGGATCCGCGCTGATCGCACCGGCGTCGATCTCAGCCTGGGTAGGCTTTGCACGCATTCCCGCAAAAGGAGTCTCGGGTTTCATCACACCTTTTTCGTCTACCATCTGCACGAAAGGTGCATCATATTTTCTGCCGACTCTCGCATCGTCTTCACCGAATGCCGGAGCTATATGTACGATACCGGTACCGTCGGCCATTGTTACATAGTCATCGCAGTATACAAAGAACGCTTTCTTGTTCTGCGCATCGGCGCAGTCCTTGGCGCATTGATACAAAGGCTCGTACTCCTTGTATTCAAGGTCCGTTCCCTTGTAAGTCTCAAGCACCTCGTAGGCAGGCTTGCCTTCTTCTCTTTCTATTCCTCCGAGCACATTGTCACAAAGTGCCTCGGCAAGTATGTATGTATACCCGTCAGCAGCTTTTACTTTGACATATGTATCTTCGGGGTTAACACACAGACCGATATTGCTCGCAAGAGTCCACGGTGTTGTCGTCCATGCAAGGAAATATGCATCCTCATCCTTGATCTTGAACCTTACGATCGCCGTTCTTTCCTTAAGCGTCTTATAGCCCTGCGCCACCTCATGTGAAGAAAGCGGAGTACCGCATCTGGGGCAGTACGGAACTATCTTGAATCCTTTATACAGAAGTCCCTTATCCCATATCGTCTTGAGCGCCCACCATTCGGATTCGATAAAATCATCATGATACGTTACATAAGGGTCATCCATGTCAGCCCAGAAACCGACGGTTCCCGAGAAATCTTCCCACATACCCTTATATTTCCAGACGCTCTCTTTACACTTATCTATAAAAGGAGCAAGCCCGTACTCTTCGATCTGTTCTTTTCCGTCAAGGCCGAGGAGCTTTTCCACCTCAAGCTCAACGGGAAGACCGTGAGTATCCCATCCTGCCTTACGGGGAACATAGTATCCCTTCATCGTACGGTATCTCGGGATCATGTCCTTGATGACACGTGTAAGCACGTGACCGATATGGGGCTTGCCGTTTGCCGTGGGAGGTCCGTCGTAGAACATATATGTTTCGGCCCCTTCACGGTTTTTCATGCTCTTTTCGAAAATATTGTTATCGGCCCAGAATTTCTCAACTTCTTTTTCTCTGTCGACGAATCCCAGATCCGTGGATACCTTTTTGTACATCACTTTATCTCCTGCATTGTTTCTTTATTGTCTTTATTTGCCGACCTCTTATCCGAGGCTTTAAGATCATTACCGGGGAACAGTCTGTCCTTGTGATCCTCAAGTCCCAGCATCAGGGCGATGCCGAGTACTCCGCACGCGATGAGCTCACCGACGCCTATAGCTACCACAAAATACCAGACCGGGTTTTCATAGCGGTATACATAAGCGAACAGGATCGGTATTACGATCATATTGATGATTATCGGAGGAACAGGTGCCAGGAGCTTATGCTTCCTGACAAGATACGTTCCTATGGCACCAATTAGTGTCGCAACGCTTCCGAATATGACATCATATATGTGGCACCCTATTACATAATTGGATATCAGACACCCCGCAAACAATCCCGGAATAGCCGCCGGTGTAAATACCGGAAGGATGAGGAGCGCATCGGAGAGTCTGACCTGAATGATGTCCTTGGTCATACCTACCGTAAACTGCTCTGTTATCGTAAGTCCGGCGTACAAAGCCGCAATGACTACGAATTGGATTATCTTAGCAAACTTTCCTTTGTACATTTATACTTATTCCTGCCCTTATCTTGAGAATGCCTCTACTGTCTATACCTGCTGCTGTATGCTATTCTGTCGCTGACCTGCACTCCGGCAAGCTTACCTACTATATGTGTCGTATTTGACATTTTTCCGCCGACAACAACAGGCTCATATACAACACCGCCGGTAGCATTGTGGCTGCTGTAGACCGATATTGAAATGACTCCGCCGTTTGTGACCGCAGAAATATATAAAGGATACTCATAAGGATTGACGAACTTGTAATCAAGGGCTGTTCCCGAGATAGTCGCATCAAGTCCCGATCCTATATAACTTGAACGATGGCTGTGATTATGTCTTTCCATAGGTGCCACTCCGGCGCGGAGCATGGCAAGGTTGAGGGTAGAGCTTACCTGGCATATACCTCCGCCTATGCCTTTGACATACGTGGTTCCCGATATGACATTTCCGAGACCGTATCCGTTTGCTACCGTTCTGGGTCCGAATGCGGTAGTAGCCGAAAAGAGCTGACCCGGCTGGATCACCATTCCGTTGATCTTGGAAGCTGCGTTTCTGATATTCTGGGCTCTGTCCTCATTCGCACGAAATCTCGTAGAAGCTTCCGACAGCTTGCAATCGATCCCCATGGACTCAAGTCCCGGAAGCGCAACCGTTGCTGTCTGGGCAGCTGTCGGTGTTGCTGTTGCTGCCGCTGTCGCTGTGTTTGTATCAGTAGTCGTATTGGAAGCCGCTGCAGCTGCAGTACTCTTCAGTGCATCTTCCGTATATTTTGTAAGATCGATATTGATCCCTGTCTGTCCCGCTATTATCGCAGTCTTGACTGCATTTATCACGGCCGGCTTGTTAACTTTGACATCTCCGTTTGTCTGAAAAGCAAGATTATCAAGAAGACCTCCTATATCGCGAAGCCCGTCTGTCTCGGCACCGTTCTTGATCTGATCGATCTCGACCCCGTAGATCTGCTTCGTGTATACCTTGTCTTCATACTTCATCACAACGCTGGTGATCGGTTCGGCGTACACGCTTTGCGGAACCGCCGCGATCATTGCTGCGATCACGGTAACCATCGTAATGATGGCTCTCAAACTCTTTTTCATAATATCTCTCCTTATTGGTTCACATACGGAGTTAGTTTATCACACTATACCGAAATCGGCAAGAGAACTCCTTATATGACCGCCATGCCGAAGATAACGAAATCGGTTACCGTTTGTCCCAAAAGACTTGGAGCGCGTTGTTACTTGACGAGGAAATGTCACGATCTTCGATCGTGACAGCCCGAGCGGCGTTTGAGCGGACTATCCAACACCGACTTCGTCGGCGTCGCCGTGTCACGATTGTTACTCAATCGTGACATAGAGCGCAAGCGCCTTTTGGGGCAAATGCGTAATCCGATTTTGTTATCGCACCAATTAGTCTATTTTGGGGTTTAATTGGATTTTGATTTGGTGTAGAATAGGATTTGATTGGAGGCGGCATATATGGCAGACAGATTATTCATCGTGATCCCGGCATATAACGAGCAGGACAACATCAGGCAGGTTGTGACTGACTGGTACCCTGTTGTGGAGAAGCACGGCAACGATTCTCGCCTTGTTGTGATAGATGACGGAAGCCGCGACGATACATTTGCCATTCTTCAGGAGATGACACAGTCAATGCCAAAGCTCACCGCTCTCACCAAGCCCAACGGCGGCCATGGCGCAACCGTTATGTACGGATATAAGTATGCTCTCGACAACGGTGCCGACTACGTATTTCAGACCGATTCCGACGGACAGACCCTTCCTTCGGAATTTGAACCTTTCTGGATCGCCCGGAACAAATATGATGTCACCATAGGATACAGGAATAAAAGAAGAGACGGTTTATCCAGGATATTCGTCACAAGGATCCTCCGTCTCGTTGTATATATCTGCTTCAGAGTATATGTACTTGATGCGAACACACCTTACAGACTGATGAGTGCCGCTACGCTCCGGGAAAATCTTGCGTTCATCCCGGATGACTTTTTCCTGACAAACGTCGCGCTCTCGGCTGTCTACAAAAAGCGCAGGCAGAAGGTCCATTTTATCCCGATCACGTTCAGACCAAGGCAGGGCGGCAAGAATTCGATCAATCTCATCAAGATCTTTAAGGTTGGTCTCGCATCGATCAGAAGCTTCATCGTTATTAACGATAAGTTAGATCAGTGATTCCGGATTGAGACATTCAAGTTCCGGTATCACAAAGCGTCCATCGCTTCGGATCAGAACATCATCAAACCATATCTGCCCACCGCCGTACTCAGGCGTCTGTATCAGGACCAGATCCCAATGTATCGCCGATTTATTTCCGTTGGGTGCATCATCGTAGCTCATGCCAGGCGTGAAATGAATGCTTCCGCATATCTTCTCATCGAACAGTATCTCCTTCATCGGCTTTAATACGTAAGGGTTTACACCTATCGCAAATTCACCCACATATCTTGCGCCCTCATCGGTATCAAACAGCCTGTTTACACGTTCATTGTCATTGGCCGAAGCTTTTATTATCTTACCGTCCTTAAAAGTAAGAGACACGTTCTCGTATGTGAATCCTTCATATCTTGACGGAGTGTTGTATGTGATGACACCGTTTACCGAATCTTTAACGGGCGCGGTATATACTTCTCCATCGGGTATGTTCATATGTCCGTCGCATGCGATCGCAGGGATTCCCTTTATCGAGAACGTGAGATCCGTATCTTTCGCCACGATGCGGACCTTGTCGGTCCTGTTCATAAGATCGACAAGATTTTGCATCGCCCGTCCCATCTTCGCATAGTCCAGATTGCAAACGTTATAGTAAAAATCCTCGAACTCTTCGAAGCTTGAATCCATAAGCTGAGCCATTGCAGGTGTAGGGTAACGAAGTACGACCCACCTCGTCTTCGGAACCCTTATACCGTGGTGAACCGGCGAAGAGTACAGCTGATTATAAAGGCTCATCTTTTCTGTCGGGACATCGGAAAGCTCCGATGCATTCTCCGCGGCCCTTACTCCGATAAAACAGTCCATCCCGGACATCATCAGGCTGTCGGTCCTGCACATCAGATCAAGCTGCTCTTTGCTGCAGTTCATGAGCATCTCCCTGTGGACGCGCTGATTTTCGCAGTGCGGAAAAGGCAATCCACCCGCAGCATACACTTCCTTTACAAGAGCCCTTGCAAGATCTGTCGTATCCTCTCCGATATAGTTTATCCAAACCTTGTCACCGGGCTTTACAGCCACGGAATAGTTTACAAGATTTTTGGCCAGTCGTTCCAGTCTCGGATCCATTTTTTCCTCCTTATGTATCTGTAACTATTTCACATATGTGATAAACCTGTTTCCGGCTCTTTCAAACATATTTCCGGAATCATTCATTCCCATCTTGTATACGCGTTCCTGCGAAGGATCATACAATATCGTGTTTTTGGCATCATATCCTATGATCACTACTGCCTTTCCCTCCCCTGTCATAGCCATGACCGGTGTTCCCTCAGATATGTAGTAGAGAACATCTGCCAGACTGCAGCCTGACAGGTCAAGTACATCAGCCTCCAGATTATCCGACAGGACACGCACAATGGATTTTGTCCTGATCTCTTCTTCCGTACTCTTGTATACTCCTCCGTACTTGAGCATCGTATCCAGGCATTTTGAGTAAACCAGCTGGGAATCATCTTCGGAAGATATCTCTTCCTCCTGCTCATCACCTTCAGCTGCCGCAGCGTTCACCTCAAGTTCGGACAATTTGGCACTGGTCTTGCGGTTTCCATTTTCCCACACGTATCTCATCTGTTTGTTAACAACGACGCCGTACAGATCACTCGCTTCGTTGACGGATTCTGACGCCGATGTGTATATACCCGTAAGATCACCCTTTGCATACACATAGTATCTCTTGAGAGGATCAACGTTTGTCAGCGTAACATCTCTGCTCCCTTCAAACACGACCTCCTTGGGATTTGTGACCTTAACACCCGATCCGTCCGTATCTCCGGCTTTATACAGCACTGTCTGGTATGTAGTCTCGGTGCTTTCCGTGACAACGCTTGACAATACATTTTTAAGAGTTGTCTCTGTTTTGTTGTTCACTATCTGGTCATCATCCACCGCGACAAGCATCCCTGTCTCGGAGTCTTTTGTCACGCGCTGAAGGATCAGCATGTTGTCGTTTTTCTCAAGACCGAGTACATATATACCGTCCTGACGGTAATCCTTCAGTATGTTGCCGTTCTGATCCCGGATCTTTATACTGTACATCGGGATAACTGTCTTGCCTGTGTAATCGGTCGTGATATCGGATACTTTTGCCGCACCGTATACAACATCATTATCCATAAATCCGAGCGGGATCACTATCTCTCCGGCAGATGCGGAGATGACCGAAGGTGTCATGGCGTCGAGTTTGTACAGCTGTATCTCCGTACGTTCTATGACGGAATCCCCTGTCTGCCATGCGATAGTACTCTCATCATCGGATGAGAAAAATCCGGTCTCACTGATACGGTCCTGCATTACCTCCGACTCTCTCGTGGCTATGTTGATCGTGTAAACGCTTCCGTCAAGCAGGATATACATCCTGTTTCGGGGACTGACATATGCGAGGTTATCGACTTCTTTTTCGAGCACTTCGAACGATTTCCTGTAGGGGATGAACAACTGCTCTTCTATCGTATTGACCGCGCAATCATAATAGTACAAAGCCACTCCCATCCTGCCTTCATTGATCCCCCGATTCATGTAACCGTAGACGATGAACGTCACGTTTCCCACACCGTCGATATACAGCGGCTTGATGGAATGTTCGTTATACCTGGTCCTTGCGTCATCATTCTCTTTATCGTCAAACGCGAACAGTCTTGAAAGTGTCTGCGATGAGATATTGTATGAGTAAAGAGCATTCTGTTGTACGAAAGCATAAATCGATCCGTTGGCATTCTCGATCCTGACCGGTCTGTTATGTATCATTCCGTGTATGATCTTACCGTTGACAATAACACTTCTGTCTTCGTCTATTATCTGATCCATTATCCTTTCGTATTCCATCAGATACATTCTTTTACCGCGCTGCAGGCGGAAGAATTCGCTCACGTTATGAACCTCGGACATTATCTCAACCTGGTATTTCAGCCTTATGGATGCCGTGGTCTCATCTATCTCCAATAGTTCCAGATCCTTATCGGTAACGACCTTTGGCTCCAGGTCTCCCCACGTCAGCTGGTTGAAACTGGAGTGTATATTTACGTATGCGTAACTGCTGTTGTCTCCGTCGGCATTGGATTCCATATATTTCTTCAGATCGGGTGCATTTGCACCGTCCATTGTCTTGTCCGAAAAAGAACGTACAAAATCCATCTTCTCCGACAGGTACAGCTCGGCTCTGTTTATGACTCTTGCATAATATCTTATGACTTCTCCGCCGGATGTCGTGAGTTTGATGATCAGCATGTACTCCGTGTCGTCTTCTATAAGATCCTTGAGTGTTGCCGTCGCATAGATCACATCACCTTCATATGAAAAATCAGATACTTCAGTCTCCTCTATCAATCTTGACATATCAACAGGCCTGACTTCATAAGCGACCTTTGCTATAACGGCATCATACAGATCTGCCCGAAACGAGACGGATCTGTTGGCCATAAGAGGAGTGATCGGACCACGCATAAAATTTCCCTCCATTTCATCCGTATAGCCATGGAGCGGATTTATGTATTGGTCATTGACATTCATGTATACGATTGGAAGCGTTGCGCCGGCCATCTCGGCCGTCATGTCCGTATTGCCCCTGTTAAGGACTATGTTGGACACGAACAGCGATATGACAAATAATACCAATGTGACGCTAAGCTTTATTATTCTTCTGATTAGTTTGCTTCGATCCATTTGAATAAAAGTATGACGACGAAGTATCCTTCGCCGTCATCAAAATCATTTCCCAGCTGCTTCGATCCTTGCCACACTTCTCTTCAGTGCAAGGATCGCACGTCCCAGATCTGTTCCGTCCTTGCTTTCCGATAGCCGCCTCTCTGCTCGGACTCTTGCTGCCTCTGCCCTTCCGACATCGATCTCATCCGGCCACTCACATACTTCCGCAAGTATCGTCATCGAATCCTGAAGGATCTCAAAGAATCCGCCGTGGATCGCACATACTTTCGGGTCACCGTCAGGAACGTGCAGATAACACACTCCCGGTGCCAGAACGCTTGTAAGCGGTATATGGTTCGGAAGAACACCTATCTGCCCTTCCGTTGTATTGATCTCAACCATTGTCACTTCGCCTTCGAAAAATATCCTGTCGGGACTGGTGACCTTGAGATGAAACGTACCTGCCATGACTACTCCTTATTTCCTGCTGTTCTCGTATTTTTCAATAACGTCCTCGATAGCTCCCGTGCTGAGGAAGAAGCTTTCCGGAATCTCATCATGCTTACCGGAGAGGATCTCATCAAAGCCTCTTATCGTATCGGAAACAGATACATATCTTCCGGGAAGTCCTGTAAACTGTCCTGCTACGAAGAACGGCTGAGACAGGAAACGCTGTACCTTTCTCGCTCTTGATACGGTGATCTTATCATCCTCGGAAAGCTCATCCATACCAAGGATAGCTATGATATCCTGGAGTTCCTTATATCTCTGAAGTATCTCCTGAACACCTCTTGCAACCCTGTAATGATCCTCACCGACTACTCTGGGGTCAAGTATCCTCGATGTAGACTCAAGAGGATCAACCGCAGGATAGATACCAAGCTCAACAATAGAACGGCTCAGAACGGTGGTCGCATCAAGGTGTGCGAATGTTGTTGCGGGTGCAGGGTCCGTAAGGTCATCGGCAGGAACGTATACGGCCTGAACCGATGTGATCGACCCGTTCTTGGTAGATGTGATACGCTCCTGAAGAGCACCCATCTCTGTCTGAAGCGTAGGCTGATAACCTACGGCTGAAGGCATACGTCCGAGAAGTGCCGAAACCTCTGAACCTGCCTGTGTAAATCTGAATATATTATCAATGAAGAGGAGCACATCCTTACCGCCCTCATCACGGAAATACTCTGCCATCGTAAGACCTGCAAGTCCTACTCTCATCCTGGCTCCCGGGGGCTCGTTCATCTGACCGAATACCATGGTCGTCTTATCTATAACTCCCGAATCTTTCATCTCGTAATACAGATCGTTACCTTCACGGGTACGCTCTCCGACACCGGTGAACACAGAATATCCGCCGTGCTCTGTAGCAATGTTTCTGATAAGCTCCTGGATAAGGACTGTCTTACCTACACCGGCTCCTCCGAACAGACCGATCTTACCACCCTTCTGATAGGGGCACAGAAGATCGACGACCTTTATACCCGTCTCGAGCATCTCTGCCGATGTCGACTGCTCTTCGAACGCGGGAGCTTTGCGATGGATCGGGAAACGCTTCTCAACCTCGGGCGCAGGCTTGTTATCTATAGGCTCTCCAAGCACATTGAACATACGGCCCAGTGTGTTTTCTCCAACCGGCACCGATATGGGAGCTCCCGTAGCCTCTGCATCCATTCCTCTTACCAGACCGTCCGTAGGTCCCATGGCGATACAACGTACCGTGTCATCGCCAAGATGCTGAGCCACCTCAACAACAAGCGTACTTCCGTCATCCCGCTTAACACGGATGGCTTCGTTGATCTCCGGAAGTGTTCCTTCGGCGAACTTAACGTCAAGCACCGCACCGATGATCTGGGTAATCTTACCTGTGTTATTATCTGCCACTGTTTTTCTCCTTTTATATTAGTTTCTATTGCTTCGTGGGTCGGCTAAGGTGTGTCGCCTCAACTTAATGCCTCAGCTCCCCCGATTATCTCGGTCAATTCCTGTGTGATCGCGCCCTGTCTTGCACGGTTATACTGAAGTTCCAGCGTGGAGATCATCTTCTCCGCATTATCTGTAGCAGAATCCATTGCCTGCATTCTGGCACCGTTTTCACTGGCCACCGCCTCAATCAGCGCTCCGTATATCAGACTTGTCACATACTTCGGTATGATAGCCGACAGTGCCTCGTCCGAATCCGGCTCGTAGGTCATGAGCGCACGCTTGGCACTTTCCTGTTCGGCATCCGGAAGTATCGTTTCCTCTCCTTCCCTGCCCGCAACCGATTCGGTAGGGGTGCTTTCCTTACCGAGGGGGAGCAGCTTCTGGAGCTTCGGAACGTGAACTACCGTATTTTTAAAGATCGTATATGCGATATAGATCTCTCCTATCTCCCCTGCTGAGTATTTATCAAGAAGATCATCGGCCAGATCCATGGCATCGGCATATATAGGCTCTTCGATCATGTCCGAACTGTCGAATGCTATCTCAAAGCCTTTTCTTCTTACGCCGTCACGGCCTTTTTTTCCTATCGCATACACAAGCGTCTCATCGGTACTCCAACCGCTTCCCGTTACAAGCTTGATGATGTTGCTGTTGTATCCTCCGGCAAGACCGCGGTTTGAAGTAATGAGGATGACTGCTTTCTTGTTTGAACCGTTGGGCTTCATGAGCGGATGATCGATATATCCCGACTTGTTGATTATCGAAACTATCGTATCATACATGAGCATTGTGTAGTTCTTGTTCTGCTCCGCTCTCGCCTTGGCTCTCTGAAGCTTGACCGTGGATACAAGCTTCATAGCTTTGGTTATCTGCTGGGTAGACTGTATTCCTGTTTTACGTCTTTTGATGTCGCGCATCGACGCCATTATCTACACACCACCTATTCTATTTTAGAAAATCAGCCTTGAAGTCACCTATAGCCTTCTTCAGCTTTTCTTCCATCTCTTCCGACAGTTCCTTAGTGCTCTTGATAGACTCGGGGATCTCGGGATAGCTTGTCTTGATATACTCAAAGAACTCTTTCTCAAAATCACCGATCCGGTCTACCGGAACATCCAGAAGGAATCTTCTCGTTACAACATAAATGATAAGAACCTGGTACTCAACGGGCATGGGCTTGTACTGACCCTGTTTGAGCACTTCCTTGATCCTCTCACCCTGTGCCAGCTTCTCACGTGTATCGGCATCAAGCTCTGATCCGAACTGTGCGAATGCTGCAAGTTCTCTGTACTGTGCGAGCTCCGTACGGATAGGTGCCGAGATCTTCTTCATAGCCTTGATCTGAGCAGCGCCTCCGACTCGGGATACCGACAGACCCGCATTTACCGCGGGACGGAACCCGGAGTTGAACATCTCCGTTTCCAGATATATCTGACCATCCGTGATGGAAATGACATTAGTCGGAATGTATGCAGATACGTCACCTGCCTGTGTCTCAATGATAGGCAGCGCGGTAAGTGAACCTCCGCCGTACTCTTCGCTCATTCTTGCGGCACGCTCAAGAAGTCTTGAGTGGAGATAGAATACATCACCGGGATATGCCTCACGTCCGGGCGGACGACGAAGCAGAAGTGAAAGTGTTCTGTACGCCGTTGCATGTTTGCTCAGGTCATCATATATGACCAGTACATCCTCGCCGTTTTCCATCCACTCCTCTCCGATTGCACATCCGCTGTACGGCGCAATGTACTGAAGGGGTGCCATCTCACTTGCGGTCGATGCAACTACGGTTGTGTATGCCATGGCTCCGAACTCTTCAAGTGTCTTTACGATCGATGCAACGGTTGATGCTTTCTGTCCGATTGCAACATAAATACACTTAACGTTCTGGCCTTTCTGATTGATTATCGTATCGATGGCGATAGCGGTCTTACCTGTCTGTCTGTCACCGATGATGAGCTCTCTTTGTCCTCGTCCGATCGGGATCATCGAATCGATCGCCTTGATACCTGTCTGAAGAGGTGTATCAACTGATTTTCTCGTGATAACGCCGCTTGCTACACGCTCGATCCTGCGGTACTTATCTGTCTGGATGGGACCCTTGCCGTCGATAGGCTGTCCGAGCGCGTTGACAACACGTCCGAGCAGTGCATCACCTGCGGGAACCTCTACGACACGACCCGTAGTCTTAACGGTATCACCTTCGTTGATGGATCCTGCACCGAGCAGAACCGCACCTACGTTGTCTTCCTCGAGGTTCATGACCATGCCGTATACTTCATTCGGGAACTCAAGAAGTTCTCCCTGCATCGCCTTTTCAAGACCGTGTACACGTGCAATACCGTCAGCCACCTGGATAACTGTTCCGACTTCGGATACTTCCAGACAATCTGCGTATCTCTTGATCTGATCCTTGATTACCGAACTGATCTCTTCTGGTCTTAAATTCATGGATCTTTTACCTTTCTATACTGTACTTATCTGAATCCGGCGAAGATTCTTCGCCAGTTCATTTATTTTAGTGGATATACTGCTGTCGATGACTTTATCGCCTATACGTATCCTCATGCCACCGATAAGAGATTCATCGATCCTGTAATCGATCTCCATCTTGACATAATCGGTAGTATCAAGAAGCTTCTGCTCGATACGCTTCTTCTGAGCATCCGTAAGAGCCGTCGGTGTAACAACCTGTGCAACCCCGATCTTCTTGTATTCCTTGACTTCATCGATAAAGCATGCAAGTATTCCGTCGATCTCCTCGTATCTTCCCTTTTCCACTATCTGATAGAGAAGACCGCATACCTCGGCCGATACTTTACCCGTGAAGATATTCTTGATGACGCTGAGCTTCTCGTTCTTGTCCACACTCGGATGGCTCATGACCTTCGCAAGTTCCGGATTGGCATCGAGTATACCAAGAAGCGTCTCTACCTCCGAATACAACTCATCGACTCTGTTCTCTTCAACAGCCAATTGAAACAATGCATCCGCATAGGTTTTCGTGACTAGCTTTGCCATGTGCTCTCACCTACTTCTTTCAGGGTTTCCTCAACCAGAGAATCCTGAATGTTCGTATCGATACCGGCTGCGACAACCTTTCCGGCCAAAACCGACGCAACATCGATGATCTGCGTCTTAACCTCATCGGCAACCTTGCGTTTTTCAAGTTCTGCCTCATTATGAGCCTGACGGATAATGCCCGCTGCTTCATCTTTGGCCTGGGATATGATCATCTCTTCATTCTTGACAGCTTTCTGGCGCGCCTCGGCAAGAACTGCATCTGCATCCTTCTGGGCGTTTGCCATCTTTGCTTCATACTCATTCTTCAGAGCCTCTGCATCATCCTTATCCGATCTTGCAGATTCAAGATCAGCCTCGATCCTCTCCTGGCGCTTGCGAAGAAGCTCGCGCGTCGGTTTGAACAGCATGTAGGACATGAAAAGGAACAGAACGAATACGGCAACCGCTGTGATGACTGCATCATGAAGCAGTTGGAAATCCAAGTCAAAAAGACGTTCCATTCTAATGCCTCCTTATGATCACGTAAAAGGCTTAACGAATAATAACAGCATGGCAATGAGCAAGCCATAAAGACCTGTCGTCTCGGCAACTGCCTGACCAAGAAGCATCGTAGACGTAACATCTGACTTTGCGCCGGGATTACGTCCTACAGCTGCTGCTGCGTGTCCTGCTGCGATACCCTGACCTACACCGGGGCCGATACCTGCTATAACAGCAAGACCTGCGCCGATTGCCGAGCAACCGAAAATAAACTCCTGACCTGAAATGTTCATGTGATTTCCTCCTGTGTATTGTTAGTTCTATAATATAGATTATATAGCTGTATGATTAGGACGCTCGCCCATTGGGATTCTCCTTCGGAGAATGGGGGCTCGCGGTGCAGACAAGGGTCCCTCCGCTTCGCGGTATCCCTAATCTGCAGCTCCTATAGCATCCGTTACATACGTCATTGTGAGCATACAAAATACGTACGTCTGGATCGCACCTGAGAACAGGTCGAAATACAAGTGCAAAAATCCCGGCCAGCCCCATGCTATCTTGGTGAGCAGCCCGTAGACAAGTGCCATCATGACCGTACCTGAAAGTATATTTGCAAACAGACGCAGCGAGATCGATACCGGAACCGCCAGATCTCCGATGATGTTGATAGGAGCCCATATCGGCCACGGATCGCACAATCCCTTTATGAATCCGCCAACGCCCTGATGCTTGATCTTGTTGAAGAATATAAGGCAGAATGTGATAACACCGAGGGGGAACGTTACGCCATAGTCGGCTGTGGGCGGACGAAGCCCCAACAGTCCCGAGATGTTGCTCACAAGTATGAATGCGAATAATGTGGAAATATAACCGAGGAACTTCGGCGCGCTCTTGCCCATACAACCCGTGATCATATTGTCAAGCATCTCCACCATAAGCTCGACTATGTTCTGAAACGTGCCGGGCTTGGCATAAGGATCCGCATTTACTATCACATGATGAGCGCATATGGAAAAAACTGCGAAAAGCAGAAGAACTATCAAGAGACTAACATGAGTCGTTGTGATCCATACAGTATTGCCGAACAGCTGATAAGAGAATATTCCCTTGATCATGAAGTTGACATCTGATGCCAGAAGAACACCGTTCAATTATCTTTCCTCCTACGGATTAATTTATGTACGGAAGGCTGCAGATATGCACCTGCTTTGATGGTGATCACCGACAGTACGAGAAATACCGGATGAGCAACCTTCGTGTAAATGCTTACGGCCACGACCACACATACGAACAAATATCTTATCAGCATGTTCTTGCGAAGCTCTGCCGCCGCCCCCTTTTCATCAAGACAGAGAGCATCATCAACAGTCACTGCCATGTGGATCGTATATATGATTGCAGTCACCATACCGATCGCGACTGCGGAAAGTGCCGGTTTTCTGTCACCGACAAATAAAGCAATGATGGCCAGAACCGCATTGGCCGCTGCTATACCTATCATCATTTCATGGAGGGTATGATTGTCTCTTAAGATGATCCTGAGCCTATTCATTCATATGATCCCTGTATACCCTGTCCATCTTTTCTGCAAAATCTTCTTCGGCATGTCCGGACACTTTTTCGTCCGTATCACTGCCCAAATGTGTAGTGTGTTTGTTCATGTTCTTCGCAAATACGAATATGTTGCGAAAGCCGGCCAAGGCTCCCAGAAAGAACATGATTATCACTATGAACGAAGTGGAAAACAGTCTGTCCAGAAATATCCCGGCGAATGTACACAGCAGTATCGGAATGATCATATTGATCCCAAACTGTAACACTAGTGTAAGATTTCGAAATACTTCCTTCTGGTACTTCATAGTCACATTGAATAGTATAACCGCGAAAGCTCAAAAAGTCTATACATATGACATATCGTCAGTAAAAAACATGATCTCCGATTATCGTTCCGTTAATTTCCGGAATGACAGTTCTGAAATACAGGCAGTTCCCCACAGGCGTAGCTCCTCTCATCGCTTCGTCTGCCGCCTGATAGCACGCTGATGTTGCACCGAGTGCCAGACGGGTTGCCAGTCTTCCGCTTCCTACCGGAGAAAACTGTCTGCTCTGATATATGACTCCGGAAACGGTATTGGGATATGCGGCGGATCTTACACGGTTGATCACCACGGCTCCCACCGCAACCTGTCCCGTATACGGCTGATTGCCCGCTTCACAATATATAAGGCACGCAAGAAGATCTCTGTCTCCATCCTGGAACTCCAGCTCGGATATATCACGCCATGCCATCTTGGATGCCTTTGCTATCATTGCCTGTTCTTCGGCAAGCTGCTTTCGAAGAGCTGCCAGGTTCTCTTCCTGAGCTGCAAGCTCCGCTTCATATGCGGCCGTTTCAAGCTCGGCTGCGGATATCTGACCGTCGGTCTGCGCTATCGATCCGTTGGTCGAAGTCACGAGATTATTGACTTTCTTTTCTTCGGTCTGCGCCTGCTTCTTAAGGCTCTGAAGCTGTTCTTCCTCCTCACGGAGTACGCTCTCTTTTTCCTCAACGTCCTTGCGGATCTGCGCAAGGTTGTCGTACATCTTCTTGTCGTAATCCTCGACACGGGTCGTATACTCAGCCTTATTCAGAAAATCAGCATAGCTTCTGGAAGAGAAAAAAGTATTAACGATCGATCTGTCTCCGCGCTCATACATGAATTTAATGCGCTTCTTCATCAGCTCGTACTGATCCGCTTCTTCGCCTTTGGCCACTTCAAGCTCTTCCATGGCGTCTTCTATCTCTTCCTGTTTGGATGCAATACGATCCTCTATCTCACCGATATTATCGGTGATCTTTGTCAGATTATCATTAAGCTCCTTAAGGTAAGACTCAAGCTCCTGCTTCTGGTCCATGAGTCCTTCCTTTTTCTGCTCTGTGGCATCCTTCATCTCTTCGGTGGCCTTTTTTAACTGCTCAGCCTCCTTGATCTTCTTGGAAGTATCTTCCACGGATGCCCTTACGGGAACTGCAGCCTCCTGTCCGATCCAGGAAACGGTGCAGACCGCACACAGCAAATATGCTATTAAGTTGTATCTGAATGTGCGTAAGTGCATGTTAAACCGATATCGTGATCTCTCTTCCCGAAGGCTCGTATCTGTAATAGGCAACCCCCGCTGCATCGAGCATCTTTTTTGATGCTATGAAAGGATCGGTGCTGCCATATTTGTCACAGTCGTATATGATCGTCTTGATGCCGCTCTGGATGATCGCCTTGGCGCATTCATTACACGGGAACAGTGACACATACAGCTTTGCCCCCTCAAGGCTTCCGCCTCTGTAGTTAAGTATCGCGTTAAGTTCGCTGTGGACCGTATAGACGTATTTCGTCTCAAGAGTCTCGCCCTCTCTGGCCCAGGGAAATTCATCATCTGAACACCCTCTCGGAAACCCGTTGTAACCCATCGAAAGGATCTTATTATCCTGACTAACGATACACGCTCCGACCTGTGTATTGGGATCCTTGGATCTCATGCCGGCAAGCTTTGCCACCGCCATAAAATACTCATCCCATGAAATGTAATCCTGTCTTTTGTCACTCATCACTTTGTACCGAAGATCCTGTCTCCCGCATCTCCGAGACCGGGAACTATATAACCGTGATCATTGAGCTTTTCATCAAGCGCTCCGATATATACATCAACATCCGGATGATCCCTGTGCATCACCGCAACTCCCTCGGGAGCACCGATTATGCACATGAAATGAATGTGGGTGCAGCCCTTGTTCTTGAGCATCGTGATAGCAGCGCTTGAGGATCCGCCCGTTGCAAGCATAGGGTCTACAACAAACACTTCTCTGTTTGCACAGTCTTCGGGAAGCTTGCAATAGTACTCCACAGGCTTAAGTGTTTCGGGATCGCGGTACAGACCGATGTGTCCTACCTTTGCCGTAGGGATCATATTTAACAATCCGTCTACCATTCCAAGTCCTGCACGAAGGATCGGGACGATCGCCATCTTTTTACCCTTCAGGGTCTTGGCAGTTGTCTTGCAGATCGGAGTTTCGATCTCCACATCCTCAAGTTCCAGATTCCTTGTTGCCTCATAACAGATGAGCATCGCTATCTCACCGATCGTCTGACGGAAATCCTTCGTTCCCGTATCAGTCCTTCTGATATATCCGATCTTGTGCTGAATGAGCGGATGATCCATTACGTAAATGTTGTCGATTCCCGGATACTGTTTCATGCCTTGTCCTCCATCTCTACTATTTGCGAAATCCTTCTGACGTGCTTTTCTTCGTTTGAAAACTCAGTGTTCATGAACATATCTACTATGTCCATCGTAAGGTTCGGGCCTATAATACCTGCTCCCATGGAAAGCATGTTCGCATCGTTGTGCAGCCTTGTAAGCTTTGCACTCGTAACATCAGAGCAGAGTGCACATCTGATCCCACGCACCTTGTTTGCAACGATTGAGATCCCTATACCCGTTGTGCACATTACGATGCCTCTGTCATACTCTCCGGACGCCACCGCCTCGGCTACGCTTCTTCCTATTGCGGGATAATCACAACTGTCGGGCGTATATGTTCCGAAGTCCTTGACCTCATGTCCCGTGGAGCGTAAATGCTCGATCACCTCTGATTTTCTGTCAAATGCGCCGTGATCGGCGCCTATCGCAACCTTCATCTCTTTTCTCCTAAACCTTTATCGTATTATGACCTGCAGCCTTTATGAGCCTGTTCATTATCGCCTGCCCCAGCTGCGGGGTATTAAACTCTTCGGAATATATCTCCTCTATATTTTCATCATCGCATGCGCGGAGCATGTCATACAGCCTTGAGGCGATGGCCGACTCGTCGCTTCGCTCTCCCATATCCGCGACAAGATCAGCCTCTTTAAACTGCCCGGCGTCTTCCGAATCGGAAAGCACTGCCGTTCTCACTTTGCCTTTATTCCCGTCAATCTTATCCCTGATATACCGTATCACGTCGTCTCTGTTACCCGATACGATCGCAACCTTTCCTTTCGGAGCATAATGCCTGTATTTCATACCGGGAGCTTTCGGCCTTATATCGGCACCCGCCTTATGAAAAACAGCCGGATCCGTATCAAGTTCTCCCACCACCTGCCGGAGCATTTCGGCACTCACAAATCCCGGTCGGAGCATCATCGGAACATCCGTCGACAGATCTATTATCGTGGACTCAAGCCCGATGTCGCACGGCCCGGAATCTATTATCATATCTATCCGCCCGTCCATATCCTGCCTGACATGATCTCCGCTTGTCGGAGAAGGTCTTCCGGAAATGTTGGCTGAAGGCGCCGCTATGTACCCGCCGGAAGCTTTGATAAGAGCCTGCGCCACGGGGTGTGACGGAAACCTTACAGCTACCGTATCAAGGCCCCCCGTCGTCTCGGAAGGAACAACGCTTTTTTTCTTAAAGATCATCGTTAGAGGTCCCGGCCAGTATCTGTCTGCAAGGGCATATGCCGCCTTGGGTATATTCTCAGCGATACGGTCAAGATCATCCATATCGGCTATGTGCACTATCAGCGGGTTGTCAGACGGACGACCCTTTGCTTCATATATCTTCTTCGAGGATGAAGGGCTTAATGCATCTCCTCCGAGTCCGTATACCGTTTCCGTCGGAAACGCCACCAGTCCTCCGCGGCGTACGATCTGCCCGGCTTCTTTAATGACCGACTGATCGATATTTCCTGCATCCACGCTTTTGTATATCGTGTTCATCACGCAGGGTCTTTCCCCTCCTCTATATTGTTTATCTTATCCTGTATCTGTGCGAACTCACCCGAGTATATTATCTTCAGAAGTTTATCTAGACTTCGAAGAGCAGGTATCATCTTTTCGATCGACAATGTACCGTCAGTAAGTGCGTCGGCAATCTCACCGACATCCACAACCTCGACCTTTCCATCGGGATATATGAGAACGTCCGCAAGAAGATCCGTAAATACATACGAGTTGTCCTTCGGATCATATGTATAGTCGATTATGTCGCAATACCAGTACATCAGCGTTCCATCCTCGCGATAGAACTTGCTGACCTTGAATCCCTCTTTCAGAAAATAGCATGAACATCCATGATGAAGAACCTTCTTCGGCTTGATAGCATTCCATCTGGTCACGATATGCTCATCATCAAGATAGAGCACCTCGTCTTTATCAAGCAGAACGATCTCTTCCGGAATGATTCGTTTACGATACAAAATCGGCTTGTCCATGCAGATCTCCTTGTCCTAGTTCTTTGCTTTGTTTGCAAACTTGGTCAGATCAGGTAACCATACGAGTTCCGTCTTACCGATGGGACCGTTTCTTTGCTTGGCTATTATGACTTCCGCTATTCCTTTTTTCTCGGTATCCGGATTGTAGTAATCGTCACGGTACAGGAACATTACCACATCCGCATCCTGCTCTATCGCTCCGGACTCACGAAGGTCCGACAGCATCGGCCTGTGATCGTCACGCTTTTCCACCGCACGGGACAGCTGCGACAATGCCACAACCGGAACGTTCAGCTCTCTTGCCAAAGCCTTCAGTGATCTTGATATATCCGATATCTCCTGCTGCCTTGAGTCGGTCCGTCCCGATCCTGACATAAGCTGCAGGTAGTCAATCATTATCACTGCAAGATCTTTGTTTTCTGCTTTATATTTACGACATTTGCTCCGCAGCTCTCCGACCGATATTCCCGGAGTATCATCTATTATGAGCTTGGACTCACCGATAACGCTGGCACCTTCTATAATTCCTTCCCAGTCTCTTGCGGACACGCTGCCGTTTCTTATCGAATTGGAATTGACATGTGATTCAAGTGACAACAGACGATTGACCAGCTGCTGTCTCGACATTTCCAGAGAAAAGATGACAGCACCTTTTCTTTCCCTGAAACAGATATGCTGTGCTATGTTTAGGACAAAAGCGGTCTTTCCCATTGAAGGTCTGGCAGCTATCAGTATCAGATCCGAAGGCTGAAGCCCCGCTGTCTTGTAATCAAGATCCGTAAACCCGGTGGCAACTCCGGTTACAACTCCGTCGGTCCTTGCCGCTATGCCGATCTTTTCAACAGCCTCTTTTACGATCTGCCTGATAGGCACATGATCGGCCGTGTTCTTGCTGTTTGTCAGCTCAAATACTTTTCTTTCGGCTTCTTCGAGGATATAGTCGGCATCTCCCGAATCGGAGTAACACTTATTCTCTATATCCTGAGAAAGCTTTATCATGCTTCGCAGCAATGATTTTTTCTTGACTATGTCTATGTGCTGCTCAATGACCGCAGCCGTTGAAGCCCACATGCACAGATTCCGAAGAAATTCTCCGGATGCGATCTCTGCGGGAGCATTCATCTCGATGAGCCTGTTGGATATAGTCGTCGGATCCACCGTTGCACCTTCATCCACGACGGACTTTACCGCATCGAAAACATAAGCGCATTCCTTCAGATAAAAATCATCCGATGTAAGCGCTCCTATAGCGATGATAGCAGCATCGCGGTCAAGCATCATTGCTCCCACAACGCCTCTTTCGGATTCCTTATGGTGTGGCGGCAGTTTTTTCAGGACAGCTTCATCCATTTCAGCACTCCTCAACTTTTACTTTGAGTGTTGCCGTGACCTGCGGATGAAGCTTCACCGGAACCTCGAATGTTCCGAATGCTTTGATGGGCTCCGCGAGGACGATCTTCTTCTTATCTATGTCCATGTCGAATTGTGTCTTGGCTTCCTGCGCGATCTCTTTGCTCGACACGCTTCCGAAAGGCTTATCGCCTTCTCCTGCCTTAAGCTTTACAACGACTGTTTTCTTCTCTATCTCTTTCGAAAATTCCTGTGCGTCTGCCAGATTCTGCGCTGCGACCTTTTCCTCATTTGCCTTCTGGAGCTTCAGGTCGTTTAAGTTCTTCGTATCCGCAAGTTTTCCCAGCTTCTTCTTGAAGATGAAGTTTTTGGCATATCCGTCGGATACCTCCACAACATCACCTTTTTTTCCGACAGACTTAACATCCTGTAATAATATGACTTTCATTAAAGTTCTCCTCTTTCTTTCATTTCACTAAGTACCATGATAAGAGCCTTTCTTGCACCTTCGATCGATACGTTCGAAAGCTGTGCGCCGGCAACATTCATGTGCCCGCCTCCGCCAAGATTCTCCATGATCACCTGTACATTAACATCGTCTATTGAACGGGCACTTATATAAACCTCGCCCTGATGCATCGTAAGTACAAACGATGCTCTGATGCCGTTGATGTTAAGAAGTTCGTTAGCCGCTTCCGCACCGATTATCGTGGGACTGTCAGTGATCGTCTCGGGTGTTACCGCGATGGCGAATGCTCCGTCATATACTTCGGCGTTGCTGACTATCTCGGCCTTTGCCTTGTATGATGCCGCATCATCCCTGAACATCTTACGGACTCTCGTTACATCCGCGCCGTTCCTTCGAAGATATGCTGCAGCCTCGAATGTACGTACACCTGTCTTGGTCATGAAATTGTTGGTATCTATCATCATGCCGGCGTACAGGCAGTCCGCCTCATCTGACATGAGCTTTACATTGTCGCTGATATACTGGAGGACTTCCGATACCATCTCCGCCGCAGACGATGCATACGGCTCGACATAAGAAAGCGTTGCGTTCTCTATCTTCTCGGACCCCTGCCTGTGATGGTCCAGGACCACGATCGTATGGCACAATTCCAAAAGCTCGGGACAGCCGGTATAGCTGGGCTTATTCACATCCACGACAACAAGTGTGCAGTCCGACGATGATGCGATCTCGATCGCCTTTTCATTCGATACGAATATGCTTTCCTCGTGATGTCCGTCACGCTTTAACATATCCAGCATCGGACGGATCGATGTTGTGACCTCATCTACCACGATACTGACTTTCTTGTTAAATGTCTTGGCCACACGGTAGATCCCGACAGATGAACCGAATGCATCGACATCCAGGATCCTGTGACCCATGATCACGATATGATCACTGTTTTCTATTATCTCTCGGAAAGCGTGCGCCTTGACTCTTGCCTTGACTCTCGTATTCTTGCCGGTCATCTCGCGCTTACCGCCGAAGTAGCTGATCTCGTCATCGGTCTTGATGATCGCCTGATCGCCTCCACGTCCGAGAGCCAGATCGATGGCAGTCCTTGCGTACTCATAATTCTGCATCAGAGAATCTCCGCCGGCTCCGATACCGATCGACAGAGTGAACGACACTTCGTTACCGATATTGGCATTCTTGACTTCTTCAAGTATGTCAAAACGGTTTTCTATCATTCCGTTAAGGTCTCTGCGCGTCATGATGACAAGGAACTTATCCTTTTCAAGTTTCTTGACGATCGCATCTATATTCTTGAATTTTTTGTTGATCTGTCTGTCGATCAGTGCAACGGCAAGTGATCTTCTTGCTTCCTCAACGCTTTCAAGCGCCTCATCATAGTTATCCATGTAGATGAGTCCGCACACCATCTTCTGTTCTTCGATCTGTCTGGAAAGTGTATTGACCTCTGTAACATCGAACATGTACAGAGCGATCAGATAGCTGTCATAATCAACGGCTTCGACTGCTTCCGGCGCATCCATGAGAGCTTCCATCGACACCTTGTTCATGCTGGCGCGAAAATCATGATCGTTCACGGTGATGATCATCTCGGTCTCATGCTCCATACCCGGGAGCTTTTCTTTTGTGATCTCCGGTATTACCGTTGAGATGTTTTTACTGTGTTTCCTGGAGATCTGCATCGTCTGTTCAAATGCATCGTTCATCCATATGAGCTTACCCGACTCGTCAAGAAGAGCATATGGGATCTCCAGATCGCGGAGCAGCTGCTTTTGCACCTGTCCGTACTGGGTGGCAAAGGAGATCAGATCCTTGAACACCCTGTTCCTGTTATGGAAATATAAAAAATAAGCAACACCGGCATAGATCACGGCAAATGCCGTTGCCATCACACCTGCTCTGATGTCAACAAAATACATGGCGAGGGCAAATACAATGACCAAGATCGTCATCCAAAGCGGCCACATGATATATGTCCTTATCTGCCCCTTGAATCTGATGTTACTGTTGCTCAAATCACACCTCTTCCGGCACATCGTACGATATGCCATATTACCCATTAAGAGATATTATAACGCAATTGTCAAAAAAAGAAAATGGCAACATCTGTGTGTCAGATGTCGCCATTTATTATTTGCTTCGCGGGTCTGCTAAGGTGTGTCGCCCCCCTATCAGCCTTCTTCAATAGCACCTACAGGGCACTGTGCTGCGCAAGCTCCGCAGCTTACACATGTATTCTCGTCGATCTCGAACTTGCCGTCTCCCTCAGAGATAGCGCCTACGGGACACTGTCCTGCGCAAGCTCCGCATGAGATACATCCGTCTTTGATAACAAAAGCCATATCCGCATCCTCCTTTATTTCAATAATAAATTGTCTGTACTGTTTACCTTACGGTCTGATTAATTGTACATCATCCCGCCGCTAAATACAACAGTTCATACTATCCTTTTGAGTTCCTGCATCATCCCCGAGATCGGCAGACCCATCACATTGAAAAAATCACCTTCGATGGATCTGACAAATACAGCCGAGGACGTCTGTACTCCGTATGAACCGGCCTTGTCAAAAGGATCTCCCGTGGCTATATAAGAGTCTATATCGTCTTCATCAAGGTCACAGAATGTGACTTTGGTCTCTTCGCAGAAAACATGTTCTCCAACCCTTCCACTGCTGCTCATGAACACAAATGTCACTCCGGTAAATACGCTGTGGGTATTTCCCGACAATGCATTCAGCATTCTTCTTGCATCATCTTCATCTCTTGGCTTGCCAAATACCGTATCACCGAGTGCTACTATGGTATCCGCGCCAATGATCAGCATATCCGTCGGAGTCACAAGATCCTCGTGACTTTCATTGTATGTCTTGATAGACGCCGCCACGTCTTCCGCTTTCTGACGCGACAGCTCCATGCATATTTCCTTCGGTACGGTTGATGTAACTGCTTCTTCCTTGTCCGAAGGCCATATATCAAACTCCAGACCCGCCAGTTCCATCAGTTCCTTGCGCCTGGGAGAAGCAGACGCCAGTATTATCTTAAACTTCGAATTAAGCGTTTGGGCAAAGCTCATAACCGTTATCTGCCTTCTTCGTCATCTTTTCTTCTTGCCTTGATACCATCAAGGATAACCTGCTTCTTGGCTACCAGATCCTTCTTGTCCATGGGCGGTGTGTCACCGAGGGGATACTCGATCCCGAGCTTTTCATACTTGGGCTTTCCCATTGTATGATAAGGAAGCGCATCGAGCGCCTTTAGCGTCTTAAGTCCTCCTATGAAATAACCAAGGTCATACAGATACTTATCATCATCGGTAAGTCCCGGTACGATGACATGCCTTATCCATATATCAACACCCTTATCTGACAGATACCGCGCAAACGCAAGTATCCCGTCATTGGGCTGACCCGTTATCTTCTTGTGCATTTCGGGATCTATATGTTTGATATCAAGCATCACCAGATCCGTAAGTTCCATGAGCCGGTCCAGTTTTTTTATGAATTCGGTATTATCCGGACGATACGCAATACCGGACGAATCGATGCATGTATGAACACCGTGATCCTTGCACAGCGTGAACAGATCGATCAGAAAATCAACCTGCATCAGGGGCTCTCCGCCCGTAACCGTCAGACCTCCGCCGTTTTTGTAAAAGGCCTCATTATGGAGATACTGTTCAAATATATACTCGGGATCCATAAGCTCTCCGCCTGTCATCGCCCATGTATCCGGGTTATGACAATACAGGCATCTCATGGGACAGCCCTGGACGAATACCACGTATCTGGTCCCGGGGCCGTCTACAGTTCCGAAACTCTCGAGTGAATGAATACGACCTTGTGTCATATGGTCCTCCGTGTAAATAAGCCCGAAGTATTTGCTTCGGGCTTGTGTGGTTACAGATTAATCGTGAGATACGGATTGCTACGTGCTTCGCACTTTCGCAATCCTACAGACATTCGGAATCCGCTTCGTCTTCGACTTGCTACTTCCTCATATCTGTCTTGCAGTCAAAGCCCTGCACCCATTGATGCGAGCATCAGGGTGCAGTCCCTTGCCTGCTTATCTCACTTAAATTGCTTCGTGGAATGTTCTTGAGATTACGTCTGCCTGCTGCTCCGGTGTAAGCTTGATGAAGTTTACGGCATATCCGCTTACTCTGATCGTAAGCTGAGGATAGTTCTCCGGATGAGCCTGAGCATCAAGAAGAGTTTCTCTGTTAAGAACATTAACGTTAAGGTGATGTCCACCCTTTGTTGCATATCCGTCTAAAAGATTTACCAGGTTATCAACCTGTGCCTGATTTGCTGCCATGATGTTTTCCTCCTTTTCAACTATAATCATCTAATCCCTGATGAAGCGTGGGGACACTGCATGCGAGAGGTGTTCTGGAGCAATCCGTACAGCCCATTGTCTCAGTACTTCTCATCTCCTGCTGCGCTTCATCAACATCTACGTTCAGATGTCCGACTCCGGACTCAACCGAACCGTCAAGAAAAGCTACAAGATCATCAATCTGGTCCATAACACCACCTCCTGTCTACATTATTTATTTAAATCTAATTCGATATCTCCTGCGAATACCTGATCTTCCTTACCGAGTGCTCCCGGGATGATCGTGAATGTATTTGAGATACCATCCTGTGCATCGTTGAACGGAAGCTTTGATACTGATGAAAGTGATGCGATTGCACCGT
>JAGAFR010000028.1 GCA_017612555.1 Lachnospiraceae bacterium | reverse complement strand
TTGTCAGCGTGAAGAGATATTTGAGTCAATGCATAGGATCTGATCATGATAAATATATTTGAAGTCAATGAAACGAATAAGATGATCGAGGAGCAGAACCTCGATGTGCGCACGATCACACTCGGCATAAGTCTCCTTGACTGTGTGTCGGATGATCTTGATAAACTGTGCGACAATATCTATAACAAGATAACGACGGTCGCAAAGGATCTTGTTGCGACGGGTAAAGCGATAGAACTAGAATTCGGCATACCGATCGTGAATAAGAGGATATCGGTTACACCGATCGCGCTTGTAGGGGCGAAGGCTGCGAAGTGCCCGGAGGATTACGTTAAGATCGCACAGGCTCTTGATAAGGCAGCAAAGGCTGTGGGCGTTAATTTCCTCGGAGGATACTCCGCACTTGTTTCAAAAGGCATGACGCCTGCGGATAAGAACCTTATCCTGTCGATACCCGATGCGCTTGCATCTACGAGTCTTGTATGCTCATCCGTAAATGTCGGTTCGACAAAGTGTGGTATCGATATGGATGCGGTACGACTGATGGGCAGGATAATAAAGCAGACTTCGGAAAAGTCCGATATTGGTCCCGCCAAGCTTGTCGTATTCTGTAACGCTCCGGATGATAATCCGTTCATGGCGGGTGCTTTTCACGGAGTAACGGAAGGCGATGCTGTCATTAATGTCGGCGTTTCAGGCCCCGGTGTTGTTAAGCGCGCGGTTGCAGGCACAAAGGGACAGGGCTTTGAGGAACTGTGCGAGACGATCAAGAAGACCGCATTTAAGATTACGAGAGTAGGACAGCTTGTTGCCAAAGAGGCATCGGAAAGACTCGGAATACCGTTTGGTATAGTTGATCTGTCACTTGCGCCGACTCCTGCGGTCGGTGATTCGGTTGCGGATATATTATGTGAGATGGGACTTGAATATGCAGGCGCTCCGGGAACAACAGCTGCACTTGCACTTCTTAACGATCAGGTCAAGAAGGGCGGTGTTATGGCAAGTTCTTATGTAGGAGGACTCAGCGGTGCGTTTATCCCTGTATCGGAAGACCAGGGAATGATCGATGCCGCGACTGCAGGAGCGCTTACGCTTGAAAAACTTGAGGCCATGACGTGTGTATGTTCCGTCGGACTTGATATGATAGCCATCCCCGGTGATACGAGTGCATCGACCATTGCCGGTATAATAGCCGATGAGATGGCGATAGGAATGGTCAATCAGAAGACCACGGCCGTACGTCTGTGTCCCGCAAAGGGCAAAAAGGTCGGAGATACCGTAGAGTACGGAGGACTTCTCGGACATGCTCCGGTAATGGCGGTTAACGGTTTTTCGTGTGAAGAATTCATTGCAAGAAAGGGAAGGATCCCCGCACCTATACACAGTTTCAAAAACTGAGGAAAGTCATGAAGGTCTGCGCCGTCATTTGTGAACTCAATCCATTTCATAACGGTCATGAATACCTGTTTCGCCGTGCAAGGCAGATAACGGGAGCGGATTATCTGATCGCAGTCATGAGCGGCGATTTTGTTCAACGCGGACTGCCTGCTATATGTGATAAATACTCAAGATCTGCGATGGCTCTTGCCGGCGGAGCGGATCTGGTCATAGAACTACCTGTAATGTATGCAACGGCTTCGGCGGATTATTTTGCCCTCGGAGCCGTTTCTGTTGTCTCTGACCTCGGGTGTGTTGACTGCCTTTGCTTTGGATCGGAATGCGGAGACCTTGATCTTCTCAGGTCCTGCGCAGGCCTCAAGGAAGAAAACGATCCGGGACTTCATATTCTGTCCCAGGGAGAGAACTCTGACAGATCAAAGAAATTCAAGATCACGAAACTCCTTCGTGAAGGTGTATCGTATGCTAAGGCGTACGCTATGGTCACCGGCAATGAATTTGCGTCAAATGACATGCTTGCCGTAAGGTATATCAAATCTCTTGATATGCTCGGAGCGGATATCGAACCCGTATGTATCAAACGTATGGGAGGAGATCATCTTGACGGAAGCGATAATTCCCTTTCAGCACTTACCGTCAGAAGGAAAGTGGCTAATAAAGAAGACTTTACATATCTGATACCGAAATATGTGTACAGGAATCTTGCGGATATAAAGGACAGGGCGTTTCCGATATTTTCCGGTGATCTTTCGATCCAGTTATATACCGTGCTCGATCAGATACTTGAACGTGAGAAGGATGAAGGATATGATCTTACGGATTATATGGATGTGTCCGCAAATATTGCAGGCCGTATCAGGGCAAATATCGGGAAATACAAAAACTATGAAGACTTTGTAGGACTCGTTCATTCCAAGGAATATACAAGGAGCAGGGTGTACCGTGCGCTCCTTCACATACTTCTTGATATACGAAAATCAGACTACGCGGAGGAGCTTGAAGACTGCGGAGTGTCATATGTGAGGATACTTGGCTTTCGAAGGTCGGCCGCAGGGCTACTTTCACAGATCAAGGAATCATGCGTTGTTCCGGTTATCAGCAAGGCAGGAGATGCCGCGTCCATACTTGACGACGAAGCATTGTATCTGTTTGAAAAAGATATCAGGGCAGCAAATCTATATGATATGGCATGTACATTTAAGTTCGGAAAAGATCATGTGCATGATTTTTCAAGAGAATTGATAATAATATAAAGCGGATGTATAATTTTCATAATCATAGAAAGGACGGATCATCATGAACTTTATTGAAAACATCAAAGAACGTGCAAAACAGGACGTCAAAACGATAGTACTGCCGGAGAGTAACGACAGGCGTTCGCTCATAGCGGCATCCAAGATACTTGAAGAAGGTATCGCAAATCTCATCATGATCGGTAAGGAAGAGAAGATCATGGATGGTGCGAGATGGCTTGAACTCGATCTTTCCAAGGTTAAGGTCGTAGATCCCGAAACAAGCGACAAGTTTGAAGAGTATGCTCAGAAACTGTTCGAACTTCGTGAAAAGAAGGGAATGACCCTTGAAAAAGCAAGGGAGCGCCTTAAGACCGATAACCTCATGTGGGGCGTTATGATGGTCAAGATGAACGATGCTGACGGAATGGTTGCGGGTGCATGCCATGCTACGGCTGATGTTCTGCGGCCTTCGCTTCAGATACTTCGTACCGCACCGGGAGTAGACCTTGTATCGGGATTCTTTATCCTGGATGTGCCGAATTGTGAATTCGGTGAAAAGGGAACGTTCCTGTTTGCTGACTGCGGTCTGAACCAGGATCCCACGGCAGAAGAGCTTGCAAGTATAGCAAATACTTCGGCAAAGAGCTTTACTTCACTTGTTGGAGCAAAGCCTATAATCGCAATGCTGTCTCATTCGACGAAGGGTAGCGCAAAGCATCCGCTCGTTGATAAAGTTGCAAACGCCACAGCGATAGCGAAGGAGAAATATCCTCAGCTGTTACTTGACGGAGAACTCCAGACAGATGCGGCGATCGTGCCCGCTGTTTCAAGACATAAATCCCCTGATTCGGAGATCGGTGGAATGGCCAACGTACTGATATTCCCGAATCTCGATGCCGGAAACATCGGATACAAGCTTGTAGAAAGACTTGCCAAAGCCGAGGCATACGGGCCGATGCTCCAGGGACTGGCACGCCCGGTTAACGATCTTTCCCGTGGATGTGATGCCGATGATATCGTTGGTGTTGTCGCATTAACCGCTGTACAGGCCCAGTTGCTGTAAATATACTCTTGGATCATAAACAGGGAGAGGCAGCTATGAGTGAGAAGTTGCAGATACTTTTTATGCAGACACGAATGGTACGTGCAGCATCCGAAGAATGGAATATGTCTTTGGAAGAGGTAAATGATCTGTTTAGTCAATTCAATGTATATCGCTATATCTCCGATTTCTGGGATATCTTCCATGTGGAAGGTGATAAGGCAGTGCTTGAGGATATAAGAAACTATCTGAAAAGCAAAGAGGCATATGTATGATTAAAGATTTGTATGACGGTATAGAACTGTACCATGGCAGTTATTGCGAAGTCCGTACGCCTGATATTAATATGTGCGCCAGGTATAAGGATTTTGGGCGCGGCTTCTATTTGACTACTGAAATTGAACAGGCGCGGCAGTTCGCGATGCTTTCAGCCAGAAAAGCAAAAGCTAACGGAATTGTTGATACGGACCAGAAATATGGAGTTGTTTCATCATTTAAATACAGAGTTGATCAGAGTGTTATGACCAGGATATATCCGGAAGCAGACGCATCATGGCTTCATTGCATTGTCGGGCATAGAAAAACGGGTACATTTGACAATATCGTAAGTGAATTGGAAAAATACGATATAATTGGTGGAAAGATTGCAAACGATGCAACGAATGCAACTATATTAACATATATGGCCGGAACATTGGGTGAAGTGGGTTCGA
Source organism: Lachnospiraceae bacterium (assembly GCA_017612555.1). Lineage (GTDB taxonomy): Bacteria > Bacillota > Clostridia > Lachnospirales > Lachnospiraceae > UBA2868. The sequence continues at coordinate 2,275 of JAGAFR010000028.1, read as the reverse complement.
GTAGAGCCGATCAAATATGCATAAGCCTTCTGCTTCCGGAGCGTTTAAAGGATCAGTTTTGTTTCAGGACAGAAAAAGGACTCCGGCAACTTGAATTCATAGAAAGTGAGCAGGTATGGATGAGATAGGTAAGGAGAAGATTGAATCGGCTATAGATCTTCTTCTGGCTATGGTTACAGAGGAAGTGGCAGAAAGAGAGAATAGAGAACCCGAGTTGGTTCTTCATGATATACTGGCTTCAAATACTGCGAAGATATTATATGATGAAGACAGTAAACTGTGGTGGGATGGACCATCAGCCGTTGCAGACCTGTATATTAAAGAAAAGCAATTGAGTATGAAAAAAACTACCGAATAGACACGAAAAACGACCGAATAGACATAACCTATATACAAACGCAGTAAAATTTGACAAAATATTAAGTACACCATGTCGGATGCAATCCGGAGGGTGTGCTTTTTGAATATCAGAAAACAAGGAGGATATGTATGCAGAAAAAGCTGGATAAATTATATAAAGAATATGAAAGCGAAATAAAGAAGATCAGGGCCAAGGCATTATCCGATGAGGAGCTTGGTGCAGTAAGCGGCGGAGTTGGAGGCGCGAATGAAGCCACCTGTCCGATCTGTGGCGATAAAATGCCGTCAAATGGTGACGGTACGTGGTCTTGCGCTCGTTGTAATGTTTTACAGTTTCTCTCGGATGCCGAATATATTCAGATCTATAAATTGGCCAAGGCGGATGGAAAGACAGAGGGCCTCATAAAACCCGTATGGGGTGCCCAATTTGGTTTATAATCTGGAACTTTTCCGCGAAGCGGACTTTAAATAGTGTAGCTCTCAAGAAGAAGGAGAAAGTGTATGGAGAAAATGAAAAGAAGCGCATGGATGCGGATCATGGCGTTAATGCTGGCCGTGGTGACTGGGATAACTATGATGCCCACGGAAACCATGGCTAGAGTGAATGCTGAAGGTAAGAGTTTAACAACTGTATCGAATACAGCGGCGAACGTATCCTGTGATAGCGGGGATTGTCATGAACATAAGGATTGTGAATGTGATGACTGTCAGGAACAGGATGATTGCGTCTGCAATGAGTGCAGAAACAAATTAAATAGGAGTTACGCTTATTCTGAAGAGAATACAAATGATAGGGCGGAAGGTGGAGGATGTACACATCCGAGCACGAAGATAGGTTACCATTGTGTGTTTGGTACACTTGATAATCCTAACGCTGAATTTATTGGAGTTAATTATAATACGACAACACATCACGTAATATACAGAGAGTGTACTGTGTGTCATCAATGTATTGAGGGCACCGGCGTTCCCGAGCCGCATACGCTGGAGGTGTCGGGGCATCAATGTACAAAATGTATCTGGTGTGACGGCTGGTGCGGACTTCCTAAATGTGATGCAAAAACCGGCAAAGTTACGGTCACCTTTTCGAATTCAACTATCAGGATTCCCAATTATGATTTTACTATCTATACACAGACTCCTATCGAGGGTGTAACTCCCCTGACTTATTACGACGATTCCAAGCCAAGAACATATACACTGTATCCTCTTGAGGATTTTTCTGTAACACCTACAGTTAATCCTGATAGTACAAGTGAGTGGTCCGATTACTATATTGCTTCGGCAACAGCAACCGATCCTACATGGATGACCACATACCAGAATGATCTTTGGACTATCAGTCAGCTATGTGTGACCAGAGTGCAGGTCGAAAATCTGCCTGAAACAGTAGCCCCGCCAACTGCCAAAACAGATCTTGTCTATAACGGTAATGAACAGACCGGTGTGGATGCAGGCAAGGGGTATACCATTAAGGATAATACTGCGACAGATGCGGGTGACTGTAAGGCGATAGCTACACTTGATCCGGGATACACATGGACGGATGGCACCACGGGTGATAAGGAGATCAGCTGGTCTATAGCACCGGCGGAACTTACATCTGTGGGCTTGACAAAAACATTATACTTCTATAACGGAAATGTGCAAAAGCCGGATGTAACGTCGGTTCAAGCCGGATCGCTTACTGTGCCTGACACTGATTATTCACTGTCCTGGTCGAATGAGAAATCACAGGAAGTCGGGTTCTATACGGTGGAGGCAACTGCAACGTCAAAGAACTTCGCCGGAACCGCAACCGCAACATATGAGATATCAGATGGTATAGCTAAAGTTCCCACAGCCAAAGCACTTATGTATAACGGTCACATACAGACCGGTGTGGAGCCGGGTACGGGATATAGCATCAAGGATA
>JAGAFR010000027.1 GCA_017612555.1 Lachnospiraceae bacterium | reverse complement strand
GTTAGTGTAAAATAATCATTGGCAAAAATATAGGGAAGTAGGAGAACCCACTTCCCTATCATACAGATTTCCTCTAAGATGTTGATTGGCTAAAAAAACATTAAAGGAGGAACATCTGATGGAGTCTATTGTAGATGAAACCCTAATGCCCTTCAAGGAGTTTGAGCAAAAAATATATGCCTATGTCTGTGAGCTTGGCAGAGAGATAACCAGACTTCTCCTTGAAAGATACGATAAGGAGCTTGCTACACAACGAAATACCAAGGTATATCGGGACAAGGGTCCAAGGAAAACAACTATCAAGACCCTGTACGGCCCGGTTGAATACAGGAGAAGAGTATATCAGGTAAGGCAGGATGATGGCCGGGTTGTTACAGTATATCTGCTTGATGAAGCCATGAAGATGGAAAAGATCGGTCTCATATCAAGCAACCTTGCCGAGAAGATCGCAATGACCATAACGGATACCACGTACCGCGATACGGCTGAAGTGATAAGTAACACGTGCGGACAATGCATAAGCCATGCGGGGATATGGGGATTCGTACAGAGGCTTGGTGAGCGCATAAGCGATGAAGAGGACTCCGATGTTGCCAAGATGAAATCCGGCAATACAGATGGACAGAAGGAGATCCCCGTACTCTTTGAAGAGATGGACGGAGTATGGCTGAAGATGCAAGGGCCGGATCATAGGAAGGTGCCCCGCAAAGAGATGAAAGTCTTCACGATGTATGAAGGCTGGGAAGCTGATAACAAAGGATCCAAATCAAGCCGACTTGCATGTAAGAAGATGCTTGCCGGAATGGAAGACAGTCGGCAGTTCCACGAGAAAAGGGAAGCTTTCATAAGGAGCCGCTACGAGGCTGATGAGATAAAGCAACGCATCCTGAACGGAGACGGAGGAAGCTGGATAAAGGAAGAATACGATCCGGATGCCATCTTCCAGCTCGACAGGTTTCACATACAGAAGAACATAAAGGAATTGATACGGGATAAGAAAGCACAGCATGACATCGCATCATTGTTTGCGGAGGAAAAACTGGATGAGATGTTAGAATATATCCTTATCTATGCTGATAGCGTTGATAGTGACGAGGATAAAGGTAAAGCAAGAAAGAACGCAAAGAAACTCTATAAATATCTCAATAACAACAGAGAAGGACTCCTGCCCTATCATAAACGAGGAATAGAGATCCCGGAACCCCAACCAGGTATGATACATAAAGAAATGGGAGTTCAGGAGAATCAGAACTGTACATTGATAACGATGCGGATGAAGCATCGGAGAATGCGCTGGGGACGTGGTGCAAACAACCTTGCAAAAGTTCTGTACCGCAAGGAAAACAGAGAACTCATAGATACCATCGACAGGTACACAGATGGCTTGGTGACGACCATATATCTCAATGAGATCGTAGAAGAACTCAGTGCAGCAAAGGCGCCGACAAAAGACGGGAAAGGGAATCCTTATCTCGACCGCTGGTACAATCATATGCCACTGCTTGATGCAATGCAGACAGCATCAAGGAAAGCATTCAAAAGAGCATTTGTTGGCGGATGATCTTTCTCAAAGGAAACAACGCCTGACGGCGTTGCCTTGAACGGAATGCGCCATAGGCGCATAATGATCCATTTCTGCTTGATCACAGTTTATCTGCCCGGAGATGATTGTCAACCCTGCGCAAAGCGCACCGCACGCGGCTACGGGGTTGACCATCATCTCCAGGCAGATAGAATCATAGCCAAGCAGGAACGGATCAGAATGCTGCAGGCAGCCACAATAAAAGGCTTGCGGTAGCGAAGCGGACGCAAGGCTTCCTTTTTGGAAGGGCGGCGCCCACATAACATAGAGGATTTCTTGAATAAAGGATTTTTGCCAACGATTAGTTGACACATACATGTACAAATTGTCCGTTGAATGAAGTTATTGTTGTGTGATAAAATATTTGCAATGATCAATATGATTATTCTCAAGGAGGTATACAAATGGGTTTAGTACAGGCTATTGCGGGGGCAGCCGGTGGCGCTCTTGCGGATCAGTGGAAAGAGTTCTTCTATTGCGAAGCAATTCCCGCTGATGTGATTCTCACAAAAGGCAGCAAGAAGACTGACGGAAAGCGTTCTTCAAACACGAAGGGACATGACAACATCATCAGTAACGGTTCAGTTATCGCTGTAGCAGACGGACAGTGTATGCTGATCGTTGAGCAGGGAAAGGTTGTGGATATATGCGCGGATCCCGGTGAGTACGTATATGATACGTCAACAGAACCGAGTATATTCTACGGCAAGCTGTCCGATTCCATCGTAGAGACGTTCAAACAGATCGGTAAGCGTTTTACGTTCGGCGGAGATACCGGTAAGGATCAGAGAGTATACTATGTAAATACAAAGGAACTTACGGGTAACAAGTACGGAACGGCCAATCCGGTTCCTTTCCGTGTTGTTGATAAGAACATAGGACTTGATGTTGATATCACCATAAGATGTCATGGTGAATATTCATACAAGGTTGAGGATCCCATCCTCTTCTATACGAACGTTGCAGGTAATGTTTCGGATGAATACAAGAGAGATGAGATAGACAGTCAGCTTAAGAGCGAGCTCCTTACAGCTCTTCAGCCTGCATTTGCCAAGATCTCCGATATGGGTATCAGATACAGCTCACTTCCCGGTCATACGGAGGAACTGTCTGATGCACTTAACGAAGTGCTTTCCAAGAAGTGGAAAGAGCTTCGCGGTATCAGGATCGTATCATTCGGTGTAAGCTCCGTTACGGCTCCCGAAGATCAGGAACAGATGATAAGAGATCTTCAGAAGTCGGCAGTCCTTCGCGATCCCAACATGGGCGCAGCCGTTATAGCAGGTGCTCAGGCAGACGCTATGAAGGCAGCGGCAAGCAATACATCCGCAGGCCCGATGATGGCATTTGCCGGAATGAACATGGCAGCAGGCGCAGGCGGAGTGAATGCGGGACAGCTCTATCAGATGGGAGCGGCACAACAGGCTGCAGCACCGGCTGCGGCACCTGCAGGCGGATGGACATGCGAATGCGGCACGACCAATACAGGCAAGTTCTGCAGCAACTGCGGAAAGCCCGAACCCGCACCGGCAGGCAGCTGGACATGTGAGTGTGGTACGGTAAATACAGGCAAGTTCTGCAGCAATTGCGGTAAGCCCGCACCGGCAGCAGACTGGACATGCGAATGCGGTACGGTAAATACAGGCAAGTTCTGCAGTAACTGTGGCAAGGCAAGACCGTGATCCAAAGCGACAGACTTATTTGAAATGACGACATACAAACAGCCTCGGGAATATCCCGAGGCTGTATTATTATATTCTATATCAGATTGAAGATCGTTTTACTCTTCGCCCTTTTTGACAGCTTCAGCCATCTCTGCCTGGATCTCTTTATCATATGACAGGATAGGCTCGATGTCTTTTCCTTTGATCTTGCGGTCTACATAGTTGTTGGTAAGCTTGACCACAAGCGGTGTCATTGAGAGTACACCGATAAGGTTGGGAAGCATCATCAGGCCGTTGAATGTATCCGAGATATCCCATGCAAGTGAGGATGTCATAAGAGCACCCGATATGATCATTACAACGAAGATCACGCGGTAGATCTTGGCACCTTTTACACCGAACAGATACTCTACGGCTTTGCTTCCGTAGTGAGACCAGCCCATTACGGTGGTAAATGCGAACAACAGCACTGCAAGAGCAACGAACCACTCACCGACTACTCCGAAGCTTGCGCCAAATGCCTTGGCAACAAGAGTAGCATCATTTACTCCTTCAGCGGCAAGACCCGTTTCAAGGTCAATGGCGCCGGAAGAGAGTACTACGATAGCGGTCATGGTACATACGATGATAGTATCGGCAAACACTTCAAAGATACCCCACAGTCCCTGTCTTACAGGCTCCTTGACGTTGGAGTTGGAATGTACCATAACGGATGAACCAAGACCTGCCTCGTTTGAGAACACGCCTCTCTTACATCCGCTCTTTACCGTATTGAGCGCGATCGCAACAGCGGAACCCGCAGCTCCGCCGGCAACGGCTCTCGGGCCGAATGCAAATTTGAATATGGAAGCGAACATGGCACCGAGGCTTCCGATATGCATGAACATTATTATAAGAGCACCGATGACATAGACGATTGCCATGAAAGGAACGATCCTTTCGGCTACGGCAGCTATCCTCTTAAGACCACCGAGGATGATGGCACCGCCGATGATCATAAGTACAGCTCCTATTACCCAGTTTACAACGGATACCCCACCGAGTGTTGCCGAATTGACGTTCGAGAAAAATGCCGATTCAATATTAAGGGTGATCTTGTTGATCTGTCCCATGTTACCGATACCAAATGATGCTATCATGGCAAATATTGCAAATATGACAGCCAGAACCTTTCCGATACCTTTACAGTTCTTGTATGAACCGAGACCGTCGGCGAGGTAATACATAGCTCCGCCCGACCATTCGCCTTCGGCGTTTCTTCTTCTGAAATAGATACCGAGAATGTTTTCGGAGTAATTGGTCATCATTCCGAGGATCGCCGCGATCCACATCCAGAATACCGCTCCCGGACCTCCCACACAGATGGCGGCTGCAACACCGGCAATGTTACCCGTTCCGATAGTAGCGGCAAGAGCCGTACACAGAGCCTGGAACTGGGATACGCTTCCGGCTTCGTTCTTGACATGGGATTCCTCATGAAGGACCATTCCGATAGTCTTGCTCCACCAGTGTTTGATGTGTGTTATCTGGAAAAACTTGGTGATAACGGTACATACAAGACCGGTTCCGAGCAGCATGATCAGACCGAACCATCCCCACGCGAATCCGTTGACTGCGTCATTGATACGTACGATAGTGTCCATTTCTCATCTCCTCATAACTAAAACGAAAGTTTTTTCATAACAAAATACATAATAACATCAGAGTTCTTTCAGTGTCTATAACTACTTGATTTTTTCCCTTCGTATTTTATAATAGATGTGTTTGTGTATTTATATCATCAATAGTGTGGAAAGAGGTAATTTTTATGGAAAACAAATGGGTCCGCGGTGCAATCCCTGCACTGCTTCTTCACTGCAGCATCGGTACCGTGTATTGCTGGTCGACGTTCTCAAGTGAGATAGCCAATTATATCGGAGCTACCAAATCAGCGACCGAGTGGGCATTTTCGCTTGCGATATTCTTCCTTGGCATGTCAGCTGCCTTTCTCGGCGACGTGGTTGAAAAGGATATCCACAGGTCATCACTTATCGCAACGATCTGCTTTACCACAGGTATGGTAGGAACCGGATTCGGTATCATGATCAAGTCATTGCCCGTTATCCTTATTTTCTACGGATGTGTGATGGGTATTGGTCTCGGAACGGGATATCTGTCACCGGTCAAGACACTGATGCTCTGGTTCGAAGATAAGAAAGGTCTTGCAACAGGACTTGCGGTTGCCGGATTCGGATTGGCAAAAGCTATCGCCAGCCCGATCATGCAGGCGATCCTCAACAAGTTCAATGATAACCCGGCACCCATGTTTTTCATTATGGGCGGTGTATACTTCGTGATGATGTTCATAGGACATCTGATCCTGAAGAAACCCTCGACCTGGACAGAGGCTCACTCCGAGGGCGGCATTAAGGAGTTCTTTTCCACGCTTGCAAATAACTTCAAGACATCATTCGGTAATAAGACGTTCATAGGCATATGGCTTATGTTCTACATCAACATAGCATGCGGTCTTGCGCTTATATCACAGGAAAAGATGATATTCAAATCGGTTGGTCTTTCCGTAGGTGTATGCGCAACACTTGCAACCGTAACGGCTATAGCAAATGCAGCCGGCAGACTCGGGTTCTCGGCATGGGCAGATACGCTCAAGGACAGGAACACGATCTATAAGCTGATCTTCATTCTTTCCATAGCATTTACATTCCTTGTGGTCGTCACACAGGGTATCATCAAGGGAGCGCAGGTCCCGGCTCTTGCCATCCTCTGCGTTGCACTTCTGATAATGGTCAATGCGGGATACGGCGGAGGATTTTCAAATGTTCCGACGCTCCTGTCCGATCATTTCGGAATGGGCAAGATCAGTTCGGTTCACGGAATGTGCCTGTCTGCATGGGCTATCGCAGGTCTTACCGGAAACCAGATGGCAACGGCGATCGTTAACCATGTCGGTGAGTTCAAGGAGATCATTCTTTCAAACGGAGATTCGGCAGACGTTAACCCGGTCGGTTACCAGACTGTACTGTACGTAACCGGTACGCTGTATGTGATCGCGCTTATCATCAGCTGCGTGATGGTACCGAAGCTGAACAACAAAGAGAAGAGATAGACCGCTGATTTGAAAGGTATTGTATGAAAAAAAGAGACGACGTTAACAAGATCCTTATAATAGGGAGCGGACCGATAATAATAGGGCAGGCGTGCGAGTTTGACTATTCCGGAACGCAGGCGTGCAAGGCGCTCAAGAAGCTGGGCTATGAGATAGTCCTCGTCAATTCCAATCCCGCAACGATCATGACCGATCCCACAACGGCTGACGTTACCTATATCGAGCCGCTCAATGTGGAGAGACTGACACAGATCATCGAGAAGGAACGTCCTGACGGGCTTCTTCCTAACCTGGGAGGACAGACGGGACTCAACCTTGCTTCGGAACTGTATAAAAAAGGTGTGCTTGATAAGTACGGTGTAAAAGTCATCGGAGTTCAGGTTGATGCGATCGAACGCGGTGAGGACAGGATCGAGTTCAAGGAACTGATGAACTCACTGGGGATAGAGATGGCAAGAAGTGAAGTTGCTTACTCGGTGGATGAGGCACTTGCCATTGCCGATAAGCTCGGATATCCTGTGGTACTCCGTCCCGCATATACGATGGGAGGCGCCGGCGGCGGTCTCGTATATAACGTTGAAGAATTAAAGACAGTGTGCGAGCGCGGACTTGCGGCATCGCTTGTAGGGCAGGTGCTCGTCGAAGAATCGGTACTCGGTTGGGAAGAGCTCGAGCTCGAGGTCGTAAGAGATTCTACGGGCAAGATGATCACTGTCTGCTTTATCGAAAACATAGACCCGCTCGGTGTTCACACCGGCGACAGTTTCTGTTCGGCACCGATGCTCACTATCCCTGAGGATGTGCAGCAGGAGCTCCAGAGACAGGCTTACAGAATAGTGGATGCCATAGAGGTCATCGGCGGAACCAACGTGCAGTTTGCGAGAAATACACAGGACGGCAGGATCATAGTCATTGAGATCAATCCGAGAACTTCCCGTTCATCGGCTCTTGCATCCAAGGCAACGGGATTTCCCATAGCACTCGTATCCGCAATGCTTGCTGCGGGTCTTGACCTTTGCGATATTCCGTGCGGCAAATACGGAACTCTTGATAAATATGTTCCCGACGGAGATTATGTTGTTATCAAGTTCGCAAGATGGGCATTTGAAAAGTTCAAGGGTTCACAGGACAAGCTCGGTACACAGATGCGTGCGGTCGGCGAAGTCATGTCGATTGGTAAGACATACAAGGAGGCATTCCAGAAAGCAATTCGTTCGCTGGAGATCGGACGTTACGGACTGGGTCAGATACCTGCATTTGAGGAAAAGTCCTTAAAGGAACTTATGAACATGCTCCACACTCCTTCGAGCCAGAGACAGTTCATAATGTACGAAGCGATCCGAAAGGGTGCGGATCTTGAAGAACTTTACAACATCACGAGGATCAAACCGTACTTCCTTGAGCAGATGAAAGAACTCGTAGATGAGGAAGAGGCACTGAAGAAGTACAAGGGAAGCGTTCCTCCGGCTGATGTTCTAAAGCAGGCCAAGAAGGACGGTTTTGCCGATAAATATCTGTCACTTCTGCTCGGTGTTCCCGAGGAAGATATCAGAAATGCAAGGATAAAAGCAGGTATAGTCGAAGCGTGGGAAGGCGTTCATGTAAGCGGAACGCAGGACAGTGCTTACTACTATAGCTCTTACAATATGAAGGATGAATCAAAGACGAGCGACCGTCAGAAGATCATGATCCTTGGCGGAGGTCCCAACAGGATCGGTCAGGGTATCGAATTTGATTATTGCTGTGTACATGCAGCGATGGCTCTTAAGAAGCTCGGCTTCGAGACTATCATCGTAAACTGTAATCCCGAGACTGTATCAACTGATTACGATACGTCGGATAAGCTCTATTTTGAGCCGCTCACTCTTGAGGACGTACTGTCCATTCATGAAAAGGAAAAACCTGTCGGAGTCATCGCCCAGTTTGGAGGACAGACTCCTCTTAATCTGGCAGCAGAGCTTAAGCGCAACGGCGTTAATATACTCGGGACCACACCGGAGACCATCGATATGGCGGAAGACCGTGATCAGTTCCGTGCGATGATGGACAAGCTGCAGATCCCGATGCCTGAATCGGGAATGGCCGTAACGGTTGATGATGCGCTGGCCATTGCCAAGAAGATCGGTTATCCTCTCATGGTAAGACCGTCATATGTGCTTGGCGGACGCGGAATGGAAGTTGTTCACGATGACGAACACATGAAGGTCTACATGGCTGCCGCAGTAGGTGTTACGCCAGACAGGCCTATCCTTATAGACAGGTTCTTAAACAATGCTCTCGAGTGCGAAGCTGATGCAATATCCGACGGGGAGAACGTATTCGTTCCCGCTGTCATGGAGCATATCGAACTTGCAGGAATTCATTCGGGAGACAGCGCATGCGTGCTTCCGTCCAAGAACATTTCCGAAAAGAATGTTGAGATCATAAAAGACTATACGCGCAGGATCGCAAAAGAGATGAACGTCAAAGGTCTTATGAACATGCAGTACGCGATCGAAAACGATACGGTGTACGTGCTTGAGGCCAATCCGCGTGCATCCCGTACAGTGCCTCTCGTATCAAAGGTCTGCAACATCGGAATGGTACCTCTTGCAACCGAGATAATCACCATGCCGATAACCGGTAAACCGTCGCCTGTTCCGGCGCTTTGCGAAAAGAAGTTTAATCACTGCGGAGTAAAGGAAGCCGTATTCCCGTTCAATATGTTCCAGGAAGTGGACCCGCTCCTTGGACCCGAGATGAGATCAACGGGTGAAGTGCTTGGCATGGCAAGTGATTTTGGCGAAGCCTTCTTCAAAGCCGAGGAGGCTACGCAGACTGCGCTTCCCCTTGAAGGGACCGTTCTGATCTCCGTAAATGACAGAGATAAATCGGAACTTGTTGAAGTTGCAAAGGGATTTGACGAGTGCGGATTCAAGATTCTTGCAACCGGCGGAACGTGCGATATGATAAATGACGCAGGAATCCCTGCGACGAAGATATTTAAGCTCCAGCAGGGACGTCCCAACGTTCTTGATGCGATCACTAACAGAGAGGTTTCGATCGTTATCAATACTCCCGATGACAAGAAGGGTGCGATGGATGATTCGTACATCCGTAAGGGAGTCATCAAATCGGGTATCCCATATGTTACGACGATGGCTGCCGCAAAGGCGAGCATTGCAGGCATAAAGGCAAGAAAACACAGTAACGGTGAAGTAAAATCACTGCAGACATACCACAAAGAAATTCAGGATATGTAAGGAGACAGATCATGCTCGACATGAAATTCCTCCGGGAGAATCCGGAGATCGTAAAACAGAACATCAGAAACAAATTCCAGGATGAAAAGATCCCTATGGTCGATAAGGTCATAGAGCTGGATGAGATGAGACGCTCGATGCAGCAGGAAGCGGATGATCTTCGTAACAAGAAGAATGTCCTTTCCAAGCAGATCGGTGCTCTTATGAAGGAAGGCAAAAAGGAAGAAGCCGAGAAAGTCAAGGCAGAGGTCGCTGCGGATGCGGAACGTCTTGCCGAACTTGAGGGTGTGGAAGGTCCTGTTGCCGAGCAGATCCAGAAGATAATGTACACCATCCCCAATATCATCGATCCAAGCGTTCCAATCGGTAAGGATGACAGCGAGAATGTTGAGGTCACAAAGTACGGCGAACCGGTAGTTCCCGATTTTGAGATACCTTATCATACACAGATCATGGAAAGCTTTGACGGTATAGATCTTGATGCGGCAGGGCGTGTTGCCGGAAACGGATTCTATTATCTGATGGGCGATATAGCACGTCTTCATTCGGCAGTGATAACCTATGCAAGAGACTTTATGATAGGCCGCGGATTTACATACTGTGTTCCGCCGTTTATGATCAGGTCCAACGTCGTTACCGGCGTTATGAGCTTTGCCGAGATGGATGCGATGATGTACAAGATCGAAGGTGAAGACCTGTATCTGATCGGAACGAGTGAGCATTCGATGATAGGAAAATTCATCGATCAGATGATTGAAGAAGATAAACTTCCTTTGACACTCACAAGCTACAGCCCCTGCTTTAGAAAAGAAAAAGGCGCACACGGAATTGAGGAGCGAGGAGTATATAGGATACACCAGTTTGAAAAGCAGGAGATGATCGTTGTCTGCAAGCCCGAGGACAGCCCTGAGTGGTTCAATAAGCTATGGCAGAACACGGTGGATCTGTTCCGAAGCATGGATATCCCCGTACGTACGCTTGAGTGCTGCTCGGGAGATCTTGCGGACCTGAAGGTCAAATCATTTGATGTTGAAGCATGGTCACCGAGACAGAAGAAGTACTTCGAAGTGGGAAGCTGCTCGAATCTCGGAGATGCGCAGGCAAGAAGACTGAAGATCAGGGTCAACGGCAAAGACGGTAAGTACTTTGCACATACGCTCAACAACACGGTGGTCGCACCGCCGCGTATGCTGATCGCATTCCTTGAGAATAATCTGTGTGCTGACGGAAGCGTGAAGATACCTGAGGTGCTGCGGCCGTATATGGGCGGCAAATCAGAGTTGGTACCAAAACACAAATAAAAAAGCATTCTTTGTAGGAGAATTATGGAATCTGTGGAAAGACGTCTCGCCGTCCTCATCGACGCCGAGAATATTTCTATCAAGTATATAAAGGTCGTGCTCGACGAGATCAGTAACTACGGTATCGCCACGTATAAGCGTGCGTACGGTGACTGGACCAACCAGGTTCTCAAAGGGTGGAAGGAAGAGGTTCTGAAGAATTCGATCACCCCGATGCAGACATACAGTTACACCCAGGGCAAGAATTCGACGGATTCCGCTATGATCATCGATGCTATGGATATACTGTATTCGGGCAAGGTCGACGGGTTCTGTATAGTAAGCTCGGACAGTGACTTTACGCGTCTTGCGTCAAGACTTCGCGAGGCCGGCATGCTCGTTATCGGAATGGGCGAAAAGAAGACCGTGGAGGCTTTCAGAACGAGCTGTACGACCTTTAAGTATCTTGAAGTTCTGGCTGCCGAGGACAGCTCGCAGTCAGATATATCCCGTGAGGACGTGGAGGATTCGATACTTAAGATACTCATTGATAACGAAGCGAATGAACGTGAGACAACCGTAGGCGAACTCGGGAACAAGCTGTCAAACAGACATGCCGATTTTGACGTTCGTAACTACGGGTATTCCAAGCTTTCCAAGTTTCTTGAGAGCATAAATGGACTGACGCTTACCCAGCACGGTAACTCGATCACGGTTACCCGCAAAGCAAGCGAAGTGTCAAAAGAGCAGATAGAAAAGCTCGTAAACGATACATTGAAGAAAGCATCGGGAAAGACGATGAGCCTTCCCGAACTGAAACAGAAGATCGAGAAAAAATACCCTGCGTTCAAACTGAGCGACTATCAGTACAGCAGGTTTTCACAGTTCATAAAAGATATGGACGGGATGGCAGTCAGGAACAATACCGTCAAACTGAAACAGAGCAGGTAACGGATGAATATAGCTATACTTGGCGCAGGCGATATCGCTGCCATAATGGCAACTACATTACAGCCCCTTAAGGATGTGACATGCTATGCGGTCGCAGCAAGGGACAAGAACCGTGCGCAGGTCTTTGCGGACAAGTTTGGTTTTGTAAAAGCGTACGGATCATATAATGATATGCTCGAGGATCCGGAAGTGGAACTCGTGTATATCGCAACTCCCCATTCACATCACTATGAGCATATCAGGATGTGTCTTGCCCACGGAAAACATGTGCTGTGCGAAAAAGCTTTTACCGCAAACGCAAAACAGGCGGAAGAAGTAATGCGACTGGCTGAGTCAAAAGGACTTCTTCTTACGGAAGCTATGTGGGTAAGATATATGCCGATGGCATCCAAGATCGTTGAAGTGGTCAATTCGGGAATAATAGGCCGTCCGACCTCGTTATCGGCAAACCTCGGATATCCGCTGGAGCACAAAGAAAGGATGGTCAAGCCGTCGCTGTGCGGTGGAGCCCTTATGGATCTGGGTGTATATGTTCTGAACTTTGCATCCATCGTATTCGGGGATGAGATCGAAAGCATCGCGGCAAACTGTGTCAGATACCCTTCGGGAGTGGATGCGCAGGAGACGATCATGCTGACATACCGCGACGGAAGGATGGCAACGCTATATGCCACGATGATGGCACAGACTGACAGGCGTGGCATCATAAACGGTACAAACGGATATATAGAGATTGACAATATAAACAACTTTGAGGCGATGCGGGTATATAACCTTGAGCGAAGGGTAGTCGCGGAGTACGCCGCTCCCATGCAGGTCACAGGCTATGAATATGAAGTGCAGTCTGCGATGAAGGCTATAAAGGAAGGCGCGATCGAGTGCCCTGAAATGACTCATGCAGAGACGCTGTTCATGATGCAGCTGATGGATAATATAAGAGCTGCCTGGAAAATGACTTTTCCTTACGAAGTTGAGAGAGTGGAGAGCGATCCGGAAGAAGATCCTGTTGTAACGGCAAGAAAAGCAGCCGAGGCAAAGCGTGCCGAAGAAGCAAAGAAGGCGGCTGAGGAGGCAAGAAAAAAGACCGAGGAAGCGGTTAAGCGCGCCGAAGAAAAGAAGGCCGAAGAGGAAGCGGCCAAAGAAGAAGCCGCAAAGACGCTTGATACGCCGACCGATCCGGATGAATTTATGGATGAGGCGGATGTGGAAAAAAGCAAAGAAACTGATGGTAAAAAAAGTTGAAAATTAATATTGACATACACGTGCAATACGCATAAAATGTACGAGTGTGTTCATATCGGGCAGTTTTTCGTGTCTCTTGTCCGGTAGAACTTAAGGAACGATAAGTCCCTAATAAGGTTGATAGGAGGTGAAATCGTGGCAAATATCAAATCCGCAAAGAAAAGGATCCTTGTAATCAATACCAAGACTGAGCGCAATAAAGCGATAAAGTCTAAGGTTAAGACATATGTTAAGAAGGTATACCAGGCGATCGAATCAGGCGATAAGAATGAAGCCGCAGAAGCATTAAGAGCTGCAACAGGTGCGCTCAATCGTGCCTGCTCAAAGGGTATCTACCACAAGAATACGGTATCAAGAAAGATCTCACGTCTGTCTGCTGCCGTTAACAAGATGGCTTAATTTCGATGGTGAATCATATATTCTAAATGGGATACTCATACCGTCATGTGAGTATTCCATTTTGTTTTCTATAATAATCGTCGGGACGATATACATACTTGCGAAAAAGGCGCTTGCGCTCGTTTCCGCGCGTCACGTTACTAGACTCGTGAGAAACCTCGTCAAGTAACAACGCGCTCCAAGTCTTTTTCTGCAAGTATGTATATCTCCCTCCTTATCGTAGGTTATATAACATGGATCAGCAACACATTCGCAATTTCTGTATAATCGCACATATAGATCACGGAAAATCAACCCTTGCGGACCGTATAATCGAAAAGACGGGGCTGCTTACTCAGCGTGAGATGCAGGAGCAGGTGCTTGATAATATGGATCTCGAGCGTGAGCGCGGGATCACGATCAAGTCACAGGCCGTCAGGACGATCTACAAGGCAAAGAACGGTGAGGAATACACTTTTAATCTTATCGATACGCCGGGACATGTTGATTTTAACTATGAGGTCAGCAGATCGCTGGCCGCATGTGACGGTGCCATACTCGTTGTTGACGCTGCGCAGGGTATCGAGGCGCAGACGCTCGCGAACGTGTATCTGGCACTCGATCACGATCTGGATGTTTTCCCCGTTATCAACAAGATCGACCTTCCGTCGGCAGAGCCTGACAGGGTCATAAGCGAGATAGAGGATGTCATCGGTATCGAGGCTGAAGATGCCCCGAAGATCTCGGCGAAGATGGGGATCGGGATCGAGGACGTGCTTGAGGCGGTCGTACACAAGATCCCCGCACCGACGGGAGATGCAGGTAAACCCCTCAAGGCTCTTATATTTGATTCCATTTATGATCCGTATAAAGGTGTCATAGTTTTCTTCAGGATGATGGACGGCAGAGTGGCAAAAGGCACGAGGGTGCGCATGATGGCAACGACTGCCGTGGCTGAAGTTGTGGAGGTCGGAACGTTCGGAGCGGGGCAGTTCATTCCGTGTGATGAGCTTACTGCCGGGATGGTAGGATACCTCACCGCTTCCATCAAGAATGTCAGGGATACGATGGTGGGTGATACGATTACCGATGATGAGAACCCATGTTCAGAGGCACTTCCGGGCTATAAGAAAGTTCAGTCCATGGTGTTCTGCGGAATGTATCCTGCAGACGGTGCGAAATACCCGGATCTTCGTGATGCGCTTGAAAAGCTTCAGCTTAATGATGCATCTCTTAATTATGAGCCCGAGACGAGTGTGGCTCTGGGCTTCGGTTTCAGGTGCGGGTTCCTGGGTCTTCTTCATCTTGAGATCATACAGGAAAGACTGGAAAGAGAGTATAACCTGGATCTTGTGACCACAGCTCCGTCTGTTATATACAAGGTCTACAAGACAAACGGCGAAGTCATAGATCTGACGAATCCTACCAATCTTCCGGATCCGTCGGAGATAGAACATATGGAGGAGCCGATCGTTTCCTCCGAGATAATGGTCACCAAGGATTTTGTGGGACCCATAATGGAGCTGTGTCAGCAGCGCCGCGGAAGATACATATCCATGGAATATATTGAGGAGACAAGGGCTCTTCTCAAGTATGAGCTTCCGCTCAATGAGATCATATATGATTTTTTCGATGCTTTAAAATCACGCTCGAAGGGTTATGCGTCATTTGATTACGAACTCAAGGGATATGAGCCGTCAAAGCTTGTGAAGCTGGACATACTCGTAAACCGTGAGGAAGTCGATGCACTTTCGTTCATCGTCCATGCCGACAGTGCATACGAACGCGGAAGACGTATGTGCGAAAAGCTCAAGGACGAGATTCCCAGGCACCTGTTCGAGATACCGATACAGGCAGCAGTGGGAGGCAAAGTCATAGCACGTGAGACCGTAAAGGCAATGCGCAAGGATGTGCTTGCAAAGTGTTACGGCGGAGATATCACGCGTAAGAAGAAGCTCCTTGAAAAGCAGAAGGAGGGAAAGAAGCGCATGCGCCAGATCGGTAATGTCGAGATCCCTCAGAAGGCTTTCATGAGCGTGCTCAAACTTGAAGAAGATTAGAGAATACAGATATGGAAATATACGTACACATTCCTTTTTGTGTAAAAAAGTGCAATTACTGTGATTTTCTCTCAGGACCCGCAGATGAAAGAGTGCGGCAGTTGTATGTTGATGCACTCATTAAGGAGATCGAGGGGCATTCAAGAAAGATCGGAAGGAATCAGCAGGTGTCCACTGTATACTTCGGCGGGGGCACCCCGAGCGTTCTTGATGTAGGACAGATTCAGTCGATATTTGGCGCTATAAGCTCCAACTATTCAATAAAACCCGATGCGGAGATAACGATAGAAGTAAACCCTCAGAGTGCAAAAGGAAAGCTCCTGGAGATCCGCAAAACAGGATTTAACAGACTGTCTATCGGTTTGCAGTCCATACATAAAAGTGAACTTGAGTATCTGGGCAGGATACATTCGTTTGATGATTTTCTGGAGTGTTTCATCGATGCCCGTGCGTCGGGATTTCGCAATATCAATGTTGATATAATGACTGCGATACCGGGACAGACTGACCGGATGCTCACCGAGACTGTTGAAAGGGTGTGCGAGATGGGCTGTGAGCATATCAGCGCATACAGTCTGATGATAGAGCGGGGAACGCCGTTCTACGAGCAGTTTGGAGATACCGATGGGCCGGTTGTCGGAGAAGAGACGGAAAGACGCCTCTACTGGATGACAGTCGATCTGCTCAAGGAAAAAGGATACAAGCATTACGAGATATCCAACTTCGCAAAGCCGGGTTTCGAGAGCCGTCACAACGTCGGATACTGGAAGAGAGTGCCGTACCTGGGATTGGGACTTGGTGCCAGTTCATGTCTTGAGACGGCGGACGGAGACGAAAGAAGCCGGAATACAACAAGTCTGCAGACATATCTGGCCGATCCTTTTACCAAAGAGGAAAGCAATATACTGTCAAGAAACGAGATGATAGAAGAGACGGTCTATCTGGGACTCCGTATGATGGACGGAGTCGATACGGATGATTTTGAAAAGAGATTCGGTGTCACACTCCGGAGCCTGTATTCGGACGTGATAGACGATCTTGTGGCGCAGGGGCTAGTGTATGAAGGAAGCGGGAGCCTGTCGCTGTCTGATCTGGGGATAGACTATGGTAATCATGTTTTCGCTAAGTTTCTGAAATGATCCCCGCGTTAAATGATCATAAATAATATGGAAATATCTTGCAAAACCTTGTATAATCAATCATAAGTGATTTTATACGCTCAGGAGATACGATGCATCAGTTCAGCGAGAATCTATTCCAAAATGCCATAGATCTTAACGACACCATTGTCTTTGAGTACAATGCTGTTGATGATGTCATCACGTTCTCTGAGAACATCAAGAAGTATATACCCATTCCCGTCAGGCTTTCCGCGTTCGTTGAGAAGATAGGATACCTGGGCAAGATCTATGACGGGGATATCGAAAAAGCCATTTCATTTTTTACCCTAAGAGACAATCAGGATAAGGTACGTATGGATTACATACGTTTCCTTGATTTTGCCGGAGAGTATTGCTGGTACCAGTTAAAGGGCCGCGCCGAGACGGATGATTCGGGAAAGCTGTCGAGCGTGTACGGGACGCTTGCTTATGTTGATGATGAGACCAAGCATCATGAAGAGGAAAAATCGCTTTCAAGAGATCCCGTCACGAAGCTTCTCAAGGTGGAGGCTTTTGACCGTGAGGTATCGAATTATCTTGAGGAGCTGCCTGAAGGTGTGATCCCCAATCTGATGATCGTCGACCTTGATGATTTTGCATCATGGGAAAATCATTTCAGTGAGATCGGTGCCGAGGGAGTACTGATAGAGATCGGCAGGATATTAAAGAGAGCTTTCCGCGGATCGGATGTAATAGGTCGTATCGACATAGACCGTTTCGGGATCATGATGAAGGGTGTGCGTGCGACCAATATACTGCTTGAGCGTGCCGCATACATACGTCAGACAGTGAAAGACGTATGGAGTGATTTTGAAAACAACGGATTCATTACCGTAAGTATCGGTATAGCTGCGATGCACGGAAAGGAAGCGACGTTTGATAAGCTCCAGGCAAGGGCATTGTCGGCGCTTAATGATGCGAAGCTTTCCGGTAAGGACAATTACGTTTTGTATACGAGCGAAATGGAAAGGCTCGATACATCAGTCAATCCTATACTCTCCACCAAGGAGATGGAGATGATCAGGAACATCCTTGATCCGATGAGGTCCTGGGCATATGCGGTAGATGATAATTATCAGCTCCTGTACCGTAATGAAGTACTTGATTCAAGGCTTGGCAATAAGTGTGAAGGCATGTGCTATGCCTCCATAAAGGGTTATGAAGAGCCGTGTAACGACTGCCCGATAAGGAAGATGAAGAGCACGCAGACTTCATATGACTGTAATGTTTACTCACCTTCTCTTCGGTCCACTATCCCGATGCGTGCCAACAGGATCGTCATGCGTAACGGCAAGAGCGTATATCTGATCGCGTCGGTCAAAGAGGATATCGAGACGCAGATCGCCGCGATGACGGAGAGTGAAAACCGCACCAAGGAGTCCCTCGTTCGCATGATGGATATCATATGGGATATCAATCTTACGAAGAACACATGCGTACGTCTGAAGGAGCAGGGAGTCAGAAGCTTTATAGATGTCAGGATAGACAATTACAAAAATCTGCGCGATCGTTTTGCGAGTGAAGTTGTATATTCGGAAGACCGGGCCAAATTCCTTGAGGCGACCGAGCCGAGCATGGTAAGACAGAGCGCGCTTGCAGGCAACCGTACGATCTGTACCGATCTTCGGCTTGCATCCGTTTCGGGAGAAGACATATGGTACGGAATGTATGTCGTTGTACTGTATGATCCGAACAAAACAAATGATGACGGATCAAGACCTGATGAGAGGATCATGATCGTATGCCTAAACCTCAATGATTACAAGAAAAAAAGTATTGAGGCTGTTGAAACACGGATCAAATATGAGATCATGCATGAGAAGAGCAGTATCCTTAAGGACATGGCTCTTAATTACGAACGATATGAAAATGTCAATGACATGATCGGGATACTCGTGTATGAGTATACGGTCGCCGACAACAGTTATTATCTGTGCTCCAACTTTGAAGATGTATTTGAGATCGACAGGAAGTCTCTTGATAATGAATGGGCTCTTATCTCATCACTTAAGGTTCATGCCGACGATCAGGAGATGTTTGATAAGTTCATAGAAACGGCAAAATCATCCGCCATGATACAGAGGATCACGGTAAGGATTTACAACAGGTTCGGAGTTCCGGTCTGGTATACTATCGTACTTCAGACTCTCCGAGGTCTTAATAACGTGCCGGTAAGATATCTCGGAACGCTGCAGAACGTCAATACCGAGATGAAGATCAAGGCTGAGATGGAATACCGTGCGGATTACGATTCGCTGACGGGATTGTACAATTCCGAGACGTTCTATAAAAAGGCAGCTGCAATAATCGCCGATGAACCTGATTCACAGTTTGTGGTCATCTCCATAGATATAGACAGGTTCCGACTGATCAATGACAGGTATGGTATCGATGCTGGAAACCGTACTCTTCAGACAGTCGGTAAGACGATCCGTGAGGTATCTCCCAAGGGTTCGATCGCAAAGAGGTATCAGGGTGATGTATTCTCGGTTCTCCTTAAATATGATTCCGATCAGGACCTTGTGAACTATATGTCGAAGCTGTCAACGGAGATCAGGAATGCAAGAGTGGTTCCAATGGCGATCTCTCTTACGTACGGAATATACAAAGTAGGAGATGCGGATATTCCGGTAAGGCTCATGTGTGACAGGGCACGCGCCGTCAAGAAACAGATAAAAGGCAGTGCGCTCACGAATTATGCGGTATACGATGATATCATAAGACTTAAGATGCGCGAGCAGGCTGAGATCGAGGAAGAGATGAACACTGCTCTTGCAAATAATGAGTTTGTTATGTTCCTGCAGCCTCAGATGGATCTGCACACGCAAAAGATATGCGGAGCCGAGGCTCTGGTCAGATGGAAACATCCCATGAAGGGAATACTTGTTCCCGCGCAGTTTCTTTCACTGTTTGAGAGCAACGGTTTTATCACCAAGATGGACAAGTTCATATGGGAACTTGCGTGCAGATATATCAGAGACCTTCAGAAGCGCGGGATCTTCCTTCCGGTATCCGTGAACATATCAAGAGTCCATATCGGGACTACGAACCTGTCCGAGATACTTATGGATCTTGTGAAAAAATATGAGATAGATCCAAAGTATTTAGAGCTTGAGATAACAGAGAACCTGTTCATGGAAGATGTGGATGAACTGTTCTCCGAGATGTCCGCATTAAAAGAGCTTGGCTTTAAGATCATGATGGACGATTTCGGAAGCGGATATTCGTCACTTAACATGCTCAGGAACGCACCTGTTGATACCCTCAAGATAGACAGATTCTTCCTTGATGAGATAATGTCGACCGACAGAGGAAAGATCATAGTTGAGGCATCGGTCAGAATGGCAAAGCAGCTGGGGCTCAATGTCATCGCTGAGGGAGTCGAGACGCAGGAGCAGCTTGATTTTCTTGCATCTATTGACTGCGATATAGTTCAAGGTTATTATTATTCAAGACCGGTTCCCGTTGAGGAATTTGAAGCATTCATGGAGAGATACAGATGAAGTTTGTTAAGACCGAAGATCTGAAGATCGGAATGAGGCTTGCAAAACCCATATACAACAACAAGGGCGTCCTGCTGTATGACCGCAATTCCAAGCTGACACAGCAGGGTATTGAATCGGTGCACAATTTTAAGCTCATAGGCATATATGTACTCGAGCCGGCAGAGCCGCTTCCGCCACAGTCGGAGGATGACATTGAGTTCGAGAAGTTCCAGATGGTCACTGTCTTTGCAGTACAAGAAGAGCTATCTGCGATCCGTGAGCGCGGTAAAAATAACAGGATCTACAATCTTGCGGAAAATATCATAAGGAATTACGGAAGGCTCGACCACAAGATCAACTTCCTTCAGAATCTTCGCAGCAAAGAGGACTTTGTATATAAGCATTCACTCAATGTTGCGATACTTGTTGCGATGATCTGCCACAAGATGAACGTAAGAAAAGAAGACGCTACTGAAGCCGTAGTGTGTGCGATCATCCACGATATAGGAAAGCTTAATGCCAACCCCGAACTCCTGGTCAAGGACGACATCACGGACGAGGAGGCTGCGGAGCTTAAAGCCGCACAGTTTGAGGGTATCGGCCTTATCGAATCAACATTTGCATCCTCTCCAAATGTCAAGCGTGTCGTGATGCAGGCATACAAGAGGCTTGAGGCATATTACAACGGTGAGGAGGTCGACAGGGATTCCAAGATGGTGGTAGGTGCAAGAGTCCTGTGCGTTGCGGAAGAATACGACCGTATGACTGCGATAAGCAGCGAGGGTGAACCTCAGTCCGAGCTTGCACAGATAAGACGTATGATGGACAATCCCGAGTATTTTGACCAGTCTGCGGTAAATGCACTCGTAGACAGCATCAACCTGCTCTCAAAGGGTGTCTGTGTTGAGCTTTCAACGGGAGAAAAAGCTCTTGTGATCGCACCGAACGAAGAGAACATTTTCCGTCCGATGGTGCTGTGCTTTTCGACCAACACTGTCATCGATCTTGCCATGACGGCGCTGTACAGCGATATAGAGATAGTTGATATCATGAAGACATATGATAACAGATATGTCCTGAAAGACAGTAACGATACAAAGGGCGAAGCCGAGCCGGATACAAAAACCGATTGACCGACGGGTCATGAGGGGTTATAGTCATACATATACTTTTGCTTTTCAGTTCTAATTTTTCAAAAGCATCCGCTTCCGGATGCAAAGTTTCAAACTGACAATCATATGATCGATCAAGAAGAACAACGGAGGTTTTTTATGTTTTGTTCTGTTTTTTCGGGTGGCGTTCGAGGCATCGAAGGCTTTCCCGTTCATGTTGAAACCGATATATCAAGCGGAATGCCCGGTTTTGATATAGTGGGTTATGCGTCAAATGAGGTGAGGGAGGCCAAGGACCGTGTCAGGACGTCGCTTCGTAATTGCGGTTACAGCCTGCCCGTTGCGCATATCACTACCAATCTGTCGCCCGGAGACATAAGAAAGAGCGGGACCGGATTTGATCTGCCGCTTGCGCTTTCGGTACTTATCTGTATGAATGAAATACCGATATCATGCATTGAAGATACGTTTGTTGCCGGAGAACTGTCACTTTCAGGCGAAGTATGCGGGATAAAGGGTATTCTCCCGATGGTCATGATGGCAAGAAAAAACGGTATTAAGAAGTGTATCATTCCCCGGGCCAATCTTCGGGAGGGGTCTGTAATAGAGGGGATTGAAGTATATCCCGTATCATCACTTAAAGAGGTGATAATGCATCTGTGCGGCACAGGGCAGATCCCGCCTTGTAAGAGTGACCTGAAAGAACTTCTTCTGGCAGGAAAAGACTATACCAATGATTTTTCACGTATCAAAGGACAGAGGCAGGCAAAGAGAGGCGCGGAGATCGCGGCAGCAGGTTTACATAATATCATCATGGTAGGGCCGCCGGGTGCGGGCAAAACCCTCATCGCCAGGTCGATACCTTCCATCATGCCGCCTCTTTCCGAGGAGGAGTGCCTTGATGTATCGGCTGTTTACAGCGTAAGAGGCTCGCTTGGATCCGAACCGCTCATAACTCGCAGGCCTTTTGTATCTGCGCACAGTTCTTCCACGGATATATCGCTGGTAGGAGGCGGCGGAGTGCCCAAGCCCGGAGCGGTAAGTCTGGCTCACAGGGGTGTTCTGTTTCTTGACGAGCTTCCGGAATTTTCAAGAAAAGCTCTTGAAGCGCTGAGACAGCCGCTCGAGGACGGGTGTGTACATATAACGAGAAACAGGGATATATGCACTTTTCCCGCTGATTTTATGCTCGTTGCGGCGATGAATCCGTGTCCGTGCGGCAATTTCCCTGATATGAACAAATGCACATGCTCCGAGACGGCAAGGTCAAAGTATATGTCGAAGATCTCGGGACCGTTCCTTGACAGGATGGACATATGCATAACGGCTGAAAAAGTGTCATTGTTCGATATTCAGTCAAAAGAGGAACCCGAGTGTTCGGAGAAGATAAGGGAGCGCGTGATAAGAGCACATGAGATACAGAAGAATAGATTTGAGGGGCTTGGGATAACATTTAACTCCCAGATGGGAAACCGCGAGATCGAGAAGTTCTGTACGCTTGGTCCGGCTCAGGAGGCTCTTATAAAAGAGATCGCAACAAAGCGGGGTATGAGTGCCAGAACCTATTACAGGGTGCTTAAGGTGGCAAGGACCATTGCTGACCTGTCCGGACAACAACACATAGATGAGTCGGCGATCCTGGAGGCGGTAAGGTTTAAGGTTGCTTTTGACAGCGCCGGTACGGACGGAAAGTGAGGGGGCGTATATGGAAGAGAGGATATATGACTACTGGGTTGCAACGCTGCAGGACGGGTATCTGGGCAATTTGACCGAACTGGTCAGGAAGGCCGGAGGCGCGAAAGCCTTCTATGAGCTCACAGGTACGGATATGACAGAAAGGCTTGGGATATCAAACAGGCTGGCTGATTACTTTGCGGAACGAAAAAAGGATGAAGACCTGATCGAAAAGGAATATGAACTGCTTGAGAAGAAGGAGATTAGTTATGTCAACCACACTGATCATGACTTTCCGACAAGACTTAAATGTATTCCATCACCGCCGTACGGACTGTTTGTAAAGGGGAGGCTTCCGGACGCGTCCAGACCGGCTGTTGCCGTTATAGGTTCGAGAGAGTGCTCCGAATACGGGCGGATCATGGCGGAATACTTTGGAGGGAATCTTGCAAAAGAAGGCATAGATATCATAAGCGGTATGGCGTGGGGCATTGATGGGATCGCGCAGTCGGCAGCGCTTGCAGCGGGCGGAAGATCATACGGGGTACTCGGTTGCGGGGTTGACATAACATATCCGTCCAAGAACATGGTACTGTACAGGAAACTATGCAGGAATGAAAACGGACTCATTAGTGAATATGCACCGGGCACTGCCGCCGAGGCAAGACGATTTCCGCCAAGAAACAGGCTGATATCAGGGCTGTGTGATGCGCTTATAGTTGTCGAGGCAAGAGCTAAGAGCGGCACACTTATCACGGTCGATATGGCGATAGATCAGGGACGGACGGTCATGGTTGTTCCGGGAAGACTGACAGACAGTCTCAGCGCAGGCTGTATCAATCTGATGTATCAGGGAGCACTTCCCGCTACGAGTATAGATACCGTAATGGAGCAGCTTGGCATGACCGTGATCTCAAAACGCTCAAAGCGCACCACACCGGATGCAAAAAAGAAGGATGAAAAGAAACTGCCCGAAGATATGAAGACCGTAGCATCGAACCTTACGCTTGATCCGAGGAGTACCGATGAGATAGCAGAGCTTGCGGATATGCCCATTAAGACAGTTATGATCATCCTGTCAAAACTGGAAATGGAGGGTATCGCCAAAGAGGTGTATCCGGGAAGATTTGTGAGGGGAGATATAGAAAGGCCCCAATTTGATTGATTTTTGTTCGAACCGGATTTCCCTATAGAGTAAAGAAATTGTCAGTTGAATAAGTAAATAAAGATGAGAGTGATCAACCTCTAAAGTATAATGGTTTTGGCCAAACAAAAATACAAAGGAGGTAGCCACTCTCATGGAAATTGTATCATTATTAAGCTTATTGGTGAATGGGTTATTTGAAGCAGAGGAGAAGTTTTTATCAGACCCGAAAGATCTGTACTCTTTTGAAAAGGCAACAAAAACAACTACAGATGCGGTGGCCGCGCAGTTCATGTCAGTTGTTCTGAGCAGCCTGGACGAGCAGATCTACAACAGCAGCGTAAGAAAGGAATTATATAACGCTCAGCGAACACGACAGAGAACGCTTGTCAGTTCCGTCGGAGATCTGACATTCAACTGTACAGTGTATCGGAGAAAAGGGACAAAAACCGGTGGTTATGTCTCGCTACTTGCGCAGATGCTTGGACTGGACAAACATGAACGCTTTACTGAAGAAGCCGAGGTATTGCTACTGACAGAAGCCCTTAAGACAAGCTATGCCGAGGCGGCAAAGGTCCTGCCATCCAAGCAGACAATAACCAAAACGACCGTGATGAACAAGGTTCACGGTATTGCCGAAGAAATGCCTATGAAGGAGCCGGAGGAGGTAAAGATCGCAGACTACCTGTTTGTGGAGGCTGATGAAGACCATGTAGCAGAACAGCACGGCGATCAGACAAGTCCTGAGGAGAACGGAAGCTTCATATCCAAGCTTGTCTATGTTTATGAAAACAAACAGGACACGGAAGGATATGCTGACAGAAAAGAACTGGTCAACAAGTTTTATTTCGGAGGTCTGTATCCGGGTGCTGAGGGAAATGAAAAACTCTGGAGCAAGGTTCAGGCATACATAGACCTGAATTATGATCCGGATCAGCTTAAGCGTGTGTTCGTTAGCGGGGACGCTGCACCATGGATAAAGAGCGGAGCCGATCGCATTGATAAGGCATTGTTCTGTGCAGACAAATATCATCTCATGCAGTACATAAATCATGCGGTTGGATATATAAAGGACAAAGAAGAAAAAGAAAAAACAAAGAATGAACTGTGGCATCTTCTGTATTCCAAGAAGAGAAAAGCAAAGGCACGTTTTGATGAATACACAAGAAGCATGCTTGCATCGGCAGAAAAGACAAAAGCCATAGAAGACCTGAGGACATATGTATTAGGTAACTGGGCAGCGGTACGAAGGACACTAAATAATAAGCTTGTTAACGGATGCAGTGCCGAAAGTCATGTCAGTCATGTTTTATCTGACAGGCTCAGTTCAAGACCGATGGGATGGAGCCAGAGAGGCGCTGACAG
>JAGAFR010000026.1 GCA_017612555.1 Lachnospiraceae bacterium | reverse complement strand
ATGCCCATCTTCTTGAGATGCATAAGTATATCTTTCAAGATATATATGAATGGGCGGGACAACAGCGAAAACTGAATATTTATAAAGAGGAACCTGTTCTTGGAGGTTTGTCTATCGATTACTCCGAGGTTTTTGACATACTCAAAGATGTAGAATATGTATTGGAACGGATGAGAAATAAAGAGTGGAAGACGATGGATTCCCATGAGATTGCTTTGGAATTCTCCGAATCTCTCGCAAAACTATGGCGAGTTCATCCTTTTAGGGAGGGAAATACAAGGACTACGATCACTTTCTGCTGTCAGTATGCTGACGAGATTGGACTGAAGCCAAACCGGGAACTTTTTGAGAAGAATGCCCAATATGTGAGAACGGCGTTGGTCGCGTACAACGCAGTATTTGCTGATATGGGTGATCTATCGAAGCCGGAGTACTTGATAAGGATAGTTGAAGATGCGCTGCAATGATAGTGAATTGTAGCGCTCTTTTTTGCAATTCCCCGATAATATGAACAATCTGTTAATAGACAATATGTAATGACCTCCGGTTTTGTAGATTCGTGGATTTACCTGTATACTACAGATCGACAAATCAAATGGTAACAGGGATTACCGCATACAAAAGGAGGTCATTAAATGAATTATAGCACAGTTTATGTAGGAATGGATGTTCACAAGGATAGTTTCACTCTTTGCGCTTACACAGTCGATGCCGAAAAGGGCTCTTACCACCGCAAAACGCCCGCGGATTATCGGGAAGTTCTTAAGTATCTGGATTTTCTTCGCACTGTGTATGGAAACGACGTAAACTTTGTGTGTGGTTATGAAGCCGGGTGTCTTGGATACTGCTTGTATCGCCAGTTAACCGACCGGAATGTAAACTGCGTTATCCTTGCTCCGACTACCATGCTTGAGCAACGTAGCAAAAAACGGATAAAGACGGATAAGCGTGATGCCGAGATCATTGGCAGGCGCCTTGCTCAACACAACTACAGTCCGGTTCATGTACCGACAGCCGGCGATGAAGAAACAAAGGAGTTTCTTCGTATGCGATCTGATCACAAGTTAGCGCTCAAAAAGGTAAAGCAACAGATACAGGCATTTTGTCTGCGTCATAATTATCGTTACGAAGGAAAAAGCAACTGGACTGATCTCCACCTAAAATGGCTTAGGTCATTAAAACCAGAGGCGTTGTATAAGGAGATCCTAGATGAATACCTGATGACATACACGGTATTAAGCGAAAAGATCGAGCGCTTGGATATGAGGATTGAGGAACTTGCCCGTGAAGACAAATATCGGGAATCAGTCAAGAAACTCTGTTGTTTCATCGGCGTAAAGACACACATAGCTTTATCGGTGCTTGTCGAAGTTGGGGATTTTAATCGTTTTGCTACAGCCGAGAAGTTTGCCTCATATATCGGTCTTGTTCCTGGCGAAGATTCAAGTGGAGATGATCAGGTAAGACTCGGAATAACAAAAGCCGGAAATCGACATTTACGGATTCTACTGACTGAAGCAGCACAGTGTTATGGGCGAAGCAAAACCGGTTATAAATCAAAAGATCTGAAGGCACGCCAGCTAGGAAACTCGGCTCAAGTTATAGCCTATGCCGACAGAGCCAATGATCGTCTACGGCGGAGGTTTTATAAAATGATTCTTGGTAAAAACAAAAAACACAATGTTGCAAAGGTTGCTATAGCAAGAGAACTTGCCTGTTTTATGTGGGGTATGATGACAGATAATATCGCTTAAATAATAAATACTGAGGGCATCTTGAAAGGGCTTCGGCAACTTCAAGGTTCGAGTCATCTACGAACCGCCTATGTCGGCACAGTTTATTCTGTGATCCACGCAAATAGAGAGTAGGACTCACGGCGGACCATTGACCTGCGGTAACCAATCCACGTATATCAGAGTGGCCAAGGCCGGGAACTGATACTCCGAAGCTCTTTCTGGGTGCCTTCAGAAACAATAGAATAAAATCTGTAGTGGTTTCCTGTATTTTTATGCTTGACAGGAGGTCATTACATATCAGGCGGTTAAACCTGCAGTATGGTTTATGAATGGATAGTGATATAATTCTATTATATGGACGGAATAGAGAGAACATGTGGACAGGAGACAACTATGGAACAATACGATCAGGGGCAACAACAGCCTCAGCATACTGAACAGTCGGACAGACAGGATAATCCGACGTTCATAAGAGACCTTATATGCAGCATAATACAGCTTGTTTTTTGTCTTTTTCTGACAGGACTTCCCGCGCTGATAATGACGATACTGTCAAACAGATCGTGGGAGCAACGCAGTTATGATGTCTATAAGAAACAGACGAAAGCGACAACGATAATACTGATCGTTGGATGGGTTTATCTGGGAATTGAAGCTTTGGTGATGGTTGGCGGATTTCTCTACTTTGTATTTGAACTTGGAAGCCATGGATATTGATTGGGGCTTATCGGCACGAGTTAAGAGTGAGTTTGGGGAGGTCGGCTACCGGAATAATGAATGAGCAACAGCCTAATCAATTAAATCACGCCTTATATAGCTACTGCAAAGTAATGCGCGTACCTAAGCTGGGGATGGTCCCTGTTGTGGTCACTGTTCTTGAGGGTTTGATAATAACTCTTGTCATTGCAGCTCTCGGGGAGAGCCTACTGACTGCTGTGATCATAGGCGCCTCAGTAAGTGCCGTGTTTACTTTTCTTTGCTGGCTCGCTTACAGATATCGGGCAGGAGCCGCAAAATTGCTCAACTCCTACCTTGATGCAGACGGCGGGAGTAGCATGTACAGCGACTTTGACTCGGCACAGTCCTATGAGAACGACCAGTTTAGGCTTGGCAGACAATTTCTGTTTATCAAGAGAGGAACTGTGATCAGGCTTGACAGTATTAGCGATATAGTGAGGACAATTAGTCATTACCGTATGGTTCCAACGGGTGTGTATTTGAGTGTTACCGTTAAAGATGAGAGCGGCAGTATGTCATTCCCGCTTTGCAGAGTGCATATGTTAAAAGCCGAGGCGGAGATAGATGAGATACGTAAAGCAGTGTTGCAAAGGCAAAGCTCTCGGAGAGACTGTTAAGGATGAGGAAGGGCTGCAGACAATGCGGACACTCGCACACAGCATCAAGAGTGGATAATAAGACCTTTTAATTGGGAGGAAACTAATGCGTAAACTTGCAAAAAAGGGAAATATGAATGAGCGTATCGATGTCGTTCTTCGTAAGTTTCATTCAAGGATGACTTCATACCCGCCGGGGATGTGCCCGCTCGCGCTGTACCGGTCGCTTCTACATATATCAATGAACCAGTCGTGCGGCAAATGCATACCGTGCCGTGATGGTCTGGGAGAGATAGACTATTATCTCAAGCAGATACGTAACGGTGATGCCACGGAAGAGACATTGAAGATCATGGAAGAGAAGTGCCGGATGATCGCGCAGACAGCAGACTGTGCGGTTGGTGTCGTGGGAGCAAATCTTATACTTGATTCTCTTGTTGAGTTTGCGGATGAATATGAGAGCCATATCAAATACGGGAGATGTTCCGAAAACGTTATCCAGACAACTCCCTGTATCACGCTTTGTCCCGCGCATGTTGATGTTCCGGGTTATATAGCCATGATAAAAGAGGAGCGCTATGCCGAAGCCGTGCAGGTGATACGCGACAGGAATCCGTTCCCGACGGCATGTGCCTTTGTGTGTGAACATCCGTGTGAGAGAAAGTGCCGACGTACTCTTGTGGATGATCCCATCAATATAAGGGGTCTGAAGAAATATGCCGTTGATAATGCCAATGCAGATTCGGTTGATAATCCCGCGGCAAATGTAAAGACGGGAAAGAAGATAGCCGTTATAGGGGCAGGGCCTTCCGGCATGACGGCCGCATACTATCTTGCACTTATGGGTCACGCCGTTGATGTTTACGAAGAACATGATAAAGCCGGAGGAATGCTCCGCTACGGAATTCCCGAGTACAGGCTTCCGAAGGACAGACTTGATCAGGATATAACTGCCATAATAAATGCAGGCGATATCACTATGCATTACAATACCAAGATCGGAAGAGATATAACATTTAAAGACATCAGAGAAAATCATGATGCCACATTCCTCGGCCTTGGGGCACAGCTTGGCAACCGTATGCCGATGGAGAATGCCGAGGCAAAGAATGTCATCCCGGCGGCTGATTTTCTGCAGCTTGTTGCCAATGGGGATGCGCCGGATCTTACCGGAAAAAAGGTTGCTCTTATCGGTGGCGGAAACGTAGCGATGGATGCGGCAAGGACAGCTGTAAGACTGAACGCTGAGTCTGTGCATGTGTTCACGAGAAAAAGAGATGATTACACGGCTCTTGAAGAGGAGATCGCCGGAGCGATGCAGGAAGGTGTCCGGTTCCGAACGCTGTTGTCGTTCCTTCATATCGAGACGGATAAGGAAACGAATGAAGTCACGTCTGTATGGCTACAGCCCGAGATAGTGGCCGAGTATGATGAATACGGAATGATGACCACGGAGGATTCGAGTAATTATCCGTACCGTTTCAAATGTGATTATCTGATCTTTGGTGTCGGACAGAGAAGCGATGTGGCTGAATATGAAAAAGAAGGAGTGCCCGTAAACAGAGGAAGAATACCGGCAGATGAGACGTGTACTGTATCCGATATGGATGGGGTGTTCTCGGGCGGAGACTGCGTGACCGGACCGTCAACTGCGATAAATGCGATAGCGGCAGGCCAGGTAGCTGCATTCAACATCGACGAATATCTCGGGTATCATCATAAGATCGGAGGGAAACCGGAAATCCCGCCGGCTTATCCGAACCCGTGCGTTCCGACAGGAAGAGCGGAGCTTGAACAAAGGGATCCGTTTGACAGAAAAGATGATTTCGAGCATGTAGAACTTTCCATGACAAACGAAGAAGCGATGCGTGAGGCAGGCAGATGCCTTCGCTGTGATCACTACGGGTGCGGTGCCATGAAAGGAGGCAGGGGAGAATGATCAGCGTAACAATAAACGGCAGGTCGTACTCTGCCGAAGAAAACACTACGATACTTGATATTGCAAAAGCAAACCGGATCTTTATCCCTACGCTTTGCTACCTTGAGGGCGTGAGTGATGTGGGATCATGCCGTCTGTGCGTCGTTGAGGTGGAGGGTTATGAAAGATTCCTTCCTGCGTGTCGTACCAGGGCAAGAGACGGTATGGTGATAACAACGGAGTCGGAGAAACTGACCGGGTACAGACAGAACATGCTGAGGCTCATTTTGTCAAACCATAATCAGGATTGCATGAGCTGTCCCGCAAACGGAACATGTGAACTTCAGACCCTTTGCAACAGATACGGTGTTGAGCATGCCGATCATGCCGGATACAGGAAGCACATTGAGGAACAGCTTGGTATATTGGATGACAATCCGTATATAAGTTATGACCCGAGTAAATGCATCCACTGTATGCGATGCATAAGTGTATGTCATGATATCGCATGCAACGGTGCATTAAAAAACAGCCGCTCAGGCACGTTTCATGTCGTTGACGCACCGTTTGGTGATGACTATAAAGAACGGGGATGCGAGTCGTGCGGGAACTGCGCGAGTGTATGTCCTACCGGAGCACTTACGTTAAAACGTGAGAAGAAATACAGGGAATGGGAGACAAGAAAAGTTCTGACAACCTGCCCTCACTGTGCGACGGGATGCCAGTACTACCTTGTTGTGAAGGACAACGAGATAGTTAATGTCGAGTCTGCGCCGGGACCTTCAAATCACTACAGGCTCTGCGTCAAAGGAAGATCCGGAAGTTTTGATTTTGTCGGAGCTAAAGACAGGCTCACGAATCCGCTTATCAAAGACCGTGCAACCGGGAAATTCCGTGAAGTGTCATGGGATGAGGCGATTAAGTATACGGCGCAGCGCTTCATGGAGATAAAGAACAAATACGGAAGCGAATCACTTGCAGGATTTGCATGTTCGCGTTCTGCAAATGAAGATATATACATGGTACAGAAGATGGTTCGTACCTGCTTCGGTACGAACAACACGGATAACTGTGCAAGAGTATGTCATTCCGCGACTGTTGCGGGACTTGCGAAAACGCTCGGCTCCGGAGCCATGACCAATCCGATATACGATATCACGCATGATGTTGACTGTATACTTCTCGTCGGATCCAATCCTGAGGAAGCGCATCCCGTAGTCGGAATGCAGATAAGAAAGGCTGTTAAGAACGGAACAAGGCTCATCGTTGTTGATCCGAGAGAGATCGGACTAGCAAAACAGGCTGATATCCATCTGAAGATCAGACCCGGAACCAATGTTGCTTTTGCCAACGGGATGATGCATGTGATGATAAAGGAAGATCTTATCGACCATGATTACATCAATGAAAACGCCGAGAATTTTGATGAGTTAAAATCAATTGTTGAAAAGTACACTCCGGAAAAAGTCGGCGAGATCTGTCATATCGATCCGGACCGTCTTATCGAAGCGGCCAGAATGTATGCGACTGCGAAGAAAGCACCTATCATCTACTGCCTTGGCGTAACGGAACATTCAACAGGAACCGAAGGTGTTATGTGTATGTCCGATATGGCCGTTCTGTGCGGCAAGATCGGTAAGAGCGGATGTGGTGTCAATCCGCTTCGCGGACAGAACAACGTTCAGGGTGCATGTGATATGGGGGCTCTCCCTACCGATTATCCCGGATACCAGAAGGTTGACAATGACGAAGTAAGACAGAAGTTTGAAAAGGCATGGGGTGTATCGCTTAATCCCAAACCCGGCCTTAAGGCGACAGATGTTTTCCCGGCTGCAATAGAAGGAAAGATTAAAGGATTGTTCATACAGGGAGAGGATCCGGTAGTATCCGATCCTGATACTCATCATATAATCAAGGCACTTGAGAGTCTTGAATTCTTCGTGATACAGGAACTGTTCATGACAAAGACAGCAGAGTATGCCGATGTTATCCTTCCAGCTGTTTCGTATGCTGAGAAGGAAGGGACATTTACCAATACGGAGAGACGTGTACAGAGGATAAGAACAGCAGTCACGCCAAAGGGTGAGGCAAGACTTGATACGGATATCCTGACGGATCTTATGAATGCTATGGGTTATCCTCAGAAGAGGATGACAAGCGCTGAGATCATGGACGAGATCGCTTCGGTCACACCGAGCTTTGCCGGAATAAGCCATGCAAGGCTTGACGCGGGAGAAACGCTCCAGTGGCCGTGCCGTGATAAGGAAAGCACCGGTACTCCGATCATGCATGTAGGGCATCCCGCAAGAGGCAAAGCACTTTTGTATGCGGTAGACTATAAGCCATCACAGGAACTTCCGGATGACGATTATCCGTTTATCCTGATGACCGGTCGTATACTGTACCAGTATAATGCGGCGGCAATGACAGGGCGTGCCCCGGGACTTATGGATATTTCGGGAGAAGGCTTCATTGAAGTGAATTTTAAGGATGCCGAAAAACTCGGTATCGCTAATGGTGAACGCATAAGCGTAAAGAGCAGAAGAGGAGAGATAACCGCAACGGCGCGTGTGGGACGCAAGGTATCCGAAGGAGAGACGTGGATGCCGTTCCACTTCCCGGATTCACCTGTTAATATGCTCACTAACGCAGCACTTGATGAATTTGCAAGGATACCGGAATATAAAGTATGTGCGGTACAGATCGGGAAAATTTAAGATATGGAAATAGAAGAAGCGATCGGACTCGTCACTTCAAATGCATCCAACATAGATGAAGAGATCACGATAAAACTTGATGACGCATATGGACATATTCTTGCAAATAGTATAACAGCATCCGATAATGTCCCTTCATTTGCACGCTCTGCAATGGACGGCTATGCCGTAAAAAGCGAGGATGTAACCGGCACATCAAAGGATCATTCCGTCAGGCTCAGGGTTGTTGCTCAGGTACTTGCCGGTGAGTCTACGGGCATCTCATATAAAGATCAAACGGCAGTCAGGATAATGACGGGCGGGATGATACCGGACGGATATGATGCGGTGGTCATGCAGGAAGATACCGATCTCGGAGAGGATGAGGTCTGCGTTTATTCGCCGGTACGTCAATATATGAATTACTGTCATCCCGGTGAAGAGATAAAAAAAGGAACTACAGTTATTGACGCAGGTACCCGGATAGGAATGATCGAGACAGGTCTTATTGCGTCGCTTGGCATTGAGAGTGTGAGAGTAAAGCGGCCTTTACGCGTCTCCATAGTATCGACGGGAAGCGAACTTACGGCTCCGGGTCGGAAACTTCCCGAAGGATGTATATACGGAAATATCAGATACATGATAGCTGCGGCTGTAAGAAGCATGGGATTTGAAGTATCGTATACGGCAGACTGTAAAGATGACAGGGATACGATATGCGATCATATCATAAAAGCCCGTGATCTGTCGGATGTAGTGATAACAACAGGCGGAGTCAGTGTCGGCAAACGTGATCTTGTTACAGCTGCACTTTCAGACACAGGGGCAAAGACACTGTTCACGCGTGTTAACATTCAACCCGGAACCCCAACGCTCGCAAGTATCTCGGATGGTAAGATAATTCTTTCTCTTTCAGGCAATCCGTATGCGGCGATAGCAAATTTCGATCTGTATTTTCCACCGCTTTCGGCCAAGATCATGGGATGCCCTGAACTTGATACGAAGACCGGTGAAGCCGTACTTTCGGATCCGTATGATAAGGTCAATGTCATGCGGCGGC
Source organism: Lachnospiraceae bacterium (assembly GCA_017612555.1). GTDB lineage: Bacteria > Bacillota > Clostridia > Lachnospirales > Lachnospiraceae > UBA2868. Next base: position 4,187 of record JAGAFR010000026.1, on the reverse strand, counting down.
TGGTACGCGCATACGAGGAAGGCGGGAAGGTTTATCTTCCGGACGACAGGCATATGTCATCGGTGTTCGGGAATCTTGAAAGGTGCAACTGCTATATTGATATACCTGCAAAAACGAAAGTGTCGTTGGGCGATATAGTTCGGATAAGAAGGATGAGATACAGGTGAGACATGATATCTCGATCGGCATAATAGCCGGTGGAAAAAGCTCCCGGATGGGAGAAGACAAGGCTCTGATCCGTATCGGAAACGAGCGCTTCATAGACAGGATCTCACAGGAACTCGGAGGTTTTTCCGAGGTTATTGTTTCTGCGGGGCAGAAAAGAACCTACGAAGATCTCGGCTACAGAACGGTATACGACGAGAATGCCGGTATAGGACCTATCGAGGGTATCAGACGAATACTTGCATGTGCGAAGGAAGAGTACGTGTTCGTCTGCGCTGTCGATATGCCTTTTATCAAAAAAGAACTTGTCGAGTATATGGCCGGCTATATCACTGCGGACTGTGACTGTTATGTCATAGCCGATAAGGATCATATCCAGCCTCTGTGCGCCATATATAAAAAGAGTGTTCTGCCTGTGATCGAGGAACTTATCGGCGAAAAAGAGTACAGGCTGCGCGAGATATTTTCAAGTGTTGCGACAAAATATATCGGGCTTGAACATACGGTCTTTGATAAAAAGATAATACGCAATATAAATACAAAAGAAGACTTGTCAGACGCGATGCGGCCCGTGGTCTTCTGTGTCAGCGGATATTCCTGCAGCGGCAAGACGGGTCTTATAGAACGTCTGATAAATGAGTTCATAGGTGACGGCATGTCGGTTGGAGTGATAAAGCATGACGGGCATGACAGCTTCTCGGATCTTCCCGGAAGTGACACGGACAGATACACCCGTGCGGGAGCAATAAGTACTGCAGTTTTTTCGGACAGAAGATATGCTGTTGCCCTTTCGGAAAAAACGGATCCGGATACCCTGATACGGAAGATGAAAGCTTCCGGCAGTCCGCCTGATGTCGTGATCATCGAAGGACTTAAAAGCTCTGCTTATCCGAAGGTTGAGATCGTTCGGAAACAGGTCTTCGATAAAAGCGTAAGTCCTTTCGATTCACTCATATGTTTAGCAACCGATATATCCCCTCAAAGCGTAAATGTTCCTGTATTTGACGCAGGTGACACGCAGGGGATCTTTTCATGTATAAAGAAGTATTTTGGACTTGATGATATAGAGGAAGAAAAATGAAACAGGTTAGGACTGAAGATGCCGTCGGGCATGTCCTGTGCCACGATATCACTCAGATAATCCCGGGAAAAGTTAAAGGTCCGGTATTCAAAAAAGGACATGTTGTAACCGAGGAAGATATTCCGGTATTAAAGTCTGTCGGGAAAGAGCATCTGTACATATGGGAAAAGACGGAAGGCATACTTCATGAAGATGAGGCGGCGGCCATACTTTGCAAAATAGCCGCCGGAGACAGAGATGTATTTGAACGATCGGAGCCTTCTGAAGGAAAGATCGAACTTAAAAGCCGCATACGCGGACTGTTCAAAGTCAGATCAGAAAGACTTATTGCGATCAACAGTCTCGGCCGGATGATGATGGCATCGATACACGGAAACTTTCCCGTAAATGAAGGTGACAGGCTTGCAGCAATGCGGATAATCCCGCTCGTCATAGAAGAAGAGGAGATGAAAAAAGCACGCGACGTTGCAGGGACGGAGCCGGTTTTTGATGTGCTTCCTTTTAAGCACTTTGACATTGGCATCATAACCACCGGAGGCGAGGTATACTCCGGAAGGATAAAAGATGCTTTTTATCCGGTCCTTAGCCGTAAACTGTCCGAATATGATACAGACATTACAGCGCATACGATCCTGCCGGACGATAAGGGTAAGATCACACAGGAGATACTCACTATGGCGAAGAATGGTGCGGATATGGTGATCGTCACCGGGGGGATGAGTGTTGACCCCGATGATCGTACTCCCGGGGCGATAGCAGCTACCGGAGCAAAGATAATATCATACGGCACACCGGTACTCCCGGGAGCGATGTTCCTGTTGTCGTATCTTGATATTGACGGCAGGAGTGTACCTGTACTTGGACTTCCGGGATGCGTCATGTATGCCGGACGAACGGTATTCGATCTTATTCTTCCGAGGATACTTGCAAATGATGAGATAACGGGATCGGATCTTGCATCATACGGTGAAGGCGGGCTTTGTCTTTCGTGTGATGAATGTACGTTCCCGCACTGTTCCTTCGGCAGATAAGCGTGGCTTTCAAGAACAGCAAAGAGGTGTACATAAAATGACACATATCAATTCAAAAGGTGAAGCAGTGATGGTGGATGTTTCGGGGAAAAATGAAACCAAAAGGTGTGCAAAGGCATGCGGCACAATACGCATGAATCGGGAAGCGATGAAAGCCATCACGGATGACAACGTTCCTAAGGGAGATGTTATCGCAGCGGCTCGTATAGCAGGTATCATGGCAGTCAAGTCAACGCCGCAGCTCATTCCGCTCTGTCATACACTTCTCATTGATCAGGCGGGAGTGGACTTTACGCTTTCGGAGGAAGAGTGTACGGTTAAGGCAGTCTGTACGGTCTCGCTTACGGGAAGGACAGGGGCGGAGATGGAAGCACTCACAGGGGTGTCCGTGGCGCTGCTTACCATTTACGATATGCTCAAGGCGATCGACAAAGATATGGAGATAACAGACATATATCTGATCGAGAAAACAGGCGGAAAGAGCGGAGAATACAGGCATCCGCATAAGGAAGGAATATGAGGGACGGATTAGGAAGACAGATAGATTATCTTCGCATATCGCTGACCGATAAGTGTAATCTGCGATGTTCTTACTGTATGCCAAAAGAGGGCGTAAATATCATCCGGCATGAGAGGATACTCTCGCTTGAGGAGACGGTCCGGATAGCTTCCGTGATGAGAAACCTTGGTATACGCAAGATAAGACTGACCGGCGGGGAGCCGCTTGTTCGCAAGAATCTTGCGCATCTCCTTCATGCTCTTGATGAGATAGGTTTTCCGGACGGTGTTTATATCACGACGAACGGCACGCTTCTTAAAGAGCATCTGGATGAGCTTGAAGCGGCACATATAGCGGGAATAAATATAAGTCTTGATACACTTCGACCGGAGACATTTTGCAGGCTCACCGGAGAGGATATGCTGGGAAGCGTGCTTGATGCTGTTTACGAAGCATACGACAGAGGGATACGGCTCAGGATCAACTGTGTACCGATACGCGGTATCAACGATGATGAACTGATAGATATCGCAAATCTTGCAAAAGACAGAAGGATAGATGTCAGGTTCATTGAACTCATGCCCATAGGGTGCGGAAGAGAGTATGAAAGGATCCCATCCTGCGAAATAAGAAAGATACTTGAAAGGACTTTTGGTACATTTACGGCATGTGATGATGAAGTAAAAGCCCAACCGGCGAAAATGTATGAGGTTCCGGATTTTGGCGGAAGGATAGGCTTTATCAGCCCGATGTCAGAGCCTTTTTGCGCATCATGTAACCGCATCCGTCTGACGGCAGAGGGGTTTTTAAAACTGTGTCTTGAAAAGCCGGATGGTATCGATCTGCGTACTCCGCTCCGGGAAAACGCAGATGATGCCAAACTCGCTGATCTTATAATATCCGCAGTAAGAAGAAAAGCAGCGTCACATGATTTTAGCGCAAGCGGTGCGGGCGACCATAAGAAGATGGTACAGATCGGAGGATGAATGGGAAAGATAGAAGCAGTTTGTATCAGTAAGAAAAAAGGAACGGTCAAGACCGCGGTGGATGCTTGCGAGCTGATAGAAGGATTCGGACTGTCCGGTGATGCACATGCAGGATCTGCGCGCCAGGTAAGCCTTCTGTCTTATGAGTCTGTGGAAGATTTCAAGAAGAAGGCAGGTGCTGTGTCGATAGTACCGGGTGTGTTCGGTGAGAATCTCCTTGTTTCCGGGATCGATCCCGCTTCGTGTATGATCGGGACCCGATTTATATGCAATGATGTGATACTCGAGATGACTCAAAAGGGCAAGACATGCCATTCGGGATGCGAGATCTCAAAGATCGTCGGGGACTGCATAATGCCTCGAGAGGGTGTATTTGCAGATTGTTTGGCGGGCGGCATCATAAAGTCGGGGGATGAGATCAATGT
>JAGAFR010000025.1 GCA_017612555.1 Lachnospiraceae bacterium | reverse complement strand
CGAGATGACTCAAAAGGGCAAGACATGCCATTCGGGATGCGAGATCTCAAAGATCGTCGGGGACTGCATAATGCCTCGAGAGGGTGTATTTGCAGATTGTTTGGCGGGCGGCATCATAAAGTCGGGGGATGAGATCAATGTCGTCGAAAAGAAAGGGTTTACGGCTGCGATAATAACCGCCTCCGACAGGTCGTATTCCGGCGAAAGAGAGGATATAAGCGGCGGCGTCATAAGAAAAAGGCTGCTTGGCGCCGGATATGATGTTATACCGCCGGTGATCCTTCCCGATGATGAAGACAGTCTGTATGAGAAACTGATAGAAATATGCGATGAGAAGCATCCTGATCTGCTTCTGACAACGGGCGGGACAGGCTTTTCCAAACGGGATCATATGCCCGAGGCAACGATCCGTGCCGGTAAGCGCAATGTTCCCGGGATAGCCGAGGCCATAAGGGCATACAGCATGAATATAACGAAACGTGCCATGTTTTCGCGTGCGGTCAGCGTTATAAGAGATGATACCCTGATCATCAATCTTCCGGGTTCTCCGAAAGCTGTCGGTGAGTGCCTTGATCTTTTGATTCCCAATCTGGATCACGGACTGGAGATATTAAGAGGAGAAGCGGATGGATGAGTGAAGTGTCAGGCGATCGTATAACAGAAGCGGTAACCTTTGACAGAGTTTCAAAGGACGGCAGGGTACGCAGGGAAACGATAACGCTCCTGAAGGAGTTCGTGACAGCACTGCATGTAAACGGTGAACATTATACCGATATAGTCTGCACATGCACCGATATTTATGATCTTTGCGTCGGAAGGCTGTTTTGTGACGGGTGGATATCGTCAGCTGAAGATATCAGAAGTTTTGAGATAAAGGAAGAAGAAGGCCGGGCATCATTCGAGGTGAAGGCTGATGCGCCTGAAGAAGTATTACTGCAACCGCTGACACGCAGCATATTTGATGAAAGGGATCTGTATGCGGCGGCAGGAGCATTCGCTGCGGGGCTTCCTGTTCATGAGATAACATTTGCAGCTCACTGTGCGATACTTGTTCGGGGTGGGATTGTTATATATTTTTGCGAGGATATAAGCCGGCATAATGCGCTTGATAAAGCTATAGGCTATATGGTTTCAAACCGCCTGTCACCTGAAGGTATTGTGCTGCTCACATCGGGGAGGATGCCGGTAGATATGATAAAAAAAGCTGCGATCGCCGGAATAGGGACCTTAGCCGGAAAAGCGATGCCGACTGCCGATTCTGTTGCTCTTGCAAAAAAATACGGGATAACGCTTATCGGACGTCTTTCGCAAGACGGGTACGTTGTCCTTCCAGAAGATTGATCACAAGAAGTACTATAGCGGATATGGCGATGTTGATCAGTACCCATTTCATTGCCAGACCGTCATTGTTAGTCCTCCACAGCTGATATACGGTTGTCGATATGGTTGCCGTCTTACCGGGTGTATAACCGGCGATCATTGTTGTTGCCCCGTATTCACCGAGCGCTCTCGCAAATGCGAGCACGGTTCCGGCTATTATTCCCATTCTGCAGCAGGGCAGTGTTATCCTGAAGAAAATGAACGGCCCGCCAAGTCCAAGTGTTTCACCTGCGTGTTTCAGATTGATATCAAATGCCTCGAATGCTCCGCGTGCAGTACGGTACATAAGAGGGAAGATCACGACCGATGTAGAGAAGATGGCTGACCACCAGGTCATTGTCAGCTTAACATCAAACATCGAAATGAAGAATGCCCCAAGAGGCCGTCTCGGGCCGAGGAGCCTGAGTAACAGGTATCCAACGACTGTGGGAGGAAGCACAAGGGGAAGAGTGAACAGACAATCAAGCACACCTTTTATTATTTGCGGCAGCTTAACAATATAGTAAGCTGCCGCGATCCCCGTAATGACTACTATGAGTGTACTTATTCCCGCTATGCGCAGGGAATTGTAAAGGGGAAACATATCCATGACAAATACCGCCGCATCTTCAGTTAAGAGTTGTAAATCCTACGTTTTCAAATACTTTGCCGCTTTCAGGCGTCTTGAGATAGTCAAGGAACGCCTTGGCTTCTTCGGGATGCTTTGAGTTCTTAAGAACCGCGGCAGGATATATGACCTGTCCGCACATTTCCTTCGTAGCCGTATCGACAACGGTCAGATCTGCGGAAAACGCATCGGTCGAATAGATGACGCCGCAATCAACGGCTGCTTCACTGACCTGGGTAGTAACTTCCTTGACGTTGCTGCCGTATGTGATCACACCGGCACCTGCAAGGTCTGCTTCATCAAGTCCGTAGTAAGCAAAGATCTTCCGGGTATACTGACCTACGGGTACATCTTCATTGCCAATAGCAAGCAGGATGCTTCCGTCCCTGAGGCCTGCGACCATATCATCATATGAATTGATGTTCTTGGGGTTTCCTTCGGGAACAGCCAGAGCGACCTTGTTCTCGAGAAGATCGGTCCTTGTTGTGCTATCAACAAAGTCAAGTCCGTCAGTGTTGACTTCCTTGTCAGCGGTTATATCGAGCTGATCCATCTGTTTTTTTGCTGCCGAGATGAACAGATCACAGTCTGCACCTTCTTCGATCTGGGTCTTCAGGGTACCGGATGAATCGAAATTATAAGTTATTGTGATGTTGGGATTGGCTGCTTCGTAAGCTTTTTTGATCTCTTCCATGGTCTCTGTCATGGAAGCGGCTGCGAAGCATATGATCTCGACGGGTTCCGACGGTGGGACATTTACCTGTACGTTTACATTCGCACATCCCCCGACAAGACATGCGACAATGATCAGCGTACAAAGTATTGCTGATACTTTTTTCATTATGGTCTCCTTTTCACAATGGAAGGCTGATCGCTTTCGCTCTCAACCCCGGGTCAGTAAATGACCGGCCTTATTTCCATAGCTGCTGCCTTAGGAAACAAAGCTCGAAGAATTTATGGTTACGTAAACATTATATCATTACCTGAACGGTGTTCAATCCTTCATCAGGATTATCCGCTCGGGGGGGATGCTTATATACTGAGGAAGGTGATCATCACCTGTATCGGAATGGTCCCGGCTCTGTTTCCACCACAGTCCGCATTCAAGTGTGACAAACATTTCAAACGGAAGAGAACTGACCGAGGCATTTTCACATAAAATATCGTTAACGCCGCAGTTTCCCGGCACAAAGTCGTGCGCCCTTATTCCTGCATGCGTGATGTCATCGCTCACGAAATCGGCAGTTATGAGTTCGAGGCCGTTCCAGTCGAGCGCTTTTATCCTGTGATCTTCAAGTTTTTGTATGCGGCTTATGTTTTTGCATCCGGTAAGTCTTGCCACGGCCGGTGTTCCGGGATGCTCGAAGATCTTACGGGTTGCTCCCGCGCTTATGATCCGCCCGTTATCCATGAGGATCATATGATCGCACATCTGGTACAGTTCATCACGGTCGTGGCTAACGATAATGGCGGTTTTGCCATATTCATCGAGGAGCCTGATAAGTTCAAGTCTCATCCCTTCGCGCAGGAATGTGTCCATGGCTGAGAAGGGCTCGTCAAGGAGAAGGAGTTCCGGATCGCAGGCCATTATCCTTGCAAGAGCTGTCCGCTGTTGCTGGCCTCCCGAGAGCTCATCCGGCCGGTGATCTTTTATGTTGGACAATTCGAAACGCTCCAGTATTTCCGTTAATGAACGTTTACCGGCGGCGTTCTTTCCGGCACCGTGGAGGGCGGCTGCCACATTTTCCCCGACCGTCATGTTCGGAAAGAGCGCGTAGTTCTGGAACAGATAACCGACGTTACGTTTTGCTGTCCGGACATTGATCTTCCTGTCTTTGTCAAACCATACGGTGTCGTTGAAACTGATCCGGCCATCGTCGGGTTTTATTATACCGGCTATGGATCTGAGGGTCAGACTTTTGCCGCATCCGCTGGCCCCGAGGATCCCGATGCGTTTTGAGTTGCATTCAAAAGCCACATCCAGGACGAAATCGGGCAGTGTTTTTTGTATGATAACTGAAAGGGACATTATATAACTCCGATCCTTATCGTTTCCGTTTATATGATCGATTATACATCGTCAATTAACGCTTGATAAAGTAATAAATGAAAAAGGAACAAAGAAAATTTCAATGGTTTTGATCGTAGTGGCAATAGTTATGAAAACTCGTTGATTACAGTTCACATATAGAATAAAATGCATAATGAAAGGGGGCTTAACGCATGAATCTGATCATATACGGAATGATAATATGCGGGATCATCATCATGGTCACGAATATCTTCCGGTTCCATCATTTTGTCAAAGGGTCAAAGGACGTTTTTTCATCAGGCTCGAGAAAAGAGACGGTTTGGGAATATGCAGCGCTTGTGCTTCTTGTTTTCTTCCTTATAGGATATATCCTGGTAGCAGCGTTTGGGAACCCTGATCCTGTGATCGCGGGGATATTGTTAGGCGGAAGCATCTTCGTTGCGATAGTGCTAAGCCTTATATTCCACCTGATAGAAACGATCAAAGAGAATGCGCTCAATATAGCTGAAACGCTGATAAGTGTCGTTGATGCGAGAGATCCCAATCTTCGTGGACACAGCAGATATGTGCAGAACGTTACGATGGTACTCTATGATAACCTTCCTCAGGAAAAAAAGGATGGCATCAACAGAGTCAGCCTTGAATTTGGTGCGCTTATGCATGATGTCGGTAAACTTGGCATTCCGGAGGAGATCCTTAACAAGCCGGGACCGCTTGACGATCAGGAATGGGAAACAATGAAAAATCATCCGCGTCTGAGCTGTAAGATCATGCAGCCGCTCAAATCTCTTCGGGAGATTTTGCCGTGGGTAGAGTATCATCATGAACGTATCGATGGAAAAGGATATTATGGATTGAAGGAGCAGGACATCCCTTACGCGTCAAAGATAATAGCTGTTGCCGATACATTTTCGGCGATAACAATGAAACGTTCATATAAGCCTTCCAGATCCTATGATGAGGCGATAGAGGTTATGAAGGAAGCCGCCGGAACCCAGCTCGATAAAGAACTTATGGAAGTGTTTGTCAATATTCCAAAGTATGATCTTTTGTCGTGTGTTCCGGAAGGTGTTGAAGTGTAGATAAAAAATCAGGAAGGTCATGCAAAAGATGGTTACAGAATTATATGATACATCAAAAGTGGAAAAGCTGTTTGAAGGCTGGCAGGAAACAATGATCTATTCCTGTATCCAGAAGGTTATGGGAAAGTTATATGTGACGGATTCCGAAAACCCGACGTCGGCTTTTGCATTAGTGGGGTGTTTTGGCTTTTTTGCCGGGGAACCAAACAGGGAGCTTGTAGAAAAGAAGACGGAAGGATTTGCAATATTAACTCCGCAGAATGAATCATGGGCAGCACTGATAGAAGATGTGTATACAAATGCCAGAAAAGTGACAAGATATGCCATTAAAAAGGATACTAAATTTGATACGGTTGCTCTGAAAAAGAACGTAGAT
>JAGAFR010000024.1 GCA_017612555.1 Lachnospiraceae bacterium | reverse complement strand
TTCACAACCGAGAAACAAGGGCTTATTCAAGATGTTTAATCTTATAGGCTATGGCGAGCATGCCGGATCAGGTGTGCCGGATATTTTTCAGGCTTGGAAAGATGCCGGACTGGATGCACCGATAGTTGAAGAAATGTTTGGTGGCGGCAATCCAGACAGGACTGTGTTGACATTACCATTAAGCTTCACCACCAGCTCCACCACTAGTGGTGAAGTTAGTGGTGGAGTTAGTGACGAAGTTCATGGCACTTTTGAGCGAGTGATAGAGTTCTGCGATATTCCGAGAACAAAAAAGGAAATACAAGAATATCTGCAGATCAAATCCGAACGTTATATTAGGGAAAAGATAATTACACCACTTATAGAAAAAGACCAATTAAAGCGAACTATCCCGGATAAACCTAATAGTCCTAAGCAAAAATACGTTAAAGGTTAACTGATATTCTCTCTGTTAACTTATGTTATGTTTCGTTTATTTTAACAGTTACGTGGCATCGTTTTTAGGTATAGTAAGACAAACATACAGTCATTATGAAACCGGAAAACGCTCGCCGGGACCTGAAGTGATTTACAAACTTGCTGGTTTATACAATATGAATGTTGCAGATCTGATGCATCTTTGCATCGAATTGGATGAAAATGTTTATTATGATGCTCCCACCCCATCTCAAGACAGTCGGGATATGAGTGATTATCTCACATTCATCAACAATGATCAAAATCGGAGAAAATACGGACAACTCTCCGATGACGAAAAGTAGCTTGCCTTCTTCTATGGGCAATTGTCTAAACCTGATCAGCAGGATATCCTGGATTTTCTCAAAATAAAATATCATAGAAAACAAGAAAGACGCCCGTAAATGGCGTCTCTCTCTTATTATTCTCTATATCCACATAACAAGTACTTCAATGCTCATTAACATCCGTTTCATCTCCGGAGACACATAATACCCGGAGATGTCCGTTCTCGTTCCATATACCCCACCATGCCAAGAGGCGCAAGATGATCAGGATGCGTATAACAACTATATAAGTTATCATCATCAATCTGCATCATGGTCAGTTCTCCCTGCGTCTTTCCAATATATCTGACAATGGCGGAAATAACTGTTGAACCTTTCCATTCAACATCAGTAAGCCCAACCCACTGGTCAGGGTATTCTTTCTGGATCTCATTCCATGTTAATCTTTTATCCATTAAATCAGCATCCTTATTCCAATATGTATTCCATCTGAGTTTCTTTAGTCTTCATTCCCATGAAGCGGTAGAAATTGATGGCTTTATCATTTCCTTCCCAGACATTAAGTGTTACTTCATAGCATCCGAGCCGCTTTGCTTCTGATTTGACATGCTCGAACAGTGCGGAGCCGACATGCTTTCCTCTTGCGCTCTCATCCACGCACAGATCGTCAAGGTACATTATCTTATGCGGGATCATGGTCGATGTAAAAGGCGGATCCTGCAGCTGGCAGAATGCGTAGCCGCAAACGCCGCCGTCATCCTCCGCAACATATACAGGGCGACTGTCATCAAGAAACATCGCTGACAGATCTTCCGCGCTGTATTTTGTCGTATTCGGTATAAATATGTCAGGTCTGATGTCTGCGTGAAGCTCCAGCACCTGGGACAGCATCTTCAGGACTGCAGGTATATCAGACTCTGTTGCTCTTCTAATGTTCATCTGAGTCTGTCCTTCGCTTCTTCCAGTTCATCTATCACTCTGTCACAAAACTCATCAAACTCAGGATCGGGAACCTGACACTCGGGATGAGACAGGACATAATCAAGCGTCCTTCTGACTCCCTGATCGAATCGCGTCGTGCATGTAAATCCGGGCACCACTCTCTTGATCTTCGTATTGTCAAATACGACAGAATTGGATTTGTCTCCGAGGAGCGATCCGAAAAAGTCATAATCGCTTACCGAAGCCAGGAACTCCGATGAGACATAATACGGTATGAAGTCGACATCGAGCGCATCCGCTATAGCTTCATATATCTGATTCCATGTAAGAGTCTCGTCGCTTGTTATCTGGAAGCTCTCTCCGATCGTATGGGGATTTCCCATCAGTCCCTTGAACCCTTTTGCAAAATCCTCATTGAAAGTCATCGTCCACAACGATGTACCGTCGCCCTGAACGATAACGGGCTTGCCTTCGAGCATCCTCTTGATGACCTGCCAGCTTCCCCTGTCGCCGTGCACTCCGAGAGGCACGCTCCTCAGATCATATGTGTGACTCGGGCGCACTATAGTGATCGGAAAGCCTTCCTTCTCATACTTGTCCATAAAGAAGCTTTCGCAGTATATCTTATTCCTCGAATACTCCCAGAACGGATTGGCAAGTGCTGTTCCTTCGGTGATCTTATAGTTCCTGCAAGGCTTGTTGTATGCCGATGCTGAACTGATGTAGATAAACTGGCCGCATCTGCCGCGAAACAGCCTGTAGTCGCGCTCTGCCTGATCGGGAGTAAACCCTATAAAATCACATACACAGTCGAACCCGGTCCCCTCGATCATGCTGTCGATCCTGTCTTCATCATTTATATCCGCATTTATTATATTTACGTTTTCGGGAACTTCATCCATCCTGCTGCCGCGATTGATAAGATACAGCTCCCATTCGGGATCCTTTGCGACAAGGCGTGTTACAGCCATTGATATGGTCCCTGTTCCCCCTATGAATAACGCTCTTCGCATACATCCTCCTCCATCTTCTCAGATTATCTGTTTGAAGTCTCGTTCAGTATCTCCATCATCTCACGGATCATCTCTTCATCCCTGAGCCTGAACATTATCTCAACACGACGCGACGCATCGGCATCAACACTTCCGTCAGGCTTTAAGATCGGCTCGCTGAACGACTTTCCCACAGTGGACAGGACCTTTTCAAGCTCCTCTTTTTCCCTGTCTGTCAGAAAATCACTGTTGCCGCGAACGCAGTAATCCGCAACTGAATATGCTCTTTGCTGGGACAGGTTCAGGTTTGACAGATAATCTCCGTCAGTATCCGTATGTCCTTCGATGACGATCTCCGAAATGTATTTTTTGTATTTGGGACTGAGCAGTATCTTCAAGTACCTTGGCATGAACTCTCCGAGAAAATCCTTACCGCCGGTCTTGAGAGTCGACTTGTTATACTCAAACAGAATATTGGAATCCATTGAGATCGCGCCGGTATTTTCATCAACTGCAATACTGAGCGACGAGTGTTCGAACTCCTTTTTAAGTGCCTCGATAAGTTCGCTCCTGATACCGATTATGTTATCAAGCTTCGCCTGCTGCTCACCCATGAGCTGCTCAAGTTCCTTAAGAAGTTCCGACTGTTCCTGAAGCTTCCTCTGCTGGGCCAGGAGCTTTCTTTCCTGTTCCGACAGCTTCAGTTCCTGGGCATTGAGCTTTGCTCCCTGCTCTTCTATGGTCAGTCTCTCATTTTCCAGTTCCTCGGACTGGATTATGAGTTCCTGTTCTTTTCCCGCAAGTTCTTCCTGCTTCTGGTCATACATGACCTTGGACCGAAGCACGGTGATCGAAATGATGATCACAAAACACAGAAGAAGTCCCGCCATCATGTCGGAATAGGACAGCCAGTATGATGTCTCTTCATCTTTGGTCCTGAAAATCCTTCTCATTGATCTCTCCCGGCAGGTGCAACCTTTCTGTCTCCGAGCTTACGCATATAATCTACACCGTTTCTTATCTCCTCAAGAGCTTCGTCAACATGCTCGTTGGTATCCTTGGTGTAATCTCTCATCTGTCTGATCGCTGTGCGCAGTTCCATTATTATATTGCCCTGCTCAAGCAGCATGTTCTTTTCCTGAACGATAAGCTCTCTTGCCGATTTGTCTTCGGTGCCGAGATTAGCGAGCGTCCTCTGCAGTTCATTCTGTATCGTCTGGATGCTCGCGGTGTAACTGTTGAGAGTCGTGATGAGTCTCTGTGTCTCGTTATTGATCGAATGGAGATTTGCGGTGTTGCTTCCTGTCGTATTAAGAAGCTCCGTCATCTGATCCGCAGTCTCCTTCTGGCTCCTGTACTGCTCATCAACCGACTCGCCAAGCTTTCTGAAGCTCTCTCCCAAGGATACGTTCATCTGAGATATGAAAGTATCGACGATCTGACTGATCGCCTCGGTCTCGTTCCTGACCATGATCGTCTCAAATTCGGTAACCATCCTTGTCAGTCTGTCAAACTGCGGTGCCACGATCCTGTCAAGCTCATCGGCCATACGATCGTACATTGCTTCCATGGCCTTTATCTGCTCTCCCTGAAGGGCTATGAGCTGGTTCATTCCGTTATTCTCCGTATCGGGAAGAACGAACTTTTTAAACGCATGTGAAAATTCGGAAACCGCATTTTCCGCTTCGTACAGTTTCTTCTTATAAACCGCATTGAACACAAGTGAAAATACAAGACCGAAAATCGAGGTGTGGAACGCAACCTTGATACCGTCCATCAATCCCTCGATACCTTTTGTCATTGCAGCCGTGGATCCCGTGGCGTTAAAATTCTGCAGTCCTATGGACAGGCCGATGAACGTACCGAGGATTCCGAGTCCTGTAAGCATTCCCGGAACCTGGTTGAGTTCATTACGGTGCATCGTCGTATCAACGATATCCATGTTGATGTAGTCATCTATGCTCGGACGGTAATATGCTTTTTCCGCATTATCCTCCCGATTGAGTTCGAATACAAAGTCCGTAAATAGCTGATCAAGCTTACTGTTCTTAAAAAGCTTTACATCACTTGTCGAATAAGGCTCCCACAAATATGAATGAGAATTCATGGCATCAGAACGGATCTTTTCCGAAGCCTTCTTCAGGTCCTTGATGATGGAATTCATCGGGGCAAAGCTGCCAAGATCGGCTGTCAGGAATATCACGGCCACCACAAGGAATAACGCTCCGTTGATCGCAAGCGTGACCATTCCCTCATTCCGATCCCATATTATGCACAGTGCCGCCATCGCAAAGAACGCTATGGTCAGTATCCATTCATACCATTTTCTCTTAAACATATCTAACCTCTACCTCTTGCAGCCCATTATTTAACTGTCTTCTTCTTCATAAAGAACAGGAATGCTATCGTAAGTACAACACCTATCGGAAGCGACAGCCATGTAAGCCCTATCGGCTCAAAGAGTCCCGCGATCACATAACATACAAATGACAGCGCTGCAACCGATATCGCATAAGGAAGCTGCGTCTCAACATGGTTGATGTGATTGCAGTGTGCTCCGGCTGACGACATGATGGTCGTATCGGAAATAGGTGAGCAGTGGTCTCCGCAAACAGCGCCTGCAAGACATGCTGAGATGCCTACGAAGAAGAGTGAGCTTGATTCCGGGAAGATCGCCGATACGATCGGGATCAGTATTCCGAATGTACCCCAGCTTGTTCCGGTCGCAAATGACACAAGACATGCAACCACGAACACTATTGCCGGAAGCAGCCACTGAAGACCCTGCGCATTAGACATCGCGTCAGCAACAAACTCTCTTGCTTCGAGCATGCCGGTCATGTTCTTAAGTGCTGTTGCAAGTGTCAGTATCGTGATAGCGGGAACCATTGCACAAAATCCGTTGGGTATGCACTCCATGGCTTCCTCAAATGTAACAACCTTGCGAACCAGCATGTATATTATGACTATCACAAGAGCTATGATACTTCCCCAGGGAAGTCCTACATATGCGTCTGTCTCTGAGAATGCATCGATGACGCTGCCTTCTCCGATAGCCGAAAAACCATTGTACAGAAGTCCCCATACACAGAAGATGATCAGGATCAACACCGGAATGATAAGATCGAAGAGTTTTCCCTTATGTGTAACGTCGGGACCTTCTTTCTTCAGTTCGAACTCCTCATCCTCCGAAAGATCAAGTATTCCAAGATC
>JAGAFR010000023.1 GCA_017612555.1 Lachnospiraceae bacterium | reverse complement strand
TCCATGTTGGAGTTGTCATACCAGTAACCGTCTGTAGCGATATCGGAAACTGTCTCGCCGTTAGCGATCTTAACAAGTGTCTCAACGGTTGTCTTACCCATTGCAAGAGGAGACTGTGTTACGGCACCGAACATCTTGCCGTCCTTGATAGCTGTCTTGATAACAGTACCTGCATCAAAACCAGCTGCAAGGATGTTCTTGCCTGCCTCTGTTCCGAGTTTGTTAAGGTTTGCATCTGCTGAAAGGATACCTTCTGCTGCAACCTGGTTGGAACCGAAAATACCGATAACATCTGACTTATTCATGATAGCTGAAGCTTCTGTTGCGCAAAGCTCTACTGTTGTCTGAGCGGGAACCGCTACTTCAATGATGATGTCTGCTGATGCCTCATCGCCCTTATCCTTTGCGCCGTTTACATAGAACTCATTACCTACAACAGCAACCTTCTTGCCGTCTGCTGTTGCAAGCTCTGTGAACTTGTCGATGAATCCGAGACCACGCTTTGTGATTGATTCTGAAGTTGACTCCTGGTTAACCTCACCGATCCTTACAGGAGCTGATGCGCTTGCGATCGTGTCCTTAAGTGCTGCGTAAAGATTGTGTGCTGCTGTTGCGCCTGCACCGTAGTTATCTGTTGCGATCGTTGAAAGAACAGATCCTTCGGGAGCATCGGGACATCCTGAGTCAAAGCATACTACGGGGATTCCTGCGTCTTTTGCCATCTGAAGAGCATCGAGACATGCGCTCTGGTCACAAGCAGCAAGACCGATTCCGCTCGGAGCACCGTTGATGTAGTTTGTCAGCATGTTAACCTGATCCGCGATATCAGACTCTGCGTTAGGTCCGTTACACTCAACCTTAACACCGAGTTCTTCAGCTGCCTGGTTAACGCCCTGAACTGCTGCCTGCCAGTATGATGACTGGAAACTCTTAACAACGATCTTGAAATCAAGGTCGCCTGATGCAGCTTCTGCTGCAGGTGCTGCCTCTTCTGTTGCAGCGGGTGCTGCTTCCTCAGTTGCTGCAGGTGCTGCTGCATCTGCTGCGGGAGCCGGAGCTGCTGCTCCTGCACATCCGCCAAGGAGACTTGCAACCATTGTTGCGCTGATGATTGTTGCCAATAACTTTTTCTTCATGTTTTTCCTCCTTTAGAATAAAAATTGAATTTCAATTTCTTCCATATATGAACTGCGCCTTGCAGTACACATCTGATTTACGGCCTATCATCTCTTTGCTTCGCGTTTCTTTTTGATGATATCAACCATTACCGAGCCTATGAGTACAAGACCCGTTACGATCTGCTGCCACTTTGCCTGAAGTCCGATGAACGGAAGTCCGGTCTTGAGCAGACATATAACGTACACACCGAGGAATGTTCCTATGATGGAGCCCGCTCCTCCGGTTGCCGACACACCGCCGATAATCGCTCCGCCGATGGCTTCAAGTTCAAATCCTGCGCCCGATCCGGGATATATCGTCTGGAATATACCTGCATAAGCGATAGCGGCAAAAGCCGAGAACAGTCCCGAAATCGCATATGCCATGACATGATAGAACTTTACATTAATTCCTGAGAGTATGGCTGCTTCCTTGTTACTGCCTATGGCGATCGTGTATCTTCCGACTTTTGTATGGTTGAGCACAAAATGCATTATCAGAACCAGAATTATTATCCATACAAGTCCGAGGGGGATATTTGTTCCGCCGGAAGTCGTATACTTGAATATCTTTCTGAACCAGCTTCCTGTCTGTCCTGTCGTGGGCCAAACTATTCCTGTGTTTTTTGAACAGATCGATCCGAGCCCTCTTGTTATCATGCATGTACACAGCGTACCGAGAAACGGCGGAAGGTTCATCACTCCGATCAGTATCCCGTTCAGAATACCTATCGCAATACCGAAAAGAATGGAGACGATCATTGCCAGACCGGTAGGCCATCCTTTGAACATGATCAGATAGCCACCCGCAAGTGAGTAACATACAAGACCCGTTCCTATGGACAGGTCGACACCTCCTGTTATAAGAGGAAATGCAACTCCGATAGCCATAAGAAGGACAAAGTACGATTTATCAAGTATATCCAGTATCGTCGCATATTTTCTGAAATCCTGGCTTGCCGAACAAAAGAACGCAAACAGCGCTACGACTACCAGAAATACTATCACTTCCTGCCTGAATATTTTTGCAGGCAATTTTTTCTTTTCCATGATCATCCTCCTAATCAATATCTCTCGTAGCCAGATTCATGATCTTTTCCTGAGTTGTTTCTTCTATCCGAAGCTCACCAGTTTTCTTTCCTTCGCACATGACCACAACACGGTCGCTCATTCGAAGTATCTCCTGCATTTCGGAAGAGATCATTATTATTGATTTACCTTCACTCGCAAGCTTGTTCATCAGCTTGTAGATTTCGTTTTTGGCGCCTACATCAATACCGCGGGTAGGTTCATCAAATATGAGGATATCGCAGTTCTTGCACAACCATTTTGCGATAACGACCTTCTGCTGGTTACCGCCCGATAGATTAACTACCATCTGATCCACGCTCGGAGTCTTGGTTGCAAGAGATTCCACAAATTTCTCGGCAGTCTCTTTTTCTTTCTTCTTATCTATGAACAGTCCCTTCATATAATTGGGAAGGTCGGCCATTGTCGTATTTTCCGCGATTGTCTTCTGTACAACGATACCGAATCTCTTACGGTCCTCCGAAAGGTATCCTATGCCGGCCTTGACCGCATCTTCCGGACTGTTGATCGTGACTTTCTGACCGTTAACATATATGTCACCGCTTTCTTTCGGATCCGCACCGAAGATAGCTCTTGCGGTCTCCGTACGTCCGGCACCCATAAGCCCCGAGAATCCCAGAATCTCTCCCTTATGGAGTTCAAAGCTGATGTCCTGCACCATCTTGCCGGCATTCAGATGTTCGACCTTAAGTACCACCGGTGCATCGTCAGCTACCTGGCTCTGTGTCTTGGGCTCTTCGTAAATGACACGTCCTACCATCATATTGACGATGTCATTCTTAGTGGAGTCTTTCGTTATAAGTGTTCCGACATAACATCCGTCACGCATAACTGTGACCCTGTCGGTAATGACTTTAATCTCGTCCATACGGTGAGATATATACACAATAGCCATCTGCTGCTCGCGAAGATCTCTTATGATCTTGAACAGATCCTCTATTTCGGCTTCCGTAAGTGCAGCTGAGGGCTCATCAAATATGATGACCTTGGCATCATGTGAGATCGCCTTCGCTATCTCGCACATCTGCTGTTTTCCGACTGTCAGATCACTCATGGTAGCCGTCGGATCAATCTCGATGTTCAGTCTGTCAAACAGCTTTCTCGCTTCTTCGTTCATCTTCTTATCATCGATACGTATTCCTTTTTTGAACTCACGCCCGATGAAGATGTTTTGAGCGACCGTAAGATGACCTACCATGTTCAGTTCCTGATGAACAATGACAACGCCCGCATCCTGAGCTTCCCTTGCATTATGGAATTCGATCTCTTTTCCTTCATATAAGATCGTTCCGGAATCCTTTGTGTATATCCCGGTCAGGACCTTCATCAGAGTTGATTTTCCGGCTCCGTTTTCTCCCATAAGAGCGTGAACTTCACCGCGCTTTACCTCAAAATCCACGTTATCCAGAGCGTGAACACCGGGAAAGCTTTTATCGATATGTTTCATTTCAAGAATGACTTCACCCATTATCAACGCTCCTTTCTAATTCTTTCTGCGTCTTGCCATTACGTCGGCATATACTGCAACAATAACGATAATGCCCGTGATTATCAGCTGATAATCCTTGGTAAAACCAAGTGTCAGTATTCCTTCTTGCAAAAGGGCTATGATAAATACGCCTATCACCGTACCTCCGATGGAAGCAAGGCCGCCTGCCATTGATGTACCGCCCATTACACATCCGGCAATCGCTTCGTTGTTGTACTGGTCGCCGTATCCGGGCTGAACCGTCGTATAAGCGCCTACAAAATAGATCGCAGCGATACCGACGAGAATCCCGCAAATCACATATGCAAGCATCTCCCATTTCTTGATATCAACACCTGACAACCTTACCGCTTCACGGTTGCTTCCAAGACTGAGGATGTATCTTCCCGCTTTTGTGTGGTTGAGTATTACAGAACATACGACGGCTACCGCAAGAAACACGATTATACCGACCGGAAGCTTTCCTACCTTTACAAGAGATCTGAACCAGCCTCCCTTGGCTGCCTGGGGCCAACTCACCGACTGGTTGTTCGTAAATACCGTCGCGACTCCCTTTGCAATGTTCATGCTTGCCATCGAAACAATAAAAGGCGGGACCTTCCAGTAAGCTACCAGATATCCGTTAAACATTCCGAAAACGAATCCTACAAGCACACTTATGATAAGCGAAAGCAACATCGGAACTCCGTGACTTGTAAGACAGTACCCTGATACAAGCGCACAGCAGAACATTACCGGACCGATGGAAAAATCAATTCCTCCGGTCGCGATGACAAATGTTACGCCGAGTGACAGGAACCCGAGAAAATATGCATAGTTCAAGGCACTCATAATACGCGGCATACCCGCGAATTTGTTCACTGACAGGCACAGTATCACATACATGAGTATCAGAACTCCTGTCAGAACGATCCGGTTAAATCCAAGTTTTTTTACTATTGGATTTTCTTTAATCTTTTTCAAAACAATCTTCCTCCAGCAACACCTTCTGCACAATCGCCGACCGTCGGGCGAAACGTTTCGCTAGTGTTTCCAATGTATCAGATTACATGGAATAATAGTGGTAAATAAATAATTAAAAATATAATAAAATTCACATATAAAATGCGTCACTGATCATATAATTGAGTTTTGTGGCATAATTATAGTCTTCAACGAGGTGAACAACACAGTCTTTTGCCAACTCCCTGGGTTTTGCGGCAAGTACTCCGTCCCTTACCTTTATGTACTGCTGCGGCATATACTGTCTGAGCATTCCGAGAGGGATAGATACTTCTGACATGTTGTCAAAAAGCTTTGCCACTGCAGCCTTCATCTCAGGCTGCGCGAAATAATATCTGCATCTGTCCGAAAAACTGTATTTTCTCTTTACCGCAAGTTCTTCTTCGCTTCCGTGGTAATGCTTCTTCCAATTGCCCGGATCTTTCATCATCGTCTCTTCCATGACTTCGAT
>JAGAFR010000022.1 GCA_017612555.1 Lachnospiraceae bacterium | reverse complement strand
GATCTTGTGCCGAGTCCTGAATTTGCCAGCATTTTGTCGAGTCTCATGAGATGATTATAAACCAATATGAGGTATAATTTGTCCTATGGAAGATTTTGATGCCAAGTGGAGTGAATTCGAGAACAAGTGCCGCGCGTGCAATAACTGCGGCCTCCGTGCTGGTGCCCAGAACGTCGTCATCTACAGGGGCGGCAGACAGGCGCCTCTCATGATCGTCGGCGAAGCGCCGGGCGAGCAGGAGGACATCAAGGGCATACCCTTCTGCGGCAGGTCGGGCCAGCTCCTGCAGAACCTTCTGGCTTCTTACGGGTTCGGCGACAACGATTACCACATCTGCAACATAGCCAAGTGCCGTCCCCCGCAGAACCGCCGTCCGACCCCGGACGAGATCCGCGCATGCAAGCCGCTCCTGGCTGAGCAGTTCATGATGGTCCGCCCGAAGGTGATACTTCTCTGCGGGTCGACTGCGTACGAAGGTTTCTTCGGAACCAAGCCCGTGATGCGCGACGTGCGCGGCAAGTTCATCGAGAAGAACGGCTATTACATAATGACCACGTACCACCCGGCGTTTGCTCTTCGTAATCCCAAGAACAAGATGCCGATATACGAAGACATGGGCAAGGTGAGAGCCAAGCTCGAGGAGATCGGAGCACTTCCACCGCTCGAATAAAGAATATATTGATTTTAGATTTTGCGTGTGGTATATTTGCCTAGTCGCAAAAACACTGCCGAATGGTGTAACGGTAGCACATCGGCCTCTGACACCGCTAGTCAAGGTTCGAATCCTTGTTCGGCAGCCAAGCAAACCGCAGATTCCTTATGGAGTTTGCGGTTTTTTATTGATCTGTTCCATTTTCAGTAGCGGTTTTGCCGTTTTCACTACTATAAATACTATTATTTGACCGATAGTAGTTTCTGCAGTAGTGTTTTTGATGCTTTTGGAACGCAAAACGGAACAGGACTGTCGATCCTGAGTAGTGTTGATCTGCAAAAATGTTATTATTATCAAGGGACTGAAGAATCGAGGGCTTGTTATGCTGAAGTGCACGATCTGTGATGACAACTCACAGACAGTATCCGATATTCATGATATGATCTGCCGGCTGTTTCCGGACAGGTTTGTATACAAGTTTGCATTTGGAACTGATGATTTTGAGGATAATGATTGCGCTGACTGCGATGTGTTGATCATAGATATCGATCTTGATAATTCTGACGGAGTGGATTCCGGCGGAATAGAGATCGCGGGCAGGATCAAAGAGAATAAGCCGGATGTTCAGGTCATCTTTGTAAGTGCTTTTCATGAATATGCGCAGGATATCTTCAGAGCTGATCCGGTGTACTATCTCCAGAAACCGGTCTCGGAATCCAAACTTAAAGTGGCTGTGGATAAAGCCCTGTCAGTGTTGGAACACGATCATAATGACAAGTTTACGTATGTATCCGGATCGGATATAGTCAGCATCCCAATGCGTGAGATCCTGTTTTTCGAAAGTGACAAAAGACGGATGAATGCTGTTACTAACGGTAATAAGCAAAGCTTTTATTCGCGGGTCAAGGATGTTGAGACCGAACTCGATGACAGGTTTATCAGATGTCATCAGAGCTTCATAGTTAATATGGATCACGTGAGCAGCATGAGGAAGGACAACCTTTTGCTGGATGACGGAAGCGCGGTGCCGGTCAGTCAGTCCAGACGCAAAGAGGTCCGTATTGCTCTGACTAAGCATCTTGGCAGGAAGCTGGTATGAACAAGCCTTATTTAAGAAGAGAAGGAACTAGAACGCTCTTAATTCCCATCCTGATCTTTGCTCTGTTCATAATGATGCAGATGATCTATGTCTTTCTGCTCCTTGCCCGAAGTTCCGAAGTAAGCATAATGCACTCCATGGCTGCCAGTATCGGAGCGTTGGTATTCAACACTGCGGTCAATATCCTCTTTATCCGTTATATCTATGACAGCAACAGACTCTATGAAAGGCAGAAAGAGGAAGAATTAAAGGCGAATCTTGAACACCTTGATAAGAAGTATTTCGAGATCATGGATAAGGAATTAGCAGAATCCCGTGAGATCAATGCCGGGTTGTTAAAGCATATAGAAGAAATCAGGGCGAGTATCGAGACGGGAGAACTGAACTCAAAGGCGGTGCCTGTCGACAAGATAAGCGAGAGCATAGAAGGACTACGCAGTCTCAGGTTCTGTGAAGACCCTACGGTGGACATGGTCCTGACACTCAAAAAGAACAGGGCGGACAGGGAATCGATTCCGATGAATACAAAGGCCGTGGTTCCATCCGATACAGGCATAGCTGAATTGGATCTGTCATCTGCGGTCTCCAATCTTATTGATAATGCGATAGAAGCTGCGTTATGCGTTAAGGAAGCAGGCAAAGACGCTTATGTTAATGTCAATATTTCCATGAAGGGTAAGATGCTCATAATAAGGACTGAAAACCCAACATTATCGGATGTGACAGTTGACAGCATCGAAGATCTGAGAACGACCAAGACCGATATCCCGGGATCACACGGTTACGGACTGAAGATACTACAGGCTATTGCCGGAAGATACGACGGAGAACTCACCGTTGATATGAAGGACCATATATCTGTTTTTACTATGATGCTGAACTGCAGACGCAGGGAGAATGCAAGATGAATCCTGTCTGGAGTATTATCGAGGGTACGATACTCGGATTCGTAGTGATCTATTCGCTGCTTGGTGTCATTGACAAAAAGAGATTTCCAGACTGGTTAAGCTATGTTATAGGAATCACCCTGAGCGTCTTAAGCGGGCTGAATAACACTTTTGTAAGCGTCATCGATCCGACTGTGTTCTTCTTCGGTTCGTTCATCTTTATGTTTTTTGTCTTCAGCAAAGACCGGATCGCCAAAAGGATCATCACCTTTGTCGTATTTATAGTTACTACGGTAGCAATAGAGATCACCACTGAAGCTATGGCTGTAGTGATGGGGATCCCACCGGATGGTTATGATATCTATGTAGAACTGTTCAGATCATATTCGACGATATTTCTTTGCGATGCTTTCCTGATAGAAGTGCTGATATACAGGAGCAGGAAGATTACAAAACCAGTATTCCCCATAATGATACTTCTGACTATACCGGTCTTGATGTTGATCTATACATTATCGATCGTTCTGGATAAGGGTGATCATAACGGATTCATATTGACCCGGACGGCAGTCACAGCCGGTGTGATCAATATCGCTTTTGTGGTCTTGTTCATTGCGTATATGAGAGTCAGCAAAAGAGTGCAGGCATTAAGACAAGAAAAAGAACTGATGCAGCAAAATGCGGTGTATGACAAAGACTATTATGAACTGGTTCAAAAAGAGATCAACGGATCGCGTTTTATCAGACACGATGTCGTGAATTACATAGAACAGATAAAGACCTTAACGAAAAAGGGAGATAACGAGTCTTTGGAATTGGCAGTTAAGATATCAACCGAATTGGAAGAAAGGCTCAAAGAATAGAAGAACTGCCATAAATGTAATAACTGACACTGAAAATGTAATAATCTACAACCTTGCAACTCTCCGGATTTGAAATAATCAAATCATAGCTTTTGTTTTTTGGGAGGCAGGTTATGGGAAAGAAGATGGATCAGTTATGTATTTTTTGCGGAAAGCCGATACCGGTAGGTTCTCGCTATTGCAATTATTGCGGCAAGGATCAGACAGGTGCTTCAGGACCAGTGCAATCCGGAACCAACACCGTAATCTATGCAAATCCTAATCCGATCCCGCCGTTCAGCGGCTTCTGTGTTGCCGGATTTGTTACGGCGATCTTTCAGTTGTCTCCGTTCAACTTGTTGTTCTCGATCATAGGCGTCCATGAATGTAATAAGTATGGAAAACGAGGAAAGGGACTGGGAATACTGGGTATCATACTGAGTCTTTTCGATGTTATTGTTTTGACTCTTTTCTTCGGAATAATATTCCTCGGCTGGTTCTCTGATTATGTCGGAACCCACAATATGGATTACTTCGAGCAGGCAAAGACTAACCAGGAAGCGATCGAAGATCACAATGCCAAGACTCAGGAAGTAGTTAATGTGATCGAAGCTGAGTTGGGCGAGACCGAGAAGAAGTCATTTTGGGATACGGACCCGAATTCAGCGAGCAGTAAAACAAACAGTTACTTATCACGTGAAGATGCGTACTCCGTTAATGACTGGTGTGCAGTCAATTCATATTATACGGATGATATTTGCAGAGACGGGTTTAATAACACTTATGAATCAAAATATGTATTCACCGTAACTGATGCGTGGATGGAAGACCAGCCCGCCAGGGCACAATTCTATACCGCCGGAGATTATAAAAACATATCCGGTACTATTTATGTTCCGTATTGTTCGTTGGCTTCAAATGATAATGGAGGCTCATATGTACGGATATATGGGGATGATGTTCTTCTTTATGAAAGTACGAATCCTGTTGGTACTGAGGAGCCGATAGATTTTTCCGTTGATATTTCCGGTAATAGTTTTGTTGTAATTGAAGTTTTCGGCAGTTGGTACTACGGAGACGGAACGGGTGCGTTGCCGTATCTTTGCGTAACCAATGTGGAATTGAGCAAATAACAACAGGAGAATACTATGACTGGAATCAAGAGAGCGCTGGTATCAGTAGTGATGATTTCCATCCTATTATCGGCAACTGGTTGTGCAGTGATACAACATATTACAAACAATTATTATAATTTCTTCGGTGGTGAGAAACCTACCGAGGCATCTGCTCAGACCGAGACACAAAAGTCGTCCGACGGTTCAACAAGCTCGAAAAAGGCTACGCCGACGCCAAAGCCGACTGCAACCCCTACCCCTACACCTACTCCTGTGCCGTCTTTACCTGAACTGAGAGTCGTAACAAATGCGTATTTCCCGCCATTTGAGTATTATGAAGATAGTCAGATGGTCGGTGTTGAGATCGATCTGTTAGAAGTTTTATTTGAAGATAGCTATGATCTTAATTATGAAGATCTTGAGTTCTATGTTCTGTTGGATGAAGTTCAGGCTGATGAGAACTGCATCTGCGTTGCAGGCATTACCGAGAACGACGAACGTAAGGAAAAAGCTTATTTTGTTCCCTACTATACAAACGTTTTGTGGTTTGTTGTAAGAAAGGATTCCGGTATTTGTACGAATGACGATATCATTAATGGAAACTGTCAGGTGGGTGTTAAGCTGAATACTACTGCTGATATCTATCTCACAGATGATATAGGCGAGGAGAGATTAACGAGGTATCCGGATGTAAACGCGGCTATTGAAGCGTTGGCAACCGGTGAGATCGATGCGGTCCTGACTAATATTGAAGATATTAATAGAATTGAAGCTGATTATCCGGATCTTACAGGCGTAGAGTGCGCCTATACTTGTGAAGAGTTCGCTATTGCTGTTAACAAAGATTCGGATGAACTTATACAATTCCTTGAGAATGCCATGGATGTCATGCAGATGAGTAATGAAGGCACTCTGAATTCGATCCTGGCAAAATACGGTGTCGGAAGTTATTCTTCTCCTTCTGATCCTATTCAGAATAAAGACGGAATCTTCTGGATTGACGGGTCGCTTTTAGACTGTCCCGAGGCAGAATTAACCGAATGTCTGAAGGGATTATATTACGATATCTATTATACTAATGCGCTTGCAGTATATGATGATCCGTATGTGTGGGATTACAAAGCGTGGACGTATTCGGATACGTTTGATTCATACCTTGATTATTATTTCCTGGGAAACAAATACACCTTTTTCATCATGGAAGGAGATGTATCCGCAGTGAGGTATGAGATAGAAGGTGCTTCTTTAGATAGTATTGTCTCACAATACACGAATGTTTATGGTGAGCCGATTCATTCATGTATTTATGCCAATGGAAATTCTATTCCTGCCGGTAATTCCGGATACGGATATGTTTGGGCGGTAGATGGCGGCTATCTGTCGATTTTCGAGAACCCATATGACAATGTTCAGCATATTGCGATCCAGTATCAGGTGAACGAGTATCAGTGATCTTATCAGATTAAACCGCAGATTCCTTATGGAGTTTGCGGTTTTTTATTGCCCGTGTTCACGCAGGTGACGGGCGTCATGCCTCAGGCTACCAAATAGGCTACCGATTTGGCGGTTTTGGTAGCCGTTTTGGTAGATTTTGGCCGAATGCTACCGATCAGGCTACCGTTTTCGCGATTTTGGTAGCCCGAATGGTAGCCACCCGCCGGAATGACGCAGATTCCTCTCGGAATTTGGTGTTTTTTATTGATCTGTTCCAATTGCAGTAGCGGTTTTGCCGTTTTCGCTACTACAAACGCAACTATTCGCCCGGCAGTAGTTTTCTCAGTAGTGTTTTTGATGTTTCCGGAACCAAAAATGGAACACCTGCCCGCCCGAGTGTTATAATTCACCGCATGGATACAGTATTTGAATCAGAGAACATACGCTTCGTGAAGTTTACCGAAGAACTCGCACAAGACTATCTCACAATGGTCAACGACATCGAGCATGTCGCGAGGTTCATCGGCGAGAGGCGCACGCCTTACACGATGGAAGAAGAGCTCGAGTTCATAAGGAACCAGAAGCTCATGCAGCCGTATACATACTCGATGATGGAGAAATCCACCGGCGAGTTCATCGGCAACACCGGCTTCATGAACGTCAAGGACGGCGAGGCAGAGCTCGGAATCGTAATCACATATGCAAAGCAGAACGCGGGCTACGGCGCGGAAGCGATAAGGAGCCTGCTCACGTACGGCTGGAACAACCTTCCGATCAACCGCGTGTATCTCGAAGTGTACATCGATAACGACAGGGCGATCCATCTCTACGAGAAGTGCGGGTTCACCGAATTCAAGAGGACCGACAAGGACATCTTCATGGAGATAATCTCTCCGGCAAGGGAGGGCTGAGCCATGCCGCACAGTTCAGGAGGAGGTTCACACGGCGGCGGTACGCATGGAGGCGGATCGCACGGAGGCAGCTCCGGCAACCACATATCGCATCACTATTTCCCGGGTTCTAGAAGATACCGCAAGCATCGTCCGGGCTATCCCGACGAATACATCTACGCCAGCAGCAAGCCGCAGAAACCGAGCATTTTCGTCCTTATCCTGATGGCTCTCATCGGAGGCTTCATCGGATACGGTACGTTCAGTTCGGTAGCGGACGAGATGGCGGTCAAGCTCAAGCCCGTATACGATACGCCCGACACCCACATCGAAGACAGCATCGGCGTCATCGAAAACTACGACGACCTGGAAGAAGCGCTCACAGACTTCGAGGATATCACCGGTATCTGCCCGGTCGTCTATACGGTATACAACGAAGACTGGCAGGATGGTTATGCGGATCTCGAGAGCTATGCCTTCTCCACGTATGTGGATAACTACGAGGACGAGCAGCACTTCGTGATCGTGTATTCGATCCCAGAAGACCAGGCGGAGGACTTCATCTCGGGCGATCTCGAGGTGCCGGATTTCTCCTGGGAAGCTATACAGGGCGACGAGACGGATCCCATCCTGACGGAGGGCATGTTCCGCAACTTCTCCAAGGTATTCCACAACAACCTCGAAGATGGTGTCCGCCCGGGACAGGCCTTCCAAGAAGCATTCGAAGTGATCACGCGCAGCGCGGATGAGACATTGAATCTCAAGTCGCCAATGTCCGTTATATCCATGGTGCTCAAGTGCATGCCGTTTATAGTAGTCGTCGGATTCTTCGCGCTTGCGTTCTTCCTTGTCATCAGAACGTTTATCCGTGACAAGGACGTCGAATATGAGGAAGTGCCCATCGATCTGGAAGCCGAGCGTGCGTCGCTTACCGGTGCAGGCGCTTCGGCCGAACTGACAGAGACTGTCCGTAAGATCGGCAAGATAGCAGCGCCGATAATAATGGTAGTATCGGTATTATTCTTAGTGCCCTTTATTTTTATCGGCATCTTGATCCTTATCGCGGGCATAGGCATGCTGAGCACCAATGGACCTGAAGCAGGTTTTATGATCGTGTTCGGCATAGTCTGGACCTTGATCTCCGGCGGATTCATGGCGGGGGCCATAGTTGCTGCTCATAAGCTGAAAAAGAAGGCGGAAGATCAGGACGACGATGACTACAGGCCGTCTTCAAAGTATGATGACGACGATTGGGACGGAAGGCGCTTCGACGATTACGAGTAAGATACGCCGTTACTTTGTTCTTTTTGCAGTAGTGTTTTTACCGATTTCGCTACTAAAAATACTACTGTTAGCTTGATAGTAGTGTTTTCAGTAGTGTTTTTGATGCTTCTGGAACTCAAAATGGAACGACATCCGCGCTTGCCTCGCTTTC
>JAGAFR010000021.1 GCA_017612555.1 Lachnospiraceae bacterium | reverse complement strand
GGAAGAAGAGGAAGAAGAAAGACCTCTGACAAGACGTGAAAGAAAAGCTCTCGAGCGCGAAGAAAAGTGGCGCCTCAAAGAGGAAAAGAAGGCTGCCAAGAGACGCGAACAGGGCTACGAAGAAGCAACACCTCTTGACTGGAGTTCATTTGAAAAAAATCGCGGAGACGATGAAGATGAAGACATCAGACGTCCCAGAAAGAGTGCTCCGCCCAAGTATATGAAAATGGACACGGAAGGTGTCCGGGAGGAAGCGGATGATGAGAAAGATATTCCCACCGGAAAGCAGCCGCTGCCTCCGCGTAAGAAGGTCGTAAACGTAGAAGCTGCAGAAGAAAAGCCCCGTGTGATGCACGAGGAAGAGCAAAGAGAAAAGCAGCGAAGACTTTTTGAACAGCAGCAGAGGATAGAAGAACAAAGAAGGATCGAGGCTGAACAGCTTGAGGCAAAGAGGCAGAAAGAGCAGCAGCAATACATAGCCGGCAAGACTGAGGAACTGGATCTTGACGAAGATTTCCAGTTTGAATTCCTGAACCTTTGATCAAGGTACTGTAAATCGAGGAGAAAATAATGGCACGTAAGTATACTGAAAAGGCCTGGCTCGTTCTGGAGGCCGCAAGAGTGCGGTCCGAAGAGCTGGGGCACGGATATGTGGGAACCGAGCATCTGCTCCTGGCGCTGTGCGGTAATGACGGCGGAGTTGCCGGCATGGTTCTTGCCGCCAACGAAATAAACGAAGATAAGGTCATGAAGCTTATCGATGAGCAGATCGCGCTTCCGGGCAGAGTCGCGAGGAAGGAAAGATCGGGATTTACTCCCAAGGTCGAATCAATACTCGATCTGGCCCAGGAACTTGCTCATTCATTTGATTCGGACGAGATAGGGACCGAACATATCCTTCTTGCGATCATATCAGACGGAGACAGCCTTGCTCTTCGTCTTCTTAACACTTTGTCGGTAAACGCACAAAAGCTCTTTGCCGATACTCTTGTCGCCATGGGCGAAAATCTCGAGGATTACAAGGAACAGATACGCGCTACGGCCAGGCATGCAGACAATATGCAGGGAATGCTCATAGACAGATACAGCCGTGATCTGACTGCGCTTGCCGCGGAAGGAAAGCTCGATCCCGTGGTAGGCCGCGATGTCGAGATCACACGCATGATACAGACATTATCAAGAAGAACCAAGAACAATCCCTGCCTCATAGGTGAGCCGGGAGTAGGTAAGACCGCGATAGTTGAAGGCCTTGCGCAGCGTATAGCTGACGGAACGGTTCCTGATACGGTTGCGGACAAGAGACTCCTTACTCTCGAT
This sequence comes from Lachnospiraceae bacterium, assembly GCA_017612555.1. Taxonomy (GTDB): domain Bacteria; phylum Bacillota; class Clostridia; order Lachnospirales; family Lachnospiraceae; genus UBA2868. The sequence goes on along the minus strand of JAGAFR010000021.1, from coordinate 59,258 downwards.
CTGTCGGCGATGGTGGCGGGAAGTAAGTACAGAGGCGAATTCGAAGAGAGGATAAAACGCGTTATAAGCGAGGTGATATCCGAGGGAAATATCCTGCTGTTCATGGATGAGGTCCACACGATAATAGGTGCGGGCGGGGCCGAAGGATCGATAGATGCGAGCAACATATTAAAGCCGTCTCTTGCAAGAGGAGAGGTCCAGCTTATCGGTGCGACCACTTATGACGAATACAGGAAACACATCGAAAAAGATGCTGCGCTTGAGAGAAGGTTTCAGCCGATCTATGTGGAGGAACCTTCGGAAGAGGACTGCATCGGCATACTTAGAGGCATTGCGCCGGCATACGAAAAACATCACTGCGTCAAATACGATGACGATGCACTTGTTTCGGCCGTAAGGCTTTCGGCCCGCTATATCAATGACAGATTTCTTCCCGATAAGGCTATCGATCTTATCGATGAAGCCGCATCAAAGGTTAGGCTGTCAATGCTTGCCGATCCGAAAGATATAAGCGACCTTAAAAAGAAGCTTGATGAGGTTGAAAAAGAAGAGGAAGCATGTCTTCGCAGTAATGATATAGAGGGATTTTCCGCCAAGAAGAAAGAAGCGGCAAAGATAACAAAAGCGATCGAAAAGAAGACATCCAAACTCCGAAGCCTTCCCGATCTGTCGGTAACAAAGGCAGACATTGAGAGTATCGTGGCAACACTTACCAAGATACCTACCGAAAGGCTGTCGGAATCAGAGAGCAGCAAACTGCTGCGACTTGAGAAGGAGCTTTCCAAGTCCGTCATAGGGCAGCAGGAAGCCGTGGATGCAGTCGCAAGAGCGATAAAGAGAGGCCGCGTCGGACTCAAAGAGGCAAACAGACCGATAGGATCGTTTTTGTTCCTGGGACCTACGGGTGTAGGAAAGACTGAGCTTTCCAAAACGCTTGCGAGGACGTTGTTCGGTACAGAAAATGCCCTGATCCGCGTTGATATGTCGGAGTATATGGAAAAACACACCGTATCCAAGATGATAGGTTCGCCTCCGGGATATGTGGGATTTGAAGAAGGGGGACAGCTGTCGGAGAAGGTGCGCAGGAACCCGTATTCCGTTGTGTTGTTTGATGAGATAGAAAAGGCTCATCCCGATGTGTTCAACATCCTTCTGCAGGTGCTTGATGACGGTCATATCACCGATTCAAACGGCAGAAAGGTCAGCTTCAAGAATACGATAATAATAATGACGAGCAATGCGGGAGCAAACCGTATAATCGATCCCAAGAAGCTTGGTTTCATCACGCAGACGGATGAGAAGAGCGATCACGAAAGAATGAGATCGGGTGTCATGGAAGAAGTCAAGAACACCTTCAAGCCCGAATTCATTAACCGTATAGATGAGATCGTGGTGTTCAGGACGCTTAATGATGATGATCTTACGAAGATAGTTTCGATACAGACTAAGCTTTTGTGCGAGCGTGCATCGGAGGCAAGAGGGATCAGACTCAAGATAACAGAATCTGCGAAAAAGCTGGTTGCCGCAAAGGGGAGCGATAAGAAGTTCGGAGCAAGACCCATAAAGCGCGCGGTTCAGACGATGATCGAGGATCCGCTGTCTCTTGAGATACTTGAAGGAAAGTTCAAAGAAGGCGACGTAGTAAAAGTCGGAGCCAAGAACGATAAGATCATTTTTTCAGTGGAATAATCCACACGATTAGAATATAATAATTTTGGATGTTAAATCATAGGAGGGACAGTTATGGCAACAGTTTCTGAACTCATCCGTAAAGAGAGCGACGGCACTATCAGTTTCGGCGATCACACACTTGACCAAAAGGCTAAGGTTGAAGATTTCGACGTTGCCGGCAATCTCTACAAGGTAAAGACTTTTAAAGATCTGACAAAGCTTGAGAGAGACGGTATGTTCGTATACGAATCAGAGCCCGGAACGAGCGTTAACAATTTTGAAGTAACGCCTGCCGGTCTTTCATTCACCGTGTGCGGCGACAAGGACGCCATGATAACCGTAGGTCTCAAGGAAGACTGTGAATATAATGTAAGCGTTGCCGGAAACAGCATCGGAAAGATCAAGACAAACCTTGGCGGCAAGCTCAGTATTTCCGTTGAGCTTGAGGGAAAAGGAGAAATAAACGTAAAGGTTGTAGAATAATCAATGGCAAAAGGCAGACCTTCCACCGTGTTCTTCTGCAATGAGTGCGGATATGAATCATCCAAATGGATGGGCCAGTGTCCTGCGTGCAAGGCATGGAATACGTTCGTGGAAGAGCCGGTTGTAAAGACGGCTCAATCAGCCAGGACAGGTACCAGAAAGAATGCCCCGGAGCCGATGAGTGTTTCGGCCGTCTCACCGGAGTCGATGAAGCGGTGCAAGACGGGCATGTCTGAACTTGACAGAGTTTTGGGAGGCGGTATCGTACCGGGCTCCCTTGTTTTAGTTGGCGGCGATCCCGGTATCGGAAAATCAACACTTCTGCTCCAACTGTGCCGGAATCTTTCTTCGCAGCAACATAAGCTGTTGTATATTTCCGGCGAGGAGTCGCTCGGACAGATCAAGATGCGCGCAGAGCGGATCGGGAGTTTTACGGACGATCTGCTGCTTTTGTGCGAGACCGATCTTGCTGATATAGAACAGGTCATAAGAAAGCATAAACCCGAAGTTGTTATCATCGACAGCATACAGACCATGTATTCTGAGAATGTAACATCGGCGCCCGGAAGTGTTTCTCAGGTAAGAGAGGCCACCAACACCCTGATGAACATCGCCAAGAGCCTTTCCGTTACGGTGTTCATCGTAGGACATGTGACCAAAGAGGGTACTGTCGCAGGACCGCGCGTACTTGAGCACATGGTCGATACCGTACTCTATTTTGAAGGTGACAGATTCGCTTCATACAGGATACTTCGCGCGGTCAAGAACAGGTTCGGATCGACGAACGAAGTGGGTGTTTTTGAGATGAGAGGTGACGGACTTGCCGAAGTTGAAGATCCGTCTGCACTCATGCTCAGCGGCCGGCCCAAGGATTCAGCAGGGTCGTGCGTTGTCTGCTGCATGGAAGGAACAAGGCCCATACTTGTCGAGGTACAGGCGCTCGTGTGCAGGAGCGGATTCGGGATACCGAGAAGACAGGCAGCCGGAACGGATCTTGCAAGAGTCAATCTCCTGATGGCGGTACTTGAAAAGAGGATGGGCTACAAGATGTCTGAGTGCGATGCATACATAAATGTGGCAGGCGGCATGAAGATGAGCGAACCTGCGATAGATCTCGGTATCGCGCTTTCTGTCGTATCGAGCTTTTGCAATATCGTGATCCCCGAAGACCTGGTTGTTTTCGGAGAGGTAGGTCTGTCGGGAGAGGTCAGGTCCGTATCCCTTGCGGAGGGACGAGCCATGGAATGCCGCAAGCTCGGTTTTTCGGGCATCATGATGCCCGGCTCCAATGCCTCTTCGATAAAAGGATTAAAAGATATAAAAGTTTATGCGGTCAATAATCTGGCAGATGCAATTAGTGCCCTGAAATAGTATAATCAATATAATAAACATATCATTACCCGGAAGGCGGAATCCCAAATGGTAAGAAGAATCTACGTTGAAAAAAAGAGTGCATACGCTGCGGCGGCAAACGAACTGTATGAAGATCTGAAAGGATATCTGAAACTTGACGGACTTCGTAAGGTCAGGATCCTTATCAGATATGATATAGAAGATCTGGCGGATGAGGTTTTCGAGACGGCAAAGAAGTGCGTGTTCTGCGAACCTCCCGTTGATGTCCTGTATGAAGATGATTTTCCGAAAGGGGAAGGTGACAGGGTATTTTCCGTTGAGTATCTTCCGGGACAGTTCGATCAGCGCGCGGATTCTGCCGTACAGTGTCTGCAGTTTCTGTGTGCGGATGCATCTCCGATAATCAGGACCGCGACAACGTACTGCCTTGAAGGCGGCATTTCCGATCAGGAGTTTGAGGCTGTAAAATCATACTGTATTAACCCCGTTGATTCGAGAGAGACCGGTTTCCTTAAGCCCGAAACTCTTGTTTCGAAATATGAAGAACCCGATGATATCAAGATACTTGACGGCTTTATCAAAATGAGTGAAGAGGAGCTCGGTAAGCTCTATTCATCGCTCGATCTTGCGATGACGTTCAAGGATTTTCTCCATATCAGGAACTATTTTGAAAACGATGAAAAGCGCGATCCGTCAATGACCGAGATCCGCGTTCTGGATACATACTGGAGCGATCACTGCAGACACACGACATTTTCCACGGAACTTACTGATGTGTCCTTCGGTGAAGGTTTTTGCAGCGAGCCCATCAGGAAGTCTTATGAGCAGTATCTTGATGCAAGATCCGAAATGTATGCCGGTCGCGACGACAAGTATGTATGCCTTATGGATATCGCGCTCATGGGTATGCGGATGCTGAAGAAGCAGGGGAAACTTGCCGATCAGGAAGAGTCTGATGAGATAAATGCATGCTCGATAGTCGTTCCGGTCAGGATCGATGACAGAACGGAAGAGTGGCTTGTCAGCTTCAAGAACGAGACGCATAACCATCCTACCGAGATAGAGCCTTTCGGTGGTGCCGCAACATGTCTCGGAGGAGCGATCCGCGACCCGCTCTCAGGCAGAAGCTATGTATATCAGGCGATGCGCGTGACCGGAGCCGCCGACCCCACAAGACCGATGAATGAGACTCTTGAAGGAAAGCTTCCGCAGAGAAAGCTCGTACGAGGCGCTGCAAGCGGTTACAGTTCATACGGAAATCAGATAGGTCTTGCAACAGGCTATGTAAAAGAGATATACCATCCGGATTATGTGGCAAAGCGTATGGAGATCGGCGCAGTCATGGGTGCTGCCAAGAGATCCAATGTGGTTCGTGCAACATCGGATCCGGGTGATGTCATAATCCTTCTCGGAGGAAGGACAGGAAGAGACGGGTGCGGCGGTGCTACGGGTTCATCCAAGGCTCATACACTTTCTTCTATCGAGACATGCGGTGCCGAAGTACAGAAAGGAAACGCACCGACCGAGCGTAAACTTCAGAGACTGTTCAGACGTCCCGAGGTTTCAAAGCTCATACGTAAGTGTAACGACTTCGGAGCAGGTGGGGTATCCGTTGCGATCGGGGAACTTGCGGACGGACTTACGATAGATCTTGATAAGGTTCCGAAAAAGTATGCCGGACTTGACGGTACGGAGCTTGCGATCTCCGAGTCGCAGGAGCGTATGGCGGTAGTTGTATCCCCTTCGGATGTCGACCGCTTTCTTGAATATGCCGCGGAAGAAAACCTTGAAGCCGTCAAGGTTGCGACCGTTACAAAGGAGCCGAGGCTCGTTCTTTCATGGCGCGGTAAGAAGATCGTGGATCTGAAAAGATCATTCCTTGATACGAACGGTGCCCACCAGGAGACAAGTGTAAAAGTTGATATCCCAGAGGATGTTCATTTCTTTGACAGACCGATCATTCGGAAAGTAGCCGAGGATATAGATAATAATGATGTAAGATCTGCTTTTGTCGATGCGCTTTCGGACCTTAACGTGTGCTCACAAAAAGGTCTTGTTGAGATGTTTGATTCGTCCATCGGAGCAGGGAGTGTCCTGATGCCTTACGGCGGCAGGACGCAGCTTACCGAGACGCAGGTGATGATCGCCAAGCTTCCGGTTTATGAAGGAAAGTGCGATACGGTAACGATGATGAGTTACGGATTCGATCCGTACCTGTCAAGCTGGAGTCCATATCACGGAGCTGTTTATGCTGTAACTGAATCGATAGCAAAGCTCGTTGCTGCCGGCGCCGATCATTCGAAGATCAGATTTACGTTCCAGGAATACTTCAGAAGAATGTCCGAAGATCCGGCACGCTGGAGTCAGCCTATGGCGGCACTTCTCGGTGCGTTCTCGGCACAGATGGGATTTTCGCTTCCTTCCATAGGCGGTAAGGATTCTATGTCGGGAACATTCCAGGATATAGACGTTCCGCCGACGCTCGTATCATTTGCGGTTGATGTGGCCGATGCGAAGGATGTTGTTACGGGTGAGATGAAGAATGCAGGTGATAAGCTCGTTCTCATCGATGTTCTTCGCGATGAGTATTCGCTCGTGGATTATAATGATGCGAACAGGCAGTACAGCGGATTCCATAATGATGTCAAAGCCGGTCTTATAAGGGCGGCATATGCGGTTGACGGCTACGGTATCGCACCTGCTCTTTGCAAGATGGCATTCGGAAACGGATTCGGTTTTAAGATAGAGCATTCTTATGATCAGAGAAGACTGTTCACTCCGGGCTTCGGATGGATAGTAGCCGAAGTGGCAGGCGCCGATGTTCAAAAGCTTTCCACAAGATATACGCTCATCGGTGAAGTAACAAGCGATGCCATTTTCAGTTACAGTAACACGTCAATGGCTCTTGATGAAGCTGTATCCCTTTGGAAGAAGCCGCTTGAAGAGGTTTTCCCCACAAGGAGTTATCAGGATACCGAGCCTCTTCCGGACGAGATATATGATATCAGAAAGACAAAAAAGAGCGTGCATGTGTGCCGTAACAAGGTCGCAAAGCCCACGGTGTTCATACCTGTATTTCCCGGAACAAACTGCGAGTACGACAGTGCCAAGGCGTTTGAGAGGGCCGGTGCGGATGTCATCACGCAGGTGTTTACGAACAGGAATGCGCAGGATATCAAAGACTCCGTTGAGATGTTCAGAAAAGGAATAGAAAAGTCACAACTCATAATGTTCCCGGGAGGATTCTCGGCAGGTGATGAGCCTGACGGAAGCGCCAAGTTCTTCGCAACGGCGTTCAGGAATGAAGTATTATCCGAGGCAGTTAAGGATCTTCTTGAAAAGAGAGACGGACTCGTGCTTGGTATATGTAACGGATTCCAGGCGCTCATCAAGCTGGGACTCGTTCCTGACGGAAAGATAACCGGACAGAATGAGAACTCGCCTACGCTTACATACAATACGATCAACAGACACATATCCAAGATGGCATATACGAAGGTCGTATCGAATCTTTCGCCATGGCTGTCGGGTGCAAAGGCAGGAGGAACATACGTGATCCCGGTATCGCACGGTGAAGGGCGCTTTGTAGCAAACGATGAAGTTATCTACAAACTGTTTGAGACAGGATGCGTCGCAACAAGATACTGTGATGCTGACGGTAACATCACGATGGACGAAGAATATAACATAAACGGATCGTTTGCCGCAATAGAGGGTATCACCAGTCCGGACGGAAGGGTCTTCGGCAAGATGGGTCATTCCGAGAGACGCGGCGACAACGTGGCGATCAATATATATGGCGAGCAGGATATGAAGATATTCGAATCCGGTGTACGCTATTTTCAGTAATAAATCATAAAGCTTAATGAAGCTTTGCCGGGACGAGGAGCAGCCGATGGCCAGGAGCAAAAGAGGCAAAGGATTCTCTTTTAGAAAATGGTATAAAAGGATAAAGACCGAACGATCACTTCTTCGGCTTATTCTCATATGCACCGCTTTTCTTGCTGCATGTATTTTTATCGCTGCTTTTCACGTTAACAGGATATTCGACGTATTTGAGGAAACATCATACAACTACATCATCAACAGATCAGAGCTCACATCGAGGTATTTTTCCGAGAACTTTCAGAGGAGAGGATCGCTCGTTCTTGCGGAAGCACAGGTGCTGTCACAGAACGAGACGATCGACAAAACGAGCATATGCAACTGTCTGAAGGTACTTGAGGAGACAGGTGAATTCTCCTATGCGCGTTATATAAGCAGTCGCGGTATCAAGTACCGTTCCAACGGTGCTCTTAATTCGACGATGCTGACGATGTATTCCGATATGATCGATTCATCGGAGGATGTATCGGTGTACAGGAACTTTGAACCGGAAAAATCAAACGATGAAGTCTGCTTCGCTGTTCCCGTCGAAAGAAACGGTGTGCTCCAGGGATACATGATCGGTGTGACGAGCGGTGCCCTGATGATGGAGACGGACTATTCCAGAGACTCATCCATGGTCGCAGAGAGGTATCTTACGGACGGAAGAGGAGACATAGTCGTATATATCAAGAACAACAGAGTATATGACGGAACAGGCAAGAATATCTTTGACATACTGACCAAGGACAGCATAGATGATTTTGCCGCACAGGAAGTAAGAGAAGAAGTACTCAACGAGATCAATCAGGATAGCATAGTCTACCGTGATATATCCGTTAACGGACGTAAAGGATACGCTCTTTACAAGCAGCTGTCCGGAGCCAGCGGATGGAATATCGTATACATTGTATATTCCGATGAAGTCCGACAGTCCATCATGTCGATCCTTATAGAATCATTTGTCATGATGGTAATGGTCATCGCGCTCATGTTCCTCATGCTTTCGGTTGTCATCAGATACATTGAGAAAGAACAGAAGAAGGTATTCGATCTTGCATACGTGGATGAACTGACGCGGGCACCCAACGAGAACGCGTTCAAGGAAAAGGCAACGGAGCTGCTCATGGAGAATCCCGATCTTCCGTATATGCTCGTATGTTTTGATATCATGAACTTCAGATATATCAACGAGGGTTATGGACACCTCAAGGCGGATATGCTCCTTCGCGACATTGCGGGGATCCTCAGTGAATCATATTCTTACAATGAGACGTTCGGAAGACTGTCTGCCGACAGATTTGTGGGTCTGTGCATAGATGACGACAGAACGCTGGAAAGAAAAGAATTCGTTTCCGAAAGAGTAGAAAAATCAACCGAAGATATCGGAATGAAATACCCGATCAAGTTCAAGACTGGTATATATTACATACGCGATAAAAATGAGTCGATCGCAGATATGATCGATAAGGCCAACCTGGCACGTAAATCCATAACAGCGGAGAACAGATCTCTTGAAGCCGAGTACCGTGATCAGCTTATGGAGGAGACGAGGAAGCAGGAGAGAGTCGAATCAAGGATGCATGAGGCCCTTGATAAACGCGAGTTCAGACCTTATCTCCAGCCGAAGTGGGATATGAAGACGGACCGCATCGCCGGTGCCGAGGCACTTGTCAGATGGGTCAATCCGGACGGGACGATCGTGCCTCCGGACGAGTTCATTCCGGTATTTGAAAAGAACGGTTTCATCGAACAGGTGGATTTCTATATGCTCGATGAGATATGCGGTTATATCAGGAGAATGATCGACGAAGGGCGTGAAGTGTACCCGGTATCGATCAATCAGTCAAGATATCTTCTGTATGATCCCAATTACATAATCAAGGTTCAGGAGATAATGCTCAAGCACAGAGTGCCCAAGGGGCTTATCGAACTGGAGATCACCGAGACAGTATTCTTCAATGAAAAAGACCGTATGCTTGAGGTCATGAGGAACCTCAAGGAATTCAATATGAACCTGTCGATAGATGATTTCGGATCGGGTTATTCATCGCTCAATCTTTTAAGAGATATCCCGTTTGATGTACTGAAGATCGACAGAGGTTTCCTTGATGAATCATCTCAGAGCGAAAGCGGAAAGTTCATCCTGCGCAAGATCGTGGAGATGGCGGAAGGACTTAATCTTAAAGTCATATGCGAAGGTGTTGAGACGCATGAACAGGTTGAGATGCTTCTTGATATCGGGTGTATCTATGCACAGGGATTCCTGTATTCAAGACCGATACCACTTGAAGAGTTCATGGAGAAGTACAACACCAAGCTCGACGAAGAATCGGTAGTGAACTACGTGAATGTACCCTTTGTCGGGCAGACAGATACGGATATGGAAGATGAACAGGATCGATCACCGGAAGGAACTTGATACGATAATAGACGGTTTGACGAGAAGACCGCGACTTTTATTACATAGCTGCTGCGCTCCCTGCAGCAGCTATTGCTTGGTATATCTTCTGCCTTATTTTGACATCACATGCTTTTACTGTAATCCGAACATAACGGATACGGATGAGTATGAAAAAAGGGCATCTGAGCTTGAACGCCTTGTCGCTGCACTGAATGCAGAGTACCGGGACAGTGTGCCGGGTTTTTCTTCGATAAATGTCATTATAGGAGAGCATGAACCTGATGTGTTTCTCAATGAAGTAAAGAGGCAGAGCCTGGAAGCATGTCCCGAAGGCGGCAGTCGGTGTGAGATGTGCTTTTCGATGAGACTTAAAAAAACGTATGAGGAAGCGGCAGCAGGCGGATTCGATTATTTTACTACGACGCTTACGATAAGTCCGCTGAAGGATGCGCAGCTTATCAACAGGATAGGGTATGATATTGCTTCCGGTGGTGGCGTGATGTGGCTGCCGTCGGATTTCAAGAAGAAGGACGGATATAAACAGTCGATAGAGCTGTCGAAGAAGTACGGGCTCTACAGGCAGAACTATTGCGGGTGTGAGTACTCTAAGCCCTAGACACCAAGGTATTACGGGCTTGTGATGATATCAACAACATTATTAATTCCATTAAACAGGGCAAGAAAGGAAAATCATGAATAATATATTGGAGCAGATCACAGACATAGTTTCGAAAGGTTTTGAGGCGGCAGGTTACGACGGTTCATACGGAAAGGTCGGCATCAGCAACCGTCCGGATCTGTGTGAATTCCAGTGTAACGGGGCGATGGCACTTGCGAAGCAGTATCATAAGGCTCCGATCGCGATAGCACAGGATATCGCAGCGAAGCTGTTGGATGATAATGCGTTTTCTACTGTTGATGCGGTAGCACCGGGGTTTCTTAATATAAAGCTGTCGGATGATTTTCTCTCAAAATATCTCAATGGGATGGAGAGCGAAGATAAGTTCGGCGTACCCATGCCGGAATCGAAGAAGATAATCGTCGATTACGGCGGGCCCAACGTTGCCAAGCCGCTTCACGTGGGACACCTTCGCGCGGCCATAATCGGTGAGAGCGTCAAAAGGATCTGCCGTTATCTCGGAAATGATGTCATCGGAGATGTACATCTGGGTGACTGGGGCCTTCAGATGGGACTCATCATTACGGAGCTTCGCACAAGAAAACCGGATCTGCCGTATTTTGATGAAGGATTTACCGGCGAGTATCCGACAGAGCCTCCGTTTACGTTGTCCGAGCTTGAGGAGATCTATCCGTGCGCAAGCGCAAAGTCAAAAGATGACGAGCAGTACAAAGAGGCTGCGCTTACGGCGACCAGGAAGCTCCAGAGCGGTGACAGGGGATATCGCGCCATCTGGAAGCACATAATGGATGTGTCGATCCCGGATCTTAAACGCAACTATGAGAACCTTTCCGTTGAATTTGACTGGTGGAAGGGCGAGAGCAGCGTAGATGATCTGATACCCGGCATGGTTGAAGATATGAAGAAGCAGGGCTTTGCTTATGAGAGCGAGGGAGCCCTTGTTGTTGATGTGGCACAGGAGTCCGACACAAAAGAGATACCTCCGTGTATGATACTCAAATCGGACGGAGCCGCATTATATACTACGACCGATCTTGCCACACTTCGGGACAGACGAAGCGAATTTGATCCCGATCAGGTAATCTATGTTGTTGACAAGCGTCAGGAGATGCACTTTATACAGGTGTTTCGCTGCGCAAAAAAAACGGGCATCGTAAAGCCCGATACGAAGCTTGACTTCCTTGGGTTCGGTACGATGAACGGAAAAGACGGTAAGCCTTTCAAGACACGTGAGGGAGGCGTGATGCGTCTTGAGACCCTTATATCTGATATCCGCGAGGCGATGTACAACAAGATCATTGAAAATCACGAAACAGATCCCGAAGAGGCAAGAGCAACATCCAATATCGTAGCACTTGCAGCAATCAAATACGGAGACCTTTCCAATCAGGCAACGAAGGATTATGTCTTCGATACGGATAAGTTCATATCGTTCGAAGGTAATACGGGACCGTACATCCTTTACACGATGGTCAGGATCAAGTCGATACTTTCAAAATACGGAAACGATATCCCGAAACATATAGGATTTGCGCAGAATGAACTTGAAAGAGCGCTGATGCTCCAGCTTACGGGATTCTCGCAGGTCGTTCTGTCTGCATATGAGGAGATCGCACCTCATAAGATATGCTCGTATATATATGATGTCTGCAATGCTTTTAACCGTTTCTATCACGAGACAAGGATACTTGCCGAAGAGGATAAGGCCAGACAGGAGGGCTGGATCGCCCTGCTAAGCCTGACTCTTCGGGTGCTTGAGACTTGTATCGATCTGCTCGGATTCTCCGCTCCCGAGAAGATGTGAGAATGCCTGCCTGATAAAATTCTAAATATTCTGAAAATATTAGCACTCGACACTTGACAGTGCTAACAGATTGTGTTATCATTCACTTAAATCGGTGTAGAGCCAGCGGACAGACAGTATTCCCGCCAAAACGCGCTCTCGCTATTTTCCGGACGTAGCTGACGCTAGACTCGTGAAAACCTCGTCAAGCGCAGACGTCCTCCAAATGTTTTGGCGCGAATATGTCTGTCCTCGGCTCTAAGTGTACTCTTGAAAACCTGAAAAGCCTTGAGTGATTGGGTATTGCAACAAAAAGACTTGGAGCGCGTTGTTACTTGGCGAGGTTTTTTCGAGCCTAGTAACGTGACGCGCGGAAACGAGCGCAAGCGCCTTTTTGTGCAATAGCCAAATCACGAAAGGCATAATAAGAGAGGAGTTGATACTATGAATATACAGAAATTTACGCAGAAATCTCTCGATGCGATCAATTCACTCGAGAAAATAGCATATGACAACGGCAATCAGGAGATCGCGCAGATCCACCTCCTGTATGCGCTGATGACTCAGGAAGACGGTCTGCTCCCCAATCTTATCGAGAAGATGGAGATCAACAGGGAGCATTTTACGGATAACATCGAATCACATATCGCAAAGCGCCCGAAGGTTTCCGGCGGGAACGTATTCGTCGGAAATAAGCTCAACAAGGTTCTTGTCTCGGCCGAGGATGAGGCAAAGGCCATGAACGATGATTATGTGTCGGTCGAGCATCTTTTTTTGTGCATGCTCAAATATCCTGACAGCGATATCAAGGATCTGTTCAAGGAGTACGGGATCACAAGGGAGAGGTTCCTTACGGCTCTTGCCACCGTGCGCGGAAACCATAACGTCACGACGGACAATCCCGAGGCAACATACGATACACTTGAAAAGTACGGCATCGATCTTGTGGACCGTGCGAGAGAGCAGAAGCTCGATCCCGTTATAGGAAGAGACACCGAGATTAGAAACGTTATCAGAATTCTGTCGCGAAAGACGAAGAACAATCCGGTCCTCATAGGTGAGCCCGGTGTCGGCAAGACCGCTGTAGTTGAAGGACTTGCGCAGCGTATAGTCAACGGAGATGTTCCGGACAGCCTCAAGGACAAGACAGTGTTCGCGCTTGATATGGGAGCGCTCGTTGCCGGAGCAAAATACCGCGGAGAGTTCGAGGAGCGTCTTAAGGCAGTACTTGAAGATGTAAAAGCAAGCGATGGCAGGATACTGCTGTTCATCGATGAGCTTCACACGATAGTCGGCGCGGGAAAGACCGACGGTGCACTTGATGCCGGTAATATGCTAAAGCCGATGCTCGCACGCGGTGAGCTCCACTGTATAGGTGCGACAACACTTGATGAGTACAGACAATACATAGAAAAGGATGCGGCTCTTGAGAGAAGGTTCCAGCCCGTTACCGTTGACGAACCCACTGTCGAGGATACGATATCGATACTAAGAGGTATCAAGGAAAGATATGAGAACTTTCATAAGGTCAAGATAGTAGATACGGCGCTCGTTGCAGCAGCAACACTTTCGGACAGATATATCACGGACAGGTTCCTTCCGGATAAGGCGATCGATCTCGTTGATGAAGCTTGCTCACTTGTTAAGACCGAGAAGGATTCGATGCCGACAGAGCTTGATGAACTCAGAAGGAGAATGATGCAGCTTGAGATAGAAGAAGCTGCACTTAAGAAGGAGACAGATCAGCTCAGCCGTTCGAGACTCGAGATACTCCAGAAGGAGTTGTCGGAAGTCAAGGAAGAGTATACGCTCAAGGTGACCAAATGGGAGAATGAGAAGGCTTCCGTAGACAAGCTTTCAAGTCTTCGTGAAGAGATCGAGAAGGTTGGAAAAGAGATCGAGATCGCCAAGCGAGAAAACAACTATGAACTTGCAGGACAGCTTCAGTACGGAAAGCTTCCGGAACTTCAGGCACAGCTTTCACAGGAAGAGAAGACCGTCGATGAAAAGAACTTAACGCTCGTTCATGAGAACGTATCGGAAGAAGAGATCTCCATGATCGTAAGTCGCTGGACGGGCATTCCGGTTTCCAAGCTTACCGAGGGTGAAAGGAATAAGATACTCCATCTAGATGAAGAGCTTCATAAAAGAGTCATTGGTCAGGATGAAGGTGTCACCAAAGTCACCGAAGCGATCATCCGTTCCAAGGCCGGTATCAAGGATCCGTCAAAGCCTATCGGATCATTCCTGTTCCTGGGTCCTACCGGTGTCGGGAAGACCGAACTTGCAAGATCGCTTGCGGCAAGCCTGTTTGACGACGAGAACAACATGGTCAGGATAGACATGAGTGAGTATATGGAGAAGTTCTCCGTATCACGTCTTATCGGAGCGCCTCCCGGATATGTGGGATACGAGGAAGGCGGACAGCTTACGGAAGCGGTAAGGAGAAAACCATATTCTGTTGTATTGTTCGATGAGATAGAGAAGGCCCACCCGGATGTGTTCAACGTTCTTCTCCAGGTGCTTGATGACGGACGTATCACGGATTCGCAGGGTCGTACGGTCGATTTCAAGAACACGATACTGATAATGACCAGCAATATCGGAGCGCAGTATCTTCTTGACGGCATAGATGAGAACGGGAATATCAGCGAGGAAGCAAGGGAGTCTGTCATGAATGAACTCCGCGCAGGTTTTCGTCCCGAGTTCCTGAACCGTCTTGATGAGACGATCATGTTCAAACCGCTTACAAAAGACAATATAAGCGGTATAATGGAACTGATACTCAAAGATGTCAATGACAGGCTTTCCGATAAGGAGATAACGATAGCTCTTACCGACAGCGCCTCAGATCTTATAGTTTCGGCGGCATATGATCCGGTATACGGAGCGCGTCCGCTGAAGCGTTATATGCAACGTACGGTCGAGACGCTTGCTGCGAAGAAGATACTTGAAGGTAACATCTCGGAAGGTGATACAATAACCATTGATGCACAGGGCGGCGAACTCGTCGCCCGGTGATGCGTCTTATATCAAGGAGTTTATATGGCGGAACTGAAGTGCCCTCACTGCGGGCAGGCATTTACGGTAGATGATACGGAGCTTGGCTCGATCATATCCCAGATAAGGGACAGTGAATTTGCCAGGGATGTAGACGAAAGAGTTGAAGAACTGACGGAGCATATGAAGGAAAAGCATATGCTGGAACTGGAGTCGAAAGAAAATGAGCTTAAGCTTAAGATCGGCGATGAGTATGAAAAAGAGATAAAGAAGCTGTCTGACCGTCTTAAGGATGCGGAGGAGAAAGCGGCGAAATATAAGTCTGATATCGAAAGGATGGAGGACAAAAATGAGATCGCAGTCATGAAGGCCGTCAAGACGGTGGAAGATAAGAACCGTGATCTTGAGAGGAAACTCATCGAGCAGAGGGATAAGGAAGAGTTCCTGTTAAAGCAGAAGGACGAGCAGATCGCATACTACAAGGATCTTAAGACAAAGATGTCCACCAAGATGGTGGGCGAGACGCTTGAGCAGCACTGTGAGATACAGTTCAATCAGCTCCGTGCCACGGCATTTAAGAATGCTTATTTTGAAAAAGACAATGATGCCAAAAGCGGCAGCAAGGGTGACTACATATACCGTGAGTGTGATGATAACGGTGTAGAGATCATATCCATCATGTTTGAGATGAAGAACGAGATGGATGAGACCGCGACAAAGCACAGAAACGAAGATTTCTTCAAAGAACTTGACAAGGACAGGCGCGAGAAGAATTGTGAGTATGCCGTCCTCGTTTCCATGCTTGAAGCCGACAGTGAGCTCTATAATGCCGGGATCGTTGATGTGTCATACAAGTATGACAAGATGTATGTTGTGCGCCCGCAGTGCTTTATACCGATAATCACTCTGCTGCGTAATGCCGCGATGAACGCGCTTACCTATAAACAGGAGCTTGAAACGGTCCGCAATCAGGATATCGATATATCCAATTTTGAGCAGAGCTTACTTAAGTTCAAGGATGATTTCGGAAGGAATTACAACTTAGCTCATGCGCATTTTGACAAGGCGATAGAAGAGATAGACAAGACGATACAGCATCTCGAAAAGGTCAAGAAGGAACTTCTGGGATCCGACAATCAGCTGCGGATCGCAAACGGCAAGGTAGAGGATGTCAGCATTAAGAGACTTACAAAGGACAATCCCACCATGCAGGCCAAGTTTGAAGAATTAAAGGGATGATACGTCGATCAGGTTGAATTCTGACTTGCAGCCGGTCCTGAACTCGACAGCCCAGTCCGAGATCCCGTCGGTTACGATAAAATCGGTATTGCCGCGCTTTTCGTGACCACGGACATTGTTGTTATTTGATACGAGCGGCTGTATGTATTCAAGAGGAAAGAGCTGGCCGCCATGGGTATGTCCCGACAGGACAAGATCAACACCTGCCAAAGCTTCACTGTCATAGTCCGTAGGCTGATGATCGAGAACGATCATGTATTTTTCCTTATCAAGATCCCGTATCAGTTCGGATGTATCTTTGCGGTCAGACCTTCCGTAATCGGCATCACGTCTTCCGATGACGTAGAATCTGTCATCAACAAGCTCGCTTTCGTCAAGAAGAACCCTGACACCGTTCTTTCTCAGTTCATCCAGCATTTCATCTCCCGTGTATCCCCGCCTTCCGCTTGAATAGTATCCCATATCATGATTTCCGAGACAGAAAAATACTCCGTACTTTGCTTTGAACGAGCCAAGCGCTGCACATGCTTCGATCATGTCGTCCCGCTTCGTGTCATCGTCCACAAAATCCCCGGTGATCACAAGTATATCCGGCTCCGTCAGTTGGATCTTTTCGAGTCTGTCGGCAAAACCTTTTCCCGAAAAACCGCATCCCACGTGAGAGTCTGCGATATGTGCGATACGCAGCGAAACGATCTTTTTTGCTGTGGAAAGATGATAGTCGGTCTCCCACATGCCGTGCATCAGTATCCAGCCGATGATCAGGTAGACAATGCAAGTTGTAAGAGCCATAAGGTCAATGAAACGGGGGCTTATCGCTGAAGCGGAAGTCTTTCTTATGACGGCGCCGATAAGATCTCCGATCAGGAGAAAAACGGCAAAATGAATAAAAATAACGATCGTATTTGTTATATCAGAAACGAAACATAACACGACGATAATGACAATAACGGACGTTATCGAAAGAGTTCGGGTTAGGGCTTTACTGCTTATACCGGCAAACAATCCGGTGCCTGTTATTTTATTTGCCATATAAATTGCAGCTGCTATCCCTGCAAGAATAGAGACTGCGAAGATAATTAGCCACATAACTTTCTCCCTGAACACTATCGATACACCCCGTCGTTTATGATTCCTTGAAGATATCTGTGATCTTGTCTTTTACAAGTTCAGCCAGCTTTTTGTGGTCTGCGGGCGACATATGGAGGTGGTCGCATGAATTTGCGGCTACCTCTTTTGTTGCGTTTAGGAAATAGCAGTCATTTTGCTCGGCGACAAGCTCGTACCATTTAGCAAGCTCTTTTGAACGAGCCACTGCGTCTTCTTTTCCGAAAAATGAAGCAAAGTATGACTCCGAAAAAGGTTCGGTAAAAGCGGGCGGAGCGATTATGAGGATCCGAAGATCCGGGCATCCGATAAAGTGATCGCAGTATCCTCTGATGTCTGAGATCATCTTGATCAGGCTTCCGGCGATATCCGCAGGGGGAAGAGAAAACTTCAGCTTCAGGTCGTTGGATCCGAGCATGATGATAAGAAGATCCACGGGCTTTTTGGATTCGATCATGGGAAGCACATAATCAAGACCGCATTTTGTGCCGCCTTCCCACGGGTCGTCATTTGCAATGGTCCTGCCGTTCTGGCCTTCTTCGAATACTTCATAGCCGTCGCCGAGGGATTTTGCAAGGAGCTTTGGCCACCGCGTGTTCTCATCGTATCTGCCGCCTGTTTCCGGGTTATATCCGTATGTGTTTGAATCGCCGAAGCAAATTATCTTTTTCATTGCTTTCCTCCGTTTCCCTGAGGTATGAACATTGTTACAATTGTTAATGATACTCAAAAGTGTGAGACTGCACAAGATTTTTGTGGTAAAATATCGGTGATGTGTTCATAAATTATCCATAACACAGTGAAAAGGAGATGTATTAGATCATGAGTAAGAGATTTTTTGCGGGATTTGCCGCAATGCTTATCGCAATCCTGATGTGTCAGACGGTATCGGCCGAAACTGATACTACCGTAGACAGCGCAGGTAACGTGTTTTCATCCGGTGATGAAGTAAAGTTTTCGGACCAGTCGATCTTTGGGGCTTTTACGGTAGGTAAAGAGGTAGAGCTGGAGGACAGTGAAGTAAAGGGCGGGATCTATGCGGCCGGACAGAGCGTTTCGATCGATGACTGTAAAGTACGCGAGAGCGTGTTCGCCGCAGGCAGTGATGTGTCGGTTACGGGCTGTGACATCGACGGTAACGTATTTGCTGCCGGAAACAATGTAAGCGTATCCTCCGGAACAGAAGCAAACGGAATATACATCGCAGGAACCAATGTTGAGTTCTACGGTGTGGCAAAGGGCCTGTATGCAGGAGGAACAAATATCACTGTAGACGGTGTGATCGACGGTGACGTAACGCTTGACGGGCAGAATGTTGAGATTAAGGACGGAACGGTCATCATGGGTAAGCTTACCGTAAAGAGTGCAAATGAGCCCGTGATAGCTGATGATGCTGAAATAGTTGACTATGAATATGAGCAGGTGACTGACGACGATGACGATAAATCGGCATTCGGAGCAGCAGGTATTGCAGCGGCTCTTTTCAAGAAGGTTACCAGCGGACTGTATTGGATCGTTGCAATGGCAGCATTCGGAATGATCCTTTGCTGGCTCTTTACAGAGCATCTTGAAACTGCGGCAACTTTTATGAAGACAAGACCCGGTGCAATGGTGGGAAGCGGTATCATAGGCTGGATCGCCATTCCGATCGTAGCGATCATGCTTTGCTGCACATATATATTGGCTCCTATCGGCGGAATGCTGTTGCTCGCATATGTACTGCTTTTGTGTGCGGGACTTGCATTTGCGGGGGCTTCTCTTGTAAGACTGTTCCTGCCGAATATGAACATTTTCCTGTCGGCACTCATCGGAATAGCAGCACTTGAGATAGTAAGACTTATCCCGTTCATCGGAATGCTAGTCGGTATTGTTGCCGATATGTATCTGATCGGATATGTGATACAGAGACTGTGGATCAGGAGACTTAAGAAGAATACGTCAACTGCAGAATGAATACTTACGACCGATTTAACCGGAAAAGAATACTCATTTGGGGGTACGGACGTGAAGGGCGCTCTACGGAGCGCTTCCTTTGCGAATTCTGTACCCCCTTATGCGTTGATATATTTGAAGGTAAACGCGAAGACATTGACGAAGATTCATACGACTATATAATAAAGAGTCCCGGTATAGTCATGGAAGAAGATGATGACAGATATACATCACAGACGCAGATATTCCTTGAAGCGTTTCGGGACAATACGATCGGGATAACAGGTACAAAAGGTAAGAGCACGACTTCGGCACTTATGTACCATGTTCTTAAGAGTGCCGGGAAGAAAACGATACTTCTTGGCAATATCGGTGAGCCGTGTCTTGATCATTTCGGAGAGATAGACGACGATACGGTCGTTGTGTTCGAGATGTCATGCCATCAGCTGGCGCATGTTACCATATCTCCGCATATCGCTGTGTTCCTTAATCTTTTTGAGGAACATCTTGACTATTATAAGACGTTCGACAGGTATTTTGCCGCCAAGGCCAACATCGCAAAGTTTCAGACAGAGGAAGACTTCATGTTTGTGGGATCTCAGGTTCCGAAGCTTTCAAGTGCGGCAGCCGTCACAAGTATCGATGTCGGAGAGGTTCCCGAATACAACCTCCGGATAAGGGGCCATCACAACGATTACAATGCTCACTTTGTGTACACGATCGCTTCAACCGTATTTCATATCGATGATGCGACGATACGCGCCGCTCTTTCCGATTTTAACGGACTGCCTCACAGGCTGCAGTTCATCGGAAACAGGGACGGCATCGATTTTTATGACGATTCGATCTCTACGATCCCCAATGCAACGATCCAGGCACTTTCATCCGTTTCAAATGCGAAGACCGTTATCATCGGCGGGATGGACAGGGGCATCAACTACGATGTACTGATCGATTTTATCAATACGCATAAGGAGTACAATTATATATTCGCATATGCATCCGGAAAGAGGATATACGACAGCATTGAAAAAGGTGATAATTGCCGGTATGCCGAAGATCTTGAAGAGGCTGTGGGCATTGCGATATCGGAAACCGGGCCGGGTCATGCCGTGATACTGTCGCCGGCATCCGCAAGCTATGATCACTTTAAGAATTTTGAAGAGCGCGGTGACACCTTTAGAAAGTTATGTAAACTTAACGAAGTGTCCGTGACTTTCACCGGAGATATGGGATTTGACAAGTATATGCTGGGAAAGTGGGAAGATCAAGACCTCCTTTCGAATGAGATCGTGTCATTTGTAAAAGACACTGACCACCTTGTTGTAAATGTTGAAGGTCCGCTGTATGAAGGCAGTAAGATAAGCCAAAAAGGTCCCGGTGCTGCCCTTACTCACAGCATGGACCCGAAGGTTTCGGCGTTTCTTGACCGTATAGGGGCGGATGTGTGGAACATATGCAATAACCACATAATGGATGCCGGTCCTGAAGGGATAGGCAGTACGATGGAACTTGCAAAAGAGTCCGGTGCGAAAACACTCGGTGCCGGAATGAACATAGATGAAGCTTCGACTCCTGTTATACTTAACGGAGCGGGCGGCATCGGGATGATAGGCGTAGGTTATCAGAGAGCTTGCAGAAAAGCGGACAGTTATACACCGGGATGTTTTTCATGGAGCGATCTTGATCTGATACGGCAGAGGATCAAAGAGATCAGGCAGAAGTGCAGATGGTGTGTAGTAGTCGCGCATGCCGGTGAGGAATTTACGGGGCTCCCGTCTCCTTATACGAGAGACAGATATTTGGCATATCTTGAAATGGGCGCGGACATTGTTATAGCCCATCATCCTCATGTGGTGAACAATTATGAGCTTATAGGGGGCAAGGCTATATTTTATTCGCTCGGAAACTTTATATTTGATACGGATTATCAGCGAAGTCAGTTCGGAACGCAGTACGGCATCATACTGAAGCTATCGTTTACGCCGGATGGGTTTTCGTTTGAACCGCTTCCGATCGAGGTGGACAGAAATACCGAAACGATCGGAGTATGTGAGCTGCCCGGGATATTTACGGATGTTCCGTCGGAGGAGTATGAAAAGCTTAAGGGTCTGGCCGCAAAAGTGTTTATCGAGAACACCAAGCGGCAGCTGAGGTATATGAAGCCGGAGGAATTCTCCGATGCCACGGAGGATGATTATGTCAGGAACTTCTACGAGCCGCTTAGAAGCGGAAGGGTGCCCGGTGAGACGCTTGATATGCAGATCATCTATCCGCTGTCCAAAACGGCTGAAGAGAATAAATGGAAAGAGAGCGGGCTACAAGATGTTGTAGAGTACTTGACCGCTCAGCTCAAATGATAGTAGAATGGTCATGTACATGGTTTTTACATGAAAGGAGAATATTATGAAATTCAAATTCGGGATCAAGGAAGTTGTTGCAGCAGGCATCGGAACTGCGCTTTTTGTTGCACTTACCGAGATACAGATACCGCTGGGATTCATACCTAATACCGCTCTTCAACCGAGAGCAGCATTGCTTGCTTTCCTTGCGGCAGTATTCGGACCGATCGTCGGTGGTATAGTAGGTCTTGCAGGACATGCACTCGGTGACGCGTTCTTCTACGGCAGTGTATGGTGGAGCTGGGTAATTCCGGATGCTGTTTTCGGTATCGCAATGGGACTTTTCTCATCCAAATTTGCGATCACGGAAGGCGGATTTGACGGAAGCAAGATTGTTATGTTCAACGTTGTTCAGGCGATAGGAAATGCAGTTGCCTGGATAGTGGTTGCGCCTGTTCTCGATATCGTGATATATGCCGAGCCGGCCAATAAGGTATTTGCCCAGGGGTTCTTTGCATTCCTTGGTAATTTTGTTATAACGCTCATTCTCGGAACTCTTCTTGCAGTCGGATACTCCAAGATCGGGGCAAAGAGCGGAAGCCTTAAGAAGGAAGACTGAGCCCGGGGATCACGATGAACGATGCGCTGATCGAGTTCAAAGACTATACATTTAAATACAGGGCGCAGGCCGAGCCTACGCTTCGTAATATCAATCTCAAAGTGTACCCCGGGGAGAAGATACTCATAATCGGTCCCAGTGGGTGCGGTAAATCGACACTGGTCCATTGCATAAATGGACTGGTGCCTTTTATGTTTCAGGGAGACAGTACCGGAACGTGCCGGATCGCAGGAAATGATCCGCAGCAGCTGGGAATATTCGGTCTGTCCAAGATCGTCGGGACTGTTATGCAGGATACCGACGGACAGTTCATCGGACTGACCGTGGCCGAAGATATCGCCTTTGCACTTGAGAATGACTGTGTAGCCGAGGATGAGATGAAGGGAAAAGTCAGATCCGTTGCAAAGGATGTGTTCATCGAAGATCATCTCGCCTCTTCTCCGAAGGAGCTTTCCGGCGGACAGAAACAGCGCGTATCCATGGCGGGTGTCATGGTCGATGATGTCAGGATATTTCTGTTTGATGAGCCCCTTGCCAATCTTGACCCCAAGACCGGAAAGAGCGCCATTGAACTGATCGATACGATACAGAAGCAGCAAAACGCCACGGTGCTGATCATCGAGCACAGACTGGAGGATGTGCTGCATCGTGATGTTGACAGGATAATCCTGATGAATGACGGACAGATCATCGCGGATATGAAGCCGGACAATCTTCTGTCCACCGATCTTCTTGATGAGGCAGGGATCAGGTATCCGCTATACATATCGGCGCTTCGGCACAGCGGGTGTACCATCTTTCCCGAGACGAAGCCGCAACATATCGAGACGATGGATGTAGAGCCTTACCGTGAGCGTTTTATGGACTGGTTCGAGCAAACCGAGCCGGGAATTCCTTCGGTAAGTGAAGAAACAGTGTTGTCTGTAAGAAATGTCGGTTTTTCGTATGACGGCTCCAAGCAGGTATTGTCCGATATTTCGTTTGATGTCCATAAGGGCGAGATCATGAGCATTGTCGGCAAGAACGGAGCCGGGAAGTCAACTCTTGCCGGTATCATTTGCGGGTTCAACAAACAGGATACCGGTACGATACTTTTGGGTGGCAATGATATAACTTCGCTTTCGATAACGCAGCGCGGAGAGCATATCGGATATATCATGCAGAATCCGAACCAGATGATCAGTAAGCCGATGATAAACGAAGAAGTAGGCTTGGGTCTTACAGTCAGGGGGATCGATCCGGATGAAGTAAAGCGACGTGTCAACGAAACGCTTAAGATATGCGGACTCTATGAAATGCGAAACTGGCCGGTATCGGCTCTTTCATACGGGCAGAAGAAGAGGGTCACAATTGCATCCATACTTGTCATGGACCCGGAGATCATCATTCTTGATGAACCTACGGCGGGCCAGGACTACAGGCATTATACAGAGATCATGGAGTTTGTAAGGAGTATCAATGAGCAGCGCGGGATCTCCATAATCATGATAACTCATGACATGCATCTGATGCTTGAATATACGAACCGTGCCGTTGTAATAGCCGACGGACGCATGATAACCGATGATACTCCGGCAAAGGTCCTGACAAGTGACGAAGTGTCGGATAAGGCGTATCTGAAGCGTACTTCATTGTATGATCTTGCCGTTAAGATGGGAATAGAAAATGCATCCGACCTTGCTGACAGGTTCATATGTTTTGAAAGGGACATAAAAGATGGCAGGAAGAGTTCTTGCATATGAAAAAAAGGATACCCGGATACATGAACTGTCGGGAGTGACCAAGCTCGTTTTCTTTCTGCTGTGGTCGATCACCAGTATGATCACTTATGATACCCGTGTGCTTGCGGTGATGCTCGTTGTCAGCCTGTTGATCCTTCGTGCATCAAAGACAGAGTGGCGGCAGGTCGGTACGGTATTTAAGTTCATCATGTTATTCCTTACGATAAACATCATAGCGATCTTTTTCTTTTCACCGTATCAGGGGTGTGAGATATACGGAAGCCGGACGGTGATAGTGCGCATGTTCTCCGGCTACAGCCTTACGAGAGAGCAGTTGTTCTATGAGTTCAACATAATACTCAAATACATGACGGTCGTGCCGTCCGTATTCATGTTCATAGTATCGACCGATCCGAGTGAATTTGCGGCATCACTTAACAGAGTCGGGATCAGTTATTACGTTGCGTATTCCATCGCCATAGCGCTTCGCTATATACCCGATGTTCAGGATGATTACGTTAAGATCAAAAATGCCGAGGCAGCCCGCGGTATCGAAATGTCGAGAAAAGCGGGACTGTTTACAAGAATAAAAAATACCGCGCCGATCCTGTTTCCGCTCATATTCTCGAGCATGAACAGGATCGACGTGGTAAGTTCTGCAATGGAACTGCGCGGCTTCGGTAAGCACAGGAAGCGTACATGGTACAGCGGAAAGCCGTTAAAGCGTGCCGACATTGCCGTCATGACAGCTGCCGTGTTGTTCTGCGCCGCCGCGATCGTCATCACTTTTTCGGATGGCAGCAGATTCTATAATCCTTTCAATCCGCTCAATCCTTTTATTCCGTAACTCATACCTTGGGAAGCGCATCGATGCTCTTCTTTAAGTCTTCATCGGTGGGGATGAGATCGGTCATCTCACCGTCATTGTATTTCTGATATGCTACCAGATCGAAGTAGCCTGTTCCCGTAAGACCGAATACGATCGTCTTTTCTTCACCGGTCTCTTTGCACTTCATGGCTTCATCAATGGCTGCTCTTATTGCGTGGCTCGACTCGGGAGCAGGGAGTATACCTTCCGTTCTCGCAAATTGTTCGGCTGCTGCAAATACGCTTGTCTGTTCAACACTTACAGCTTCCATATATCCGTCTGCGTACAGCTGTGAGAGGATCGGACTCATGCCGTGATAGCGAAGTCCCCCCGCGTGGTTTGCGGAAGGAATGAAGTTGCTTCCGAGAGTGTACATCTTGGCAAGAGGACATACCATTCCGGTGTCGCAAAAATCATATGCGTAAACGCCTCTTGTAAAGCTGGGACAGCTTGCGGGTTCAACGGCTATGATCCTGTAGTCCTTCTCGCCGCGGAGCTTCTCACCCATGAACGGTGAGATGAGACCTCCAAGGTTGGAACCGCCGCCTGCGCATCCGATGATCATATCGGGAACGATGCCGTACTTATCAAGAGCAGCTTTTGTCTCAAGACCGATCACGCTCTGATGGAGAAGTACCTGATTGAGAACGCTTCCGAGAACGTATCTGTAACCTTCGTTAGTCGTTGCAACTTCAACCGCTTCGGAGATCGCGCATCCGAGGCTTCCTGTCGTTCCGGGATGCTCGGCGTTGATCTTCTTGCCGATCTCGGTCTCCATGGAAGGAGAAGGTGTCACGCTCGCACCGTATGTCCTCATAACCTCACGTCTGAAAGGCTTCTGCTCATAAGAGACTTTTACCATGAACACCTTAAGATCGAGTCCCAGGTATGCACATGCCATTGAAAGTGCGGTACCCCACTGGCCGGCACCGGTCTCGGTCGTAAGGCCCTTGAGTCCCTGCTGCTTTGCATAGTAAGCCTGCACTATCGCGGAGTTGAGCTTGTGGCTGCCGCTCGTGTTGTTTCCCTCGAATTTGTAATAGATCTTCGCGGGGGTATCGAGTGCTTTCTCAAGGCAGTATGCACGAACGAGAGGAGATGGACGATACATTTTGTAGAAGTCCTGTATCTCCTGAGGAATGTCAAAGAATGCAGTATCGTTGTCAAGCTCCTGTTTGATCAACTCATCGCAGAATACCGGACGGAGATCATCAAAGCCCATGGGCTCATGTGTGCCGGGATTGATGAGCGGTGCAGGCTTGTTCTTCATGTCAGCTCTTACGTTGTACCACTGCTTCGGGATCTCACTCTCATTCAGATAGATCTTGTAGGGGATTTTCTTATCGCTGCTCATATGTTTTCCTTTCTTATACTTAAAAAATCCTGCCCCGACTGTTTGATCGGGACAGGATGTTTATTGATTCCCGCTTTAGTGAAGTGCTCCGAGTGAACGGATGAGCCAGGGCTCTTTGGCCTCGCCTTTGCAAACCTGGACGAATGAAATGATCCTGACAACGATCAGGATGATCTCAAGCACGGCACCTGCTATGGGAACGATACATGTCCAGCAGAGCAGTACCGACAGAACATAAACGACTATGGCAACAACATCGAGCTTGAGTGCTTCACGTGCATGAAACTGTGCAAAGGGGGATTCCTTTGCGAGAACGTTACACAGAAGAACACCGAAGAAGCTTAAGATATATGCCGACAGAGCATATACCTTGTTAGCTGATATATCTGCTGCATCATAATCTGACGTATGATCGAACTGTTCAACAGACTTAACTGCAGGAGCAGCACCGAGTGTGGCACCGCATGAACTGCATACACTTGCGCCTTCGGGAACTTCTTTACCGCAATTTGAACAAAAAGCCATGATCAAAACCTCCTTTGATAAAAAAAATTTGTTTTATTCTATCATTTTTTGCGCAAATTTACAATGTGTTGTATAATTTATACGGTATGCTCTGCATATGAGCAGGGCTTGTGTTTAGCATGATCGGAAGGTGAAAATGGATTTTCAGGCTATCGTTGACGGTATATCTGCCATGAGTTGCATCGTTTCGGTTGAGAATCTTCCGGATGGCAAATACGGAAAGTTCCGAATAGTTACGGGTAACAAGGCGTATATCGATTCGATCGAGCACCCTGCACCCGGAACGCAGATGCTGACCGACAAATTTACACCCAACAGTGAATATACGGATTATCTGACGCGGGATCTTAATTTCGAGTCTTATTGTTATAACGCAGCCGTAAAGAGAAAATGTCTTCACTCATATGCTCATCCTGACAGGATGAATGTATGGCTGAACATGTTTTTTCTCCCGGTAGGTGATGAAGAAGGTGATCTGCGTTACTGTCAGTATATAATGGAGATCAATTTTGAAGCTGATTCGGAAAATCTGTCGAATACATCATCCGATGTTGCGACAGAAGTGCTCGATACTTGTATAAGACTTCGCGGGACCAATGATTTTAAAGCAACGATGCTGGATGTCATCGCGGGCATAAGAGACCTTTGCGCTGCGGAGCACTGCTGTATACTCCTGCTTAACGAATTCGACAGGAGCTGTAAGGTGCTCGGCGAGGCGTTTGCACCCGGAAGTCCGCTTCTGCCGATGGAGAATTATCTTGACAGCAGCTTTTATGACATAGCTGAATCGTGGAAGGATACGATAGCAGGCAGTAACTGTCTTATTGTACGAAATGAAGAGGACATGGAGCTTGTCAAAGAGCGCAATCCCGTATGGTATGAATCGCTCCGCAGTGCAGGTGCCTACAATATAGTTCTGTTCCCGTTAAAGTCACGTAACGAGCTACTCGGATATATGTGGGCGCTTAATTACGATCAGGAGCGTGCGGTCAAGATCAAGGAGACTTTGGAAGTTACGACGTTCATAGTAGGTTCGGAACTTGGAAATTACCTGCTTCTGGACAGACTCAGGCTCCTCAGTTCCAAGGACATGCTGACCGGAGTCATGAACCGTAACCAGATGAACAACTATGTCGACAGTCTGTGCCGTAATGCTGACGGTGACAGTACTTCCGTCGGTGTGATATTTGCGGATCTGAACGGCCTTAAAGCGACAAATGATCTTGAGGGACACGGTGCCGGAGACAGGATGCTCAAGAACGCTGCATCCATACTTCGGCAGCAGTTTGATGAAGAACAGATATTCCGCGCCGGCGGTGATGAATTTGCGATCATCGTGACCGGTATCGAAGAAGCGGAACTTGAAGAGAAGACAGAGAAGATCAGACAGGCGTGCGATCAGTATGATAATATCGCATTTGCGATCGGAGGATGCGTTGAGGCGGACAGCCGTAATGTTCGCATGGCTCTTCGGTGTGCGGATGAGAGGATGTATGAGGACAAGAGACTGTTCTACGAGAAGCATCCGGAACGTGCGAATGAAAACAGGGGAAGCAGTTCGGATCGGGCAGAGACCGACGAGGAGTTCAGGGAACGGAGTCTGTACCAGGAGATTAACTATGATCACCTGACAAATCTTCCGAGCATGACATATTTCTTCAAGCTGGCCGAAGAAGGACGTAGAAACATGCATGCTGAAAAGACCGAAGCCGTTGTACTGTTCATAAACTTAAACGGTATGAAATACTATAACAAGAGGTTCGGTTTTTCGGAAGGTGATGTACTCCTTAAGGATATCGCAGACATCCTGGCGGATCATTTCGGAAGAAAAAACTGCAGCCGCTTCGGACAGGATCACTTTGCGGTATTTACAAAAGCAGAAGGAATAGAGAATGAACTGAATGCTCTGTTTAAAAAGGCCAAGACAGCGAACGGAGGCAGATCATTGCCGCTCCGTGTCGGAATATATCCTGACTCCATGGGAATAGTCGAAACATCTTATGCGTGTGACAGGGCTAAATATGCTGCCGGCGTCAAAAGCGATGACCGCAATTCTTTCTTCAAGTATTTCGACAAGGTGATGCTGGCAAGAGAGAACAACAGGCAGTACATAGTTGATAATATCGACAGGGCGATAAACGAAAACTGGATAACGGCATTCTATCAGCCGATCGTCAGATCGACATCGCGGAAAGTGTGTGATGAGGAGGCTCTGGCAAGGTGGATAGACCCGGATAAGGGTATGCTCTCGCCGGCTGATTTTATACCTATCCTCGAAGACACAAAGCTTTTATACAAAGTGGATCTTCATATAGTCGATGTCATCATGGAAAGGATGAAGAACCAGTTACTTCATGGGCTGCCTGTGATGCCGATATCCGTCAATCTTTCGAGATCCGATTTTGAGATGTGTGATATCGTTGAAGAGATATGTAACCGTGTTGATGCAGCAGGTATTTCCAGGGAACTTCTGACTATCGAGATCACGGAGAGCACTGTCGGCGAGAACTTTGACTATATGAAGGAACAGGTGGAACGTTTCCAGAAGCTCGGTTTCAAGGTCTGGATGGATGATTTCGGAAGCGGTTATTCTTCGCTCGATCTGCTGCAGGAAATGCAGTTCGATCTTATCAAGTTCGATATGCGTTTCATGAGGCAGTTTGACGGCAATCCGAAGAGCAGGGTCATCCTTGCCGAACTGATGCGCATGGCTTCAAGCCTCGGGATCGAGACCGTGACAGAGGGCGTTGAGACAGCAGAGCAGGTTGAATTCCTGTGTGAGATAGGCTGTACGAGAATGCAGGGATACTATTTCTGCAAGCCGATCCCGTTCGATGAGATACTGAATAGAAATAAAGAGGGCAGACAGATCGGATTTGAGGATCCCGATGAAGCCGAGTACAACAGAGTGCTCAGCTCGATCAATCTGTATGACCTCGGATCGATATCGAGCGAAGATCCCGAATCCGTTAAAAAGTATTTTGACACCACACCGATGGCGATATTTGAGTCGGATAAAAAAACTGTCGGGATGGTCAGATGTAATAAGGCATACAGGGAACTGCTGGCGAGGTTTTATAAGCCTGTCGGTGATCAGAATGAAAAATTCGATATGAGCAGTGATTCCGGATTCGGATCCGAGCTTATGAGCGCTATCGGACGGTGTGAGAAGACCGGTCAGAGGGCCTTCATAAATGAGGAAACACCGGAAGGAGATACGATCAACACGCTTATCAGAAAGATAGCCGACAATCCGGTGAACGGCAGGAGCGCACACACTGTTGCGATAATAGGTGTAGTTCCGAAGAACGAACAGGGCATCACGTTCACGGGTGTTGCGAGAGCGCTTTCGGCAGACTATATCAATCTCTATCATGTGGATCTTGATACGGACAGTTTCATAGAATTCCTGCCCGACAGTGATAATGCGGATCTGTCTGTTGAGAGAAAAGGAAAAGATTTCTTCAACCAAAGCCGGCGCGATGTTCTCAAAGTCATATACAAGGATGATCAGGATGTATTCCTTGAGGCGTTCACAAGGGAAAATGTCATCCGCTCCATAGAGGAACACGGTGCCTTTACGATATCATACAGACTGCTCATTGACGGTGAGCCGAAGTATGTCAACTTAAAGGCCGTTATGATGGACAAGACATTTAATCAGATCATCATCGGTGTCAATAATGTGGATGCGCAAATGCGCCAGCAGGAAACGCTCGAGCGGCTCAGGGAAGAGACCGTAACCTATTCAAGGATACAGGCACTCATAGGTGATTTCATAGCAATCTATTCGATCGATCCGGACACGAACAATTATATGCAGTACAGTGCACAGAAGGATTTTGCGGATCTTGGTACGAGCAAGGTGGGCGTCGATTTCTTTGAGGATACCAGAAGGGATGTTATAAGCACTATCCATCCGGATGATCTTGATCGCGTGATCACCGGTCTTACCAAGGAGAATATCCTGAAGAAGACTATAAAGGGTAACATCTTTACGATGAGATACAGGCTGATGATGGGAGGAGAGACTGTGCCGATCCTGCTTCGAGCAGGACTGATCCGGGAGAAGGACGGCCTGCAGATCATCCTCGGTATCAGCAGGGAAGATGCCGACGAATGAAAAAGCACAGCCATGGACATGTATTTCCCATACTGATCGTGGTATTGATCATCCTGCCCGTTGTCGGAGTGGCGATAAGTTCCAAGGTCGCAGGCAGCAGGGCAGATGAAGAGATCACAGAGGATGTCTCTTCGGAATATGCCAATGAACCGGACGAAGAGGAGACGACTTTCGAGGAGGCAGCTGAAGACGACTTGACCGGGGAAGAGACACCGGTACAGGAGACGACCGGTCGGGAGAGTGCGGAAGAAGAATTCATAAGCCTTGAAGAGTTCACGGACAGGACCGGGACTCCGGGAACGGAAACGACAGATACGGAAGACCGGCCGGTACTTGAAAAATACAAGCCATATCTTGATATCAATCCGTACGTGGCGGGGTGGCTCACAATAGACGGGTGCGGGATCGATGATCCGGTCGTATATACACCCGGAAGTCAGAACTATTATCTGCACCGCGCTCTTGACGGAAGCGGCAGTGAACGCGGGACATTCTTCATAGCCATAAACTGGCATAAAGGCTGTAACAATACTCTTATCTACGGACATAACATGAGTGACGGGAGCGGATTCGGGTCTTTGTCAAAGTATTCCAAGGAAGACTTTGCTCTCGCACATCCTGTCATAGAATTCGATACGCTGTATGAGGAAAAGCAGTACAGTCTCCTTGCGGCGTTCTACTCACAGATACCCGAAGAAGAACTGGAGACCGACGAAGACAGAGCAGAAGCCGATGCAAGGATAGAAAGCGGCGAGACGGATCTTACACGTGACTTTGGTCTTGAGGATATATTCCGAAAGGAAAAGGATGAGGATAACGGAAGGTTCCGTTACTACTATTACACAGATCTGTCCTCAAAGGAGGACTTCGATTATTTCATTCGAAACGTTGATGAGAGAAAACTGTATGACACCGGGGAGGAAGCCGTCTTCGGAGATGAACTTATCGTCATGTCAACATGCAGTTATCAGGTAAAGAACGGAAGGTTTGTTGTGGTGGCTGTTCACCACAAAGACTGATCGTGTTCCATGCCGTTCTCATTCATATACAGCTCATTGTCTCTTGCCGTTTCATCCACAGCCTCATCATAACCCGTCAGCGCTTTGAAGGGCGAAAACTGAGCAGCTCTTTCGGTCATCGACATATGAGGACGAGTCGTTGATACATGATGAGGATGGTCGATTATTTCGCTGTAGTCATTCATGCTCTGTGTCCTCCTACCTGTGCATTTCGATCTCTTGTCGTGGCACCTTCGAGGAAATTGGTCCCTTTGAGGATCGCATTTTTTCCGTATTTGTCTTTTATATCAAGTGTTGCTTTCATAAGTGCTTTTTCCTTGGCAAGAAGAGTTTCTTCCTGTTCGCGTTCTTTTCTTTTTTCTTCGTAATCGGTAAACAGATCAAGCTGTTCATACTCATCATTGTCCTTAACATCAGCCTCCGGTATGAGATTGTTTGCGCATATGTTGACGCGTCTTACAAGAAGATCACGATCCGTTATATCCTCGTAGAGTTTCATGACCGCATCCGTGATAAGACGGATCGATGCGGTCTGTCTGCACAGGTTTGCCGTCCCGTGTGCATGCTTCGGAACAGATCGGCCGTACCTGTCGATATGGATCTCGCCTTTGTAAGAAGACAGGTCTTTTTGATCCTTAATGTTTTCATAACCTATGGTCAGTACCATCTGATCGGTGACAAGACCGTGCCTTACAAGGTCAAGGCACAACAGTTCCGTCATCTCGCGAACGATGATCCCGGTCTCTTCAAATTTATACGGACGCATGAGTACCTGACCTGAGCTTCTGCTGTTTGAAGAAGGTTTGTAATTTCTTACATCCGCGATGGTACAAGGTTCCCATCCCCATGCATGATCTATTATAAGCTCTGCATTTACACCGAATGTCTTGTACAGAACGGATTCGTATTTTTCCGAAAAGGCAGCGACATCACCCATTGTTGTAAGTCCCATCTTTTCAAGCCTTCGGGCTGTTCCCGGACCTATCCTCCAGAAGTCGGTTATCGGTGTATGAGACCACAGCTTTTTTCGAAACTCCATCTCATCAAGCGAAGCTATACGAACGCCGTCTTCATCTGCGGGAATGTGCTTTGCCACGATATCCATTGCGATCTTGGCCAGGAACATATTGGTACCGATCCCTGCGGTGGCGGTAATGCCGGTGCTTGCCAGAACGTCTCTTATCATTGTTATGGCAAGCTCGTGAGCAGTCATGTGATATGTGTCAAGATATGCGGTAGCATCGATAAATACTTCATCGCATGAATACACAAGGATATCCTCGGGAGCGATGTACTTTAAGTATATTCTGTATATATCGGTGCTGTATTTCATGTAACAGGCCATGCGGGGGACTGCTACTATATAATCAAGTTCAAGCGACGGATCGGAGTCCAGTTCGTCGGTAAAAAATGACTTTCCGGAAAACCTGCGCCCCGGAGCATGGGCTTTTCTGGATGCATTGACAAGTTTTGTCGCCTGTATCACTTCAAAAAGCCTTGCTCTTCCCGGGATGCCGTGTCTTTTCAACCCGGGAGAGACGGCAAGACATATCGTTTTATCCGTGCGGCTGTCATCTGCCACAACGAGATTGGTCGTGAGCGGATCGTATCCCCGTTCGACACACTCTACGGAGGCATAGAAGCTTTTAAGGTCTATGGCGATATACTGTTTCATAGCATATGACTGCGAAGTTCGTCGCCTGAAAGAGAAGACAGGTATGCAGGCGGAATATCGAGAACCGTTTTGCAGCCGGTCACACCTTCCGAGCGCATCCTCATGGCCGCTCTTGCATAAGCGATCAGTACCGAGGCAGTGAATTCGGGATTGGAATCAAGATTGAGAGAGTATTCGATCACGTGGCTGTTTTCGCAGTCCCATCCGGTCTTACCGGATCTTATGACCATTCCGCCGTGAGGGATGCCTTTGTGATCCCTGTCCAGTTCTTCCTGTGTGATGAAAGTAACGGTAGTATCATAGTCTGCAAAGTAGTTGGGCATTTCCTTTATCTCTTTTTCTATCCTTGCTTTGTCAGCGCCTTCTTTTGCAACAACGTAGCATTCTCTTGTGTGTTTCTGTCTTGTTGTGAGCACAGGCTGCTTTCCACTTCTTACAGCTTCGATGGCATCGGTAACGGGGCATGTATACTGTCTTGCATCCGCAACGCCGTCGATCCGTCTTATCGCATCCGAATGTCCCTGGCTGACTCCGCGTCCCCAGAATGTATAGTCTTCTCCGTCGGGAAGTATGGAAGAAGCATAGACCCTGTTAAGTGAGAACATACCCGGATCCCATCCCACGCTGATGAGGGCTATGTGACCGCTGTCCTTTGCACTTTTGTCAACGTTTGCAAAGTGCTCCGGTATCTTCGCATGCGTATCGAAACTGTCGATCACATTAAAGCTCTTCGCATACTCAGGGGTCTGTTTCGGAAGATCGGTTGCGGATCCGCCGCAGATGATGAGCACATCGATATCGTCTTTGTATTTTGTGATATCTGCCGCGGGCATTACTTTCGCGCTGTCCGTGAGTATATGCACGTTCGAAGGATCGCGTCGGGTGAAGACATACTTCAACTCCATGTCATCGTTCTGTTTGACCGCGCACTCAACGCCTCTTCCGAGATTGCCGTATCCTATTATTCCTATTCTTGTCATATTGTTCCTCCTGATACATGGTGTTCTGTTTTTTGATCGGTATGATATCGATGAACATTGTCTCACTTTATGGCAAAAAATGGAATAGAAGATGAAAAATTAACCTAAAAATGTTATAATCTCGTAGATAAACATGATCATGGCAGGATGGAGAATAATATCATGAAACTTATCATACAGATACCGTGCCTTAATGAGGCTGAAACACTTGAGATCGCACTTAATGCGCTTCCCAAGCATATAGACGGAATTGATGAGATCGAGTACCTGATAATCAATGACGGAAGTACCGACAACACGGTCGAAGTTGCCAGAAAATGGGGAGTGAACTATGTTGTCAGCTTTACGAGAAATAAAGGCCTTGCCAAGGGATTTATGGCGGGTATAGATGCGTGCCTTCGTAACGGTGCCGATATAATAGTCAATACGGATGCGGATAACCAGTACTGCGGGGACGATATAGAAAAACTTGTGCGTCCGATACTTGAGGGCAAGTCGGATATCGTGATAGGTGAGCGCCCCATCGATGAGACGGAACATTTCTCGCCCCTCAAGAAGAAGCTTCAACATTTCGGAAGCTACGTTGTAAGGATCGCGAGCAAAACAGATATACCCGATGCACCGAGCG
Organism: Lachnospiraceae bacterium; assembly: GCA_017612555.1. Classification (GTDB taxonomy): domain Bacteria; phylum Bacillota; class Clostridia; order Lachnospirales; family Lachnospiraceae; genus UBA2868. The sequence goes on along the minus strand of JAGAFR010000021.1, from coordinate 23,928 downwards.
GATTCAGGGCTTTCTCAAGAGATGCAGCGATGCATCTTAATGTGATGAACAATTATACATACACTCTGGAGACTATAGTTCAGGCGGGAAGGACAAGCGTCGCTATCGATTCGGTCCCGATAAGGACCAACGGAGAGCTTAGAAAATCAAGGCTGTTTCACAGCATGGGAGGCTATATCAAGAGGTCTATGCTGACCATAATCAGAGCTTTCCTTATGTACAGACCACTCACTTTCTTCTCGATACTCGGACTGATCCCTTTTACGGTGGGGTTTCTTATGGGAGTCAGATTCCTTGTGTTCCTCGTGAGAGGAAACGGAGCAGGACACGTGCAGTCGCTCATTCTCGCAAGTACGCTGTTGCTGCTGGGATTCATGACGTTCATATTGGGACTTCAGGCAGATATCATCGCGAACAACCGTAAGATATTGGAGGATATCCAGTACAGGGTGAGACGCATAGATTATCACGAAGACGAAAAAGATGCAGAAGATGAGCACTAAAGTATCGGTCATCATACCTGTGTACCGGGTCGATCCGGCTTATCTGCGGGAGTGTATTGACAGCGTTTTGGGCCAGTCTCTTAAGGAGATCGAGATCATACTGGTCGATGACGGAGCTCCAAGGGAAAATGCCGATCTTCTCGACTCTTATGCCGAACAGGATGATCGGATCCGTGTGATACATCAGGAGAATAAAGGTGCATCGGCTGCAAGAAATGCGGGATTGTCAGTCTGTAACGGAGAATATGTAACGTTCGTTGATTCCGATGACCGGATCGATAATAACTGTCTTGCGATCGCCTATGATCATGCGTTGCAAAATGATCTTGATCTGCTGCTTTGGGGGACATACAAGGTCTATCCGAACAGGAAGATCGAGTACAGCCCGTTTGTCGCTGATATACCGCTTCTTGACGATAAACAGAAGGAATTCCTGCAGCTTAAGACTCTTGCGGGCTCTCTCCCTGTATATGAATACCCGTGCAGCATATACGGATCGGGTTCATGTTGTTCTAAACTTTACAAACGATCGCTTCTTGCCGACAATGACCTGAAGTATCCCGAAGGAATAGAGCGGTCGGAAGATGTTGTGTTTAACATACAGGTGTTTGAGGCTGCGGACAGGATCGGATACATCAACCGGCATATGTACTATTACAGGCAGCTGTCGGATTCGGCCACATATATGTACAGAGACGGCGGTATTAAGGTGTTTACCGATGCGCTTGATAAGCTCCATGAATTCCTGGTACGCACGGGGAAATCCGAATATTTCATGCAGGTTTTTTATATGCGATGCATGTTTTTGTACCTCGAAAGCATGGAAATGGATTACTGCAATCCGAACAATCCGAAGCCTTATGCCGAGAGGATGAAGCAGCTGGGATCGGCTGCGGATCAGATGCCTTACAGTGAAGCTTTTGAAAAATTATCGTACGGGTATCTTACATTTACCAAGAAGATCCCGTTGTTTCTTATCAGGCGAAGATGGACAAAGCTGCTGGCGCTGTTCTTTACAACTTACAGGAAGTTATCTTCACATTCCGGATGAAGTAAAAGGAAAATAATAAATGTCAAAAAAGATCGCGGTCATCGGACCGGTATATCCGTATAAGAGCGGGATATCGCATTATACCGGATTGCTTGTCCGGGCGCTGAAGGAAAAGTATACGGTTTATACGATCTCATATAAGATGCAGTACCCGCGTTTTATGTTTCGGGGAGAGCAGAAGGATTATGAGAATGACGGATTCAAGGTCGATGATGCACAGTTTCTTATCAATACCGCCAATCCGTTTAATATCGCATCATGCGCAAGATATATCAACAGCCTGAATGTCGATCTTGTTCTGATTGAGTGGTGGCATCCGTATTTTTCTCCGTGTTATCGGATACTGACGAAGAGGCTCAGGTCAAGGATACTGTTCCTGTGTCATAACGTGTTCCCCCACGAGAGATTTCCGATGGACAGGGCGCTTACGAGGGCGGTGCTGAAGAAGGGGGATTATTTTGTTCTTCATTCCAAGAAGGAAGCAGCAGATCTTCTGAGCATCGTACCGGATGCAAAATATGCCATAAACATGCACCCCACATACAGCGCATACAAGATGGGTGATGTGAAGAGACAGACAAAAGAAACAGAAGGTCTTAACATGCTGTTCTTCGGAGTTGTGCGTCCTTATAAGGGACTTGGTGTATTGCTTGCCGCAATGAAAACGCTTCCGGATGATGTGAGGCTCAGCGTCGTCGGTGATTTCGGAGGAAGCCGCGAGGAGTATGACAGGATCATAGAGGATGGAAACCTGTCAGACAGGGTGACAATAAGAGAAGGATTTGTTCCCGACAGGGAAGTGGAACAATACTTTGCAGACTGTGATGTTGTTGTGCTTCCGTATATTGAAGCGACTCAGAGCGGTATCGCCCAGATCGCACTGGGACTTGAGAAACCTGTCATAGTATCCGATGCGGGAGGACTTCCGGAGGTTGTTATTGACGGGGTTACCGGAGTGCTGTGTAAAGCGGGAGATATCGATTCGCTTTCGCAGGCTGTTCGGAGGTTCATGATGCTTCGGGCCGATACGGATTTTGTGACGAATATAAGAGAAGATTCAGAGAGATTCTCGTGGCCGCACATGGTAGATACCATCACCGGGTTGTGTAAAAGAGAGTTGGAGGAATGATCGGATGGCTGAGGATATAAAAAAGCTTCGCGAACAGATAGACAGGATAGATGCGAAGATATTGAAATTGTATGAAGAGAGAATGGATGTTGCAAGAAAGATCGGTCAATACAAGATAGACAACGATCTTCCCATTTACGATGCGGCACGTGAAGATGAAAAGCTTGAGAAGATATTTGAAGCGGTAGGTAACGAAGATTATGCGGACGGTGCGGCACAGTTGTTCATAACGCTCATGCAGGTAAGCCGTGAGATTCAGGAAGAGATGTCGGGAATGGAGGATGATTTTGACTGGTCAGGAGAACCTGTTGAGATAAACCTTGAAAGCCTCGGAGGGTTCGGGTCGGATGCGAAGTAATGAACTGATACTGTATCGGGATTTCAAACATGGGAATATACTCGGTCTTGCATCGGTCATAATGTCGGGAGAAGATGCGGATGCAAAATCGCATATGACCGATTTTGCGGGCGAACTTGTTGAACTGGCTGTCAGCCACGGATACTCCGGCAATCTGTGGCAGGCATATCTTACGTATCTTATTGCGAACAATGAGAATGCATTTTCAACTTCATGTGAGATGCGGGGTATGCCCAACGGGTCGATCGCCGAGGCAGCACTTTTTGATCTGTCCATATTCAGGGAATTGTTCGTGATGGATCTTTCCGAGATGGACGGTATATGCGGTACCGATTTTTCAAGGATGCTGACAGATTATACCGTTGACCGGGACAGATCGAGGCTCTTTAACAAGCGCATACGTGACAGCATAATGGAACTTCGCGATCGGCTCGCGGCCGCAGAATCTGATGAAGATTTTACCGCGAAGACCGCACAGTTTTACAAAGAGTTCGGAGTGGGAAAATTCGGACTTCACAAGGCGTTCAGGGTTGAACACACGGATGCCGGTGTAAAGATCGTACCGATCACTAACATACTGCATGTTCAGCTCGAAGATCTTGTGGGATATGAAAGTGCCAAGAAGAAGCTTGTTGACAATACGGAGGCGTTTCTTGCCGGAAGACCTTGCAACAACTGCCTTCTGTTCGGAGATGCCGGGACCGGAAAATCAAGCAGCATCAAGGGTATACTGAACAGATATTATGACCGCGGTCTTCGCATGATAGAGATATACAAGCATCAGTTCCGGGATCTTAACGATGTGATCGATCAGATCAAGACAAGGAACTACAGGTTCATCATTTATATGGATGATCTTTCCTTTGAGGATTTCGAGACCGATTACAAATACCTCAAGGCAGTCATAGAGGGCGGTCTTGAGAAGAAACCCGAAAACATACTCATATATGCGACAAGCAACAGAAGACATATAGTCCGGGAGAAGAATTCCGACAAGGATGACAGGGATGATGATCTTCATTCGAATGATACGGTTCAGGAAAAACTCTCGTTGTCCTACAGGTTCGGAGAGACGATATACTTCGGAAGACCTGATAAGAAACAGTTCAATGAGATCGTCAAGGCGATCGCAGCAAGAAGCGATCTTCATATGAGTGAAGAGGAACTGTTACTTGAAGCTAACAAATGGGAACTGGGTCACGGCGGACTGTCGGGACGGTGCGCCCAGCAGTTTATCGACCATATGCTGTCAGGAGGGGCCCGCGAAGGGGGAGGTTGAGATGGCTGTTCGTACATTTGCCGCTGTAGATGTGGGTTCATACGAGCTTGGGCTCAAGATATATGAATTCTCACAGAAGAACGGAATGAAAGAAATAGACAGTATACGTCATTCGATCGAGCTTGGAACGGATACGTATCAGAACGGGATCATCGATATGGAACATATGGATGAACTCTGTGACGTGCTGGCTGATTTTTCATCCATAATGAAGTCATACAAAGTAGATGATTACAAAGCGTATGGAACGAGTGCCATAAGAGAGACCAAGAATACGGCAATCGTACTCGAGCAGATCAAACTGCGTACCGGGATCAAAGTGGAAGTCCTCTCGAACTCGGAGCAGAGATTCCTCCATTACAAAGCAGCCGCGATCAAAGGCTCCAGATTTGATGAATTTATAAGAGAAGGATGCGCGATCGTTGACGTGGGAGGCGGCAGCATCCAGATCTCTCTTTTTGATAACGATACGCTTGTAACGACGCAGAACATAAGACTCGGTGTCCTTCGAACGATGGATATGCTCGCTACCCTGTCACCCAAGACAAGGGATATGGAAGGCATCCTGAAGGAACTGATCGATAATCAGCTGCAGGTGTTCAAGAAGCTCTATCTTAAAGGAAGAACGATCAAGAATCTGATACTGATAGATGATTACGTATCTGCAATGCTCTATCATTCGGGATCGAAGGATCGTGCATTTACATCCGGGAGATTCAAGGAAGTATGCGCCAAGATCAGAATGATGGACACGGCTGCCATAGCGAAGGAATACGGGATCAGTGAAGAGACTGCGCCCCTCCTTCTTCCTGCGGTATCTCTCGTTTCAAGAGTCATCAAGATAACGAAGGCCGAGACGATCTGGTCTCCCGGCGTATCTCTTTGTGACGGTATGGCGTATGAATATGCCGAAAAGGAAAAACTTGTACACTACAGGCATGATTTTGAAAATGACATAATAGCTTGCGCGAAAGTAATGTCCAAGCGTTATCAGGGAAATGAAGCGCGAAATGAACTTATTGAAAAAGTAGCCTGCGATCTGTTTGATGCGACGCGCAAGATACACGGGATGGCAAGGCGCGATAAGCTTCTTCTCATCATCGCATCTCTTCTTAATGACTGCGGCAGATACATCAGCATAGAGGCCGGTGCCGAATGCGGATACGAGATCATCATGGCTACGGAGATGATAGGTCTGTCCCATGCGGAACGAGAGATAGTCGCTAACATAGTACGGTTCAATAAGACACCGTTTAGGTATTACAGTGAGGTTGCGACGACGTCGCTTATTGACAGAGAGAGTTATATCAAGATAGCCAAGCTTTCCGCCATGTTCCGTATAGCGGACGGTGTGTGCAGAAGCTACAGGACGAAAGTCAACGATGTCAGGTTCTCCGTCAAGGGAGGCGAGCTTATCATAAATGTGTTCACGGTTGATGATATAGATCTGGAGCAGGGATTCTTCTCGAGAAAAGCTTCGCTGTTTGAGGAAGTGTTCTCGATCAAACCGGTGCTGCGTTATAAGAGGTTATGAGCATGAATGATTTTGGCAATAAAGATTACTACGTAAACAGAGAGCTGTCATGGCTGATGTTTGATGAGAGAGTTCTCGGGGAGGCGACCGATGTGTCGAATCCTCTTATGGAGAGACTCAAATTCCTGTCGATAACAGCATCCAATCTTGATGAATTCTTCATGGTAAGAGTGGCGTCTCTTATCGATATGCAGCATGCGCGTTATAACAAGAAGGATATCGCAGGGATGACCATCGATGAGCAGTTGTCGGCGATCTCGCGCAAGACTCATGAACTTGTGGAGACACAGTATTTTGTTTTGCTTCATACGCTGCTCCCGCTCATGGAAGTGGAGGGGATCAACTTCATCACAAAGCATGAGAATCTGACGGATGAACAGGCCGAGTATGTCGACAGATACTTCGAAGAAGAAGTGTACCCGGTGCTGACGCCCATGGCTGTGGATTCTTCAAGACCGTTCCCTCTTGTAAGAAACCAATCGCTTAATATTGGAGCGCTTATCGGAAAGAAAGGCGGAGACTTGCGTGATTTTGCAACGGTCCAGGTACCCTCCGTGCTCCCGAGGATAGTCGAGCTCCCGTCTTCTTCCGGCAGGACGTTCATACTGCTCGAAGAAGTGATAGAGCGCAACATGTCGAAGCTGTTTCTTAATTACGATGTGTTCTGCGCGTATCCTTACAGGATAATGAGAAATGCTGATCTTACTATCGACGAGGAAGAGGCTGCGGATCTTCTCAAAGAGATAGAAAAGCAGATAAAGCGCCGTCAATGGGGCGAGGTCATAAGACTGGAAGTGGCCGAAGATATCGATCCGGGACTTATGGAGATACTGAAGATGGAGCTGTCGGTCAGAGAGGATAATATCTACAGCATCCCGGGTCCTATCGATCTGACTTTTCTTATGAAGCTTTATGGCGTACAGGGATTCGATCATTTAAAGAGGGCTGATCATGTGCCTTCCGCGGTCCCCGAGATAAACGACGGTGATGATATATTTGAGTCAATAAGGATGCATGATATACTGATGCATCATCCGTATCAGACGTTTGATCCGGTAATAGATTTTGTAAAGAGCGCAGCCAAGGATCCGGAGGTTCTTGCGATCAAACAGACCCTTTACAGAGTGAGCGGTAACTCGCCTATAGTCGCTGCACTTGCGGAAGCTGCCGAGAACGGTAAGCAGGTTACGGTACTTGTTGAACTGAAGGCACGGTTTGATGAGGAACACAATATCGTTTGGGCCCGCAAACTTGAGAAAGCAGGAGTCCATGTTATCTACGGACTTGTGGGACTCAAGACACACTGCAAGATAACGCTCGTCGTAAGACGTGAAGAGGACGGGATACGAAGGTACGTGCATCTCGGGACCGGTAATTACAACGACAGTACGGCAAAGTTATATACGGATCTCGGACTTCTTACATGCGCGGAACAGATAGGAGAGGATGCAACGGCTGTATTTAACATGCTGAGCGGATATTCGGAGCCGCTTTATTGGAACAGGCTTTCTGTTGCGCCGCTGTGGCTCAAGGACAGGTTCATCCATCTGATAGAGAGGGAAGCAAACAATGCCAGAGCAGGAAAGAGGGCAAGGATAATAGCAAAAGTCAATGCCATCTGTGACAAGGAAGTGATCCATGCTCTTTACGACGCATCGTGTGCGGGTGTTAAGATCGATCTTATCGTGCGCGGTATATGCTGTCTCAAACCTCAGGTAAAGGGTGTGTCCGAGAACATCACGGTGCGAAGTATCGTAGGTGATTTTCTGGAGCACAGCAGAGTGTTCTATTTTGAGAATGCAGGTAACAGTGAAGTGTATTGCGGATCATCGGACTGGATGCCGAGAAACCTGCTTCGCCGCGTTGAGATAATGTTCCCGATACTTGACGAGAATCTGAAAGAAAGGGTGATCGGCATACTTGAGACTCTGCTTGCCGATACCGTAAAAGCAAGGATAGAACAGGCTGACGGAACGTATGAGCGTATAGATAAAAGGGGCAGGGAGCTTGTGTGTGCGCAGGAGGTTTTCTGCAGAAATGCGGCAGATGAATCGGCGGAAGATGCCGTTATAAACAGCAGAGTGTTCATACCGATAGAAGGAGCGTAGAGTATGTTTGATAAAGATGTGTTAAACTGTTTTCTTGAAAACCAGGGACAGCTGTTTGACGAGGAGATCGCATCCACACCGGATGAAGCGCGGGATTTTCTCGAAGAATCGATGTCGGTTGTTGTGGATAACATCGAAGAAGTGATAGAATACTTCGACGAGATGGGTGTCGATACCGAGGGAATGAGCGAAGATGAGATCAGGGAGCAGTCGGAGGTCTTCTGTCTTCCCGACGGACGGTACCTTGTTGTTAACGCCTGACGGCCTTAACGAATTACGCATTTGTGTCAAAAGGCGCTTGCGCTCGTTTCCGTGCGTCACGTTACTAGACTCGTGAAAAACCTCGTCAAGTAACAACGCACTCCAAGTCTTTTGCCACAAACGGTAATTCGTTTGCGGCAGTTATTAAGATATAGAAGAGGAGATATATTATGATCAGTGCAAACAATGTTACGTACCGCGTCGGTAAGAAGGCGCTGTTTGAAGATGTTAACATCAAGTTCACCGAAGGCAACTGCTACGGCCTTATCGGGGCTAACGGAGCCGGAAAATCAACGTTCCTTAAGATACTGTCAGGGGAACTTGATACAACGAACGGCGACATCGCCATAACACCGGGCCAGAGACTGTCGGTTCTCGAGCAGGATCATTTCAAATACGATCAATATACCGTAATGGATACGGTTATAATGGGTAACCAGCATCTCTATGATGTGATGAAGGAAAAAGATGCGATATATGCCAAGGAAGATTTTACCGACGAGGATGGAATAAGAGCCAGCGAACTTGAAGCGGAGTTTGCCGAGATGAACGGATGGGAGGCAGAGGCTGATGCTGCAACGCTTCTTAACGGACTCGGTATAGAGACCGATCTTCATTACAGTCTTGTCGGAGATCTTGCGGGTCCGCTTAAGGTCAAGGTACTGCTCGCCCGCGCACTGTTCGGTTCACCCGATATACTGCTTCTTGACGAGCCTACGAACCATCTTGATCTTGATGCGATAGAGTGGCTTGAGGAGTTCCTGATCGGTTTTGAGAACACGGTCATCGTTGTCAGTCATGACAGATATTTCCTTAACAAGGTATGCACACATACTGCGGATATCGATTACGGAAAGATCCAGCTTTATGCCGGAAACTATGATTTCTGGTATGAGTCTAGCCAACTCCTTATCCAGCAGATGAAGGAAGCAAACAAGAAGAAGGAAGAGAAGATCAAGGAACTTCAGGAGTTCATTTCCAGATTCTCCGCGAACGCATCGAAATCGAAGCAGGCTACAAGCCGTAAGCGTGCTCTTGAAAAGATCGAACTCGATACGATCAAGCCGTCGAGCAGAAAGTATCCGTATATTGATTTTCGCCCGGACAGGGAGATCGGAAACGAGGTGCTCACGGTTGAGAACTTAAGTAAGACGATAGACGGAGTCAAGGTCATCGACAATCTCTCGTTCATATTGGGACATGACGACAAGGTTGCGTTTGTCGGGACTAACGAGCTTGCAAAGACAACACTGTTTAAGATACTCATGGGCGAACTTGAGCCTGATGAGGGAACTTATAAATGGGGAGTTACGACTTCGCAGGCGTATTTCCCGAGAGATTATACTGAAGAATTTTCCCATGATTACACGATCACGGAGTGGCTGACAGGCTATTCTCCGGTGAAAGATGTCACATATGTCAGAGGATTCCTCGGAAGGATGCTCTTCCCGGGAGAAGACGGTGTCAAGAAGATCAACATACTGTCGGGAGGTGAGAAGGTAAGATGCCTGCTCTCGAAGATGATGATAAGCGGCGCCAACATACTGATACTTGACGAGCCTACGAACCATCTTGATATGGAGAGCATTACCGCTCTTAATAACGGCCTTATCAAGTTCCCGGGGGTTATATTGTTTGCCTCCCATGACCATCAGTTCGTACAGACGACTGCGAACAGGATCATGGAATTTTTGCCGGACGGAACTATGATCGATAAAGTCACAACATACGATGAATATCTTGCAAGTGACGAGATGGCAAGAAAGAGATTTGTATATACGGCAAACAAGGAAGACGATGAAAACTAAGATACTGTTTTCGGACCTTGACGGAACGCTTCTTGATGATAAGAAAAATGTGAGCCGCGAGGATCTTGCATCTATAAAAGAAATGACAGAAAAGGGTCACAGGTTCGTGATCGCAACCGGGCGCCCCATATACAGCGCCAAGGTTGTAGCAAAGAATCTGGGGCTGTACCGCGACGGCATTTTTATAATCGCATCCAATGGCGGAGTCGTATATGACTGCGGGACCGAAAAGATACTTGCCGCAAGGACTCTTGATATGGATACCGTGGATGTGCTGTTTAAGGCAGCGCAGGAAGAAGGGTTGTCGGTACATACGTACACCGATGACTATGTTGTTTCCGTGCGTCCGACAAAAGAGATAGAATTATACTGCTCCAATATACTGATGCCTCATAAGCTCCTTGATCGTATACCTGAGGACCTGCCCAAATGTCCCCCCAAGCTCATAGTGATGTCCATAAAGGAAAACAGCCGCAGTATACTTGAAGATTTTGAAAGACGTCATGCCGGTCTGATCGAAGGAAAGGCAGAGAGCGTCTTTTCAAATAACTGGCTGCTTGAATACCTTCCGCCGGGAGTGTCAAAGGGAGAGGCGGTCAAAAGACTGTGTGAACTCCTTGACATTCCGACTGCAGATGCTGTTGCGGCAGGCGATGAAGCAAACGATATTCCGATGCTGCAGGCCGCGGGCTGTGCCGTTGTCATGAAAAACGGTACCGACGAGGCAAAAGCTTTCGCAGATCATGTCACAGAGCGCACGAACAACGAGAGCGGTATATCGGAAGTGATACAGAAGTTTATATTGCAATAGGTAAGATATGAAGAAAAAAAACGCAGTGAAAATATTGATACTGACTGGATTGCTGATGCTGTTTGTTTCCGGCTGCGGTAAAGATTCATCGATGGAAGTCACAAACGGGCACATCGATGTTGATACTCAGGCGTTGAACGTTTCCGCACAGGGATCCGAAGATATCTCGCAGGAGATATCAATGGAGATCGTAAAACCTGCCGAGGAGACGGATGAGGTTTTGGCTGATAACGGTCTTTTGGAAGAGGGCTTGACGGATGATGATACGGAAGAAGTATCGGAGGACGCTTTGGAAGATGAGGCAGTCGAGGAAGTATCGTATGTGGAAGTGACACCCGGAGCGGTTGAACCCGTGGCATTAAACGGTGTGTGGCAGTATGCAAACTATTCCAAGATAGGCAGCGGAACGGCAGCATTGTACCGTGCTGCATCCGGAAGGAAGAACGTTGTGATAGGTGTTAATGCCGGCCACGGAACAAAAGGCGGGACAAGCGTCAAGACTTATTGCCATCCTGACATGACACCGAAGGTTACCGGAGGTACAACGGCATCAGGTTCGATCACAGCTGCGGCCGTTTCGGGAGGTATGTCATTTGCCGACGGAGCAAGAGAAGCCGATGTGACACTTCGTATGGCCCAGATACTTCGGGATAAGCTTCTTGCAAAGGGATATGATGTATTGATGCTCAGAGACGGTCCGGATGTCCAGCTTGATAATATCGCACGTACAGTTATAGCGAATAATACCGCTAACTGTCTGATATCCCTGCATTGGGACGGAGACGGGCTTGCATATGATAAGGGATGCTTCTATATTTCCACGCCGGATGGGATAAAGAATATGGAGCCGGTTGCATCACACTGGCAGATGCATGAACAGTTGGGACAGGCGCTGATAGCAGGACTCGGCGGCGCCGGATGCAAGATAAACGGCGGTGGAAAGATGGCGATAGATCTGACACAGACGTGCTACAGTACGATCCCTTCAATAGATATAGAACTTGGCAATCAGGCATCGGCTCATGATGATGTGACACTGTCAAAACTCGCTGACGGCCTTGTTGCCGGTATAGGAATGTTGTACTAGCTGTAATGTTTCGCTTGTGGTTTGATACGGAAGTGTTGTATAATATCTAGTCGGTAAAGTGTTTTCCAACTTATCGGATATATAAATAATTAAGGAGAATTATCGTGAGAAAGCAAAACAGCATTATCAGAATCCTGATCATCGTGTTCGCGGCACTTATCGCGCTTCTTGTAATAGGAGGCGGGATATATCTGTTCTCTGCATCCAAGAAGCTCAAGAGCATTTCGCTCCAGCCGGATTTTGCCGAGACATCTCTTGAAGTCGGAACACAGTACACGTTCACGATCGTAACGACACCTTCTAAGGCGAGCATCAAGAAGGCTACATGCACCGTTGATGATCCTACAAGCTCGTTTGAGATCAATGACAGCGGCAAGGCAGTTCTTACGACGGGAATGAATGAAGGGAATGTTACCGTATATATCGAATGCAAGGGAATCAAGAGTCAGATACTGACATACAGTATCGTTGATTCCGTAGCCCGCGCACAGGCTGAGGCGGCAGCGCAGGCTGAGGCACAGCAGAAGGCCGAAGAAGAGGCTGCAGCGGCAGCAGAAGCTGAGGCGGCTGCTACATTGAAGAAATATGTCAAGTCAACGGGTGACGATGTTAATGTCAGATCAACAAACAGCACTGACGGCGATATACTCGGCAAAGCCAAAAAGGGAGACATGTTTGAGAAGGTCGAAGATGTTGATGACTGGACGCATATCCTGTACAAGGGCCAGGACGGATACATGAAGACCGAATTCCTTACCGAGATCTCCGAGGAGGAATATAACGAGGGACCGACAGAGGAACCTGCCGAGGAGAAGAAGGACGAAAAGAAGGACGAGAAGAAGGAAGAAAAGAAGACAGAGAATACCGATAATAACACTAATAACGACAATAATACCCAGGCTACGCAGACGAAGGAAGAAGCTGAAGCCAAAGCGGCGGCAGATGCCGCAAAAGCTGCCGAAGAAGCGGCAAAGGCGGCAGAGGAAGCAGCAAAGGCTGCAGCAGCATCTCAGCAGACACTCTCGCTCAGCGGAGTAGCGGTAACACCTGCGGAATATAAGCATCTTCTTGACAAGTTCCGTTTTGCCACGCCTAACGGAACCGATGAGGAGGCCAAGGCAGAAGTCGAGATCCATTCAGGGTCCGAGATCATCACTATCCTTCAGTATGACGGATACAGGTAATAAAGTACTTGCCAAATGGCAGGATAGGTGATAGTATTACAATTGTTCTATGGTTAAGTATGAAGTGAGCTGGTCGCAGCTCACTTCATTTCGTGTAGGAGGTATCATGCCAAAGAGGGAAGTCATTGAACAGCGCACCGAGGCATTGCTTGCACCGATCCTTGAAGAGACGGGCTACGACCTGTGGGACGTACAGTATGTTTCCGAGAACAAAGAGTATTTTCTTCGGGTATATATCGATAAGGAAGGCGGCATAACGATCGATGACTGTGTCGATGTATCGAGGAAACTCTCGGATGCACTTGACTCGGATGAATTCATCGATGATGCATATACCCTTGAAGTAAGCTCCCCGGGACTGGGACGACGACTTGTAAAGGACAGGGAATTTGACAGAAGCATCGGACGTGATGTGGATGTCAGATTTTACAAAAGCATTGACGGTACAAAGGAACTGACAGGAAAGCTTATCTCGTATGATAAGGATACTGTTACGATAGAAACGGATGACGGTGATTTGCATTCTTTAAACAGGAGCGATATAGCAACCGTTAAGTTATCGGTTGATTTCTGATAAAGGATACCATTGAAAGGAGATTAAAAATGGCAAAGAAAGAGGTTCAGAAGGAAGACAGCGGAAAAGAGCTTTTGATGGCTCTTGACATATTGGAGAAGGAGAAGGACATAAGCAAAGAAACGATGTTCGAAGCTATTGAAACATCGCTCCTTACCGCATGCAAGCAGCATTTCGGAAGATCCGACAATATGCATGTAGTGATCGATCGGGAGACGGGTAAATTCAAGGTATTTGCTGCCAAGACGGTTGTGATGAAACCTGAGGATAATGTCGCTCAGATCGCAAAGGAAGAAGCCAAGAAGATAGTTCCCGGCGTAAAGGTCGGTGATGTGATCGATGTTGAGATCGAGAGCAAGGACTTCGGAAGGATCGCAACTACTAATGCCAAGAACGTGATACTTCAGAAGATCCGTGAAGAGGAGCGTTCGGTCGTCGTTAAGACGTTCAAGGATAAGGAAAGAAGCGTTGTAACAGGTGTTGTTCAAAGATATGTAGGCAAGAACGTGTGCATCGATCTTGGAAAAGCAGATGCATTCCTTCCCGAGTCAGAGCAGATCCCGAGAGAGAACCTGCGTGTCAACGACCGGGTGAAGGTTTATGTTGTCGAAGTTAAGGACAATAACAGAGGACCGAGGATATCCGTTTCACGTACGCATCCGTATCTCGTTAAGTGTCTGTTTGAGGCAGAGGTTGCGGAGATCCGTGACGGAAGCGTTGAGATCAAGTCGATCGCAAGAGAAGCGGGGAGCCGTACCAAAATGGCTGTGTGGTCAAATAATCCGGACGTTGATCCCGTCGGTGCATGCGTAGGTATGAACGGAACGCGTGTTAACGCCGTTGTTGATGAGCTTCGCGGAGAGAAGATCGATATAATCAGCTGGGATGATAACCCGGGTATTCTTATAGAAAACGCATTATCTCCTGCAAAGGTCGTATTCGTCATTGCGGACAGTGATGAAAAATCAGCAAAGGTCGTCGTACCCGATGATCAGCTCTCCCTTGCCATCGGTAAGGAAGGACAGAATGCAAGACTGGCTGCAAAGCTTACGGGCTTTAAGATCGATATCAAGTCCGAGACGCAGGCAAAGGATACTCCCGGATTCCGTCTTGAAGATTATTATGATGAAGACGAGGAATACGATGAGTATGAAGAAGGAGAGTATTACGAAGAAGGAGAGTACGAAGAGGGCGAATATGCCGAGGAAGAGTATACGGAAGACGCCCCGGATGAAGAAGCTGTAGAGCCGGACAAGGAAGAAGAATAGACCATATGAAAAGAGATCCTGTATTACAACTGCTCGGATTGGCCCAGAGAGCCGGATATGTAAAGAGCGGTGAGTTCATGACCGAAGGTGCGATCAAAGAAGGAAGGTCATTTTTGTGTATCGTGGCAACCGATGCTTCGGACAATACAAGGAAACGGTTTAAAGATATGTGTGACTATCATAAAGTTCCATATGCGGAATATACAGACAAGGAAAGCCTGGGACATGCGATAGGAAAAGAATTCCGCGCTTCATTGTGTGTCGTTGATGCAAACCTTGCGCAGCAGATCCGGTCAAAGATAGATGAGTGCGCAGCTCTCGAAAAACGGAGGTAGTGGTAAATGGCAAAAGTGAAAGTTCATGAGATAGCAAAAGAATTTGATATAAAGAGCAGCGAAGTCGTTGCGATACTTGCAGAGATGGGAATAGAAGGCAAAGCCCCCGCGTCAGGTCTTGAGGACGATCAGGTGGAGGCTCTTCGAAAGAAACTGTCCGGCAAGGACAAGGCTCCGGCTCCCGAAGCAAAGGAAGAGAAAAAGGCACCCGTAAAGAGTGACGGGCCAAAGCCCGAAGCAAAGGGTGAAAAGAGACCGGCAGGAGCGGTACCCGTCAAAAAGAAGAAACCGATAATCGTTGTATCTTCGGCAAGAAATTCACAGATGGGAAACCGCGGCATGTCACAGGGTGCGGGGAGAGGATCATCTTCGGGACCGGTACGTCAGGGAGGTATCATACGTCCCACGGTTCCGACTACAGCGGAAAGAGCAGCCAGAAGTGCAGAAACAGTTCAGGGAGGCGATAAAGATCGGTTACGTAGAGCAGGCGTTACGCCTAAAAAAGAAAATCCGGAAGTTAATAAAACTGATGTCAATACTGCTGGGAGCGGTAGCAGTAGCAATGGCAGTAGTACTGGAGCTGCTGGAGCGCAAAAACCGGTCGAGGCAAGAAGTGCAAGACCTGCAAAACCTGCAGGACAGCCAACTGACCGCCCAGCAAAACCCGAACGTCAGAGAGGCGGAATAGTCATCAATCAGGGAAGGGGATTCAATGCTTCATCCGAACCTTCCAAGGACAATCGCCGAGGCGGCAGTGAAAGAAAAGGTAACGTATCAAAAGACAAGAGCAAAAAAGACCGTATCTACGAGAATGAAGACGGTTTCAAGGGCGGTAAGCAGGTAAAGGGTAAAGGCACAAAGATGCCTGTGCGCCCTGTCGAGAAGAAGGAAGAACCCGAAGAAGAGAAGATCAAAGTAATCACTCTTCCGGAGACGATCACGATCAAAGAACTTGCCGACAAGATGAAGATACAGTCATCACAGATCATCAAGAAGCTGTTCTTACAGGGCAAGGTGGTGACCGTTAATGAAGAGATATCGTACGAGGAAGCCGAAGAGATCGCCGTTGAGTACGAGATACTGTGTGAGAAGGAAGTTGTTGTTGATGTTATAGAGGAGCTTCTTAAGGAAGAAGAGGAAGATCCCGCTACAATGACAAGCCGTCCGCCCGTTATCTGTGTCATGGGTCACGTTGACCACGGTAAAACATCCCTTCTTGATGCGATCCGTAATACCAAGGTAATAGAAGGCGAGGCCGGTGGGATCACGCAGGCTATCGGTGCATATGTCGTCAACGTGAACGGAAGGAACATCACGTTCCTTGATACACCGGGTCATGAGGCCTTTACCGCCATGCGTATGCGTGGTGCTAATGCGACGGATATAGCTATCCTTGTTGTTGCCGCAGATGACGGCGTCATGCCTCAGACGGTTGAAGCTATTAACCACGCCAAGGCAGCAGGCATTGAGATCATCGTTGCAGTCAACAAGATCGATAAGCCGTCCGCAAACATAGACAGAGTCAAGCAGGAACTGTCGGAGTATGAACTCGTTCCCGAAGACTGGGGCGGCAGTACCGTATTTGCCCCCGTATCCGCAAAAACAGGAGAAGGTATCAAGGAACTTCTTGAAATGATCCTTCTTACAAGCGATATTCTTGAACTTAAGGCAAATGCGAACAGAAGAGCCAGAGGTATGGTCATCGAGGCGCAGCTTGATAAGGGCCGCGGACCTGTTGCTACTGTTCTTGTTCAGAAAGGTACCCTTAAGGTGGGTGATTTTATTGCAGCAGGCGCATCCCACGGTAAAGTAAGGGCCATGATAGATGACAGCGGAAGAAGGGTTAAGGAAGCAGGACCTTCAACACCCGTTGAGATCTTAGGTCTTAATGATGTTCCCGGAGCCGGAGAAGTGTTCGTATCGCTTGATTCCGATAAGGAAGCCAAGAACTTTGCCGAGACATTTATCGCGCAGAACAAGGTTAAGCTGCTTGATGATACAAAGATGAAATCCAAGATGTCGCTTGAGGGTCTGTTCTCCAAGATCCAGGAAGGCAATCTCAAGGAACTCAACCTTATCCTTAAGGCAGATGTCCAGGGTTCCGTTGAAGCAGTCAAGGAATCACTCCTCAAGCTTTCAAATGATGAGGTTGTTGTCAAAGTCATTCACAGCGGCGTAGGTGCCATCAATGAGTCTGATGTCATCCTTGCAAGTGCGAGTGATGCGATAATCATAGGTTTCAACGTAAGACCCGATGCTACCGCCAAGGCTACTGCTGAGACGGAAGGAGTAGATGTAAGGCTGTACGATGTTATCTACAAAGCTATAGAAGATGTGGAAGATGCCATGAAGGGAATGCTCGATCCCGTATTTGAGGAGAAGGTGATCGGTCATGCCGAGATCCGTCAGATCTTCAAAGCGAGCGGTATCGGAAACATTGCCGGTGCATATATGCTTGACGGTGTCATGCAGAGGGGCTGTCTTGTAAGGATCACAAGAGAAGGTGAGCAGATCTATGAAGGCAAGCTTGCTTCTCTTAAGAGATTCAAAGATGATGTTAAGGAAGTCAAGGCCGGATTCGAGTGCGGTCTCGTCTTCGAAGAATTCGGTGACTTTGCTGAACTTGATATCGTAGAAGGCTATATCATGGAAGAGGTACCGAGAAAATGAGAAAGAACAGTATCAAGAATACAAGGATAAATGCGGAGGTCATGAAAGTACTGGCCAACCTTATACGCGGCGAGATCAAGGATCCGCGGATAGCTCCGATGACGTGCGTTACGGATGTCGAGGTCGCACCCGATCTTAAGACCTGCAAGGTTTACATAAGTGTTCTCGGTGACGATATAACCCGTCAGGAGACTATGGAAGGACTCAGGAATGCGGAAGGGTTCATGAGGCGTCAGCTTGCATCAACTCTTAACCTTCGCAATACCCCCGAGCTTAAGTTTATTTCCGATACATCCACGGAGTACGGTATGGCCATGTCGGCCAAGATAGACGAAGTTATGGCTCCCATCCACGAAAGGGAGGGCGAATGAATCTTCTGAATGAAATAGGCAGCGCAAAGAATGTAGGTATAGCGGGACATATAAGGCCTGACGGGGACTGCATCAGTTCCACGCTCGCACTGTACGCATATCTGAAGTGTGCCAGGCCTGATATAAGATGTGTTGTGTTCACGCAGGATAATCCGCCTAGCATCTTCTCGTATCTTGAGGGATATGATGAGATGAACCTGACCTACAGCTTTGATGGGAAGTTCGATGTTTTCGTAGCTCTTGATGTAAGTTCATATGACAGGCTGGGTGATGCTCTGACTTTTTTTGAGAAGGCAGATAAGACTATATGTGTTGATCATCATGAGACCAATCCCGGGCTTGCCGACGTGAACGAGATCAGACCGCATGCATCGAGTACATGCGAGGTGCTGTTCGAACTGTTTGAAAAGGAATACATAGATAAAGCTGTTGCAGAGTGCCTGTTCACGGGTATCGTACATGATTCCGGAGTGTTCCAGTATTCGAACATGAGCCGCAGGAGCTTTGAGATCGTAGGACAGCTCGTTGAATACGGATTTGACGGACCGAAGATCATTCAGGAAACATTTTACGAAAAATCATACGTTCAGAACCAGATACTGGGACGTGCACTCCTGGAGAGTATCCTGTTTATGGACGGAAAATGCATTGTCAGCATGGTCGATAAAAAGATGATGGACTTCTACAATGTCCTTCCCAAGCATCTCGAAGGGATCGTGAATCAGCTCAAGAACACAAAGGGAGTTGAAGTCGCCATCTTCATGTATGAGATGGGTACTCAGCGGTTCAAGGTAAGCATGCGTTCAAACGGCGGTGTAAATGTTGCAAAGATCGCAACACTGTTCGGCGGCGGCGGACACGACAGGGCAGCGGGAGTCGAGATGAACGGGACGTATCACGACATCATCAATGCACTGTCCCATGAAATAGAAAAGCAGATGTGATCATGGACGGGATGATCAATATCTACAAAGAGAGAGATTATACCAGCCATGATGTGGTGGCCAGGCTCCGCGGGATACTTCATACAAGAAAGATCGGCCATACGGGGACGCTGGATCCGATGGCGGAAGGTGTTCTTCCGGTCTGCGTAGGGGCAGCAACAAAGCTTTGCGAGACCTTTACGGATCATGATAAAGAGTATGAAGCTGTGATGCTGCTGGGGAAGAGGTATGACACACTTGATGTAACGGGCGTTATGCTTGAGTCGAATGAAGTTATGTCAACCGAAGAAGAGATAGCTGCCGTTATACAAGGCTTTATAGGAGGATACGACCAGGTCCCGCCGATGTATTCCGCCAAGAAGGTTGACGGACAGAAGCTTTATGACCTTGCAAGGAGCGGGAAAACTGTCGAGAGAAAGCCCGTATTCGTTAATATATACGATATCAAGGTTTTATCGATCGACCTGCCGCGTGTTCGGATCAGGGTATCGTGCGGTAAGGGCACATACATAAGATCGCTTATAGACGATATCGGAAACAGTCTCGGCTGCGGTGCGGCTATGGAGGAACTGACCAGGATCAAGGTCGGGGAATTTGATATAAGCGGTGCGATCAAGCTGTCTGAACTGGAAAAAATAGTGGCCGAAGATAAGATATCTGATGTTATCATAACACTCGAAGAGATCTTTTCGGAACTGGAAAGCTTTAAGGCAACCCCTGAGTTGTCACGACTCCTTCGCAACGGTAACGTGATGGACGGAAAGAGTGTAAGAAGAGTCTCACCCGGCATGAAAGATGCTCATGACGGAGATAAGATAAGGATGTATGACAGCGAACAGGCATTTTTGGGCGTTTACGAATATAAGAGATCACGCGATATTTTTAAACCGTATAAGATGTTTTTGAACTGATACCATAAGGAAAGCTTGCGGATGAATATAATAACAGGCACAACTGAATTTTCAATTCCCGAAAAGACCGTCGTTTCGATCGGTAAGTTTGACGGTGTTCACAAAGGACACCTGTACATACTAAAGCGGATGAAGGAATACATAAGGAGAGGGTACAAGACGTGTATCCTTACATTTGATATTCCGCCGTCAAATCTCGGATTTGGAGATGATAAGGGAGTTCTTCTTACCAATGAGGAGAAGAGGAATATCTTTTCCGAACTCGGAGTTGATTATTATGTCGAATTTCCTTTCTACGAAAAGACTGCATCAATATCCGCGCAGCAGTTCATTGAGGAATTCATATCGGACAGGCTTAATGCCGGAGCGGTTGTTGTAGGTGAGGACTGTACATTCGGGCAGGGAGCTGCCGGAAATGCTCAGATGCTGCGGGACTTTGGTCCGATCTATGATTATGAAGTTGAGATCATAGGTAAGATCAAAGACGGAAAGAAAGAGATAAGTTCCACATATCTTAAAGAGCTTCTTGCAGCCGGGAAGACGACCAAGGTCATGAACCTGTCATACCGGCCGTATCATGTAAGCGGAAGGTTCCGACGGGATCCCGTTGGTGCAGGGACCAATACCTGGTATTATGTACTTGATATTCCCGAAGGAAAGACACTTCCTCTCGGAGGCGTCTATTATTCGATAGCGGTATATGAAGATGAACATTATGATGCCATAACAAATGTCAGGACCGATTCACGAACTCTGGAAACGTATATATACGGCGGAGTCCGGGGCATACAAAGAGGAGATGTGTCCATAGCTTTACTGGAGTGGAAGCGGGAAGAGGTCAGGTATTACAAGATATCCGATCTTAACAAACAGATCAAACAGGATATATTTGACGGACAGAAATGGCATAAGGAACATGCGGTGAAGCGATAACGGTTGGAGCAAACGATGGCTGTACTGACACTGATCATATTGCCGCTTGTCGGCGGTTTGGGACTGTTCCTATACGGAATGCATATGATGGGCGAGGGTATCGAAAAGGCTGCGGGTGCAAAGCTTCGTTCGATACTGGAGTTCTTTACGAGAAACACTCTTTCCGGTCTTGCCGTGGGCTTTTTGTTCACAGCGATAATACAGTCATCATCAGCCTGTACATCAATGGTGGTCAGTTTTGTCAATTCCGGTATCATGGATCTGTATCAGGCAGTAGGCGTTATCTTCGGTGCCAATATCGGTACGACAGTCACTTCTCAGCTGGTTTCCTTCGATCTTGCGGATTATGCTCCCATACTTGTTCTGGCAGGCGTTATCATGCTCCTGTTCTTCAAGAAGATCTTTGTCCAGAAGATAGGAGAGATCCTTGCCGGTTTCGGTATTTTGTTCCTTGGTCTTAATAACATGTCATCAGCGATGGGCACTCTTCACGAGATTCCCGGAGCACTCGATATATTTTCAGCTGTATCAAACCCGATCCTTGCACTTCTGGTAGGGACGCTTGTCACTGCCGTGGTCCAGAGTTCATCCGTTACCGTCAGCATCATACTGCTTATGGCCACACAGGATCTTCTGGATCTTCCGACGTGCCTGTTTATGATACAGGGATGTAACATAGGAGCCTGCGCCACGGCTCTTCTGTCTTCGGTAGGAGGAAAAAAGGATGCAAAACGTGCCGCAATGATCCACCTTTTGTTTAACGGTATAGGCACGCTCTTCTTCATCATATTCCTTACTTTCGGAATGGACTGGTTCATAGATACGGTTCTGGCATTATCGAACGGAAATAAAGGCCGATTTGTCGCAAACGCTCATACGATAGTTAAGATCACACAAGTCATCGTTCTGCTTCCGTTCACCAAAGTCATAGTTAAGCTGACTCATCTGTTCGTAAGAGGAGAGGATGAGAAGATCGGATACAGACAGCAGCTCCAGCTTAAGTACATCGGAGGCAGCAACGTCTTTTCTCCGGCTACGGCTGTAGTTGATGTTTCGAAGGAACTTGAACGAATGGCATATCTTGCGAGCGAGAACCTCAATCGTGCGATGAACGCTCTTATCACTCTTGATGAGGATGATATCGAGGAAGTGTATCATGTCGAGGAGAACATCAATTTCCTCAATCATGAGATAACTAATTATCTCGTTAAGATCAGTCAGACAAATCTTCCCGTGGAAGATGCAAAGAGCATCGGCGGTCTGTTTCATGTGGTAAATGATATAGAGAGGATCGGAGACCATGCCGAGAACGTGGCGGACTCCGCAAGAATGAGGATAAAGACCGGATGCGGTTTTTCGCCGGAGGCGATAAAAGAGATGACCGTTATGCTCGAGATGGTCAATACCCTTGTGCAGTATGCGGTTGAGATGTTTCGGAACGATTCCAGTGAGCATCTTGAAGACATCAAGCGCCTTGAAGATGAGGTCGACAGGAAAGAACGCGAGTACCAGCAGAATCATGTGGACCGCATGACAAGAGGAGAATGCAAGCCGGAGGGAGGTATGATATTCTCGGATGTCATATCCGGCCTCGAGAGGGTGGCGGACCATGCCACGAACATCGCTTTTGCCATATATAATAATGATAATTAACAGTTTACAAGGCTTATTTGCTGTGGTAGAATAGCAGATGTTGTAAAAACCTGTGCTTCGACATTGGCAAGCCGTGCCGCAGTGCAAGGGGTTAATCTAATGATTTTGGCGTATGCCGAGGAGGATTTTATGATCACTAAAGAAAAAAAAGCAGCAATAATGAAAGAGTATGCGACAGTTCCCAACGATACGGGATCACCGGAAGTTCAGATCGCAGTTCTTACGGCAAGGATATCCGAACTTACGGAGCATCTGAAAGCCAATCCGAAGGATCATCATTCAGCAAGAGGTATGTATAAGATGATCGGTCAGAGAAGAGGACTTCTTGACTATCTGAAGAAGAAGGACATCAACAGATACAGAACACTTATAGAAAGACTTGGTATCAGAAGATAATTCTCATTCAAAGGGACGGCAAAGCACCGTCCCTTTAAGTGATTATTATGGCCGATTTTTTTCGGCCGGGTATAGCCATTATTCCGCATAAATGGGACGGGATATGGCCGGTAGAAATGGTAGAAGAAGGAGAAAAAAATGTACAAGAGTTATTCAATGGAACTTGGTGGACGTACCCTCACCGTTGACATCGGAAGAGTAGCAAAGCAGGCAAACGGCGCTGCACTCATGCACTATGGTGATACGACGGTACTTTCCACTGCGACCGCATCGGAAAAGCCCAGGGAGGGGATCGATTTCTTTCCGCTGAGCGTTGAATTTGAAGAGAAGATGTATGCAGTAGGCAAGATCCCGGGAGGCTTTAACAAGCGTGAGGGAAAAGCAAGCGAGAACGCGGTTCTTACGGCACGTGTCATTGACCGCCCGATGAGACCTCTTTTCCCGAAGGATTACCGTAATGACTGCACACTTAACAATCTGGTGCTTTCGGTAGATCCCGAATGCCGTCCGGAACTTGTAGCGATGCTCGGATCCGCTATCGCAACAAGCATTTCGGATATTCCGTTTGACGGACCGTGCGCAACGACCCAGATAGGGATGATAGACGGACAGTTCATCGTTAATCCCAACCAGGAGCAGTGGAAGACCGGAGATCTTAATCTTACTGTCGCTTCCACAAAAGAGAAGGTTATCATGATCGAAGCAGGAGCCAATGAGGTTCCCGAAGCAAAGATGATCGAAGCCATCTATATGGCACACG
>JAGAFR010000020.1 GCA_017612555.1 Lachnospiraceae bacterium | reverse complement strand
CAGAGATCATGATAAGACAGACGGGTGATACCTTCATACTTGATACGCAAAATACTACATACGCTTTCAGGATATTTGAGAACAGATTCCTTGAGCATCTGTATTACGGAAAGAAGATCAGACTGGATGATGAAACAGGGGCTGTTTCGGATGCTCTTACCGAAAAACATGAATTTGCGCCGGGACAGACGTGCATATACGACGATAACTCGTCATCTTATTCACTGAATGATATAAGGCTCGAGTTTTCCGCTCGGGGTAAGGGCGATCTGAGGGAGCCGTTCATCGAGGTTGTTCACGCTGACGGAAGCAGGACTTCCGATTTTGTATATGAGAACGCAAAGATCGAAGACGGAAAGGTACCTCTTGTTACTCTTCCTTCTTCTGTCGGAAGTAAAGATGACTGCTCATCGCTTGTGATTACTCTTGCAGACAAAAGCTATGATCTTACCGTCAGGCTTATCTATCATGTGTTTGAAAAATGTGACGTGATCACAAGATCGGCGCAGCTTATCAATAATTCGGATAAAGATGTAAAGATACTCCGCTTCATGTCGCTGCAGATAGACACATGCAAAAAAGATCTTGTGTTCACGACTTTTAACGGAGCTTGGATAAGAGAAATGAACAGATGTGATCATAAGCTCGCATCGGGAAAGATCGTAAACGAATCCGTAAACGGATCGTCATCATCAGGTGCCAATCCGTTCGTGATGTTCGGAGATGAGCATACGGGTGAGAATACAGGTAATGCATACGGTTTCAATCTGATCTACAGCGGTAATCATATCGAGACAGCATCGGTGAGCGACTACGGAAAACTGCGATTCCTGTGCGGTATCAATCCCGGAGGATTTGAATACCGTCTCGCACCCGGGGAGACTTTCGAAGCACCGGAAGCAGTAATGACCATGTCATCGGAAGGGTTCAACGGTATGTCTTATAACATGCACCGGTTTGTATGTAAGCATATACTGCGTGGTAACTGGGCTGATACGGAGCGTCCGATACTTCTGAACAGCTGGGAAGCGGCATATTTTGACATATCGGAGTATAAGCTCCTCAGAATGGCCAGAAAAGCCAAGTCCGTAGGAATAGAGATGTTTGTGATGGATGACGGATGGTTCGGGCACCGGGATGATGACAGATCATCCCTCGGAGACTGGTATCCGAACAAAAAGAAGCTGCCGGGCGGAGTAAAGAGACTGTCCGACAGGATCCACGGCATGGGAATGGGATTCGGCATCTGGGTGGAGCCCGAGATGGTAAGCGAAGACAGTGATCTGTACAGGGCCCATCCCGAGTGGGCCATGAGGATCCCGGGAAAACCCCATTCAACCGGGCGCAATCAGATGATACTCGATCTGGCCAATCCGGAAGTGTGCAGATATATAACGGATACACTGTCGAAGTTGTTTGAGGATGGTTGTATCGACTATGTGAAGTGGGACATGAACAGGACGATGTCCGATGTATACTCACAATACCTTCCCGCCGACAGACAGGGGGAGACAGCCCACAGATACATGATCGGGCTGTACGGTATACTTTCCGAACTGACGAAAAGGTTTCCGGACATACTGTTTGAAGGATGCTCTTCCGGAGGCAACAGGTTCGATCTCGGGATGCTGTGCTATTTTTCACAAATATGGGGAAGCGACAATACCGATGCCGCATGCAGGGTACAGATCCAGACGGGATACAGCTACGGTTACCCGCAAAGGACCGTGAGCGCGCATGTCTCATCAGTACCGAATCACCAGACTCTTCGTAAGACGCCTCTCGAGACGAGGTTTGATATTGCCGCGTTCGGGTCCCTTGGCTACGAATTGAACCTGTGCGACCTTGATCAGGATAGTCTTGAAGCGATCAGAGAACAGATCGATGTGTACAAGAAGTGGAGAAGAGTGTTCCAGATGGGAAGATTCTACAGGGGAGAAGAAACGCATGACGGAAACACTGCAACATGGAATGTCGTATCGCCCGACGGGACAAGGGCGGTGGCGATGATGTTCAGAAAACTCGCCGTTCCAAACGATCAGAGTGGGAGCATAAAGGTGCACGGACTCATCAAAGATACAAAGTACAGAATGTACAACCGGCCGTGTAAGATCGATGTGAGGATGTTCGGAGATCTGATCAATACCATTGCGCCGATACACGTTAAGAACGGTTCGGCTCTTCATGACATAATATCTCATTTCGTGAAATTGGATGGAGAGACGGAAGATGTGCTCGTTTACGGAGATACCCTGTCGGAAGCCGGGGTAATGCTGAAGCCGGCATTTTCATCGACGGGATTTAATGAAAGAACAAGGGCCTTTCCGGATTTTTCATCACGTCTGTATTTCATTGAAAAGAAGTGACGCACTCTGTCGCAGTGTGATATAATCAGTGGCAGTCGCATTATCAGGAGGTTTATCAATACATCATGGGTAATAAGAGCATAGAGATAAGATGGCACGGACGCGGCGGACAGGGCGCCAAGACAGCAGCCCTTCTCCTTGCGGATGTGTGCTTTAAGACAGGTGCGTATGTCCAGGGTTTTCCGGAATACGGACCGGAGAGGATGGGTGCGCCGATAACCGCATTCAACAGGATCAGCGATCAGGTGATACGTGTCCACTCGAACATATACAATCCTGATCTGGTCGTTGTGGTAGATGAGACACTGCTTGATTCCGTCAATGTAACGGCAGGACTTAAGAGTGACGGAGCGATCATAATCAATACCGATAAGAGTGAGAAAGATGTAAGACCTCTCCTTAACGGATATTCGGGATCCGTTTACACCGTGGATGCAAGAAAGATCTCGGTCGAGGCTCTCGGGAAGTATTTTCCGAATTCGCCGATGCTTGCCGCAGCGGTTGCCGTATCGCAGGTTATGGACCGGGATTCGTTCATCAAGGAGATGAGGGCGTCCTATGAACATAAATTTGCCAAGAAGCCGGAGGTCATCGACGGGAACATGAAGGCACTCACGATGACGTTCGAAGCGCTTGAGAGTCAGCTTTAAAATATAGAAAGAGTAAGTGAATTGAGTGATTACCGTTTGCTCAAAAGACTTGGAGCGCGTTGTTACTTGACGAGGTTTTTCACGAGTCTAGTAACGTGACGCGCGGAAACGAGCGCAAGCGCCTTTTGAGCAAATGTGTAATTCACTCAATGAGCGGATAGGGTAAGAATATGAGAACAGATATCAGCAAGATCAACGAACAGTCTCCGTGCGAAGACCTCACCGAAGGCCTGATGATCTTCGCAGGCGGAACATCAAAGGATTTTAAGACCGGAGAGTGGAGAACGAGCACTCCCGTGTTTGATAAGGATAAATGCAAACAGTGTCTGCTGTGTGCACCGGTATGTCCGGACGGATGTATTCCGGTAAAGGACGGCAGACGTGATGATTTTGATATGGATCACTGCAAGGGATGCGGCATCTGCGAAAAAGCATGCCCGTTCGGCGCCATATCCATGAAATAGAAGGAGAAACAATATGTCCAGGAAAGACCGTATGTCGGGAAACGAGGCCGTTGCATATGCCATTCGTCAGGTAAATCCTGATGTCATGCCGGCGTTTCCCATCACACCTTCAACAGAGATACCGCAGATGGTATCAACATATATTGCGAACGGTGAAATGGATACCGAGTTCATCCCGGTAGAATCCGAGCATTCGTCCATGAGTGCGACGATAGGAGCCGAGGCAGCAGGCGCCAGGAGCATGACGGCTACGTCTTCCTGCGGACTCGCATTTATGTGGGAGGAGCTCCTTGTGGCTGCGTCAAACAGGCTGCCGCTCGTTCTTGCACTCGTAAACAGGACATTGTCCGGACCCATCAACATCAACTGCGACCATTCGGACGGTATGGGAGCAAGAGATACGGGCTGGATACAGATATATGCCGAGAACAATCAGGAAGCCTATGACAATTTCATTCAGGCATTCCCGATAGCGGAAGATAAAAGAGTACATCTTCCCGTCATGGTATGCCAGGACGGTTTCATTACGAGCCATGCCGTTGAGAATATCGAGATCGAGGACGATGCTGACGTTAAGGACTTCGTGGGTGAGTATCATCCGGAAGAATTTCTTCTTAACCCCGGGAAGCCCGTTGCCGTGGGACCTTATGCCGTATCGAACTACTCAATGGAGGCCAAGTATAATCAGGAACAGGCTATGATCAGGTCCAAGGAAGTGGTTAAGGAAATCGCTGTTGCTTTCAGAGATAAGTTCGGAAGAGGATTTGATCTGTTCGAGCAGTACAGGATGGAAGATGCCGAGTATGTGATGCTCATCATGGGTTCTGCCGCAGGAACCGCAAAGCAGGCGGTTGATGACCTAAGAAACAAAGGATTTGCGGCAGGCGTTCTGAAACTGAGGCTCTTTCGGCCGTTCCCGGCAGAAGAGATCGCACAGGCTCTTAAAGGCTGCAAGGCAGTTGCGATAATGGATCGTTGTGAGAGCTATAACGGGCATGGCGGACCGCTTGCGAGCGAAGTTCCCGCTGCGCTCTACAATGCCAAGGTATATACGGAAGCCGTAAGCTATGTATACGGCCTTGCAGGACGAGATTTTACGGTTGAGACCGCAATGGGCATATTTGAGGAACTGAAGGAAATCGCAGAAGGAAAGAGACCTGTCGTACAGAATAAATACGTAGGTCTCAGAAGCCGCGGCGATCAGAAGGGATAATAAAAATGGCAGGATATAATCTTAAAGAATTAATGAGCAAGCCGGAAAGGCTCGCTCCGGGACATAGGATGTGCGCAGGGTGCGGTGCGACCATCGGGATAAGGGCTGTTCTTCGTGCGCTTCACGAAGGAGACAGGGCTGTTATCGGAAATGCAACGGGATGTCTTGAAGTATCGTCATTCATGTATCCGTACACTGCCTGGGAAGACAGTTACATACATAATGCGTTCGAGAATGCGGGAGCAACGCTTTCGGGAGTTGAGACCGCATACCGTGCTCTTAAGAAAAGAGGCCGCCTTCCCAAGGAAGAGAACTTCAAGTTCATAACTTTCGGAGGGGACGGAGGTACATATGATATAGGATTCCAGTCATTGTCCGGTGCTATGGAGCGGGGTCATGATCTGCTGTATGTATGCTATGACAACGGTGCATACATGAACACGGGTATACAGAGATCTTCGGCTACGCCTCAGTTTGCGGATACTACCACTACACCGGTAGGCAGCAACAGCAACGGAAAGGTTCAGGTCAGGAAGGATCTGACCGCGATAATCGCCGAGCATCATGTTCCGTATGCGGCACAGACGACCTTTACAAAAGACTTCAGAGACATACACGTCAAGGCGGAAAAGGCCATCTATACGGAAGGTGCGACCTTCCTTAACATGCTGGCACCATGCCCCAGAGGATGGAGATACGAGACGGCGGACGTTATGAAGATATGCCAGCTGGCGATAGACACATGCTACTGGCCGATGTACGAGGTAGACCACGGTGTATGGAGACTGACATATGAACCGAAGAAGAAGCTTCCGATCGAAGACTTTTTGAGAGAGCAGGGAAGATTCAAGCACCTGTTCAAACCCGGCAACGAGGATCTGATCGCTGCTTTCCAGGAAGAGGTCGACAGGCAGTGGGAAGAGTTGCTGATTAGATGTAATAACTAACGGAGGTGTCTATGGAAGGATTATTCAACAACACGCATATAATCTCATGGCTTCAGTATTTTTCCGATAACACGGATATTGATCTTGAGCATGTCAAGATACTTGATATAACAAAAAAGAACAAGAATCTCATCCCGACATGCGAGGCTCACAGATGTGTTCTTGTATTTACCGAGGCGGGACATCCCGATATCTTTTACAGAATGTACAATGCGGGCCTTGGCGACTGTAAGGTCATATACAATGAAGGAAGCGATCCCACAGGTCCGATAAAGGAAGATCCGGTCTCCAATATGATAGACAGAGGTATCAATGCTTCGGCCGGTATGATCATCCTCAATCCCAACGCGAGAGCGACCATGAGGTTCGGTATTGACAACAAGACGCTTGCAAAGGGGAGCGTCAAGTATGTCGGAA
The DNA here is from genome assembly GCA_017612555.1 of Lachnospiraceae bacterium. Lineage (GTDB taxonomy): Bacteria > Bacillota > Clostridia > Lachnospirales > Lachnospiraceae > UBA2868. The sequence goes on along the minus strand of JAGAFR010000020.1, from coordinate 34,833 downwards.
GCGAGATAAGAGCCATAATACTGTCCAAGATGCAGATAGAAGAGGGCAAGAACATATGCGCCATATCTGCCGAATCGATAGTCGTTGAAGCCGGGATATTAAACGGTGAGGGTACGATCATTGCGGTAGAGTATAACGGGAACGACAGGAGCGCTCTTGAAGAAAACGTTGATCAGTTCGGACTGAACAACGTTACGATAATAGACCATATCGACGATGAAACGATGAAGGATCTGCCGGTTCCGGACGTTACGATGCTTGTTGCGAGCGCTTCCATGGAGCAGGAGATCGACTGCCTACTTCGGATCAATCCGAACATGGAATTCGTGATCTACACGCTCGATTTTGTCCTCGCTGCTTCGATGATAGAAAAATGCAAGAAGTTCTGCATATCGGATCCGGAGATAATCCAGGTAAGCGTTTCAAAAGTAACGAGCAGGCACAATGTTGATGTTCAGCCGGCACCGTGGATCATATCGTTCAAGGCCGGCGCGTAGTATCGGATAAATGATAGAACTCGGAAAGAAACAAACGTTATATGTTACGAGAAAGACCGATCACGGAGTGTACCTGACGGACGAACCCGATCCCGAGGTAGGAAAGGGAGAGGAGATACTGCTTCCGAAAAATCAGGTTCCCGAAAAGATCAGACCGGGAAGTGCACTTCCCGTATTCGTATACCGTGATTCGAATGACCGGCTGATCGCTACCGTCAGAACACCGAAGATAATGCTCGGACAGGTAAGGCTTCTTCGCGTCGTATCTGTGGGAGGGATAGGAGCGTTCGTGGACTGGGGTCTTGATAAGGACCTTCTTCTTCCTTTTTCGGAGCAGACAAAAGAGGTTAGGGCCGGAGAATACGTTCTTGTAAAACTCTACATTGATAAGAGCGATCGACTGTGTCTTACCATGTATACGGATAAAGGACTTTCCGCAGAGGAAAGGTCACTTGTCAGGATGGAGGCGGATGCCGAATACCTGATGGATATGATAAACGATCATAAGGGAGAGCTGCCTTTCGGGGACAAAGCCTCTCCGGAAGTGATAAAGCAGGAACTCGGGATGAGTAAAAATGCCTTTAAGCGTGCCGCCGGGATACTGTATAAGCAAAGACGCATAATCATAGAGGATGGATCGATACGGAGGACGGAATGAATACTGCGGATAACGCAAGATCCGAAACAAGCGGTCTCGGATGGCTGTTCTTCATATCCATGTTTGTTCATTTGCTGGCGATGCTCGGATTTAACCTTCTGTCAGACAAAGGGTTTGAATTTCCGGTTGAAGTAACCCTTGTGGTATCGGAACTTACCATTCTCATTCCCGCGGTGATCTATGTACTCGTTAAGAATCTTGATCTTCGCAATGATCTCGGGTTCAGACGACTAAAGCCGGGGACGGTTCTTATGTGCATTCTCCTGACGATGTTTGTTTCCCCGGTTGCATCATTCGTAAATGTTGTATCCCAGCTTTTTGTCAGTAACACCATGACTCAGATGTCGGATACTCTGCTTGGAGGATCGGGCATTGCTGTTTGGTTTCTTACCGCCGTGTACGGGCCGTTCTGCGAAGAGTTCGTTTTCAGGGGGATATTCTGCAACCGTTATGAACAGTATGTGGGACCGCTTCGCGCAGGATTTATATCGGCAATGCTGTTCGGACTTGCTCATATGAACATCAACCAGGCCGCATATGTATTTGTGCTTAGCGTGATCTTTTCGATAATAAACCGGGCGGCCGGAAGTGTTCTGCCTTCTCTTATAATTCATATGTGCATCAACGGTTTCAACATGCTGATGATGTTTGCGATGGCCGGGGCGGCAAAAAGCCTCGGACGGGAAACGGATCTGGCGCAGGCTGCGGAGCTGGCAAGGGGAAGTGACATTCTGTATATGATGATCGCGGTGACTTTTGTGATCTCGATCATCAGTATAGCCATTGCGATACCGTGTGTTGTGTGGATCGCAAAACATGAAGATAACTTTGAAGCACTTCATGATATGTTTGCAAATAAACATGAAAATGCGGGCTGGCTCAGGGTATCTACCGTACTCGGAATATGCCTCGTACTGTTTGTTATGTTTGGACTGCCTCAATTACTGGAGATCATCGATGGATAATGTATTAAGACAGATTACAAATCCTTATCTTCCTTCGTGGGAGTATATTCCCGACGGAGAACCTTATATCTTTGACGGAAGGGTCTATGTGTACGGGTCCCATGATAAGTTTGGCGGGGATGTATACTGCATGGGTGATTACGTATGCTGGTCCGCAGATGTAGGCGATCTTGGTAATTGGAGATATGAAGGCGTGATCTACACGAAGAGCGATGATCCGGAGAACGGGGATCTTCAGGGAAATCTGTATGCGCCCGATGTGACCGTGGGACCTGACGGACGGTATTATCTGTACTATGTTCTGTCAAACCTCGGCATAGTATCGGTTGCGGTATGCGATGAGCCTGCAGGCAGATATGAGTTCTACGGATATGTTCATTATTCCGACGGAACGAGACTCGGAGAAAGAGAAGGAGATGAGCCGCAGTTCGATCCCGGTGTGATCACCGAAGGAGACTTCACATATATGTATACGGGATTCTGCGCGATCCCGGAAAAGACAAGACATGGCGCAATGTGTACATGCCTCGGACCGGATATGCTGACGATCGTAAAGGATCCGGTGTTCATCGTTCCGGCAACTCATAACAGCATCGGTACCGCCTATGAAGGCCATGCTTTCTTTGAAGCACCTTCCATCAGGAAAAAGGACGGCAAGTATTTCTTTATCTATTCATCACAGGTGTGCAGGGAATTGTGCTATGCAACGAGCGAAAGTCCCGATCGTGATTTTGAATACCGCGGGGTGCTCGTGGACAACGGTGATATCGGTATAGATACATACAAGAGGGCCGATATGCCCGGGTGTTACTGTGCGAACAATCACGGAAGCATCATCCGTATAAACGATGAATGGTACATTTTCTATCACAGACATACCAACGGCACCAACTACAGCCGGCAGGGCTGTTTTGAAAAACTGAAGGAAAGAGAGGACGGAGGCTTTTATCAGTCGATGATAACATCATGCGGCAGCGTGGCATTTACGCAGAAAGGCTTCTATCCCGCATATCTTGCGTGCAATCTGTTCACCGATGAGGAAAAGCTCGATGTTCCGTGGCAGGGATGGATGGATGACAGATTTCCCAAGATCACTCAGGAGGGCCGTGACGGTGACGAAGTCAACGGTTATGTCTGCAACATGACGGACGGTGCCAGAGCAGGATTCAAGTATTTCAAGTGCACGGGTGCGAAGATCACATCGGTCAGGACAAAAGGATATGCAAAAGGGGAACTTGAGGTCAGAATAAAGTGGGACGGCTCCTGCCTGGGAAGCTACCCAATAGATTATGCCAATGTATGGCATGACATAAAAAAAGAAGTCATGATACCCGATGGGATCAATGACCTCTACTTTACGTTCAGGGGTGAAGGACATCTGCAATTTGCAGGATTCACATTCGAATGAAATATAAAATGATCAGACAGCCACGTCAAAGTTGGCACCGACAGAAGGGTTAACGGATAATTCCATTGCCTTCGTCAGATTCTCAACTTCGGCCGAAGCTATATCAAGGGATGACTCCAGCAGACGGGTACCCACTGCCGACATGACATTCTCATGCGCCATAGCCATTGAGATATAAGGGATAGCATCAATACTGAGTTCCATGATTCGCTCCTTAAAGCCTGATCATCAGATACATAATCATTATAACATGTGTTTGGAAAAAAAGCATCTGAAAAATGAAAAAAACATCAAAAATAAATGAAAATGTGATCGCGGTAGCAGCGGTCATCGTTCTGTCGGCGGTTTTCCTGTCTCTTGTATGGAACAACAATGTGTGGATGGACGAGGCATTTACCGCTTCTTTGGTCCATACCGACATGGCCGGAGTGATAAAGCGTTCCATGGCCGATACGCTTCCGCCGCTTTACAACATACTTCTGAAGATAGCAACGGATCTGTTCGGATACAGCACCCCGGTTATGAAGATAACGTCGGTCATCCCAATGATCCTTTCGATCGTTTTGGGAGCGACCACGGTCCGAAAGCGCTTCGGTCTGCGTACGGCACTTCTGTTTATGGTGTTTATCACCGGTATGCCTCTCATGATGTACTACGGAGTCGAGATAAGAATGTACAGCCTGGGGTTTTTCTTTGCCACGGCATCCGGCATATACGCTTATGAGGTGATATCCGACCCCTGCCGAAAAACGTGGACGGCATTTACTCTGTTTTCGGTAATGGCAGGCTATTCACACCATTTTGCATTCGTGACGGTGGCCTTTTCGTATCTGTTCCTTCTCCTGTATTTCATTATACGAAAGAGAGACGGGATAGCCGGATGGCTGAAGTGCCTTCTGGCAACGTTTGTACTTTATCTGCCGTGCCTTATCGTAACGCTCAGACAGTTTTCCAGAGTCAGCGGATATTTTTCGATGCCGGACATCGATACTGCGATGTTCGTTCAGTACTGTCTGTACCCTTATACGGTGGGTATGAAGGCGGCTACGTTACTGTGTGCTTTTATAATGCTTGCTGCACTTGCGGTATTTGCGTACCGGATGATATCGGAGAAAAAGAGAGATATAACCGGAATGTATGCATTCTGGTGTTTTCTGACCTATTACTTTGTTCTTCTGTTCGGAACGATAGTGTGTCATATAATGAGTGCCAATATATTCGTTGACAGGTATCTGTTCTTTTCGACAGGACTGCTGTGGTTGTTTGCCGCCATAATGCTCGCGGACGGAAAAGCTTTTATACCGGCGATGGTTGCTGCGGCTGTTGTAGGCGTGTGCGTTTATACCGTGGAATTTAAAGTCGAATACGGCAACTCTGCCGATGAGGAGATAGCATTTCTTCGCGAACATGTGAACGAGGGCGATGTATACTACAGCATAGGCGGACATGAGGAGATGCAGAACTGTATACCTTTTTATACTTACCTTGATAAGGAAACTGCCGAGCTCGAGTTCGTGCATCCGCTTGAAAAAGCGATCAAGGTTTCAAAACAACGGGGCACGACATTGTGGATAACGGTCCTTGACGGATATGATCCGACGGACGATGAACGCAGGGTGCTTGATGAGGCCGGATTATCCATGGAAAAAACGGCGGATTTTGATTTTGACAGATACAAATGCGAAATGTATATGGTCAGGTGATGTTTGTTTGTGAAAAAGTGCCAAAAATTCTTTATTTTTTTGGCGATATGTATTAGAATAATCGATATAGTGCCTATGGGGGTTATAGGCTGACGTTCAATAATAAGGAGAATGGTATGATTTCCAATCAAATACTGCAAAGTACCATTGAGGGGCTTAAGGGGATCACCAGAACCGAGCTTGCCGTTATAGATACGGACGGAAAAGTTCTGGCATCTACGTTCAAAGAGGACATCAATTATCACGAGGCAGCAGCAAGCTTTACAGGGTCCCCGGCGGACAGCCAGGAGATTTCGGGCTATCAGTTCTTTAAGGTATACGATGAACTTCAGATAGAGTATATTCTCGTGGTCCAGGGAACGACCGAGGATACGTACACGATCGGAAAGATCGCGGCATTCCAGATACAGAATCTGCTCATCGCATACAAGGAGAGATTCGATAAAGATAACTTTATCAAAAACCTTCTTCTTGATAACCTGCTGCTTGTTGATATTTACACGCGTTCACAGAAGCTTCGTATCGAAGCCGAGGCGCGCAGGATAATAATCATCGCGGAGACGCCTTCGGCCAAGGAGATCAACGTGATAGAAAGTGTCCGTGCTCATTTCAAGGCAAGGACCAAGGACTTTATCACTGCCGTTGATGAGAAGGGTATAATAATCGTTCGCGAGCTTGCGGCAAACGAGACTTATGAGGACGTTGACAAAGCGGCGCATGAGATACTCGATTTTGTAAACAAGCAGACCGGAAGAATATGCCATGTCTCATACGGCACGATCGTAAACGAGATCCGCGAGGTATCAAGGTCATACAAGGAAGCGAGGATGGCGCTTGATGTCGGAAGGATATTCTTTGACGACAGGGATGTCATCGCTTACAGTTCGCTGGGTATAGGAAGGCTTATCTACCAGCTGCCGATACCTCTGTGCAAGATGTTCATCAAGGAAATATTTGACGGAAAGAGTCCGGACGATTTCGACGAAGAGACTCTTATGACGATAAACAAGTTTTTCGAGAACAGTCTCAATGTGTCGGAAACGAGCCGTCAGCTGTACATCCATCGTAATACGCTGGTGTACAGACTAGACAAGCTTCAGAAGACAACGGGACTGGATCTTCGTGTATTTGAGGATGCGATCACTTTCAAGATCGCGCTCATGGTTGTTAAGTACATGCGTTATATGGAGAATGAATTATGATCACAATGGAGTCTGTCAGCAAATCATACTCCACGGGTGTGCCGGCGCTTAATGATGTCAGCCTGCACATCAAAAAAGGGGAATTTGTATTCATAGTCGGAGACAGCGGTTCGGGTAAATCCACTCTGATCAAACTGCTGCTTCGCGAACTGACGCCTACGAGCGGGAGGATAGTTGTCAACAACTACGATCTTTCAAGACTTCGGAGACGTAAGGTCGCAAAGTTCCGCAGAAACGTAGGGGTGGTTTTCCAGGACTTCAGACTGCTCAAAGACAGGAATGTATATGAAAACGTTGCATTTGCGCAGCGAGTAATAGAAGTGCCCACAAGACAGATCCGTAAGAATGTTCCGGCAATGCTGTCGCTCGTCGGACTTGCCGGCAAATACAAAGCCAAGACCTGGCAGCTTTCGGGTGGTGAACAGCAGAGAGTGGCTCTTGCAAGAGCGCTCGTTAACAATCCGCCGATACTGCTTGCGGATGAGCCTACAGGAAACCTTGATCCGAGAAACTCATGGGAGATAATGAAGCTTCTCGAGGAGATCAACAGAAGAGGCACAACGGTACTTGTGGTAACCCACAACCGTGAGATCGTAAACGCGATGCGTAAGCGTGTCATAACAATGAAAAAAGGGATCATCATCAGCGACGAGGAGAAGGGTGAGTACATAGATGAGGATTAGTACACTTTGGTATACATTTAAGCAGGGATTCAAGAACATATTCAGAAACAAAGTGTTCTCCCTGGCAACAACTGCTACGATAGCATCCTGTATATTCCTGTTCGGACTGTTCTACTGTCTGGTCATCAATGTACAGTACAGTGTCAAGGCAGCCCAGTCCGGTGTCGCCGTCACGGTGTTCTTTGACGAGGACTTAAGTGATGAGCAGATACAGCAGATCGGTAATCAGATCCGGTCAAGAAGTGAGGTCTCAGAGGTCAAGTTCGTATCATCGGAGGAGGCGTGGGACAGCTTCAAGGAGGACTACCTGGGAGAATATGCCGACGGATATGAAGGGGACAATCCCCTGGAAGGTTCGGAGAACTATGAGATATATCTGAGTGACGTATCCAAGCAGCCTGAACTGGTGAACTGGCTAAGCTCGCTACCGGGCATCCGGGAGGTGAACAGATCGGATATCACCGCAGAGGTGCTGACAAATGTCAATACGCTCATCAGTTATGTTTCTCTTGCCATAATAGCAGTGCTGCTGCTCGTATCCGTATTCCTGATAAGCAACACGGTCGCGATGGGAATTTCAGTCAGAAGGGAAGAGATCAGTATCATGAGACTGATAGGAGCCAAGGATTTTGTGGTCCGGTCTCCTTTCGTGATAGAAGGCATACTGATCGGTCTTATAGGATCAGCCCTACCGTTGGTTGCGATCTATTACCTATATAAACTGATCATGGAATATGCCACCGCTAATTTTGCAGTACTGTCGGATATGCTCAAGTTTATGAGTGTTGAGGAACTGTTCAGGAACCTTGTACCGATATCACTTGTCCTTGGAGTAGGGATAGGATTTCTCGGAAGTCTGATAACGGTACGAAGACACTTAAAAGTTTGATCATCGAAAAGATCAGAAGGGGAATCATATGAAACGCAAAAGGGGAGCGCGTTTTATCGGGATGTTGATGGTAACGACATTATTAGCGGCACATGTGCCGCTATTTGTGCATGCAGCCACTCTTACGAACGATAAGATCAGGGAGAGCGAAGAATCCAAGAAACAGGCGGAAGAGGAGAGAAAAGCACTCAAGAGCAATCTGACTGATGTTCAGTCCATACTTAAGAGTCTTGAGGTCTCCAAGAGCAATCTGGAGAACTATATCCAGGAGCTTGATAAGCAGCTTGATGACATCAATTCCAAGATAGACCGCCTGACTTCTCTGATCTCCGACAAGGAATTTGAGATACAGACGACTGAGAAGGAACTCGAAGAAGCCAAGTCGGTGGAAGAGACGCAGTACAATGCCATGAAGAAGCGCATCAAGTTTGTATATGAGCGCGGAGAGGCATCTACTGCCGAGATGCTGCTGTCGTCAAAGAGCTTTGTCGATTTTCTGAACAAGGCGGAGTTTATCACCAAGATATCGGCATACGACAAGAGGATGCTCGATTCATATATCGCGGCCAAGGATATGGTCGCAGCCAAGGAAGAAGAGCTCGTAGCCCAGAAGGCAGCGCTGGAGGATGCCAAGGTTGCCGTTGAGAATGAGCAGAACGCTCTTGAAGAACTCATGGCAGACAAGGAAAAAGAGATCACTGTATTTGAAGGTGATATCACCAATAAAGAAGCTGCGATCGCCGAATACGAGGCGATGATCGCCGAACAGGATCAGATAATCAAAGCGATGGAAGCGGCTATCCTTGAAGAAAAGAAGCGGCTTCTTGCGGAAAATAAGAAAGCGATAGTATACGACGGCGGACAGTTCAAGTGGCCGGCACCTGAGTATACAAGGATATCGGACGATTACGGTTCCAGGACTCACCCGATACTCGGAGTACAGCAGTTCCATAACGGTGTGGATATGGCAGCTCCGAGCGGATCCCCGATACTGGCAGCATATGACGGCGAAGTCATAGCCTCATCATATTCCGCAACGATGGGCAATTACATTATGATCGATCACGGAGACGGACTGATCACGATCTACATGCATGCCAGCTCGGTAAACGTATCACCGGGAACGATGGTCGCAAGAGGAGAGAGGATCGGAAGCGTCGGATCCACCGGAAGAAGTACGGGACCCCACCTGCACTTCTCCGTACGTCTCAATGGATCATATGTTAGCCCTTGGAACTATCTATCTTAGTATTAAAGAGGTACATCATGGAAGAAACCTTCGAGCCACAGGAATCCCCTGTGCAGGATCCGCCGGAGCAGGACAGACAGCAGGCTCCGGTATACAGCCAGATATCAATTGAATACGTAACCGAACAGATGAAGAAGGCCCGTAAAAAAGGTATGGTACAGGGCCTTCTTATAGCACTTCTGATAGTGGTCATCGCAACTATAGTATACGTGGCTTTTTCGGTCACGAAGATGCTGATCAACGGAAGCTTTTACTCAAAAGTATTGGGAAGCACATCAAGTTCGCTTCTTGATAAAGAGACGATAGATAAGATCGATGAACTGTACGGAATGATAGACAAGACCTATCTGGAGACCGTCGACAAAGAGACGCTTCGCGAAGGTCTGTATAAGGGAATGCTCGAGTCACTGGATGATCCGTACAGCGTATATTACACTGAAGAAGAATTTGCCGAGATGATGGAGGATACATCGGGAACGTTCGAGGGGATCGGAGCCTATCTGACGCAGGATCCCGAAACTATGGTGATAACCGTTGTAAAACCCATCAAGGATTCACCTGCCGAAGCGGCGGGAATGATGACGGATGACGTTATCGTTGAGGTGGACGGTGAAGATATAACCGGTCAGGATATCAACCTTGTAGTCTCAAAGCTTCGAGGTCCAAAGGGCAGTAAGGTTAACGTAGGTGTTAAGAGGGGTGACGAGGACGACATCATAAGGTTTGATATCAAGAGAGACGAGATCAACACGATGACGGTTGACTATGAGATGATGGATGGAAATATAGGTTACATTGCCATCTCCGAGTTTGCCGATGCTACCGCGGACCAGTTCAGGGAGGCTTTTGATGATCTGGAAAGTCAGGGGATGAAGAGCCTGATCATAGACCTTCGTTCAAACGGTGGCGGATACGTAGACATCGCTGTCGAGATAGCGGACAGGATGGTAAAGGACGGTGTGATCGTATCCGTTGAAGACCGGCGCGGCCTGTCATACAAGTATGAAGACAAAGGTGATGATAAATATCTGAAAGTTCCGTGCGTGGTTCTGGTGGATGGAAATACCGCAAGCGCATCCGAGATTCTGACGGGAGCACTGAAAGATCACGGTCTTGTCACGGTGATGGGAACCAAGACTTTCGGTAAAGGCATCACTCAGATAATAACACCGCTCGATGACGGAAGCGGAGTCAAGATAACGAATTCCGTTTACTATACACCGAACGGCACGAACATCCACAAGATCGGTATAGAACCCGATGTGGAAGTGGAATTTGATGTCGACAAATACAAAAAAGACAAGACGGATACTCAGCTTGATGCTGCCAAGGAATATCTTAAAGATAAAAAGTAGGAGGATTAAACATGAACACAGTCAAAGTATGCGACAGCACAGTAAGAAAGCTTTCGGGCGGCAGGGATATCTCTCTGTCCTTCAAGGAAAAGCTGGAGGTTGCCAAGCTACTGGACAAGCTATGTGTTGATGTTATAGAACTCGATGAGATACAGAACAGCAAGGTTGACAGCCTGCTGATCAAGTCGGTTGCGTCTGCGGTAAAGAACAGTACCGTAGCGGTACCGGTGGCTCTTGGGGGCGATCCTGCTCCGACGGCTGCCGCTCTTTCGGAAGCCGGGCATTTCAGGCTTCAGGTGGTAGCACCCGGAAGCAGTGTCAGGATGGAGTATGTTTATCACAAGAAGGTTCCGGCGATCATCGAGATGGTAAAGTCAACGGTGGAAGCGTGTAAGAAGTACACGGATGATGTGGAACTTCTTATAGATGATGCCACAAGGGCTGATACAATGGTCCTGTCGGATCTTACCGAGACCGCTATTTCTTCAGGTGCCACCACGATCACTTTCTGTGATGATGCGGGAACCATGCTGCCCGAAGAGTTCGCAGCTTTTCTTGAGGACAGGTTAAAGGCCGATCCCAAGCTTTCAGACATAACATGGGGAGTATCATGTTCCAACGAGCTGGCAATGGCGGATGCGTGTGCGATAGCGGCTCTCTGCCACGGTGCGGGTGAGATCAAGGCTTCGGCATATCCCGTCAATACTTCGTCTCTTGAGAATGTGTGCAGAGTCATCGCAGGAAAAGGTGAGAGCTTTGGAGTCAGGACGGGTGTGGCAACATCTTCGATGAAAAGGATGATAGGACTCATCGACAGATTTTGTGTTCCGTCTGCAACGGGAAAAACAGCATTCGGATTCACGTCCGGCGAAGAATCGTCTGATGACAGGCTTACATCTCACGATACAAAAGAGGCTGTTCTCGGTGTTGTTGAAAAGCTTGGATACAGCCTGGGACCGGAAGACGGAGATAAGGTATACGAAGCGTTCATGAAGCTTGCCACAAGAAAGGAATCCGTTTCGACGAAGGAACTGGATGCGATCGTTGCAACCGCAGCCATGCAGGTTCCTGCAAGATATACGCTTGAAGATTATATTGCCAATACCGGCAATTCCATCACATCGATGGCTCACGTGAAGCTTCGCACAAAAGACGAAGACCTGGAAGGCATCTCGCTCGGGGACGGACCCATTGACGCAGCTTTCCTTGCAATAGAGCAGATAACCGGAAGACATTACGAACTGGATGATTTTCAGATCAAGGCCGTGACCGAAGGAAAAGAAGCGGCTGCGGAGACGATAGTAAAGCTTTTGGCGAACGGCAAAGTTTACTCGGGAAGAGGTCTGTCTACCGACATTATCGGAGCAAGCGTAAGAGCATATCTTAATGCTGTCAACAAAGTAATATACGAGGAGGAGCCGTGATGAAACTGTCATTTTCCACACGAGGATGGGACGATATAACATGGGACGGCTATCTTGACGTTGCAAACGAAATGGATTTTGCCGGCATTGAAGTTTACAAGCTTACACAGGACAGACTGTACGGTAAGGGTCAGGCCTTTGATCAGTACAATCTGGCAGCGACCACAAGGCAGCTTCGTGACAGAAAGCTTGCGATCCCTGCTTTTTACGGAAAGTGCGATCCTGCCGATCCCGTATCGGTTCAGGATATCAAAAAGACCATAGATGTAGCGGGCTATATGCGCGTTGATCATGTGGGTATCGTTTTTGATACGGAAGATGAGAAAAGTATCAAAAAAGTGATCAAAGAACTCCTTCCGTCTGCAAGGAAAGAAGGCGTGATCCTTCTTGTAGAGACCGAAGGGATATATTCCGACACAAAGAAGCTGTGCGGACTTCTTGATGAATTCGCAGACGATAATCTCGCCGCATTGTGGGATCTTCACCATACATACAGATCCGGCGGCGAAGAGCCGAAGGATACGATACGCAATCTCGGGGCATATGTTAAGCATGTGCATCTGTGCGATTCCGACGACAAGGATACATATAACCTCATAGGAGAAGGCAGTGCTCCGATCAAGGAGTTTATGGATGCCCTGTATTCCATCGACTATGCAGGGTTTATCTCTCTTGAATGGAAGCCGGAGTATATGGATGATCTTGATGACTACGAAGTCATATTCCCTTACTTCGTAAACTATATGAGCCGCTTTAAAAATACAAGGGGCAAGAAGAAGGTGCTCTACCCCAACCATGACGGTACCGGATATTACGTATGGAAGAAGGATGAGCTCATCAACCTGACATTTCCCCAGGTGTTGGATCGGATGGTCGAGGAGTTTCCGGATCAGTACTGCTTCAAATATACTACGCTTGATTATACAAGGACATATGAGGAGTTCAGGGACGACGTCAATGATTTTGCAAAGTCTCTCATGAGCCTTGGTGTCAGATCGGGATCAAAGGTTGCGGTATGGGCGACAAACGTGCCTGCATGGTATATATCATTCTGGGCATGCTGCAAGATAGGTGCCGTGCTTGTTACGATGAACACATCATACAAGATACACGAGGCCGAGTATCTGCTCCGCCAGTCAGACAGCCATACTTTGGTCATGATAGAGTCAGTCCTTGATTCGAACTATAAGAGCATCATAAACGAGCTGTGTCCCGAGATCGCATCGTCAAAGGCGGGAGAGCCGCTTCACTGCAAGAAGCTTCCGTTCCTCAGAAACGTCATAACGGTAGGTTTCAGGATGCCGGGTGCTCTTACTTTTGAGGAAGCGATGGACAGATGCGATATGGTATCCGATGCCGAACTGGAGAAGATGGCAGCCGGGGTCAGACCGGATGATGTCTGCAACATGCAGTATACTTCGGGAACGACCGGATTTCCCAAGGGTGTTATGCTGACTCACTATAATGTTGTCAATAACGGAAAATGTATCGGTGACAGGATGGGACTGTCCACAGCCGACAGGATGATGATACAGGTACCGATGTTCCACTGTTTCGGAATGGTACTGTCGATGACGTCTTCACTCACGCACGGAGCAACGATCTGTCCGATGCCGTACTTTAGTGCAAAATCATCGCTTGCGTGTATCAATCAGGAGAGGATCACATGCTTTAACGGCGTGCCTACGATGTTCATAGCGATGTTCAATCACGAGGACTACAGGAAGACTGATTTTTCATATATGAGGACCGGTATCATGGCCGGTGCCGGATGCCCTCCGGAACTTATGAAGAGAGCAGCGGATCCGAACGAAATGAACATGCGCGGCATCGTGTCCGTATACGGTCAGACCGAGACCGCTCCCGGTAATACGATGTCTTCGTGGACAGATCCCCTTGACGTACGTACCGAGACTGTCGGATATGCATTCCCCCACGTTGAATGCAAAGTCATCGATCCCGAGACCGGAAAGGAAGTCGGAGTCGGGGAGAACGGTGAGTTCTGTGCAAGGGGATACAACACGATGAAGGGCTACTACAAGATGCCCGAGGCTACAAGAGATACGATCGATGCCGAGGGATGGCTCCATTCGGGAGACCTTGCGGCCAAGGATGAGAACGGCAACTACAGGATCACCGGACGTCTTAAGGATATGATAATCAGGGGCGGAGAGAACATCTACCCTAAGGAGATAGAAGAATTCATCTATACCTGTCCGAAGGTAAAGGATGTTCAGGTAATAGGCGTTCCCGATGCAAGATACGGCGAAGAAGCCATGGCGTGCATCATATTAAAAGACGGCGAGACGATGACTGTCGAGGAGATGGATGAATACATCAAGTCTCATCTGGCACGTCATAAGGTTCCCAAGTATATTGAGTTTACCGACAGCTTCCCGATGAATGCGGCGGGCAAGGTGCTCAAATACAAGATGCGCGAGGATGCGGTAAAGAAGCTGGGCCTTTAGGTACTGTAGATGGCGTGGCTCTCAAAGAATAGAGGGATCATATTATGGAAAAAAACATAGTAACGGTTGACGGTAACGGCGCCTGCGCCAACGTGGCATATGAGTTCACCGAGGTAGCGGCGATCTATCCGATCACACCTTCATCACCCATGGCGGCCAAGACCGATGAATGGTCGGCAAAGGGAAGAAAGAACATGTTCGGTCAGACGGTAAAGCTTGTGGAGATGCAGTCGGAGGCAGGTGCCATCGGTGCGGTTCACGGGGCTCTTCAGACCGGATCGCTCGCGACCACGTATTCATCGAGTCAGGGACTGATGCTGATGATCCCGACCCTGTACAGGATCACGGGAGAGCATCTTCCGGCAGTACTTCACATTGCTGCAAGGACGGTAGGAACTCATGCCATGAGCATATTCGGAGATCATTCCGATGTTATGGCGTGCCGCCAGATCGGGCTGGCGCAAGTTTGTTCGGGAAGTGTTCAGGAAGCGGCGGATATGGCTGCCATTGCGCATCTGTCTGCGATCAAGGCGCGCGTTCCCTTCATGCATTTCTTTGACGGATTCAGGACTTCCCATGAGATGTCCAGGATAGATATGCCCGATGTATCGAAACTAACGGCTCTGATGGACATGGATGCCCTGAATGATTTTCGATCTCACGCGCTCAATCCCGAGCATCCGATGCTTCGGAATACGGTCCAGAACGATGACGTATACTTCCAGTTCAGGGAAGCTAACAACAAATGCTACATGCAGTTGTCCGATATCATAGAAGAGTACATGGATAAGGTATCGTCTGTTACGGGCAGGACATACAAGCCCTACAGATACTATGGTCCGGATAATGCAACCGATATCATAATAGCGATGGGTTCCGTATCCGGAACGATCGAGGAGACTGTTGATGCGCTCAATAAGAGAGGCCGCAAGACCGGCTTCCTTCAGGTACTTATGTACAGACCGTTTGATACGGCAAAGCTCATGAAAGCGATCCCTGAAAGCGTTAAGAGGATAGCGGTCATGGATCGCTGCAAGGAGATGGGAGCAGCGGGCGAGCCCCTTTATGAAGACGTGTGCACGGCAGTCTTTTCTTCGAAGAGGGATATAAGAGTCATCGGAGGAAGGTACGGGCTTTCTTCAAAGGATACCAATCCCGCACAGATCGTTGCGGTATTTGATAATCTTGCGTCGAGCAAGCCGATAAACAGCTTCACGGTTGGAATAGAGGATGATGTAACACATCTGTCTCTGAAGGTTCCGACGCTTGATTTTGAGGTGGGCTCACCCGATATGATCTGCTGCAAGTTCTGGGGACTCGGCGGAGACGGAACGGTAGGAGCCAACCATAATACGGCAAAGATACTCGGAGATCTTGCCAATATGTACTCACAGGCATACTTCGAATACGATGCCAAGAAATCATTCGGAGTCACGAAGTCAAATCTGAGATTTTCGAAGAAGCCGATAAGAGGAAGTTACTATGTCAAATCAGGTGATATAGTGGCTTGTCATAATCAGAGCTTTATCAAACAATATGATGTTGCGGATGAGGTGAAAAAGGGCGGTAAGTTCCTGCTCAACTGTACATGGTCCGATGAGGAACTCAAAGCAGAGCTTCCGAACAGGGTCAAGAGACTCCTTGCCAAGAAAAAGGTAAGACTGTACGTGATAAACGCAACACAGATAGCAGAGGAACTCGGACTGGGAAGTCATACCAATACCGTTCTTCAGGCGGCATTTTTCGCTATAGCGGATCTGCTTCCGATCGATACCGCGATCGAGCACATGAAGAAGGCGGCAGAAAAGGCATACTTCACAAAGGGAAGCAAGATCGTCAA
Source organism: Lachnospiraceae bacterium (assembly GCA_017612555.1). Lineage (GTDB taxonomy): Bacteria > Bacillota > Clostridia > Lachnospirales > Lachnospiraceae > UBA2868. The sequence goes on along the minus strand of JAGAFR010000020.1, from coordinate 18,492 downwards.
GATGAATACCGATGCGATAGAAAAAGGCGCAGAAAGTGTTCATGAGATCGAAGTGCCTGCAGAGTGGGCAAACCTGAAAGATGAAGAGATCAGGGGAAGCGAGAATGCCCCTGCGATCGTAAGAGAGGTCTGTGACTATATCAACAGGCAGAAGGGTAATGATCTTCCGGTATCCGCTTTTGTTGACAGGATGGACGGATCGATCGAGATGGGACTTACTGCGTACGAAAAGCGGGGCATCGCTGTAAGCACTCCCAAGTGGGATCCGGAAAAGTGCCTGCAGTGTAACATGTGTTCATTCGTCTGCCCTCATGCTGCGATACGCCCGCATCTTCTGTCGGAAGAAGAAGCGGCTGCCGCACCGGCGACGATGAAGTTTGCCGACAGCAAACCGGACGGGAAGTATAAGTATACACTCAGCGTATCGGCACATGACTGTACCGGATGCGGAAGCTGTGTGGCATCGTGCCTTGCAAAGGATAAAGCGATAACGATGGAGCCTGCGGAGCTGTCCGAAGATAACAGAAAAGAATGGGATTACTCACTTACCGTTTCGAAGAAGAGTGAAGCTTACAATAAATACACGCTTAAGGGAAGTCAGTTTGAACAGCCTCTTCTTGAGTTCTCGGCTGCATGTGCGGGCTGCGGTGAGACACCGTATGCCAAGCTTATGACGCAATTGTTCGGAGACAGGGTTTACTGGGCGAACGGAACAGGTTGTTCCCAGGCATGGGGAGCCACATATCCGGGGATACCTTACACGGTCAATGAACGCGGCTTCGGGCCTGCGTGGACCAATTCACTGTTCGAGAACAATGCGGAACTGATGCTCGGAATGTACCTGTCCGTGACACAGCACAGAGAACTTCAGAAGGATAATGTTACAAAGCTCCTTGAGGCGTCGGCCGATGATAAGGTAAAGGATGCGTGCGGGAAATTCCTTGGTGCGTTTGACGATTTTGATCTTTCAAGACAGTATGCGGATGAACTCGTTGAGGTCCTTGAGAATGCAAAGGATCCTGCGAATGATGGACTCATAGGATCGATCCTTGAGCGGAAGGATGATCTTGCGAGAAAATCATTCTGGATGTATGGAGGTGACGGATGGGCGTATGATATAGGCTTTGGCGGTCTCGATCATGTTATAGCATCCGGTGCCAACATAAACACTCTCGTAATTGACACCGAGGTATACTCGAATACCGGAGGGCAGAGCTCGAAGGCGACTCAGATCGGAGCTGTGGCTCAGTTCGCATCTTCAGGCAAGAAGACGAAGAAGAAGGATCTCGGAGCCATATTCATGACATACGGAAATGTATATGTCGCGTCCGTTTCAATGGGAGCCAATCCGAATCAGCTGATAAAAGTATTGAAGGAAGCGGAGGAGTACGACGGACCTTCGGTAATAGTGGCATATACGCCGTGCATAACTCACGGTATCAAGGCCGGAATGGGATCGGCTCAGGAAGAGATGAAGCGTGCCGTGGACAGCGGATACTGGACGCTCTATCACTATGACCCGAGACTTCCCGATCCGCTCGTTGTCGACTGTAAAGAGCCAACGCTTGATTACGAAGAGTTCCTTGCGGGAGAAACGAGATATTCTTCTCTTAAGAAGACTTTCCCTGATAATGCAAAGGAGTTGTTTGCGCAGGGAGCGAAGGACGCAAAAGAGCGTTTTGACAGATATAAGGCAATGGAGAAAAAGTGATTTCTTAAATCCCGGGAGGGGATCATGGGAAAATTAAGGCGTTATCTGGGATTGGAAAAGAGGAGTGAATACGTAAACAATTATTTCGCCCGTGCGAATTTTCGCTCCAGTATCTACATGTCGATAGTTATAATCATCCTGGAACTCTGGATGCTTGCCAGCCTCTTGTACAGATGGGTAAGCGGTGACAACAGCCGCGACAGTTCCTGGTATTCCCAACATCTGACATGGTATGTGGTCTTTCTGATCGCTGCTGTCTTTATGCTTATCTTTGCCAAACTGTATCTTAAGAACATAACGGATAACTTTGCGCTTGGAATGGGGATAATGATCATATTCTCCGCCATAGCGATCTATTTCGGTGTGAATGTTTCTTATTCGGATTACACAAGAGGAGAGCAGATACTGTGCTTCATCATGATGATCATCTTCGTGGTGGGACTCCTCAACTGGAGGCCTTTTATCTCGATCATCATAAGCAGCGGCACGTTTGCCCTGTTCTATGTGATCATGAGCCGGGCACCCGGAGTTGAGATGACATATGCCACGCAGGTGAACTATTTCATGCTCTGGATAGCCATCGTTATGTTGGGCCTTGCCGTATATGGACAGCGCCTTGCCGAGGCCGAGAAGGACGAGAAGCTTGAAAATCATTCCATAAGAGATGACCTTACCGGACTTGCCAATATGACCAGCTTTCGTGAACAGGCATCTCTGATCATTGCCGCCAAAGAAAACACCGAACACATATTCCTGTTTCTGGATATTTCCAATTTTAAAGCTTACAACGAAAAATACGGTTTTGATGCGGGAAGCGAGTTTATACGCAAGACAGCCAAGGCTCTTAGTCATGCATTTCACAGAGATCTGATCGCAAGGTTTTCCGATGATCATTTTGTTGCTCTTACCGTCAGGGACGGGGTTGAAGGAAAACTTGAAGAGCTTAACAGACTGGTCCGCGAGGACCATAAGTCCACTCATATGATGATTAAGGCCGGAGCATATGCGGTAAAGGGTTCAAAAGTAGATCCTCTGATCGCCTGTGACCACGCAAGATATGCCTGTTCAATGATCAAGAAGTATGGTGATGAAATCTTATGTGAGTATGATCAGAAAATGGACGAGGCATTTAAGAAGAGACAGTACATCATAACTCATATCCAGGAAGCTATCGAGAAGGAATACCTGAAGGTGTACTATCAGCCCGTCGTATGGGCAAAAGAGCGCAGTATATGCAGTGTTGAAGCACTTGCGAGATGGGTGGATCCGACATACGGATTCCTCTCGCCGGCGGAGTTTGTTCCGGCACTTGAAGAATACAGGCTGATACACTGGCTTGATACGGCAATACTTGAGCGGGTATGCCGTGATATAAGAGAAGGGATGGATGAAGGAAGGCAGGTACTTCCGGTATCCGTGAACTTCTCGCGTCTTGATTTTGAATTGACCGATGTGACTGACAATCTTCAGAAACTGATCAAAAAATTTGATATTCCGGAGTCATATCTTCACGTTGAGATCACCGAGAGTGCTCTTATAGGGAGCGATGAAAAACTGAAACAGGCTGTGCAGATCATGAAGGAAAAGAAGCTTGAACTGTGGCTCGATGATTTCGGATCGGGATATTCTGCTCTTAATGTTCTCAAAGATTATGCTTTTGATGTTATGAAGATAGATATGATCTTCCTGAAGGATTTTCACGGTGATGTCAGGACAGAGGCGATATTAAAGAGCATAGTGAACATGGCTGAATCAATAGGGATGAAGACGCTTGCGGAGGGAGTAGAGACGCAGGAGCAGGCAAAGTTCCTTACAGAGATAGGATGCGAGAGGCTTCAGGGTTACCTGTTCGGAAAACCCATGCCGCTTAAATCACTTGCCGACAGGTAAGCATTGGGCTCTCAAGATGATGGAGGATGGATAACAGATGAAGAATTGGAAAATCTGGAAGATCGTTCTGTTCGTTACGATCTGCATATGTCTTAATATAGGCGGAAAGCTTTTGTCCGTAAGTCTCGGGCTTCCGCTTTGGGCCGATTCTTTCGGAACGGCGTTGTGTGCATGTATAGGCGGTCCCGTATGCGGAGCACTGGTCGGATTTACCGCCAATATGGCGTACTGCGTAGTCAATCATCTGTCGGCTGCTTATTCGCTTACGAGTATCGCACTCGGGGTGATCGTGGGTATCGCGGCAAACAGGAAATGGTTTGACAGGTTTTACGGATTTATGAAGGCCGCTTCCTTCGCGGTATTTACATCGCTAGCCGTTTCCGTTCCGATAAACCTCCTGCTCGATAAGGGATATACCGGTAACAGTTGGGGTAATGCACTTATCGACTATCTGCTTGAAAAAGATGTTCCTTTTCTTATAAGCAGTGTTCTCGGTCAGCTTTCGATCGAGTTTGCCGACAAGATGATCACTATACTGGCTGTCTATCTTGTGATGCTCATCAGAAGGTTCAGGCGGAACCATAAACATAACAGGGAGGTTACAGGCGAAAGTGCACAAGGGATCGCAATGATCCTCGCGTTGTCCGTCGGAATGAGTCTTCTTGTTCCTGTCGGTACACAGGCAGCATCGGCACAGGATCCGACAGATTATAACGATTATGTACAGAGCGTATACAGCAGTAATAACGGACTTCCGTGCGGCGAGGCCAACGACATAGCGCAGACCAATGACGGAGTTCTCTGGATAGGAACATATGCAGGACTGTACAGGTATAATGGGAGAGAGTTCCGCTGGGTCGATGATTATGAATCAGTCAAGAATGTCAACTGCCTTTACGTGGATGAGGAAGGACGTCTGTGGATCGGAACGAATGACAACGGTCTGTCGATCGTGATCCGTGAGAAGGTGGTCAATGTGCTGGACCAGACGAGCGGACTCGGATCCAATTCGGTCAGATGCATCATCCGCGCGACTGATGGAAATTATTACGTGGGAACGACCGGCAGCATGCAGGTGCTTGTCATGAACAATGGTCTGAAGGTAGCGGATGATCTTGAAGAAGTAAACTACGCCGACAGTATCACAGCTGATGAGTCGGGGCGAGTGGCGACCATAGCTTCCGACGGACGCCTGTTCCTGATGCGCGGCGGAAAGATAGTGTGCAGCGATCAGCTGCCTGACGAGAAGGAACTGTACAACTGCTGTGCTTTTTCTCCGGACGGAACACTGATGGTGGGATCATCTACCAACCACATTTATTGTTTTGACGTTTCTTCGGATACATTTAAGAAAAAGAACACCATTACCTGTGAAGATGTGGCCAGCATCAACAACCTGAACTATCTGCCCGACGGTACACTGTTCGTATCTTCCGACAGCGGTATATCGTATTTGGACAATGGAGCATATCACAAGCTCAATACAAATGATTTTAACAACTCCATCGACAATATGCTGTATGACTACCAGGGTAATCTCTGGTTTACATCATCAAGACTCGGACTCCTCCGGCTGGCCAAGTCTCCTTTCAAGGATGTATACGGTGCCATCGGTATGGAGAGGCGTGTCGTAAATGCCATCGTAAACTGGCAGGGCAACTATTATATCGGAACGGACAAAGGACTTGATGTTGTGGACAGGGCATGCCGCAGACAGATAAACAACGATCTGACGACCGAACTTGACGGCAAACGTATACGATGCATGTACGTGGATGATAAAGATCATCTGTGGATATGTACATACGGCAGCGGTCTTATGGAATATGCACCCGACGGAGAGTCATGGTCATACAATGCTGACACCGGAAGCTTCGGAAACAGGGCCCGTATAGTAACGGGACTGTCGGATGGAACGATATTTGCGGCAGGTGATACGGGTATCAGCTATATCCGCGATCACAGGATAGATAAAACGATCCGTAACGAAGACGGACTGATCAACTCTATGATACTGACCGCGACCGAGCGAAGTGACGGAACGATACTTGCGGGAACGGACGGAGACGGTATCGCTGTTCTTCGGGACGGAAAAGTTGAGAAGATGCTGACAAGGGATGATGGACTCTCCAGCGGAGTCATACTTCGTACCGTAAAGGATCCTAAGTCAGAGGGAGTGTTCATAGTAACCAGCAACAGTCTTTGCTATCTTGACGAAAAGGGTTCAATACGGGTGCTTGAGAAATTCCCGTATTTTAACAACTATGATATCTGGGTCAAAGATGAAGACACGCTGTTTGTCATGTCCAGTGCCGGTATATATGTCGTGGAACGTGATGAACTCGTGGCGGGCGGTGAGATCGCATGGGAACTTCTTGATGCCAGAAGAGGACTGGGTACTTCCCTTACCGCAAATTCATGGAACTATTACAACGAAAAAGGCGAGCTCTTCCTTCCGTGTGATACGGGTGTCTATATCATCGACGTTGATAAATACAACACCGACGTAAGGTCCTACCGGATGCAGCTGGCTTCCGTGAAGATGGACGGGGTCACACAGCCTCTTGCGCGTATGGGAGCGATAACGGTCGGACAGGGCGTCAGCCGTGTGGAAATGTTTCCCGAGATACTCAACTATACCATTCAGGAGCCTAATGTGGGATATTATCTCGAGGGGTATGACAGTCAGTGGACCATCGTTCCACAGAACAATCTGAACAACATCATATATGTCAATCTGCCGGCGGGTGATTATACATTCCATCTGGCGATATTTGACAGTGCCGGTGAGCGTGTCCTTGAAGAGCGCAAGTTCGAGATCGTCAAGGAAGGCGAATTCTACGAACAGCGGGTATTCAAGACTTATATGGTCATCCTTCTGATACTGTTCATCATGTGGTTCACATGGATAATAGTTCAGAGACAGCTCAACAGACAGCAGATCAAACTGAACATGGCCAATGAAACGGTAATGGCCATAGCAAACGCAGTCGATGCCAAGGACGTGCGTACGCATCAGCACAGTATGCGCGTTGCCGAATATGCCGTACTGATAGCAAGGGAAATGAAATGCTTTAAATGGTGGCGGCGCAGCAAGGATCTTTCCAATCTGCGTAAGGCGGCGCAGATGCACGATATCGGAAAGATCGCCATTCCCGACAGCGTTCTCAATAAGGTGGGTCGCCTTGACGATGATGAATACGCCAAGATGAAATCCCACGTGGAGAGCGGTGCGGAGATACTTAAGGATTTCACTCTCGTGGAAAATGTTGTCGACGGAACGAGGTATCACCATGAACGCTATGACGGACGCGGATATCCGGATGGCCTTAAGGGTGAAGAGATACCGCTCTTCGGAAGGATAATAAGCGTTGCGGATACATTTGATGCAATGACATCCAATCGCGTATACAGAAATCAGATGGATACGGATTATGTCATGAATGAAATGAAGCGGGGACGGGGCTCACAGTTCGATCCCGAAGCTCTCGACGCATTTATGCGTCTTGTGGATAAGGGAGTCATCAACCTGGATGAGATTTACGCTCAGAAGTCTGCAGAGATCCAAAATGCCGACAGTAAGGCGCAGGAAGAGTTAAGGCGCCGCGAAGAGGAAGACAAGAAGATACAGGCCGAGCAGATGCAAAGCGATAATAAGACCGGAGAAGAAGAGAAAGGAGCAGAGGAATGAAACGAGTGTATATCATAACCGCGCTGACATGTCTTGTGATCATGGCCGGTTTCATCGTGAGCTTCAGACTGCTCAATCTTTCCGGAGGAAAGGAGCATCTGACGGTGGGTTTTATTTACGATAATGATGAAAGTACGCCCTATACTTATAATTTCTCACTTGCGAGCGATGCGCTCAAGAGGGAATACGGTGATCGCGTGACGATCGAGTCGTGCAGCAACGTTCTTGATGATGAGATGGAAGAGCCCCTCAGGGAACTGGCAGAAAAGGGGTGCGACATCATTTTTTTCAACGGATACAGCGAACTGGTAAGAAAGCTTGCTCCGGAGTACCCGGATACACAGTTCTGCCAGACATCGTATATGGATATGAGCGGACAGAGTGTTCCTGCCAATTATCATACTTTTAAGGGCGAAGCTTATCAGGGAAGATATGTCAGCGGTATCGCGGCCGGAGTCAAGATAAGGCAGATGATACTCGACGGTACCATATCGGAGGATGAAGCTGTAGTAGGATTTGTGGCTGCTTTTCCCACATCGGAGGTCATATCGGGTTATACGGCCTACCTGATGGGGGTACGCTCCGTTGTGTCACAGACCGTTATGCATGTGTGCTACACCGGTACGTGGAGCAGTTACGCTCAGGAGAAGAGTGCTGCACAACATCTTATCGATGAAGGTTGTATAGTTATCTCCCAGCATACGGATACGATCGGTCCTGCCATAGCATGTGAGGAAGCATCCGAGGAGCGTCCGGTATATTATGTGGGATACAATCAGAGCATGTCGGAGGTTGCTCCCGGTACATCGCTCATCACTTCAAGGATATGCTGGGAACCTTATGTTCTCGGCGCAGTTGAGGCAGTCTTTATGGATAAGGATATTGAATCCGTCGTAACAGGCCGCATTCACGGAACGGACATTTCGGCCGGATTCGAAAAAGGGTGGGTTGAAATGGATGACCTTAATATGCAGGCCGCAGCACCCGGGACCGAGGATGCCATGGAGGATGCCATAGAGCGGTTTAAGCGCGGAAACGGTGACTTTGTGTTCCGCGGTAATTATACGGGCGTTAACCCCGATGATCCTTCCGATACGATCGATCTTCGAAAAGGATATATTGAAAATGAGAATACATCATACCCTCTGTTCCATTATATCCTTACGGATATCATAACAGTTGATGATATGTAGAAAGTGGTCACTTGAGGAGGTTTTACATGAATAAGAAAAGCTTTTTAAAGCGCCTGACAACCCTGATATTTGCAGGTTCATTCTGCTTTATGAGTACCGTCGGTGCTTATGCGGCTGAACCTGACAATGAGGAAGCGGAAGTGTTGGTTGCAGAAGATGAGCTGTTGTCAGATGAATCTGAAAATGAATTGATCGTAAAGGAAGACTTTTCACAAACGGATGAGGTAACGGATGAACACGTTACCGTGACGTTTTCCGTTGAAGACGGGAAAACGAAATACGATCCCATTGATACGAGTGCGATCAAAGTAGCCGATCCTGCAGAAGGCGTTACAACCGTGCTCATAAAGAAAGAAGGCAGTTATACCGTCACCGGACAAGCCGTTAATACGATAATAGCAATTGAAGGAAACCTTAAGAAGAACGGCGGAGTCACTCTGGAGCTCAAAGACCTTTCGATAGACAACACCAAGTATTATGAGACAAGAAAGATCCTGTACCCGACTGTAATGGTAAAGGAAAGCGATTCGATCGTTAATCTTGTGATATCAGGGACCAATACGATAAAGAGTAATAAGACGTGTGATCCCGATGATGATTCCAAGGCGGTTATAAGAGCGACAAAAGGCGAGCTGCACATAAGCGGAGACGGTGTTCTGGGCATATGGGATGAGATGTCCGACGATACCGCAAACGCGCTTGCCGCAAAAGGAAAAGAGCCTACAAGAGGAATAGGTGCAAAGGGAGGCAAGCTTTTCATCGATGGCGGGACGATCAACCTGTGGAATATTAAAGGAGAGGCTGTTAAAGCCAACGCCGGAGAGATAAATATAAACGGAGGCCGGCTGAACATCATAGAATGCCGCAATGACGGGATCAAGGCTAAAGGCAGCGACGGCTTCGTAAATATCAACGGGGGCGAGATCAATATCAACCTGTGTGAAGGCGACGGTATCCAGGCGGGGAATATATACATAAACGGTGGCACGGTCAACATCGATACCGTATATAAGGATTCGGCCGTATCATTCTACGGAACCGGAACACCGGGGACTGATACCGCCAGGAACTATCTCTGGAAGACCGATAATACAAAGTATGAGCGTGTAAATGTGGATCTTGGAAGCCACAAAGCACTTAACGGCGGAACGTCCAAGATCAGGACGGTCGTGTTCCTTGAAGGGGATCCCGATGGAAAGCACGGTAAAGATGAATCCCAGGACAGAGCAAGCGGTGGTATATTCATAACCGGAGGAACTATCAATCTTGATACGACCAAGACCGGACTGAAGGCAAAGGGCGTTACCACGGAAGGTTACACACCGACTGATAACGGTGCATATATGATAGGTTCACCGGACACGGCGATTCACTCCAATAACAAACTTGAGATAACCGGCGGAGATATAACTGTAAAAGCGTCCGGAAACGGTGTATCCGGAATAGAAAAGGTGTACTTGGAAGGAAGCGGTACGGTACTTGATATCCGGACGTGTTATGAGGGTATTGAAGGCAAGGATATCACTATCGGAGAGGCCGGCGTGGAAGGTCCTACGGTCAGGATCAATTCCCGTGAGGATGGTATAAATGCATCCAACAAGAAACCGACTTATAAATATGATTCATATGATGCATTTAAGGTCAATGATGAGATCGGACTTACCAAGGAATTTGAGTCTACCCTGGAAGGAAAGTGCAATATATACAGCGGGGACGTTCGTATCACAATAGACAGCAACAACGTGGACGGTGGTAATTCGACAGACCTTTATGCAGGTGACGGTGTCAAAACGATCAGTTTTGTTCCCGAAGGAGACGGTATCGACTGTAACGGTTCTCTCGATCTGTACGGTGGAAGAGTAACGATCTTCGGTGATTCGAGTGACAAGAACTCACCGGTTGATACGGATACACAATTCATGATCCATGAAGGAGCTAAGCTCCTGGCAGCGGGCGGATACAAGAGTATTGAAAACCTCGGACTGCCGGAAACCGGTAACAGATATTATGTCGGAGCCATCGATCCTTATGAAGCGGGAACCGTTTTTTCCGTATACAACGTATCGGACAGATCGGACAGTTATCGTGTATACACGACTAAGCTGCCTTATGCGGGAGCTCTTGTGATATTTGCCGATCCGGATGTGTTGACCGGAAACATCGATGACTACGAACCGTATATAGGTGACTATATGGGGGGAGAATGGGAAGTTCTCGACGAGGATATCCCGGCCTCGGGTATTTTTTCAAAGATATGGGTTTCAGAGATAAAAGATCAGGTTTATACAGGCGCAGCAATAAAGCCTGATATACGCGTATATGACGGAACGACCATGCTCGTTGAGAAGACGGATTATACGTTATCATACAAGAATAATAAAAAAGCATATAAGGTAGCAGACAAAAAGAATCCCACTGCCGAGGATAAAAAGAAGGCTCCGTCCGTGACCGTCAACATGAAAGGCAATTATTCAGGCCAAAAGACGGTGTATTTCTCCATTACAGACGAAAACGGCTCCGGAAAGACGGACCTTCCGAAGGTGGCCCTTTCCAAAGTCACTGTAGGAAAGATACCGGATCAGGTATACAAGGGAGTGGCTTATACAGGTTCGGATCTTAAGAACAGCGACGGATCTGATCACGGGCTTGATGTTAAGTATCAGGGTAAAAAACTTACGCAGGGTACGGATTTTGAGATCCTGACCGTACAGAACGGTAAAAATGCGGGAACTGCAACGCTCGTGCTTCGGGGCAGACAGGCTCCGATAAGTGAGACCGGATATGCGTTTACCGGCGAGAAGACAGTTACATTTAAGATCACGGGAAAACCGATAAACAGCGAGGGGATCACGATCAATAGCGGGGATCCTGTTTCCGTACAGTATGAAAGCGGACAGACAATACCTTCCGTTGTTGTAAGAGACGGCTCTGTTAAGCTTAAGGAGGGCCGCGATTATACGATCAAATGTACAAATAACAATAAGGTCGCGTCTGCGGCTGATCTCAAGCCTCCCACAATTACGATAACAGGTAAGGGAAACTACAGCAAAACCAAATACGTCAATTTCTCCATAACAGAGTCGGTGTTTGCAAGGAATACTACCGTGATCGCATCAGATGTTACAGCCTCCGCCAAGGCCGGAAAGTTCAAGGCTAAGGTGACCGTGCGCGATCGTAACGGCAATACGCTGCGTGCCGGTAAGGACTACGAAAAAGTGATCAAATACTATAAAGAGGATAAGACTACGGAAGTATCCGATACGGAAAACCCTCCCGCAGGAACGCTTTTGTATGCGGCGGTAACGGGAATGGGGAATTATATGAATCAAACGGTATTTGCTCCGTACAGAATACTGGCTGCAAAGAAGGATATCTCAAAAGCGAAGTTCTCCATAAAGGATCAAACCTACACGGGAAGGGAGATACTTATAACCAAAGCCGATCAGTTCTCATCGGCAAAGCTGTATAATACAGACCTTGTCCTTAACGCAGAAAACGGGTTCGAGGTTGTTCCCGGATCATATATCAACAATGTGAAGAAAGGAACGGCACAGGTCACCCTTCACGGTACAGGAGAGTTTGGCGGTTATAAGACGGTCAAGTTTAAGATAGGCACCAGATTATGAGGTAAAGTCCTATGAATGTTTTTATGACAAATGTATACGGTATCATGGCTAAGATCAATATGAGGGGGTTCCTGATCAGTCTGTTACTTGCGTTTATCCTGGGTGGGATACTTGCCAATATCTATTATTATACTTCGTCTTCCACGACCAAAGGCTTCGTTATGGCAATAGCCCTGATCCCTCCGGTCACATGTGTTGTTGTGTTGCTTATCTCCGATAATTTCGGAGCGGGACTTGCGATCGCAGGTGCATTTGCGCTGATCAGATTCAAATCCATTGCTGGAACAGCCAAGGAGATGGTGGCACTGTTCATCGGTATCGGTATCGGGATAGCCTGCGGCACGGGATTTCTGATGATCACGGTATGCTTTTCCGTTGTGGTTCTGGCAGTGTTCTTCCTGTATTCGAAGATGGAAATATGGAATACCAAAAAGGAATACAAAGCTGTCAGGATCGTTATGATAGAGACATCCGAGAGCGGATCGTCCAAGGATGATCTTGAAAAGATAATGGAAAGTTTTGCAAGCGATATGACGCTTCTTGAATCGGGATGTGGCTACTCAAAGGGTAAAGATAAGGATAAAGAAAAGATGGTGCGCAAATATACGTGGAAACTGACTTTATCATCCGACGATGCAGAAGACGGCCTCATAGAAGAACTCATGGGTTCGGGATCGGTCTTTACTGTTTCCTTACCGGATAAAAAGCGTATCATTCAATTATGATATCGGTTCCGTCACAGTCTGTTACGACAGCGCGATTCATGGTGTCGAGGGCTGTGACGTCTTTTTTGTTAAGAAGTTTAAGAAGCTTATTGGAGGGAGTCTCATCCGAAGATGTACTGATGATGGCATATTCGGGTGTGACGACATCCATCAGCTCGTCAAGTTTGGAATCATAGTTCCCATGATGAGGGATCTTGATCCAGTCCGAATCAAGATCATGAGAACTTGCCAGAAGCTGCTCGATCCTGTCTGATTCCACGTCACCTGCAAACAGGAATTTCTTGGAGCCGTATGTCACCATGCACAGAAGCGACATGTTATTGTCTACATTGTCTTTATCGGTGATAAGGGCAGCAGGATCGTCAGCCGGTATTATTTCGACAGAAACAGCATCAATGCGAAATGATGTATCGCTGTTTACCGTGGTCACGCCATCCTTTTCCGACAGTTTGTCCATAAGACCTTTATACAGTGTCTTTTCACTGACATAATCGGGGATATATACCGTCTTTACATCGTATTTATCAAGGAGATCTACCGCACCTCCGATATGATCCTTGTCGTAATGCGTGAGTATGAGATAGTCGATATTGGTGATACCGCGATCCTCAAACCAGGAATCTATCGTAGGGAAGGACGCCTCTGTTCCGGAATCGATCACGCCGATCGAATTCTTGAAACGGATCACGGCAGCATCAGCTTTACCGACATTAAAGTCGATGATCTGAAGCATATCATCGCTTGCATCATATAGTGAAGTGAACGGCTTTTCTGTATTATCAGATACCGGACTACCTGACATTCCGATACTCAGACAGAGGATCACACCGATCAGTATAACGGTGAGTGCTAACATAAGATAATTGGTTTGCCGCAGGCTTTTTTGATCTTTCAAAACGATCCCTCCGAGTTTATCAATGGAGTAATTATATCATATTGCCTGTGCTGATGGCAGGGAGTATTATTACGAACAGGAGTGAGTGAAAATGTTAGAGAAAATCCTTTCGGCAGAAGACTGCGCACGATGTGAGTTCTGCTGTTCTTTTCGCCGTCAGAGCCTGAATCTGACGCCTTGTTTTGATAAGGAGAATGTTGAAAAGATCAGCCGCATGTATCCTGAGGCAAGGTTTAAGACTTTACCGGACGGGGCCGTTACGATCGATCTTGATGATAAATATCATACGGATGACAGAGAGGAAGAAGCGCTCTGCTATTTTAACCGAAAGGGATGTATACTTCCGGAAGATCTGAAACCCTTTGATTGCAAGCTCTGGCCGTTTCGACTGATGAAAAACGGTGACGGTCTGTCGCTGGCTCTTGTACCGAGCTGTCCGTGGATCAGGAAAGATGACACTTCAAAACTGAGAGAAGTGGCGGCTTTTGTGGCACAGGAAGCCAAGGAATATGCAAAGGATCATCCCGAGATCATAACAGAATACAGGGATGACTATACAGTGATCTGTGAAAGGTGTTAAAGAAAAAATGAGGAAGTGTGACAAGAGTAAGTGTGTTTCCTGCGGAAAGTGTGAACGGGGACGCTTGTTGTGGCGATGGAGAACTGTAATGTATATAGAGTTAAACACACATGAGAATCGTTAATCTGATCGAAAATACAGAAGGAATATCTGAATGCTTATATGAGCATGGACTGTCCTTCTATATAGAGACAAAAGGCCATAGGGCATTATTTGATCTTGGGCAGACAGATAGTTCCATTAGAAATGCAAAAGCCCTTGGGGTTGATCTGAAGGCAGTGGACACAGTTGTGCTAAGCCATGGGCATTACGACCATTCAGGAGGCATTATTCCGTTTTCCAAGATCAACGGTAATGCTCTTATTTATATGCAGAGTTCTGCCGGTGGCGATCATTATGCAGATGACGGGGAAAGTGCAGGGGATGAACGTTACAGATATATAGGGATAGACAAGGATATCTTAAAGCTTCCTCAGGTGAGACTGCTTAAAGGTGATCACGTGATTGATGATGAGTTGGAGCTCTTTACGATAAAAGACAGAACGCATACGCTTCCGTTCACCAACAGGCGCCTTCTGATCGGAACAAAAGATGGCTTCATAGCCGATGATTTTTCACATGAGCATTTTCTTGTGGTAAAAGACAAAGGACTCACAGTGCTATTGTCCGGCTGCGCCCATAACGGGATCTTGAGCATTCTTGATGCATACAAAGAAAAATACGGGACACATCCGGATATCGTCATTAGCGGCTTTCATCTGATGGTTAAACGTGAATACAGAGAAAATGAGCAAAAAGAAGTCAGAGCTATTGCAGAGGAAATAAAAACTTATCGGACCAGGTTTTACACTTGTCATTGTACCGGGATTCCTGCATTTGAAGAAATGAAGAGGATCATGGGAGATCAGCTTGTATATATACATTCCGGTGAAGAAATAGTTACCGGATAGTTTCTCTGATGGAAGTAAAGGGCTGCACGCTACTCATTGAATAAACCGGAGTGGCAGTTACGCACCATGCTCTTTCATATGAGCCTTGATCGCATCAAATGTTTTATCGCTTATGTAATGTTCTATACGGCATGCATCTTCGGAAGCAGTCTTCTCATCAACACCGAGGTTAATAAAAAGAGTTGTAAGTACCGTGTGGCGTTCGTATATCCTTTTGGCCATTATCCTGCCGGCTTCGGTCAGTTTGAAATAACCATCATCATCTTTTTTCACAAGACCTTCGTCCCTGAGTAACCCGACAGCACGACTGACGGAGGGCTTTGAGTATCCCAGATGGTCTGCGATATCGATCCCGCGGACAGAATCCGATTCCTGTGAAAGCACATATATAGTTTCAAGATACATTTCTCCCGATTCGAGTAAAGCCATTAGTATAGCCTCCAATAAGCATTTCTTTTAGCATTAACTTACCACAAAAACCAAAGATATACAACGAAAAATAAAAAACATCTCTTGACATATTAGCGAACGCTAATCAAAATAATAAACGGGAGGAAAAGCATGATGCCTTTGGTATTTGCGGAAACGGGCAAACCTCAGATCATAAGGAAGATCGGAGGAAGTCCGGAAGTCAAAAAACACCTTGAGGATCTTGGATTTACAGTTGGGGGAGAGGCCAGTGTTGTAAGCACACTCGGAGAAAACCTGATCGTGAAGGTTAAGGAAAGAAGTAAACGGAAGGAATAACAGCAGCCAGGGAAATCTGCGAGAGGCATTCCACACTCAGCGATTTTCTAAAGACCGTGGCCAATGTGGATGAGAAGACCGCGAAAGAAGATGCAGGTTGGATAGGGCATTACCTAAGTCAATCGACGTATGCGGGGATAAAAGAGGTATTAAACAGTGTATTTTCTTTTAGGAGAAAATTGAATCCTGAAAAACCGGTATTTACAGGCATGACACGAACCGTATCACTGATGTGACGATGCGTTTCTTTTCTCCTTCATGGTTCTGTGTTACCTTCAGATTGCCGTCAGGCAATACGATTGCTGATTGGAAAGGGAAGTGTTTTATAGTATATAAGGAGAAGATAAACAATGAATGATTTTACAATTCGTTTGGAAGAAAAGAAGGATTACAGAGAAGTTGAAAATCTGGTCAGGGAGTCATTCTGGAATGTGTATAAACCCGGATGTGCTGAGCATTATGTGATCCATGTGCTCAGGGATGATCCGGCATTTGTTCCGGAGCTTGATTTTGTTATGGAGCAGGATGGGAAGCTGATCGGACAGAATATGTTCATGAAGACGATCATCGAAGCAGATGATGGAAGGACGGTTGATGTGTTGACGATGGGACCGATCGGCATTATCCCGGAGCTTAAGCGTAAGGGCTATGGAAAGGCTTTGCTGGACTATTCTCTGGAAGAGGCTGCCAAGATGGGCTTCGGTGCCGTTTTGTTTGAAGGAAATATTGATTTCTACAGCAAATGCGGGTTTACCTTTGCAAGAGAATTTGGTATACGTTACCATGATCTGCCTGAAGGAGAAGATGATTCTTTCTTCCTGTGCAAAGAGTTAATTCCGGGGTATCTTGACGATGTCACAGGGGTGTATCAGACACCGAAGGGATACTATGTGAAGGATGAAGACGTGGAGGAGTTTGACAAGGGATTCCCGCCTAAGGAAAAGCTGAAGCTTCCGGGGCAGATATTCTAAACAAAACAGATGCGCAATAGAGAATGAAAGAAAATGAAAACAGTAAAACTGGAATTGCATTGATTATTATAGCTGCCTGTTTTCGGGGTAGCATGGGGATATTTGTCAGAAGGCTTACGACATACGGATTTGACTCTATACAGATCGTGTCGATAAGAGTTATGCTGGCGGCATTGATCTTCTGCCTGTTTCTGATGATAAGGGAGCGGAAGGGATTTCGGATATCTCTGCGGGATATTCCGCTATTTCTCGGTCTTGGTCTTGGAAGTATTCTGTTCTTTACAGTCTGCTATTTTGCGGCGATAACAATCATGCCGTTATCTACAGCCGCGATCCTTTTATATACATCACCGATCTGGATCATGATGATGTCTGTGCTGTTCTTTCGAGAAAAGATGAACAGCAGGAAGATGATAGCATTACTTCTGGCGTTTTGTGGGTGCGTGCTGGTATCAGGGATTTCCGGAGATGGGATAAGCTTTACAGGTTTGCTTCTGGGACTCGGTTCCGGAATCGGATACGGATTGTACAGTATACTCGGTACGGTGGCATTGCGGAGGTATTCGCCGTATACAGTAACAACATATACTTTTTTGATTGCAGCTGTGGGTTCATTGGTCATCTGCAAACCGGCAGACATGTATTCAAAATTCGAAAGAGCGGATGGACTTATAGGGTTGATATTCTTTTGCATGCTGACGGCCCTTGTAACAGCCGTGATCCCATTCCTTGCGTATACACTTGGACTTCGCAGTGTGGAAGCAAGTAAAGCCGGAATAATAGCAACCATAGAACCCGTTGTCGCAACATTGGTCGGGATCATCTGCTTTTCCGAGACTTTAACACTTTTCTCGGGGATAGGAATAGTTCTGGTCCTATCAGCTGTTATTATTTTGAATTCATAGCAGTTACAGACACTATATAATTTTGGAATAGCGATATATATCGAAAAAAACCCGATGAACGAGTTAGGACTATATGAACGGTATGATATGGGTGAGGCAATTGTCCACGAGAGGGTCCGAGAGAGATTGCTAATGGTTTAAGTGCATAAAAGCCAGAGAAAAATATGCAGATACGGATTGATTATCTGCATATTTTTAGTTAAACTATATGCAGATAATGGAGGACTATTATGCATATCTTTGATTATTCCTTTTTGGATGAAGGTGTTTTGCCGGCAGAGCTTGTAAATCTCACTTCTACGATATCTGCATTGAATGCGATATCTGAAGAGAGAAGAGACAGAAATAAGACGGTTTATACTGAACTTGAAAAGATAGCCAGGATTCAGTCAGTTAAGGGATCTAATGCTATAGAAGGAATCATAACAACAGATGCCCGTATCAAGGAGATAGTTGAAGGAAACAGTGCTCCATTGAATCATACTGAAATGGAGATAGCAGGCTATAGGAATGCTTTGGATGAAATTCATACATCCCATGATCAAATGGTCGTTAGTGAGCAGACAATTCTGCATATGCATGAGGTTATGACGGAAATCGCAGGTAAT
>JAGAFR010000019.1 GCA_017612555.1 Lachnospiraceae bacterium | reverse complement strand
TCCTCTGCTCTACCAACTGAGCTATCTGGGCGAATAGACCTGAGGGGGTATGACAAACATCGAATACGGCGACATGCGAAGTGAACGCTTGCGTTCATCTTCGTATTCGGCGGATTCGGTAGTTTGATCTGCATCTGCAGATCAAACGGTCATCGAGGAAGCTTTGCTTCCGAGATGGGTGTTTGTCCACCTACCTGTTGATTGCCTGTTTAAACGCGTCAGCAAAGGAAATTATACACACATATCACTGTTTTTGCAATACTTTTTTATCACAAAACACGTTTGATCGCGGAAACAATCTTTTCTATGTTGATCGGTTTGCTGATATGGGCGTTCATTCCGACCTTCAGAGCCTTCTGAATGTCGTCGGGAAGGGCTTCCGCAGTCATCGCTATAATCGGGATGCTCTGAGCTTGGGGATGGTTGCTGGCACGGATCGCATCCGTAGTCTCGTAACCGTCCATTCCCGGCATGTTGATATCCATGAAGATCACATCATATGTTCCGGTGATGGAGCGCTCGAACATCTCGATCGATTCCTGTCCGCTGTCGGCCAGTGCAACGATGGCACCTTTTGATTCAAGCATTTCTTTGGCTATGAGCTGGCTGACAGAACTGTCTTCAACAACGAGGATGCGAAGATTGCTCAGTATCCCGGCATCTTCATCTTCCTTATTCTCACCGTATATAGCCGAATAATTGCCTGTTTCAAAACATTCAAAGAAATGATCGATAGTCTGCTGGAGCTCTCTTGCAGCATCTCCCAGAACATCCACATATGACAGGAGCGTATCCCTGTCGCATTCTCCCTGGATATTCTTCCTGGTTATCTCCGTTATCCCGCAGATCGTATTGAGCGGGTTGCGGATGTTGTATGAAAGCTCGGCGATGAACTTTTTCTGGTCCTTGTCGCCGCTCTTTGCGTTCTCTGTTTTTTTCTTTCCAAGTCTTTCAAACATTTCAAGTCCCCCCGGACCATACCTTCAAACTCATCTCAATGTAGCAAAAATTCCAATCTCTGTAAAGGACTTACGTGTTTATTTTCCTCATCTTTTTTCTCGCTTGCCGAAGGGCCCTGTCTTCCTTTCAGGACTATGGCTGATGTCCCGGGCATGGTTATCGTAAGTCGCCCGTTCACAACTTCATATTCTTCGGGCTCTGTTGAAAATCCATCAGCGTCAGTGAGCATCAGCCTTGTCAGCTTCGACTCTCTGGGAACACCGGTCTGCCATACCCTCATATCCATTTCCTTTTCACAGTCATTATTGTTTACGATGACGATGATCTCGTTATTCTTAATAAACCTTCCGAACGCGATGACATTATAGTCCTTGTGCATCATAATGCCCGCACCTGTGATGAGTTCGCGGTTTTCTTTGTGGATGCGTATCATTTCCTTATGGAACCTGATCAATTCCTTATCTTCATTGCCCCAAGGATATGTCCTTCTGTTGTCGGGATCTGTAAATCCGCACACACCGGCTTCATCACCGTAGTAGATGGTTGGCGAACCTGCCCACGTCATCTGGATCACAACGGCTTCTCTCATGACGGCCTTGTTGACGCCCTGATTGGCCGCTTCATAGCCTTTATCGGCCACACGTCCCACCGTATGGTTGGTCCTTGTCAGGAATCGGGAATGATCATGATTAGACAGCTCATTCATCGTGGTAAACAGCGTCGGCGCCATGAACTTTGTAACACCGTCCCGCATCATACCTTCAAATGCATCCGCATTCCCGAGCATATCCTGGCGAAAATCATCGCTGTGCTTCTGCATTCCCGTCAGGAACCATGTCACAGGCTCCATGAACGCATCATAATTCATTATCGTATCCCATTCATCGCCCATAAGCCATCCCGAAGGGTCCCCGTAATGTTCGGCGATGATTATGGCGTTGGGGTTGGCTTCTTTTACCACCCTTCTGAAGTCCTTCCAGAACTGATGGTTATATTCGGGACTGTGGCCGAGATCCGCAGCCACGTCAAGTCTCCATCCGTCAACGTTATACGGCGGGGATACCCATTTTCTCGCTATGCGGAGCACGTAATCGCGAAGCTCCCTCGATCCTTCGTAGTTCAGCTTCGGGAGAGTGTCATGACCCCACCATCCGTCGTATGTTCCGTTATACGGCCACTTGTCTTCAAAGAACCTGAAAAAATCATGATAAGGGCTGTTCTTATCAACGTATGCTCCCTTTTCATAGCCTTCCTGTTCTTCGTATATCCTCTCCCTGTCCATCCATTTGTTGAATGAACCGCAGTGATTGAATACGCCGTCGATGATGACCTTGATGCCGCGTTTATGCGCTTCCTGCACAAATGATGCAAAGAACTTGTTGGAAGCCTCGAGATTGGCTCGTCCCGTCACCCTGTTGATGTACCTGCCCGCGTCCTTATTCTCGGTCTTCTTGCCGGTCAGAAGGTCGCCCCTGTCATCAACTATTTTTCCGAAGTGAGGGTCTATGTAATCGTAATCCTGTATATCATACTTGTGATTGGAGGGCGATACAAACAGAGGATTAAAATAGATCGCATCGATGCCAAGATCCTGCAGATAATCAAGCTTTGCCATGACCCCGGCAAGATCCCCGCCGTAGAACTCCCTCACACCCATATATGCCGGGTATTTGTTCCAGTCATCGACCTTCGTGACGTTCTCGCCTATATACTTATATTCGTCTGTCAGGACATCATTGGTCGGATCTCCGTTATAGAACCTGTCGGTGTAGATCTGGTATATTACCGCACCCTTTGCCCAATCCGGCGTCTTAAATCCCGGACGGATGCGGAAATCAAAATAGTCCTCGGGATTTTTCACGACACCCCTTGTGTCGTAAAAACATTTCACGCCCGCGGAACCGACCTCAAAATGATACCTGATCATTTCATTGCTGAGGCGGTACTTTGCGGAGTAAAAATCAAACTCGTCCGTTGATTCCGTGATCTCCATCAGGATGTTCTCGCCGTTGCACACAAGCTTCGCGTAATCGATATTGTTGCGCACGCTTCTAAGCTTAATGGTCACAACTCCGTATGCATTTGGTTCAAGTGGAATGATATAGTCTTCCGAATAATCGGAAAAGAGTGCCCTTCTGTTGAGAACGGGCTTGTAATTGGTTATAAACTTACCCTTTTGAATGATATCGTTTAATTTATCAGAATCCATCCTCTGCCCCTCATCGAACGTCTGCCGATATTTTGTATATAACTGTAATATTATATCAATATATTGATTTCATCACAAGCATTATCGCCACAACATAAAAGCAGCCCCCATACAGGAGCCGCTTTTGGAGAAGGTATTTCTTTCTTATGGGGGATAGTCTTTATAGACTACCCTCTTATTGGGGGGTTACAAGTGCATTATAGCCCCGGATGTTTTCAAAATCTATCCATTAATTTCACAAATATTACAAATGACGGTCCGATCATTTGTGCACATTAACGGACGATTATTAATTCTGTTGGTAAAAATCACTATATATTGAGCTGTCATGCCCCTTCAAAAAGCTGCTCAAACTCTGCACGGTTGATCTTTTCTTTTTCCAGAAGGAGCTGTGCGCACGCATCAAGCTTGTCCCTGTTCTCGCCTATCAGCTTGACCGCCTTCTCATAGCACGTATCGATGATATGCTTGACTTCCTCGTCGAGCTTAGATGCCGTCGAATCGCTGTAGCCTCTCGTATGGGCAAGATCACGTCCGATGAATACTTCATCACCTTCATCGTCATAACAGATCGCACCGATATTATCGCTCATACCGTAGCGCATAACCATATTTTTCGCCATATGCGTAGCTTTTTTGATATCGGATGATGCACCCGTCGTGATATCGTCAAGCACGATGGACTCCGCTGCCCTTCCTCCGAGGATCGCGACTATCTCGTTGAGCATCCTGCCTCTTGTCTCAAACATCACGTCCTCTTCCGGCATTGCCATCGTATATCCGCCGGCACCAAATCCCGTAGGTATGATGGATACCGTATTTACGGGATCTATATCGGGAAGTATGTAGTGAAGTATGGCATGTCCGCTCTCATGGAATGCGGTTATCCTCTTTTCCTTATCGGTAACGACCTTGCTCTTCTTTTCGGGTCCCACACCGACCTTCAGGAAAGATTCCCTGATATCTTCCATCTTGATGAACTTGCGGTCTGATTTTGCCGCCCTGATGGCGGCCTCATTCATGAGGTTCTCAAGATCCGCTCCTGTAAATCCGGATGTGGACTTCGATACCTCATCAAGATCCACATCATCGGAAAGCGACTTGTTCTTGCTGTGAACGTTCAGTATCTCAAGGCGGCCCTTGACATCGGGCGTACCAATGGCGATCTTTCTGTCAAATCGTCCCGGTCTCATGATGGCAGGATCCAGTATATCGACACGGTTGGTTGCCGCCAGGACGATTATCCCTTCGTTGACTCCGAATCCGTCCATCTCAACGAGCAGCTGGTTGAGCGTCTGTTCTCTTTCGTCATGTCCGCCGCCCATACCGGTACCACGTCTTCTGGCGACCGCATCTATCTCATCGATGAACACGATACACGGGGCATTTTTCTTGGCTTCCTCAAACAGGTCTCTTACACGGCTTGCTCCCACACCTACGAACATCTCCACAAAATCCGATCCCGATATGGAAAAGAAGGGAACGTTTGCTTCTCCGGCGATAGCTTTTGCAAACAGTGTCTTGCCCGTTCCGGGAGGGCCTACAAGTATCACGCCCTTCGGTATCCTGGCTCCGACATCTATATATTTCTGTGCGTTCTTAAGAAAATCAACGATCTCCTCAAGATCCGCTTTTTCCTCATCCAGTCCCGCAACATCAGGAAACTTGATCTTGTTATCGTTGCTCGACAGCTTGGCATGGCTCTTGCCGAAGTTCATCATCTTGCTTCCGCCGCCCGCCGAACCGTTCATATAAGTAAAGAACACTATCATGAATACGATCAGTATAAGAGACGGCAGTATATATGTGGCAAACCATCCCTCTCTCTTGACGTCATCAAGCGTGTAATCCGGGAACTTCTTATCGAGCTCTTCCGTGATCTTGTTGATATCGGGCGTATACATGAACAGTGTCAGTCCGCTGTCAAGTGTCAGTCTGACCTCTCCGGTAGGGACTTCCGAGTTCTGTATCAGCCTGATCGCTGCGATATCTCCCTTTTCAATATGTGATTCAAATTCCTTGTGGTTTATCTCCTGTTTGACCGATCCCTGCAATTTGGACCACGCGATGAGCAGTCCCACAAGTATGATCACAATAAGGCCGTAAAACCCAAATCCGCTTCTTCTCTTCAACTTAACCGTCCACCTCCACGATACCGATATAAGGCAGATTCCTGTACTTCTGTGCATAGTCGAGTCCGTATCCTACGACAAATGCATCGGGGATAACAAATCCCGTATAATCAACCTTGACATCTTTTATCCTTCTCTCGGGCTTGTCGAGAAGTGCGCACAGCTTGACGGACTTGGATCCTCGCTTTTGTATGTTATCAAGAAGATAGCTGAGTGTGTTTCCGGTATCAACAATATCTTCTACAACGATGACGTTCCTGTCATCAAGGGGCTCATCAAGATCCTTGTTGATCTTAACGATACCCGATGATTCGGTCGCATCTCCGTAACTGGATACACTCATAAAATCAAGAGTTACCGGAACAGTGATCCTCTTTGCGAGTTCACATATGAAGAAAGTAGCTCCCTTGAGTATTCCGATCAGATGCACTGTTTTTCCTTCATAATCCCTGCTTATCTGCTCGCCGAGTTCTCTGATGCGTGCATTGACTTCTTCTTCAGAATATAAAACCGAGATCTTATCAGCCATTTTCGTCTCCTCTTTTATAGACAAATTCCATTACTTTTTCGGTATTATCCGTTACCTTCACGTCTTCCGAGATCCTGTGTCCCACTACCCAGTATATCTTCGATCCGGCTGCCAGGAGAGGTACTTCGTTTCTTTCGCTCTTGGGGATCTTCTCGTTGATCATGTAGTTCTTGAGGTTACCTTCGTTACCCTTTTTGTTGATCACAAGATAGTCGCCGGTTTTGCGTGTCCTAAGGACAAGATCACCGGTCATTTTAGCATAATCCATCCATTTCGTATAGGTATCATCCGGAATGGCATTCCTGTCAAATTCATCAAGTATCCTGCATGTCACCGTGCTGCCGTCGGATAGCTTATACTCTCCCTCTCCCGTTACGGGTACATAGAACTTAAAATCGGGAGATACGGTTTCTCTATTATGAGACTCTGCCGGAGCGGACATTGACTGTATGCCTGCAAGATTTGATACCGGCATGGAGATCCTGGGAGCGATATCCGCATCCGCTATCTCCTGTATCTCAGCTTTAAAATCATCCCCGGGCTTGATATATACGATGCCCGACTCTTTTACGACCGTGACCTTTCTCGGCAGGTGGATCTCTCCGCTCTTGGGCTTTGTGATCAGTTCACACAGGCTGTCGATGTGGCTTCTCGTGACATCCTTGATCGACACACCCGACTGAGTGATAAGACCGCGGACCGCAAACTTTAACAGTATTGGCTCTGCCTGCGACAGAACTTCTGCTTTGTATTTTCTGCTAAGTCCTTTTGTGATGTATTTGATGTCAGCTTCCTTGCTCGCCTCATCAAGAAGCTCAGCTGCCTTCTTTTCCATGAATCCGTTGATCTCCGCCGCTTCGGATGAGAGCGCATTTATATGCTCAACGGCATTCTGGCGTACACTCTCAAGCTTGGGCATGATCTTTTTACGTATATAATTCCTGCTGTACTCGAGAGTTCCGTTTGTCTCATCTATTCTGTAATCCTGTCCGATCTCTTCAAGGTACTCCTCGATCTCTTCTCTCTTAAGGCACAGGAGCGGCCGGATGATGTTGTCACGCTTTGCCTCCATTCCGGTAAGGCCTTTTATCCCGCTTCCCCTTATCATGCGAAACAGTATCGTCTCGGCCTGATCGTTCATGTGATGCGCAACCGCGATCTTGGCGTTGTCATAGAGACTGCAAACTTCATCAAACAGTTCATACCTGATACGGCGTCCGCACTCTTCCTCCGATTCTTTCGTGATCTTACATATCAGAGGGATATCTTTCCTGTAGCTCTTAAGCTCCACACCCTTTGACTCACACAGCTTTTCCACGAACTTCTGATCCTTGTCCGCGGTCTTCTTGCGGATCCCATGATGAACGTGCACCGCTACAGTGGTGAAATCCATCTCTTTCTTAAGTTCTTCGAGCATCAGGAACAGGCATACCGAATCGGCACCGCCCGATATTCCTTCCACTATAGTGTCACCGGGCCGGATCAGATCGTTTGCTTTTATATAGTCCGTGACTTTTGCGTAGATGATTTCCTTCTCCATGTGGTTCCTCTTCCCCTATCTACATAAAAAGGCACAGGTCCCATTATCCCCGTGCCTATTTATTGACATCCGATCTGAATAAGATCTCGTTTTCGTACAGCAATCCCAGCTTTTCTTTCGCGATCTCCTCCACAAACTTGTCTGTCTTCGTATACTTCTCGTAATCGGTAAGTTTGCGGGTCCTCTCATGCTCCTCTTCGATCTGAGCCTGCAGAGTCGCTTCCCTTTGTTGGTATTCCGCCTGCTTCTGTTTAAGTTCATGTCCCTTGAACAGTATGACCGCCATCAGGATCAAAACCACAAACGAAACAAGCGCCATTCCAAGCCGGTTTTGCCGTTTCTTTCGAAACGCAACTTTTCTGGCCATTTTACTCCCCTTATAATTACCCGGATTCCTCGCCCTCTCAAGGAACCCTGATCATCGCTTGTTAACATAATATATTATATACAGATAGCTCCGTGATGTCAAATAACTCTGTACATTTCCTTAGCTTCATCCTTCTTCACGGTCTCCTTTATCGAGAGCACTTCCACCTTGAGCGGATTGTTCCCGAAGGCGATCTCCAGAATGTCGCCTTCCTTGACCTGTGTGGAAGCCTTGGCGGGCCTTCCGTTGATGATCACTCTGTCGGCATCACACGCCTCATTCGCGACAGTACGTCTCTTAATTATCCTTGATACTTTTAAGAATTTGTCCAATCTCATATCTGTTCTCTTTCCCAAAACTTCGTCATTACTTCATACTGCCTGTATGAAAAAAGGAACCCCGATCATTCGGAGTTCCTTTTATCATATAATCGGTTTAATTATTTCTTGTTTACAAGATCCTTAAGAGCCTTACCAGCTTTGAACTTAGGAGCCTTAGAAGCTGCGATCTTCATCTCCTTACCTGTCTGAGGATTTCTACCTGTTCTAGCTGCTCTCTTGGTAACTTCGAAAGTACCAAATCCAACTAACTGAACCTTTCCACCCTTCTTAAGCTCTTTTGAAACTGAATCTGTGAAAGCCTTAAGAGCCTTCTCTGCATCCTTCTTTGATAATCCAGCGCTTGCTGCCATTGCTGCTACTAACTCTGTTTTGTTCATTTGAACTCCTCCTTAAACATCTTAGGTAATGACGTCTCTTTGAGCGTCTATACAAGTTATAATCTCAAAGCCCTTAAAAGTCAAGGTTTTTTTGGCAAAAAACGTCGAAAATCGTTGATTTTAGGCATTTTGCACTTTACATAACAAGATTTTCGCCCACTAAATAGCGAATAATGTCACAAGGTAAAACACAATATACAGAATTATCGGATGTACCAGATATATAACAAGGGAGTGTCTGCCCACAAGATCGACCCCCGGGATCCGATACGACAAAACCCTTCCGCCTTCCTTTCCGATCACGATCTTATGCAGAAAATAGCCGCACAGATACATGAAGAACCATGGAATTAACGAAAAATAATCAGCCGAGACAAACCCTGGCATCATGAACCCGAAAAAAGTAGACACATATCCGCTGTACAGCTGCTGCGGAAGCTTTATCCCGAATGCCAGAGATCCGGTGTTTATATTATAAGAAAAAAGAAATAGCAGGATGCTAATGACAAAGCCAACACACGCTGCTGTTCGCGATACTGATACATTCTTTCCTATCAGCTTATCCAAAGGGATCATCACAAGAGTTGAAAAGCCGAGAAACGTAAGCACCCCGAATACTATCCTGATATCCGGCACAAACAGACACGTTAAAAGCGTGATTGCCGCTCCGAGGGCAGACAGGATCAGCCCCGATCTCATGTGCCTTCTTCCAAGGGAAAAAGAAAAACCCGCAACCGCGATAAATGTGATGCAGATGCTCCTCTCCCATACCGTAAACGCCGTATCAAAAAGTGTCGCAGAAGATACACCGAACCCGAAATAACTTGCGATCCAGAACGCATGAAATCCGATCATGCTGATGACCGCCAGTCCCCTGATTGTATCGATCAGATCATATCTCTTCATAATCCACCTAATAAAAAAGTCCGACATCATTGCAGAACAACAACATCAGACTTAAGAGGCGACAACCAGATTTGAACTGGTGATCAGGGTGTTGCAGACCCATGCCTTACCACTTGGCTATGTCGCCATATGACTTGATTCCGAAGGAATCGAGTCAGGCAGAGCGCCGTTTGAGCGGACTACAGCTGCCAATATTTAAAGGTCGCTCGTGCATTTGGATCGCCTTCGGCGATTGGCACTCGCGGTGTAGCAAGAACTCTGTCATCTTCGATGACATCTCGCTACATTTTACGACCCAGACGGGACTCGAACCCGTGACCTCCGCCGTGACAGGGCGGCGCTCTCACCAACTGAGCCACTGGGCCGGATCGTTAAGTACCTGAACAACCAAATACTGATAATGAGTGACATCCTTCCAACATTTTAAAGAAAGCCTTCGACCGATTAGTGACATTCAGCTGAATACATCTCTGTACTTACACCTATGCCCTATCTACCTTGTCGTCTTCAAGGGGTCTTACCAAACGAG
>JAGAFR010000018.1 GCA_017612555.1 Lachnospiraceae bacterium | reverse complement strand
TCGATGGTTTTTCTGTATACAGAAACTCACTGACGGTAAGTTCAAGAACAGCATCTCCGAGAAACTCCGTCCTCTCATAGTCATCATGTTTGTTGAGTTTCAGCTCATTGACATAAGAACTGTGAGAGAGCGCTTTTATCAGAAGATCGCTGTCGCGAAAATCATACCCTATGAGTTTTTGAAGTTCTTTGTAACCTTCTATCAGATTCGTAGAAATTCCCTCCGGTTCTGCACTAACTCATTTTGCAATAAATAGAGTTCCGGATATGCGGAACTCTACCAAGCCTGCACAATGTTGTAGGATCTGATCAACTGATCGCGTTCTTGATAGCTTCGATCGCATCTGATACGGTCACGATCGACTCTGCGTTATCAGCATCTATCTCGATGTCGAACTCCTCCTCAACACCCATGATGATCTGATAGACATCAAGAGAATCTGCGCCGAGATCATCAATGAACTTTGTATCCATAGTGATCTCGCTCTCATCAACATTAAGCACCTCAGTTATGATCTTCTTAAGTTTTTCGAGTTCCATGATACAACCCCTTTCTTCTGACTTTTATTCATCCTTTATTATGATCTTGTCTGCTATCTTCCGACTGATATCCTGTTTCTTGAATGATTCACACTGCTTGATCGCGTTTGATATCTCTTTATGAGTGGCGTTCCCGTGGACCTTCACAACCAGTCCGTTGAGCCCCAAAAGCGGTGCTCCGCCGTATTCCGAAGCATCAAATTTAGCCAGCAGGCCTTTGAGTGAAGGTTTGATCAGCATTCCACCGATCTTGCCCCTTGTACTTCGCATAAGTTCATGCTTGATGGAGCTGAGCATCATCTTGCCCACGCCTTCATACATCTTCAGGATTACATTTCCGACAAATGCCTCACATACAATGACATCGGCTCCGCCGTTAGGTATCTCCCTTGCCTCGATAGATCCGATAAAGTTGATATCCGGGCAGTTGCGAAGAAGCGGGAATGTCTCCTTGACGAGCATGTTGCCCTTTTCTTCCTCAACGCCGATATTGACTATCGCGACCCTGGGGTTCTTAACACCAAGGACATTTTCCATGTATATCGATCCCATCTTGGCGAACTGCACCAGATGAGAACTTCTCGCATCTACATTGGCTCCGCAGTCTATTATAAGGGATACTCCCTTTTCGGTAGTTGACGGTATGAGCGGTGCCAGCGGAGGTCTCTCTACGCCTTTGATCCTTCCAACGATAAGCTGTCCGCCTGCAAGTATCGCACCGGATGATCCGGCAGATACGAACGCATCAGCCTGTTTATCCTTGACGAGGTGAAGCCCTTTTACTATCGAAGAGTCCTTTTTGCGCCGGATCGCCATGACCGGTGCTTCGTCCATCGATATGACCTCATCTGCATTTTCAATAAGAAGACGATCCTTAGGATAGTCCTTTCCTTCAAGTTCGCTTCTTATGGCGTCTTCTTTGCCGCAAAGAGTGATCTTAACCCCATCGGAATCATGAAGCGCGATAAGCGCTCCCTCAACTATCTCCTTCGGGGCATTGTCCCCTCCCATTGCGTCAAGTACTACATGGACCATTACGTTCCTCCTCAAATCCTATAATACTATACAAGACATATCCGTAAAAATCAAACAAAAAAAACCACGGGATAAACCCGTGGTTTTAGCGTACATTAATCAGTCCTGGCTGATGATCTCTTTCTTGTTATAAGAACCACAAGCCTTGCATACTCTGTGAGGAACCATAAGGGCTCCGCACTTACTGCACTTAACCAATGTAGGAGCGCTCATTTTCCAGTTCGCTCTTCTTTTATCTCTTCTTCCCTTGGAAGATTTATTCTTAGGACAGATCGACACAGCTAACACCTCCTTTAAGGATGTCTTTTAAACGTACTTGTCAAGTATAGCGGTCGTTTATGCATTTGTCAACTGATTTTTCCGATAAGGTATATTTTTCGTGATTTTTATGATTTTGCGTTATACATTGACAAGATTACGACATTATCGTAATATATTTACGATATTATCGTAATGGAGGGGTGATGTATGGTTGCCACAAGCGAGAGGACAACTATAAGAAGGATCTTTTCAAAAAACTTATGCTCTCTTATGGAACAGAAAAGTATAACCAGGCGGAGCCTAAGCAGGGACCTGGATATTAAGTACACGACACTATGTGATTGGATAAACGGAAGAACTGTTCCAAGAGAAGACCAGCTTAACAAGATCAGTAGATATTTCGGAATTGAGGTAGGCGAATTCTTTATTGATACTGAACAAAATGATGATTCTTCCAAATACAGGAGACTTAGCAGTTATTTATCCGAAACAAGGAGGCTTGATATGAATGTATTGGATCATATGTCAGACGAAAATATAAGGGATCTGATCCAATCGGGGTTTACATTTGAACACAAGAAATTGGAAGAATATGTAAAGGAATCAGGCGGTAAGCTCATTGTATCGGATGAGATTGACTGGGGTCAGCCTGTAGGACGTGAAATATGGTAGAACAGGGACAAATACTTAAGATAGAAGGAATTAACTATCCCGCCCTCGTTGTGAGCAAGAATATCTTTAACGAATCAGGACGGGTCATTGTATGTCCTGTCATATCGGAAGCTACCGACGCTACTCTGTCATATCCCATAGGACAGGACAGGTATGTGCTATGCGACAATCTTCGACAACTCGACCTCGAATCCAGGCCTTTTTCCGTTAAAGACAGGGTTTCCCTTGCAGGACTGATACATATAGTAGACCGGGTGCAATCCCTGTTTGATTATTATTAGGAGTCTATCTATACATAAGTATCCCCGCAGCCATAAGACTGCGGGGATTTAAATGTTCCATGTTACTTACCTTTTGAAACCTTGATCGTGACCGCCTTGGTTACTCCTCCCGGATAGGTAAGAGTTGCCTTGACGTTTCCGCTGTTTCCGGTAAGCTTCTTGATAAGTATGCGGCTTGGATCATCGGGATCGACTTCAGCCTCAACACCCTTTTTGTCAAGAGTTACACCGACCGGTGCTATCATCTGCGTATGCTTTGCGCTGTTCTTATAGTTGCTTAAGATATTAGCGGTTCCTATGACAGTCGTTCCGTCTGCACTCTCGGCAAGAGCCTTGGGAATGACCACCTTTGCAGTCTTAACCGTCGGCGTTGTCTTCTTAGCCGAGACATTCTTGACAAGCATCGTTACTTCAACCGAGTTACCACCTGTACTGTCAGCAACCGTAAGGATAAAGGTCATATCTCCTATCTTAAGGTTTGAAGCCTTCATCTCCTCTGTGCCTGTGTATGTAACTTCGATGTTTCCGTTATTCATTACGGCTTCAAATGATGAAGCAGGTATCGGTGTACCCTTCTTAAGCTC
>JAGAFR010000017.1 GCA_017612555.1 Lachnospiraceae bacterium | reverse complement strand
ATCGCATAAGTCCGGGTACATGCCAAAAGGCCTGACGAGCACATAATCCTGGAATATCGAACGGCCTTCCGTTTTCTCGAACTCCCCGGAATCGATCCGGTCGTACGTAAACTCATCGCGGATGACTGAAGGCTTAAAGAATACGATACAGGCTTTTATGGGTTGATTTATCTGATATTCGAGCACGTCTTTCTGTGAAAGCAAGATAAGAGCAGGTGCTTTTACTTCACGTGCAGAATCATCGCTACTGATCTCAAGAATGCCCTTTTCGAGAATGATGATCTTATATGTCGAATCATCGTTAATGTATTCAGGGAGGCTGTCACACCTCTCAGGGTATATGTCAACTATCCTGTCCCAGCCGTCCCAGTGGCATTCGGTGTAGAGCTTCATAGGTTTTCCGTCCGAATATATAAGTCCTTTAATATCAGGGATATTATAGCGTAAACAGTCATATTGTTGATTATCAAAGATATTATCTGTTATTCTTAATCTGCGTATCCGCAGATGATCAGGGGGATAATAAAATGAAGAAACACATAAAGATCATATCATTGGTTCTTGCTTTTTCGATGATTCTTGCAATGTGCTCATGCACGTCAAAACCCTCTTCGGGTTCAGGAGTCGTGCACAACGACGCACAGAGCAAGCCCGAGAAGCCATACGGCGAGATCACAGATCCACTTCCTACGATCACCGATCCTTCAGATCCGACGCCTGTTCCGACAACGCCCCCCAATACGAATGATGTTGTTGATATGACATTATCGGATCTCATGTACATTTCGGATCTGTGCATCGGTACTACACCGGATGCGTCAACAGAGCTTTTGACTGCTGTTCTCGGAATAGATAAATATCAGATTGAAGATTCAAATTACGGTTCCTCCGGACTTCCCATGGAACGTTTCTTAAGAGACCTTAGTAAGGATGTCTCTGTCAATGGTGTCGTATTCAGAAGCATCGGCATCTACAGCAACGATTCCGGCCTTGTCAGTGGTGTTGAATATACCGTAAGGGAAACCGCGATCTTTGATTCCAATGAGGCTTTTGACAGCGAACTGTATTATGACACGCTGTATACCGTTTTCTATAATAACTTCGGTGGTCCGGATAACAATTATCATGCTTCATGGGTGGACTTTGATAAGAGCGGTAATTACGGATGGAAATACCATGACAATTGCTGGGTATCAATGTTCTGGGGAGTTAGCTGCCAGTCCGTAAAGGGAAATGATCAGTTCGTTATCGGAATTGAATGTGATGATCCTGCAAATCACGGTTACGGAAGCGGAACGACGCCGGTACCTACCGTCGATCCCGAAGATCTGACAGATAATTCCTATGAGGATGTTTACGATATGATGCATAGTGTCGTAGGCCTGAACATTAAAACTGCTGAGAGCAAGGTCAGGGATTTCTTCGGTGTCGACATCGGAAAATCTTCCGTAAATGAAGGCGAGTCAGGCATCTCAACAGCATATACCTACAATGTAAACGTCATGATAGAAGGTGTTGTATTTAACTCGATAGAGCTCGATGTAAATATGGACGGAACAGTCTTCTATGTCGGATTCTTTAATACTGTGGCTTCCGATGAGCTTTTGCAGGATTACTGTGCATATTTCAAGGAGATACTCGATGATTTCATGGGTGATCCTGATGTGGAGTATCCGCTTGATGACGACAATACCATGATAGAGTTCTACGATTATTATGACGGCGACCAGGTATATGTTGCCGTCGGTGCATACTACAGCGGTCTGGGCTTCAGCAGCCTCTGGCTTACATACAGTGACGATTCTTTAAGGTAATGTAGAAAAAAATTATTCTTCAAAAGATCTGCCTGCATTTTCTGCGGTCAGGCGTCTTTTCTCGAGAGTCTTATTGAACATCTCGTCTGCTGCAGGCGGAAACATGTCGTAGATGACGCGGGTTCCTTCTTCGGTAATGCCCCCTTTGGTAGCAACGCGTTCTACCACCTCATCAAACGAAAGGTCTTTTGCAAGCATCAGCTCACCTGTTGCGCTCAGAGTATTCAACACCATCTTTACTATCTGTTCGCGCGGGATATCTGTATGTGATCCTGCAGATGTGCAGATGACGTCGAAGATCGATGCAATGAAGCCGGGCATGCAGCTGACGAGTTCCGAGCCCATGCCGACTTCGTTTTCGGGCAGTTCTATGACTTCGCCGATGGTGCCGAGAAGATCACGGAGATTGTTCTTGTCGCTATCCGTAACCAGCTCATTGAAGCAGACTATCGTCTGTGAGCGGTCGATCTCTGCGGTGAGACTCGGAATGACTTTTGCCGTTTTATGATCAATGACCTTTTTTATCATGTCAAAAGTGATGCTGCCATTCAACGTAACGAGCAGGGCATCGCTTTTAAGGCCCGGACCGATCTCTTCAAGGACGGATTTCATGTCGGCAGGGCGGACGCATACAAAGACGATGTCAGCTTCAGATGCGAGCGTGCCGTTATCGCAGATAACGGCAATGTCTTTTGCTTCTTCAAGCTTTCCCTTTGTCCTGTTGGCCACGAGGAGATCGCCGGGAGCAAATCTCCCTGATCCCGAGAGCTTCCGGAGAAGCATCTTACCCATGCTGCCGTAACCGATTATTCCTGCCTTCATAATATATGCCTCTCTTTTATCTTATATGTCCTTCGCGGTATATGACGATCCGTCCGGTGGCCGGATTTGCTACCAGTCCGTGACCGGAAGTTCCTGTGCCGACAGGGGTATATTGGATTATGTCATAGTCCCTGATATCGCCGGCAGCGACTTTATCAAATGCCAGATGCACAGGAAAGTCGTCGAGTTCATAATCCGGATCATGTGCATCTCCGACCTTCATCAGAAACCATTTCGGATAATAGTCTTCGCCTTTTGATTTATACTCTGCGATCAAAGGATTAATGAATTTATTGTAATCATCTTTATCGAGTGTAAACGCGCAGATATAGAATGAGCCCAAGCCGGTGTTTTTGTAGTAAAAACGCTGATACTTCGCGTTTTCCGGTATATCAACAGGAAACCGTACACTGACGTTTTTGCTGAATTCTTCGTATGAATCGTACTCCCATTCTCCCAGTTTCATTCCGAATCTTCCGAATAAAACGATGCCAATAACGGCAAGGACTATGATTACAGGTATGAGGATCTTTTTGTTCATTTGGGACCGTTCTTTTCCTTAAGATACTCTATGGCCTTTTCGAGGACCTCGACCGTTCCGGGTGACAGGTTGTCGGGAAGACTGTCTATAGGGAAGAAAGCCTGTTCGATGACTTCTTCTTCCTGCACTTTCATCTCGCCGGAATATTCGAAGCACATGTAGACGGCACCTGCAAAATAGACTTTATCCTGATTTGGATACTCATAGTAAGTGTCTTTACCTGACCTGAGCATAAGGAGGTCAAGATCGCCGCACAGAAGGCCCGTCTCTTCCTGCACCTCTCTTCTTGCGCACTCTTCAAAACTCTCGCCAAGCTCCATGGAACCTGCAGGATAAGCCCAGT
>JAGAFR010000016.1 GCA_017612555.1 Lachnospiraceae bacterium | reverse complement strand
GAGGAAAACTTTGGTGTCAGAGTCACCGAAATAATCAACTAAGATATTTAGAGGAGAAAGAACGATGGCAAAAAACATTCTTATCTGTGATGATGCAGCATTCATGCGAATGATGATCAAGGACATTCTCTCAAAGAACGGATACAACGTAGCCGGCGAAGCAGAGAATGGCGCAAAGGCTGTGGAGAAGTATGCAGAGCTTAAGCCCGACCTTGTTCTTATGGACATCACGATGCCTGAAATGGATGGTATCCAGGCGCTGAAAAAGATCAAAGAAACTGATCCTTCCGCACTTGTTATCATGTGCTCGGCTATGGGTCAGCAGGCTATGGTTATCGAATCGATCCAGGCGGGTGCGAAGGACTTTATCGTTAAGCCTTTCCAGGCAGACAGAGTTATAGAGGCCGTTAAAAAAGTCGTAGGATAATATGGTACTGACAGGTTTATCAGACAGGGCAGAAGGCTTTACGCAGTTTCTGACCGTGATTTTGGTTTTCCTTTTGGTGCTTGCACTTACATATCTGACGACCCGTTTTGTGGGCACTTATCAGAAAGCAAGAACAGCTGCCGGTAATATCGAAGTCATTGAGACTTACAGGATAACGAACGGCAAATATCTTCAGATCGTAAAGGTCGGGGAGAAATATGTTCTGATAGGCATCGGCAAAGATGACATCACAAGCATATGTGAACTGTCTGCCGATGATATTAAACCGGTATCGGAAAGCACGGTTCAACCTGCTCTTGCATTTAAGACCATTTTGGATAAAGCCAAAGAACGTATCGGTAAAGGCGATAATGAAAATGAGAAATAGCGGTAGCATTGGGGGCAGAAGAGCAGCAGTGATCTTTTGCTTCCTTGTGTATTTGGTGGCGTTTTTCTTTATGTCACCCACAAAAGTATATGCGAGTGATGTTAATGAACTCGGTCTGTCAACGGACAATGTACCCGACCGTCCGACCGTTATCCGGGAACCCGGAACAGCTACAACGGGAGAAGATATAAGCGAACTGAACGTATCCAACAATCTCTCGGTAACTTATACGGACAAGCAGGGCAATCTGTCGGGAGCTCTTCGTATCCTCATAATCCTGACACTCATTGCACTCGCTCCGTTCCTCGTGATAATGATGACATCATTTACGAGGATACTAATCGTTCTTCACTTTGTCAGATCGGCGATCGGTACTCAAACGGCACCGCCCAATCAGGTGCTTGTTGGACTGACTCTGTTTCTGACATTTTTTATTATGAATCCGGTCATTACGGATATCAATACGAATGCGGTGAAGCCGTTCGAAGCGGGAGAGATGACGCAGCAGGAATTCATCGACACCGCGATGCAGCCCCTCCGCGAATTTATGTATCCGCAGACACAGACCAAAGATGTCAGGCTGTTCATGGATATAGCAAAGATCGAAGATGTTGAATCCATAGATGACATTCCGACGCGTGTGCTCGTTCCGGCGTTTGTCATAAGCGAACTGCGGCGTGCGTTCATCATAGGGTTCCTGATATACATTCCGTTCATTGTCATAGATATGGTCGTCGCGTCGACGCTGATGTCCATGGGTATGATGATGCTGCCGCCGACAACGATATCGATGCCATTTAAGATACTGTTGTTCGTGCTCGCGGACGGGTGGAACCTCGTAATCGGGAATCTCGTTAAGACGTTTTATTAAGGGGGTATAAATATCATGATGGACATCGATAACGTTACAACGATCACCAGGACCGCACTCTATACGATCATCAAGTGCTCGGCCCCGATGCTTCTTGTATCCCTCGTGATCGGTCTTGCCGTATCCATATTCCAGACGGTAACGTCGATCCAGGAACAGACGCTTACATTTGTTCCGAAGGTTCTCGGGATATTCACGGCGATCATGATACTGGGTCACTGGATACTCAATGAGGTGGTTGTTTATACCGAGGAACTTTGGAACGGTTTCAGTCTTTATATCAGGTAATATATGATCGATTATCCCTTTACATTTGAAGACCTGGAGTTTTACCTTCTTGTGATGGCAAGGGTATCCGCATTCGTGTTCGTGGCTCCGTTCTTCTCGATGTCAAATACACCGCGAAGGCTGCGGGCGGGATTTTCGCTCATGCTGTCGTTCCTGCTGGTACACAGTCTTACCGATCACAGTGTCCCTGCGTACTCAACGGTTCTCGGATATTCGGTGATCGTGCTCAGGGAGACGATAACGGGACTCCTCATCGGCCTTGGCGCGAACATGTGCATGTCGATCGTGCACTTTGCGGGAAAAGTCGCCGACATGGAAGTGGGTCTTTCGATGGTCCAGCTGTTCGATCCGCTGACAAGGGATGGAACGGGTTTCATGGGAAGCTTTTACCAGTACATCCTGATACTCATAATGCTCGTTACGAACATGCATTATTATTTCCTTCGGGCGTTTGTAGAGACATTTTCACTGATCCCCATCGGAGGGGCCAGTTTTTCATCCGAAAAGATCATGACAACCATGGTACAGTTCCTGACGGATTTTATCACGATATCGTTCAGACTGTGTCTTCCGATAGTGGCTGCGATGCTCCTGCTTAACGCGATACTCGGTGTCCTGGCCAAGACCGCACCGCAGGTCAACATGTTCTCGGTCGGTATCCAGATCAAGATCATCGTGGGCCTCGGGATACTGTTCCTGACGATAGGTACCATACCTGCCGCATCGGAGTTCATCTTCAAGGAGATGAGGATCATGATGACCGCGATGGTTGAGAGCCTTAAATAGCGAGCGTCCTTAAGAAGATATGAACGATAACTTATATCTCCAACTGAATCTGCAGCTGTTTGCCAAGGAAGGTGCCGGCGGTGAGAAGACCGAGCCGGCTACCGAGAAAAAGCTTTCAGATGCCAGAAAGGAAGGACAGGTTGCCAAGAGCCGTGAGCTCGGACAGGCATTTGCCCTTCTTGCGCTGTTTCTCGTACTCAAGATATGGGCCGGCACCATGGGTCATACTTTTCTGAATTCATTCCGCATCAACTATACGCGGATGAAGGAAATGACTACGCTCGTGGGCGGAGATATATCGGTCAAGGATTTCTGCAGGCTCCTTAACATTAACATCCTTCAGATGGCCGGGATCGTGGCCCCTGTTTTTATCGCTGCCGTTATCATCGCGATAGTCACGGACATACTGCAGGTCAAGTGGGCACCGACGACCAAGCCGCTACGCCCGAAATTTTCGAAGATCAATCCGATCAGCGGTTTCAAAAGGATATTCTCGAAGGAAAAGCTCCTCGATCTGTTAAAATCACTTGTTAAGCTTTTTCTTCTCGGATATATGGCATACTCCACGATCAAGGGTGAGTTTGCCGTGCTCTTTGCACTGTTTGACATGGACCTTATGTCAGCCATAGGGGTGATCGGGGATATAGCGATCAATCTGGGACTTAAGATAAGTGCCTTATACATAGTCATCGGATTTGTTGACTTCGGCTATCAGAAGTGGAAATTTGCCGAAGACATGAAGATGACGAAACAGGAAGTCAAGGACGAATGGAAGAACGCAGAAGGAGATCCTGCGATCAAAGGACAGCAGAAGCAGAGGATGCGTGAAGCGTCAAGACGAAGGATGATGCAGTCGGTTCCTTCAGCGGATGTTGTCATCACGAACCCGACGCATTTTGCGGTTGCGATCAAGTATGACGTGAACGTATTTGATGCACCGTTTGTTGTCGCAAAGGGTGAGGATTTTCTCGCAGCGCGTATCAAAGAAAGAGCTGCGGAAGCGGGAGTAGAGATAGTGGAGAACAAGCCGCTTGCAAGGATGCTCTACTACAACGTGGACCTTGGAAGTCCGATCCCGCCGGAACTCTACCAGACTGTCGCGGAGATACTCGCAGCTATTTACAATGCACGTGCTGCCGGATAAAGTCTGTAGCATAAGGGAGAACGATTATTACTTGTGCAAAAAGACTTGGAGCGGAAGCGCCTTTTTACGCAAGTATATAATTCGTTCTCCCGTAGAGAACAAAAATAATAAGGGGAGGTGAGAGAATATGCGAAAAATGGCTACAGCAGATATCGGCGTGGCGCTGTATCTTCTGTTCGCATTCATATTCCTCATAGTCCCCATACCTTCGCAGGTCCTCGACGTTGCCCTTGCCGTCAATATTTCGATCGCATTCGCGGTCCTGTTCAACACGATGTTCGCCAAGGAAGTTCTGGACATGTCCTTCTTCCCGACACTTTTGCTGTTCACGACGATATTCAGGATCTCGCTTAACGTCTCATCCACAAGACTGATACTCTCATCCGGATCTCCCGGAAACGTTGTCGAGACCTTCGGTTCATTCGTCGGCGGCGGCGACCTTGTAATGGGTACGATCGTATTCATAATCCTGATAATCATTCAGTTTATGGTAATAAACAAAGGTTCCGAGCGTGTGGCTGAAGTAACCGCAAGATTTACGCTCGATGCCATGCCCGGTAAACAGATGGCTATCGACGCCGATCTTAACACCGGAGCGATAACCGATGATGAAGCAAAAGCATTGCGTGCCAAGATCCAGGAAGAGTCAAGCTTCTTCGGATCCATGGATGGTGCGGTTAAGTACGTAAAAGGAGATGCAACGGCCGGTCTTATCATCACGTTCGTTAACATCATCGGCGGTATTGCCATGGGAATGCTGCGTCAGGGTCTTGATTTTAACGCAGCCATACAGAAGTACACGATACTTACGATAGGTGACGGACTCGTATCCCAGATACCGTCACTTCTCATATCGCTCTCAACAGGTATACTCGTCACCAAGGGCTCCAAGGAAGCAGACTTTGGTTCGGTACTCGTATCACAGCTCTTCGGTATGCCCAAGGCAATGTATTTTGTGGGCGGTGTCATATGCTTTCTCGGTATCGTCACACCTCTTAATGCGATACTGTTCCTGGCGATCGGACTTCTCTTTATCGTCAGCGGAAGGATAGTTGCGAACAACATCGAAGTCAGCAAGACGGAGAGGACCGTGGAGGCGGAAGAGGAAGAGGCTGAAGAGGTCAGAAAACCCGAGAATGTCACATCGCTCCTTCAGGTCGATCCCATCGAGCTGGAATTCGGTTACGGTATCATCCCCCTTGCCGATGTAAATCAGGGCGGTGACCTCCTTGACCGAGTCGTAATGATACGTCGACAGGTTGCGCTTGAACTGGGTACCGTAGTCCCAATAATCAGACTGCGTGATAACATACAGCTTAATCCCAATCAGTACATCATCAAGATCAAGGGCATACAGGTCAGTGAAGGTGAGATACTGTTCGATCATTATATGGCGATGAATCCCGGTTTTGTTGAAGAGGAGATATCAGGTATCCCCACGTTCGAGCCGTCGTTCCATCTGCCTGCTACATGGATCACGGAGTCGCAGAGAGAGCGTGCCGAAAGTCTCGGATATACCGTTGTCGATCCCCCGTCGATCATCGCAACTCACTTAACGGAGATAATAAGACAGCATATCTCCGAACTGCTCACAAGACAGGATGTACAAAACCTTATCAACAACATCAAGGAGTCCAACCCGTCCCTTGTTGAAGAACTTACTCCGAAGCTTTTGGGGCTTGGTGAGATCCAGAAGGTTCTTCAGAACCTTTTGAAGGAAGGCATATCGATCCGAGACCTTCTGTCGATATTTGAAACACTTGCCGATCATGCGACCGTGACAAGGGATACGGATGTTCTGACAGAGTATGTAAGGCAGAGCTTAAAGCGTGCGATCTCGGCCAAGTATTTTGACGCAAATGAAGCCACGAGTGTCGTGACTCTCGATCCGAAGATAGAGCAGGAGATCATGAATTCAGTCAAGCAGACCGAGCAGGGCGCATATCTTACCCTGGATCCGGACAGGACCAAGGAGATCATGAAGTCGGTAGGTGACGAGATAGCCAAGCTCGAGAATCTCGGAAGGAATCCGATCATAATCACGTCTCCGATAGTGAGGATGTATTTTAAAAAATTAACTGAGGATTACTATCAGGACTTAATTGTAGTATCATATAATGAGATCGATTCGAACGTAGAACTGCAATCGGTCGGAATGGTGACAGCATAAATGATAATCAAGAAGTTTCAAGGTAAAACAGAAGAAGAGGCACTCAGCGCTGCCAGACGGGAGATGGGTGAGAACGTCGTCCTGATGAGCGCAAGGAGTCACAAGAAGAAGGGCCTGCTTTCTTTTTTGAAAAAACCTCTTGTGGAGGTAACGGTGGGAATGGAAGAGGAGTCGGAGCGTTCTGCATCAAATGCTTTTTCGATGCTGGCCAAACAGAGCGTCAACCGCGGACTGTACCCTTCGGACAAGCTCTTGTCCGATGTTCCGGAAGAAGAGCCTGTACCCGATAAGACCGAGAAAGTCATAGAGCAAAGGCTCGACAGCCTTCAGTCGCTCCTGGAAAAACAGTTAAAATCAGCTCCCGAGAAGGATGAATTCGAAAAGGGTGTACCTGAGGATTCGACCGTTTCATTCTTAAAGCTTATATACAATACACTCATAAGCAACGAGGTCGCTGAAAAGTATGCGAACGAACTCATAGATGAGATCGGAAAGCTTGATACGCAGAAAGCAAGTGTGGATCTGATCCTCGGCAACATCTATCAGAAGATGATACTTAAGTTTGGGCAGCCCGTCACTATACCCCTTGGTCTTGACAAGCAGCGTGTGATCTTTTTCATTGGACCGACAGGTGTGGGCAAGACGACAACCATCGCAAAGCTTGCATCCCAGCTGTGCGTGAACCACAAGAAGAAGGTGGTGCTGCTTACCACGGATACGTACAGGATCGCCGCGGCCGAACAGCTGCGCACATACGCGAGCATACTTAACGTTCCGTTCAAGGTCATATATACGGAAGATGAAATGATGACGGCGATCAAAGAGTACGGGGAATATGACTATATCCTCGTTGATACCGCAGGACATTCTCAGCACAACGGAGAGCAGAAGGACGCCATGGCGCATTTCCTCAGAAGTGTTGATGATTCCGTTGATAAGGATACATATCTTGTCGTAAGCGCGACGACCAAGTACAGGGATCTTGTCGCGATAGCTGATGCATATTCGGAGTTTACCGATTACAAGCTGATCTTTACGAAGCTTGATGAAACGACAACACTCGGGAA
This sequence comes from Lachnospiraceae bacterium, assembly GCA_017612555.1. GTDB lineage: Bacteria > Bacillota > Clostridia > Lachnospirales > Lachnospiraceae > UBA2868. The sequence goes on along the minus strand of JAGAFR010000016.1, from coordinate 70,950 downwards.
TCTGTTCAATCTCTGCATGCATACCGGAGCATCGATGTCGTATGTAACATGCGGACAGAACGTTCCCGATGACATAGAAGTATTTTCGCCGCAATCTACGGTCAAGCAGCTGCTTGGAGGTAAATGATGGATCAGGCAGAAGGACTTCGAAACATCATCAAGAACAGCGGCATGAACAACCGTCCGGGCGCACGTGTCATTACCGTGACCAGCGGAAAAGGCGGAGTCGGCAAGTCGAACGTATCCATTAATCTTGCCGTCGGTTTCAGACGCATGGGCAAAAAGGTGATCATATTCGATGCGGATTTCGGCATGGCAAATATAGAAGTCATGTTCGGAGCGATCCCGAAGCACAATCTTGCGGACCTTATTTATCAGGGCAAGAACATCAGAGAGATCATCACAATGGGACCTATGGATATAGGCTTTATATCCGGCGGATCCGGCATTGCCAGCCTGTCGAACCTGGGCAAGGATTATATCGATTATCTTGTCAAAAATCTCAGTGAGCTGGATCTTATGGCAGATGTTATAATAATAGATACGGGAGCCGGTATAAGCGATGCGGTACTCGAGTTTTTGGTGGCAAGCGGAGAGATACTTCTTGTGACAACACCCGAGCCTACATCGATAACCGATTCATATTCGCTGCTCAAGGCGCTTAACCGTCATCCGAAGTTCGACAGGGAGAGCACCGCGATCAAGGTTGTGGCCAATAAGGTGGGAAGCTTTGAAGAAGGACGGCAGTTGTTCACCAAGTTAAATGCTGTTGTTAACAGGTATCTGAAGATCCCGCTGTGTCTTATAGGTGTGATACCGGAAGATCACGAACTTGTTAAAGCGGTAATGCAGCAGATGCCTATATCGATACAGAATCCGAATGCAAAGAGTGCGCAGGCATTTACGGATCTGGCCACGGCACTTGAGACGGGTGCCAACGCACCGGTATATCACAAGCGCGGCATGTCGGGATTTTTTGCATCAATGGTAAGGGGTAACAGACAGTAGATTACGAGAGCGAGGAGAGAAGGAATGATTTCAAAATTTGTTCAGATCGGAAATAAGATCGAGATCGAATCGATCAAAAAGACCACTGATGAACTCGGAGAGATCACAAGAAAAACATACAGGAGCGAACTGTATGATATAGAGTCGGAGGATGTCATCAAGATAGCCATGCCGATGGAACAGAGCAAGATCGTGCTTCTGCCCGTGGACGCGGAGTACAGCCTGTGCTTCTATACGGCAAACGGCCTGTATCAGTGTCTTGCCAGAGTCATCGAGAGATACAAGAGCAACAATCTGTTCGTTCTGTCGATGGAACTGGAGACGGATCTTCAGAAGTACCAGAGAAGAGAATACTACAGACTTAACACCGTTCTCGAGATGAAGTCCAAGGCTATCGATACGGACAGCAAGAAGACTTTTGAACAGGTTCAGTTCATAGATACCGATCTGACATTTGATAACGGCACCATGGTGGATATCAGCGGAGGCGGTGCGAGGTTCATATCAAAAGTTCAGTATCCGAAGGGATCTCTTATCAGATTCGTATTCTCATTGTTTGTTAACGGCTCGGTTACCGAATACAAGCTGGTCGGTAAAGTCCTTAAATCGGATCCGATGGAGAACCGTGAGGATTCATTTGAGAACAGGATCCAGTTTGTTAATATGGTAAATGACGACAGAGAGAGTATAATAAAGTATATCTTTGAAGAAGAACGTCGTCAGCGTCATCGTGAGAGAGGAACGCTGTGACAATATGACAAAGAGGGCAAAAAGCGAGAGCCAAAGCCGCTTTTGGAGGAAAAATGAAGAAAAAAATTCTTATCGTCGATGACTCTGCACTCATGAGAAGGGTGTTCTGTGATATAATAAATTCCGATGACAGGTTTGAGGTTGTAAATACTGCAACCGACGGCGCTGAAGGCTTCAAGATGATCTGCCAGAAGGAGTTTGACGCAGTCGTTCTCGATGTATACATGCCGAGAATGACGGGATTACAGCTTCTGGAGGAGATGCAGAAGTCGCGTGTGAGCGCTCGCGTACTGATGGCGAGCACCACGACAGGCGAGGGAGCCAGAGAGACCATCGATGCACTTTCGCTCGGAGCGATCGATTTTATCAAGAAGCCCGAGAACGTGGCAAATGCAAGAGTGGATTCTTTCTCCAAACGTTTTCTCGATCTGTTGTATGTCGTATCAACTGCTCCCATGCCGAGGTTCGGCGGAGCGGTAGCTGCCTCCAAGTCAGGAGGAGAACGGCCGCACACGTTCACAAAGCGCTTTGATGTTAACATCCACACTACCGCCGAGAAGCTCTCAAGTGCCAGGGCAGCAGCTACCGTTGATACGAAGAAGTCAGCTTCCGGAGCACCTGAGGTAAAGCTTCGCAAGGTCGAACACAAAGGCCGCAGACGGATAGTCGCCATCGCCAGCTCGACCGGCGGACCGCGTGCACTGCAGGATGTTATACCTTACCTTCCCGCGAACCTTCCGGTACCGGTACTGCTCGTACAGCATATGCCACAGGGATTTACGGCATCGCTTGCGGACAGGCTCAACGAGATATCGAAGGTCGCAGTATCGGAGGCCGCAGACGGAGACATGCTCGCTCCCGGCCATGTGTATATCGCTCCGGGTGGTAAGCACATGAAGGTTGAAAAGAGGGGTACTTCTCATTACATCAAGTATTCCGATGAACCGACAAGGGAAGGCGTCAAGCCCTGTGCCAACTACATGTATGAATCGCTTGCGAACTGCGATTACGATGAAGTCATATGTGTGGTATTGACGGGAATGGGCGCTGACGGAACCGCAGGCATTAAGAATCTCGACCTGAAGAAACAAACTTATATAATTGCACAGGATCAGGATACCTGTACAGTATATGGAATGCCAAAGGCGATCGCTATGACCGGTCTGGTAAGCGAAGTTGTTCCGCTCAAGAACATAGCGGAGCAGATCACTAAGAACGTGGGGGTACGTTAATTATGGATGTGAACCAATATCTCGGAATTTTTCTCGACGAAACAAATGAACATCTGCAGACTCTTTCCGACCAGCTGATGATCCTGGAAAATGAGCCGGAGAACGAAGATACCATCAATGAGATCTTCCGTGCGGCGCATTCCCTTAAAGGTATGGCCGGAACCATGGGTTATAAGAGGATGCAGAACCTGACCCATGACATGGAGAACGTATTCTCCGAAGTCCGCAACGGCAAGATCAAGGTCGACGGGCATATGGTGGATATCCTTTTCCAGGCACTCGATGCTCTTGAAGAGTACAAGGACAACATATCCGAAAATCAGGATGAAGGCACGAATGATAACGAGCCCATCATCAACGCTCTTCAGGCTATACTCAACGGAGATGCCGGCGGCGGGGAAGCTCCTGCCAAGGAGAAGGAAGAGAGTGCTCCGAAGGCTGAGGAGGCTGCTCCCGCAGCCAAGGCAGGCGGTGAGGAAGGCAAATGGAACGACATAGTGCTTCACGAACCTGAACAGCATGTCATATCAGAGGCTATCAAGAATAATTCCAAGGTTTACGGATTTACCGTATATATTCAGGAGTCCTGCATACTTAAGGCCGCAAGGGCATTCCTGGTATTCAAGGCGCTGGAAGAGCTCGGCGAAGTGATCACATCCGAGCCTTCGGTCCAGGATATAGAAGATGAGAAGTTTGATTTTGATTTCTCACTGTATTTTGTTACGGATTCGCCGATCGACAAGGTAAAGGAAGCGATCCTTTCCGTATCGGAGATAGACCGTGTTGTCAGTGATGAAATAGATATGGATAAGGCCAAGATAGCTGCCGAAGATGAAGAAGATGAACCGGCACCCGCTCCCGAACCCGAGCATGCAGAGAGCGCTGCTCCCGCAGCTACTACTGCACCTGCAGCAGCACCTGCTGCCAAGGATTCCAAGCAGACCGATAACAAGAAGAATGCGGGAAACAAGCCTGCAGTCAATCGTACGGTCCGTGTCGATATCGAGAAGCTGGACGTTCTGATGAACCTTGTCAGCGAGCTTATCATCGCCAAGAATTCACTCGTAAGCTTTGCCACAAACGAAAGCTCCGGATCACACTCCGGATTTAATGAGCAGATAGAATATCTGGAGAGCGTTACAACGAATCTTCATGAGTCGGTCATGAAAGTTCGAATGGTTCCCATCGAGAGCGTTGTCAACAAGTTCCCTCGTATGATCAGAGATCTTTCCAAGAAGCTTAACAAGCAGATGGAACTGCATATGAGCGGTGAAGAGACAGAACTTGACCGTACCGTTGTTGATGAGATCGGTGATCCTCTGATGCATCTGCTTCGTAACAGTGCAGACCACGGACTTGAGTCACTTGATGTCCGTCGCGAGCGCGGCAAGAGCGATGTAGGTCAGATATACCTCGATGCTTACCAGGACGGTAACAACGTTGTCATAGAAGTTAGAGATGACGGTAACGGTATCGATACCGAAGCCGTTAAGAGAAAGGCAATAGAGCGCGGCACGATCACACCCGAACAGGGCGAGACGATGAGCGAAAAAGAGATCATCGATCTTCTGTTCCTTCCCAGCTTTTCAACCGCCAAGGTTGTATCGGATGTATCGGGAAGAGGCGTGGGCCTTGACGTCGTAAGATCCAAGATCGGGTCTCTGGGCGGTGATGTTTCCGTTAAGACCAAGCTCGGAGAGGGAAGCACATGGACCATCAGACTTCCTCTTACGCTTGCAATCATCCAGGCACTCATGGTTGTTGTCGGAAACGAGAAGTACGCTATTTCTCTCGGAAGCATCCAGACTATCGAAGATGTGGCCGAAGAAGATATCAAGTTTGTTGAGGCAAGAGAAGTCATCAACCTCAGAGATACGGTCATTCCTATCATCAGACTCGACAATGTACTCGGAGTGGAGAGCACAAGAGAGCCGAAGTCCAATATGGTCGTTATCATCGTCAAGAAGGGCGATCAGCTTGCAGGTCTTGTAGTTGATGAACTCATCGGTCAGCAGGAGATAGTTATCAAATCGCTTGGTAAGTATATCAACTGCACCTCGAGACTCATATCGGGCGCAACGATACTCGGTGACGGCGAGGTTGCACTGATACTCGATGCCAATGTTCTGATATAAGGTCTTACGAAGGAGGTAGATATAAATGGATGCGTTAAACATAGCAAGAGAATATGAGTCGGTTCAATATATCGTCATCAAGATCGGAGAAGAGCAGTACGGCATCGACATAAGCTTTATCGATAACATCGTCAGGATGCAGAGCATCACAAGAGTTCCTCATGTACAGCCTTACTTTGCCGGCGTTATCAATATCCGTGGTGAGGTCGTTCCGGTAATGAGCCTTCGTGTGAAGATGGGACTGGAACCGGATGAGTACACGAGCAAGACGAGGATCATAATCGTCAAGTCGGAGAGCAACGCTTCGGTCGGTCTTATAGTCGATGAGGTAAAAGAGGTTGTCACTCTTGACGAAAGATCGATAGACGAAGTCATTCGTGACAGCAAAGTTGACGAGACATACATTAACGGAATCGGCAAGAACGGAGATACACTCATCTCACTTCTTGACCTTAACACAGTCATCAGCGATAAGGATAATTCATAATGGCAAAAGTTGATCTTAACAACATGGAAGGAGTATATTTTGATGTACTCCGTGAGATAGGTAACATAGGAGCGGGTAACGCAACGACTGCACTTGCACAGCTTCTTAATACCAAGGTTGATATGCATGTTCCGAAGGTAGATCTGCTTGATTTTTCACAGATCGGGGAAGCCATGGGAGGCGAAGAGCAGATCATGGCCGGGATCTATCTTGTGGTTGAAGGTGATATATCGGGTTCGATCATGTTCCTTCTTGAAAAATCATCCGCGAAGGTTCTCGTATCCAAGCTCATGGGTACCGGAAACGATAATCCCGACGGTGACTTTGACGAGATGGAATTGTCCGCACTCAAGGAGATAGGAAACATCATCACCGGCTCCTATCTGTCATCGCTTTCGACACTTACCAATCTTAACATCTATCCTTCTCCGCCGGATATCTCCATAGATATGTGCGGAGCGATCCTGTCGGTTCCTGCGATCGAGTTCGGAGCTCTCGGTGACAAGATGCTTCTGATCGCGACCGAGTTCTCGGATGATGTTAAGCTGGAAGGATACTTTATCCTCGTTCCGGATCTGGAGTCGTACGATAAGATCCTTACTTCACTTGGTATGTAATAATTATTAAAGGAATCGATTATATATGAGTCAAATGATCAAAGTCGGCATGGCCGATCTGAAGCTGTGTAAGGCGCCGGACGCCATCACAACGCTGGGACTCGGTTCATGTGTCGGTATAGCTATAAGGGATCCGATCACGAAGATCGGCGGACTGGCACACATCATGCTTCCGGACAGCAAGAATTTTGCGAATACGAGTAATATCCCGAAGTTTGCGGACACGGGTGCCAAGGAGCTTGTGAGGATAATAGTGGCTGCAGGTGCGAACCGTTCGAGACTCGTAGCCAAGATAGCAGGCGGAGCGCAGATGTTCGCATTCCAGAACAAGACCGATCTGACGAATGTAGGACAGAGAAATGTGGATGCGGTAAAAGCTGTTCTTGCGGAGCTCAAGATCCCGATACTGGCCAGTGATACGGGTCTTAATTTCGGTCGAACCGTTGAATTCTATCCGGAGACCGGCGACTATATAATCAAAGCCGTGGGCAAAGGAGTTAAGACGATCTAGCAATGAATACCAAGCGGATACCTGCGTTTGTCATGCTTCTTGCAGGAGCTGTTGCTACTATAGTAACTTACATCAATCATTATAATCTTGAAGACATGCTGGTCGTTCTCATTTTGACACTTATCGTTTTTCTGATTATAGGTGTGGCCATCAAGCTTGTCTTTGATTCTTTTCATATCGAGCAGCCGGATGAAGACCGGGTCGACGACGATGGGGAAGTTGTCGAGAAGACGGAGGAATCTGCCAATACCGAAGGGTCCGAGACCGATGCTTCGGCAGCGGCTGCAGATGAAGGCATGGCCGCCGCAACAGCTGAAGGCGGTACGGGTGCCGAATCATAGGGGAGGTATAGTATCTTTCGGAGGGGCATATGGATGAAGGTGCAAAACTGAAGTTATGGAAGGAGTATTCACAAAAACCCACTCCCGAGCTTCGTGAAAAACTAATACTTGAGTATGCTCCGCTCGTTAAGCTCGTAGCGGGGCGTCTGTCTATGTACCTGGGGTATAATGTCGAATACGATGATCTGTGCGGATACGGGATATTCGGACTGATCGATGCGATCGACAAGTTTGATGCCGGTAAGGATGTTAAGTTCGAGACATATGCATCCCTAAGGATCAGAGGATCAATTCTCGATCAGATCAGAAAAATGGACTGGATACCCAGGACGGTCCGCCAGCGTCAAAAACAGATAACTGCCGCTATAGCGGAGGTAGAAGCCGAGACCGGTAAGACCGCCACCGACGAACAGGTTGCGATGGCACTGGGCATATCCGAAGAAGAATACGCTAACTGGCAGTCACAGATGAACGTCACGAATGTTGTTTCTCTTGACGATTTTGTGGAACAGGGAAGCGATATAGCCGATAACAGAGGGTTGTCCTCACAGCCGGCACGTCCCGAAGAACACCTTGAGCAGGAAGAGCTTAAGCAGATGCTTGGTGAAGCACTTAACCTGCTGACGGAAAAAGAGAGGATGGTCGTCGTACTGTATTATTATGAGGAACTGACACTCAAGGAAATAAGCAATGTTCTTGAAGTATCCGAGTCGCGCGTGTCGCAGCTTCACACGAAGGCGCTTGGCAAGATGAAGAACAAGATGGGCAATTACATGGGAATACTTACTTCGGTCCAGTAGGGACGATACTTTTGGGGAGGTTATAATGAAGAACGGCTATTTCAAGATCCAGTTTTCCGACACCGAATCTTATGTCAGTCTGTTCCCGCCTGAGGACGGCGGTGAGCCGATCCAGGTTGATGAGATGAGGGATTACCTTGTATCCAAAGGATTCCCGAATATAGATATAGTCGCTATCAAGAAGGTGATAGACGGGCTGTCCAAGCAGGAGAACATCAAGATAGCGCCCAAGAAGGGAATTCCGTGTCCCGAGAGCTTCAGGGTCATGGTAAGTCCCGATAAGATGACGGCTACGTGCAGGTTCTATCCTCCTTCAACACAGGGTGCCGAGCTTAATCCCGCAGACATCAAGAGTACGCTTAAGCTTCAGGGAGTCGTTAAAGGTGTTGATGATGCGGCAATAGATGCTTATCTTAAGGACAGGCATTACTGTACGGATTATGTTCTTGCCAGAGGACTGGAGCCTACGCTGGGACAGGATGCGTCGATAGAGTATTATTTTAATACCAATCCGAATCTTAAGCCCAAGCTCAACGAGGACGGTTCGGTGGACTTCCATTCGCTTTCGGCCATCAGTCTTGTCAAGAAGGGTGATAAGCTTGCGACTCTTACAAAAGAGGTACCCGGAGAGCCCGGATATAATATTACCGGTGATACTCTTCCACCTCATGAAGTTAAGAAACTGACACTTAAGTTCGGACGCAACATCGAGCTTTCGGCCGACGAACTTACGATCACATCGATGGTCGACGGACATGCGTCACTTGTGGAAGGCAAGGTTTTCGTATCGGATGTATACGAAGTAAGTGACGTCGATAATGCGACCGGTGATATCGAATATTCGGGTAATGTATGTGTTCTCGGAAACGTCAAGACCGGTTTTTCTGTAAAGGCAGACGGCGATGTCGAGGTCAGAGGTGTTGTTGAGAACAGTACGATAGATGCGGCAGGAAACGTTACTATAGTCCGCGGAATGAACGGCATGGGCAAGGGAACGATCAATGCCGGCGGAAACGTAATATCCAAGTTCATTGAAAATGCCAACATAAATGCAGGCGGATACGTTCACTCGGAGGCAATACTTCACAGCAATGTTACCGCCAAGGGAGAAGTTACCGTTACCGGTAAGCGCGGATTCATCACGGGCGGAGTGATACGTACTCCCGCAAGTGTATCCGCCAAGACTATCGGATCGGAAATGGGAGTCAATACCGAGATAGAGGTTGGAACCGACCCGAAGCTCACACTTCGCTGCAACAACCTCAATGCGGAGATAGTTTCCCTTAAGAAGAAGATCGAGCAGGCCGAGCCGGTATTGCTTACGATAACCGGTAAGATCAAGGCCGGCGAGCAGCTTCGCCCCGAACAGGTCATGTACTTCAAACAGTTGTCCGAACAGTACAAGACGATGAAGGCAGAGCTTGATGAAAAGATGAATGATGTTACCGCTCTGATGGATGAGATGGACGGAGTTTCCGACAGGGAGAGCTGTGTTAAGGTTGAAGGATTCGCTTATCCCGGAACCAAGATCACTATCAACGATACGAGTACCACACTTACCAAATCCGCACAGCACAGCAGATTCGTCAAAGATGGAGCAGACGTTAGGATAAAAGGATTCTGATATGATATCACCTTTAGAGAACAACAATATGGTAGTCCGCGCCATGGACTTTTCCGCAATAAAGGCTAATGAGAATGAGCATCCTCATACCCAGCATGTGATCATTTCCGAAGATCTTCAGAAGAACGATGATTCGCATGTCAATACCGTGCGCGAGAAGGACAATGCGGACGGAGCCGGCACCGAGCATGATGCCAAAGAGGAAGGGAAGAACAAGTATTTTTCCAACCGTAAGAAGAAGGAAGCTGACGAGGTTCCCGATGAGGGACGTGTCATCAAGATAAACCCGGGCGGTTTTAACATGACCATTTAGTACAGCAGGAGGGTAAGATGTCGCCTATGGAAATAGCACTCCTTGTAACAGGAGTGATTATTTTTGTCATAAGTTTTCTGATGCCTGAAGTTCCGATGAAGAAGTCGGACAAAGAGATCGCTGCCGAAAAAGAAGAGGCAAGGCGTCTTGTGGAGCAGGAAGTCGATACCATGAGACTGCGCGTGGGTGAGGCAACGAACGAAACGGTGGATTTTGCCGTTGACAAGGCTGAGAGATCGCTTGAGAAGGTATCAAACGAAAAGATCATGGCAGTCGGAGAATATGCCGAGACCGTGCTTGATGAGATCAACAAGAACCATCAGGAAGTCATGTTCCTCTACGATATGCTCAAGGACAAACAGACCGATCTTACGAACACGATAAGAGAGGCTGATGCAGCGGCGCACAAGATAGAAGACATATCCCATAACGCGATCGATGCGTCCGAAACGCTCCTTCGCGGAATGAGCGTTGCGTCCGTTTCCCAAAAGGGCCTTACCAAGGAACAGAAGTCGGTATTTGACGACCTCGTGATCCCCGAGCCTGAACCTGTAGTGTTCAAGCCCAAGGACCCGGAGCCGGCGGATACAAGTCAGAAGATACGCGGTAAGGCACTTACGCAGTCCAAGATTGAAGCGCAGCTCCTGGGAATAAACAGTCCGAAGGATGCGATCGCGAAAGCCATAACAGCCGATGCTCCCGAACCGGTTAAGGAAAAGGTCGTATATGATATCCTCTCGGGCGGTGCGTACAAGGAAGGAAACATCGTAAATGTTTCGGCACCCGCGGCAGGTGCGGCTACCGCAGCTGATTTTGAAGCGATCGCCGGAGCCGGGGAACAGCAGCCGGCGAACAATAACGATAAGATACTTGCAATGGCAGGTCAAGGACTTGATACGGTACAGATCGCCAAGACACTGGGCCTTGGGGTCGGGGAAGTCAAGCTTGTCCTGGATCTGTTCCATTGATTATCGATAAATGTGTCAGATTTTCTATGAAAATACGGTAGGAAGATAATGAAACTGAAGTATTATTTGCGCGGACTGGGGATAGGGATCGCAGTGACCGCTCTGGTCATGGGGCTTGCTCTCGGAACGAGATCCAAGGAATCCATGACGGATGAAGAAATAAAATCGCGGGCAAGAGAGCTCGGGATGGTAGAGGAAGACGAGACGCTCCTGGCGACACCTACGCCGACGCCGACACCTACACCGACGCCAACACCGACGCCGACACCGACACCTACACCAACACCAACGCCGACACCGACGCCAACGCCGACGAAGACACCAACGCCGACACCGACACCGACGCCAACGCCGACACCCACGCCGACGCCGACGAAGACACCGACGCCAACGCCGACACCGACGCCGACACCGACGCCGACGCCGACGAAGACACCAACACCTACCCCTACACCAACGCCGACGAAGACACCGACACCGACGCCTACACCGACGCCTACACCAACGCCCAAGCCGACAAAAGCACCGGCGGGTGGCGGCGCGACGATCAACGTGTCGCCCGGAAGCGGGTCTGAAACTGTCTGCAACCAGTTGAAGGCAGCGGGAGTCATCACGAGCGTTTCGGATTTTAATTCATTCCTGTGTGCACACGGGTATGACAGGAAGCTTACCACCGGCAGTCATACGATACCTGCCGGAGCAAGCTACGAAGAGATAGCGAATATACTGATGCGCAAGAATTAGTGCGCAAAGGAAGAAGATATGACTTTTAATGAATATATGGCGCATTACTTTGACGGCAGGAAGATGCTGATGTTCCTCGCATTGGCGCTTGCCTTCTCGGTAATATGCGTATTCTACATATTGTTTATCGTTGTTGTGTCTGCAAGGTTCGTGCCCAGAGAGGAAAGAAAGCAGTACTACTACGAGAAGGCAAACAATACGATACAGAGGTTTTATGAGATGGTGTTCTCGGGAGCGTCGATACTGTCGTTTCTTGCGGTATACTATCTGATCGACAGATTTTCTCCCGAAGGGGATTTCAGGAACTTCTGGGACAGGTACAAGGACATGATACTGCTCCTTATGATCTGCCTGTCGATCGTGTTCAACAACATACTGGACAGGATCATAATACCGCTCCGCAAGCTGTCAAGGCAGGAAAGGGGAAGCGTAAGGCTCCTTGGAATGCTCTATGTGATATTGATATTTTTCTATATCAAGTTCATATACGAGAACGACAACTATGACGGCTTCATCATGTATTTCCTGGGACTTATGATCGGACGGTTCATTTATTTTGACGCATCGTTTCGCGAAGGCATTCAGACTATGCTTGAATCGCTGAAGAATTTCCCGCTTTTGATACTGGGGCTTGCATACACCGGATTCATGGCATATACGGGCTTTACATCGGGATATCTTCTCGTGGGCAACGGGGTGCTCGTCTCAACGTTCATCGCGCATATTTTCATGATCGTTGCGATATTTGTCATCCATCACAGCCATTTTATGGCATTGTTCGTAAGAAGACCGAAGTGATCTTACGGGATCCCGGACCGGTTTCGGATTTTTTTTAAAAAGTTGGACCGTTTTCGGTTCCGGACGTGTCTTATATAGTAAAAGGGAAAGAAATATCACCAAGTTATGTCACCTGAATATTTTTATGTAACTTTTTTCAAAAAAAGTGTTGCATTTATAAAATATATGTGACATAATGTATTTAACCCGAAGAGTGTGTTATGCTATGTGCATTTATCTATAGGAGGTAAGTTATGAAGAACAAGAAATTAATTGCCGGCTTGGCTGCGATCGGATTACTTGCAGTTTCAGCAGCAGCTTATTTCGGAATGAACAGCGGTGTTCAGGGCGGGCTTCTTGAAGAAGATGCTTTCCGTGCACTTGCAGACATCCAGAATGAGAAGGTTACTTATCTTGATTCAGAGGCTGTAGCTCTTTCGAACGCCTCCGACATGGATACGGGACTTCGTGCACAGGCACTCGAGGCATACAACAAGGTTAACGAGGAGAGAGCTTCGGCAGGTCTTAAGAGCCTTAAGTGGGATCAGAACCTTGAGACTGTATCGAACGTAAGAGCCAAGGAAGCTTCACAGAAGTTCTCACATACACGTCCCAACGGCAGTCAGTGGTGTACGGTCAACAGTAAGATCCAGGCAGGTGAGAACCTTGCATTCGGTTATGACAGTGCTGATGAAGCTAATACCGCTTGGATGAACAGCCCTACTCACAAGGAGAACATCCTTTATCCTGATTTCAAGAAGTTGGCTATAGGTATCTATCAGGATGATGAGGGAACGAACTACTGGGCTCAGGAGTACGGATATTAATATCAGTGAACAGGTTTTAAGGAGATGCGTGAGCATCTCCTTTTTTTATTCTTTTTTTCACAAAACTACAATATATTGTTGCAAGTGATAATAAAAAACTCTATAATATGATACATATGGGGGATGAGTATGCGTGTACGAAGATTAAAGCAGTTGCTTTTGTTCGGTCCGTATGTTGTGTTTCTCATATCGATCATCTTGTGCATCTCTTTGTTTATCCTTGTAGCCAGGGAAAATAGAAGGATCGACGCGATGCAGGAAGAGATAGAGCACCTGTCGACTAATCAGGACGGCCTTATAGAGAAGGTCAGTTCTCTTGGGTCTGCGGTCGATGAACTCAGCGATGCTGTGGGGGCTATATCCAATGAGTTATCTTTGATCGATATTGGTGCCATTGAAGGAGGGAAGGTAAGGCCCGTGTCAACCAGGACCACGTGGCCTACAAGAGTCTATCTTACCTTTGATGACGGACCGTCGGCAAACACGGAGAAGATACTCGATATACTCGACGAATACGGCGTGAAGGGCAACTTTTTCGTTGTGGGTACGGAGAGTGAGAATCTTCGCCGGATGTACAAGCGGATAGTGGATGAAGGTCATGTTCTTTGCATGCATTCGTATTCACACAAGTATAACGAGATCTATTCATCGGTAGATGCATTTACGGAAGATCTGGACAAGATCCATTCGCTACTTGTGGAGGTGACCGGGCAGGAACCTGCGGGTTATCGTTTTCCGGGGGGATCCAGCAACAGTGTATCAAGGATCCCGATGAAGGAGTTCATCAAAGTGCTTGATGAACGCGGCATTACCTATTATGACTGGAATATAGTGTCAGGAGATGCCACCAATCCCATGCTTCCCAAGGAGAAGATCATTGAGAATTCGCTGAGCGATCTGTGTGAATTCGAAGAGGCGATGATACTGTTTCATGATCTTTCCAACAAGACGAGTACGGTCGAAGCATTGCCGGAGATAATAGAGGCGATACAGGAGAAGGACATCCCGATAGTTCCCATAGACGATACAACGATCGTAATACATCACTATACACAATAATTATTAACGGAGGAATCAAAATGAGCTTTTTCAAGGATTTCAAGGACGATTTATCACAGGCGGTCAATGAACTGATGCCGGAGGAAGGAGCAAGCGCAACAGCTCCGCAGATGGTTGACACCATTTCAGAGTCTGCAGCTCCCATAGGACAGGACGATCTTGCCGAGCTTATCAAAGGACTCGACGACACACCGGCTGCAGCAGCAGAACCCGTGTTTGAAGAACCTGCGCCGGCACCTGCACCCGCACCTGCTCCTGAACCAGTACCGGAACCTGAACCGGCACCCGCACCTGCGCCTGCACCTGTACCGGAGCCGGAACCCGCACCTGCACCCGCTGTTGAGATACCTGTATATACGGAAGAGATCAAGGCTGAGGAGCCCAAGCCTGTCGTTGAGCCTATATTTGCTCCGGAAGAGCCCAAGGTGGAAGAGCCCAAGCCTCCGGTTGAGCCTATATTCTCACAGGAGCCTGTTAAGCAGGAGGTTCCCAATCAGGTCACAGAGCCTATATTCCCTCAGAATACAGAGCGTCCGGCACCTATCAATACATATGCTGAAGGCGTTGACGAAACAGGTGTGATCCCCAACGGCATGACCGTTGTGGGTGATATCACGACCAACGGATCACTTGATATCATGGGAACCGTTAAAGGTAACGTTACCGTTGCGGGCAAGCTTAACGTAACGGGAAATGTTGAGGGTGATTCCAAGGCTGAAGAGATATTTGCGGACGGCGCAAGGATAATCGGTGAGGTAGTATCCAACGGAAGCATCAAGGTTGGCCAGAGCTCCGTTATCAAAGGCAATATGTCAGCTACTTCGGCGGTTATCGCAGGAGCCGTAAAGGGCGACATAGATGTTAAGGGCCCCGTTGTTCTTGATTCTACCGCCATCATAATGGGTAACATCAAGAGTAAGTCAATACAGATCAACAACGGTGCGGCTATCGAAGGTCTGTGCTCACAGTGCTATGCGGAGGTCAGCCCTTCAAGCTTCTTTACGGAAGGTTGATGATATATGAAGAGGGTATTGCTTAAGCTTTCCGGAGAAGCCCTTGCGGGAGACAAGAAGACCGGTTTTGACGAAGATACGGTCAGGAAGGTCGCTGTTCAGGTAAGAACTATCACTGATCTCGGAATACAGGTCGGTATAGTGATCGGTGGCGGCAATTTCTGGAGAGGGCGCAGCAGCGAGAGGATAGACCGGACCAAGGCCGATCAGATCGGGATGCTTGCAACGGTCATGAACTGTATATATGTGTCGGAGATATTCAGATCCGAAGGTATGAAGACGAATATACTGACACCTTTTGAGATCGGTTCATTTACCAAGCTTTTCTCCAAAGACCGTGCCAATAAATACTTCGAAAAAGGAATGGTGGTGTTCTTTGCCGGAGGGACCGGACATCCGTATTTTTCAACGGATACGGGAACGGTGCTAAGAGCGATCGAGGTTGATGCGGATGCAATACTGCTCGCCAAAGCGGTGGACGGCGTGTATGACAGCGATCCGTCCAAAAACCCGGACGCAAAGAGATACGACGAGATCACGATAGAAGAAGTGATAGACAGGAAGCTTCAGGTGATAGACCTTACGGCATCAATACTTGCCATGGAAAACAGGATGCCGATGTATGTCTTTTCACTTAACAAAGAGAACGGGATCGTTGATGCCGCCAAGGGGGAATGCGGTACACGGATAACTGTCTAAGCGATTACATTATCAAGGAGAACAGGTATGAGTGAAAGAGTTAAGGAATATTCCGACAAGATGGATAAGACCATAGACCATCTTCGGAACGAGTATGCAACGGTTCGTGCAGGACGTGCGAATCCCCATGTACTCGATAAGCTGCGCGTTGATTATTATGGAACGCCGACGCCCATACAGCAGGTGGGTAATGTCTCGGTTCCGGATCCCCGGACGATACAGATACAGCCTTGGGAGAAGAGCATACTGAAGGATATCGAGAAGGCCATTCAGGCATCTGATATAGGTATCAATCCCACGAATGACGGAAACGTTATACGTCTTGTATTTCCGGAGCTGTCGGAAGAGCGAAGGAAGGATCTGGCCAAGGAGATCAAGAAGAAGGGCGAGGATGCCAAGGTTGCAGTACGTAACATAAGGCGAGACGGTAACGATGCGTTCAAGAAGCTTTCGAAGTCCGAGGACCTGTCAGAGGATGAAGTCAAGGATCTTGAGGATGAACTTCAGAAGCTTACGGACAAGTACATCAAAGAAATAGATTCCATGGTGGATACCAAGTCCAAAGAAATAATGACAGTATAGAGATTGTGTCAGGTTTTCCTTGAAAACCTGACATAACTTTATGGAGAGATTTTTCATGAACGTTCCTGATCATGTTGCAATAATACTCGACGGTAACGGTCGTTGGGCCAAGTCCAAGGGAATGCCGAGAAACTACGGACATATACAGGGCGCCAAGACCGTCGAGACCATATGTGAGGAAGCATACAAGATGGGCATTAATTATCTTACGGTGTATGCTTTTTCAACCGAGAACTGGTCAAGACCTCAGGACGAGGTCGACCAGCTTATGAAGCTT
Organism: Lachnospiraceae bacterium; assembly: GCA_017612555.1. Lineage (GTDB taxonomy): Bacteria > Bacillota > Clostridia > Lachnospirales > Lachnospiraceae > UBA2868. The sequence continues at coordinate 54,186 of JAGAFR010000016.1, read as the reverse complement.
CTTCGCAATTACATGAAGACATGCCGCCAGACGGCCAGGAAGAACAATATGTGCGTCAGGATCATAGGCGACAAGACAAGGCTTGATCCGGATATTCAGGAAGACATAGCTGCACTTGAGGAATCGTCAAAGGATAACACCGGACTTCATTTCCAGGTTGCGATCAATTACGGCAGCCGTGATGAGATCACAAGGGCCGTTAACCATATTATGGAAGATATATCCGCGGGAAAGGTTACGGGCCCCGTGACCGAGCAGATGATCGAAGATTATCTTGATACGAAAGGGCTCCCGGCACCGGATCTTCTGATCAGGACAAGCGGCGAGCAGAGACTTTCCAATTTCCTGCTGTGGCAGCTGGCGTATACGGAGTTCTATTTTACGGATGTACACTGGCCTGATTTTTCCAAAGAGGAACTGATCCGTGCCTGTGAAAGCTACAGCAGCAGAGACAGGCGTTACGGCGGACATGCGCAGGAGGTGTGATGTTTAAGGTTAGGGTACTCAGCGGAATAGTGGTCGCAGCACTCATGCTGTTATGCGCATGGCTGGGAGGTGCATATCTTCTCATCCTTCTTGCGCTCGTATCCGTTGTGGGACTGTATGAGTTCTACCATGCGGTGGGACTTCTTCCCGACGGGAGATACATAGACCTTCTTACCGGCGTGGGATATGCGGCAACGGTAGCTTATTATATCTGTATGGGATGCTCACAGTCGCTGTTTGCGATGCTGTTTGTCATCGTATTCTTCCTGATCGTATTTATGGGAGTGTATGTTTTTACTTTTCCGAAGTACACCGCATCTTCCGTGATGCCTGCTTTCTTCGGATTTTTCTATGTAAGCGTGATGCTCGGATTTGTGTATCTGACAAGGACACTCGATCAGGGGATCTTTATAGTATGGCTGATATTCTTTTCGTCATGGTTCTGCGACGTGTTTGCGTACTTTACCGGGATGTTGCTTGGTAGGCACAAATTGGCGCCGGTATTGTCACCGAAGAAGTCCGTTGAAGGTGCGGTTGGCGGAGTTGTGTTCCCTGCGATATTCGGGGCGATATACGGCTACTGCATAAACAGATATGCCGTTAACGGATTTCCGATAGCAGCAACCGCTGCCCTTACCGCGATCGGTGCCGTCGTATCACAGGTGGGAGACCTGTCCGCGAGCGCAGTAAAGCGTAATCACGATATCAAGGATTACGGCAGTATAATACCTGGCCACGGAGGGATACTCGACAGGTTTGACAGCGTCATATTTACGGCGCCGATGATATATTTTACCGCAGGTTGTTTTCTTGAGGTATTCGGGAAAGGTTTATGAAAAAAATCGTTGTAATGGGGTCCACCGGATCCATCGGTACGCAGACTCTTGATATAGTAAGATCCCATCGGGATGAGCTGTCGGTCATGGCACTGACGGCCTGTTCCAGTGTTGATCTTATCGAGAAGCAGGCAAGGGAGTTCTCTCCGCGTATCGTTGCGATGTATGACCCGAAATCGGCTGGCGAATTGTCAGATAGGCTCAGTGATACGGACATCAAGGTCCTTGGCGGTATGGAAGGGCTGATCGAGGCGGCAGCGATGGAGGAAGCGGATACCGTAGTTACCGCAATGGTCGGGATGATCGGGATCAGACCTACGATAGCGGCGATAGAAGCAGGGCATGATATCGCTCTTGCCAACAAGGAAACACTTGTATGCGCAGGCCATATAATAATGCCGCTTGCAAAGAAAAACGGCGTTTCGATATACCCCGTGGACAGTGAGCACAGTGCGATCTTTCAGTCCCTTGACAGTGAAGATCATGCTGATGTGGAGCGTATCATACTCACGGCGTCGGGAGGCCCTTTCAGAAAATGTTCATATGAAGAACTGGAGAGCATGACGGCGGCCGATGCGCTCAAGCACCCGAACTGGAACATGGGAGCCAAGATCACGGTCGATTCCGCGACTTTGGTCAACAAGGGTCTTGAGGTCATGGAAGCATGCCATCTGTTCGGTGTGGGTCTTGATGACATCGAGGTTGTGATACATCCGCAGTCGATAATCCACTCGGCGGTCATGTTTCATGACGGGGCGATAATGGCGCAGATGGGAAGCCCTGACATGAAGCTTCCGATACAGTATGCGCTGTTCTACCCGAGAAGGCCGTATCTTGCAACAAAGAGGGTGGATCTTATAGAGCTGGGATCGCTTACTTTTGAGCGCCCCGATCCGGAGAAGTTTAAGGGCTTTAAATACGCATATGAGGCGGCAAGGTGCGGCGGCATAATGCCTACGGTATTTAATGCCGCAAATGAGCGCGCAGTTGCACTTTTCCTTGAAGGAAAGATAGGATTTACGGATATAGCGCGTCTTATAAGACATGCCATGGACAGTGTGCCGGAAGTTTCCGATCCTGATGTGGAATGTATACTTGATGCGGCGGATGCTGCCATAGCGGCTGTTGATAAGATGTGTGAGAACCCGGGAGAAAAGAATTGAAGATAATCATAGGTATAGTAATACTGGCTGTGATAATAATAACCCATGAATTCGGGCATTATCTTATAGCCAGGATAAACGGCATAGAGGTAGTGGAGTTCACGATCGGTTTCGGTCCGAAGCTCATAGGATGGAAGACAAAGAGCGGGACCAAGTTTTCGGTAAGGCTGATCATGCTCGGCGCGGCGTGTGTATTTGATGATCTGGATGCCGGGGTGGATGAAGACACCGACATCGCAACTATGATCGCCAATTCCTCATTCAGAAAAGCCAATGTATGGTCAAGGATCGCCACTACTCTGGCAGGACCTTTCTTTAACCTGCTCCTTGCATTCGTACTCGGACTGTTCCTGATGAACTATATCGATATGCCCGATACCACGATCACCGAGGTGATGAAGGATGGAGCGGCATATGCTGCAGGCATAACGGAAGGTGATAAGATCATAAGCGTGAACGGAAGCAGGTGCTACCTGTATCCCGAAGTATCGACGGCTGTTGAGCTCGGCTACGGCAAGCCTCTTACTATCGTATACGAGCGTGACGGTGTGCGCCAAAAAGTCGAAGTCATCCCGAAGATGAACAATGAATACGGAAGGTTTATGATTGGCGTTACATTCGGCGGGCAGGAGCCGGTACAAAAGGGCGCGATCGATATAGTAAAGTCAAGCTATCTGTACGTCAGATATATGGTCAAGATGACATTCTCGAGCTTCAGGATGCTGTTTTCCGGACAGGCCAATGTGGGCGATATAGCGGGGCCTGTCGGTGCCGCGCAGATCGTAGGTGAGGAATATGACAGCGCCAAGGAGATGGGCGCTCTGGCCGTGGTCGTCAGCATGCTCAATATAGCCCTTCTCCTGTCGGCCAATATAGGAATAGTCAATCTGTTCCCGATCCCCGCTTTTGACGGAGGAAAGCTCCTGTTCCTTCTGTATGAGGCGATCCGGGGAAAGCCTGCCGATGCCAAGGTTGAAGGGACCATTCAGCTTGTAGGGGTAGGGCTCCTGCTGGCACTTCTTGTCCTCGTTATGTACAACGATATATCAAGATTATTTGTCGGATAATACCGATATGACAATTTAGACAAAAAGCCGATATGTCGCTTGAGCGAAAATCGGCTTTTTTTATATTTTTGAATAATAAACAACAGTGAAAAAGCCATAATATTACGGGTGTTCTCGTATGTATGTAGAATTAGACATAAGTCCTTGACCGAGGGAAGAATATGGGTTTATTTTGAGAGCACAGGTGGAGATTCTGCCGAAGTGGATTCCAAACGCCGTGATTTTCAAAATGACGGGAGACAATGAAGAAGGAACAAAGAGGTATGCCGGAAGCGGGAACAGTCATCAATTCAAGATATGAGATATTGCGCAAGATAGGCGAGGGCGGTACGAGCAGCGTTTATCTTGCAGCTGATCGTCATGTGGGAAGATGGACAGCGATGAAGATCCTGGACAGGAAGAGTATAGGAGCTTATGCCTTTGCAAGGACCGAGATAGAATCACTCCGGCGCGTGAAGCACCCTCTTCTTCCGAGTATCCATGATGCATTTACCGACGGAAAGAATATCTATATCATAAGTGATTATGTTGCGGGGACTTCCCTGTGGAGTATGTGCCGGGGAAGAGGGATGCCAAGGGATAAGTGCCTTCGAATTGCATCTTCTGTCATGGAAGCGATAGCATATCTTCATGATATGAAAAGGCCCATATTGTATCTTGATCTTAAACCGGAGAACATAATAATATCCGATGACGGATCGCCGCATCTGATCGATTTCGGGATTGCCGGATGGCTGGCAGATCATCACGTTCCCGTGGGAACTATCGGGTATTCTCCGCCGGAGCAGTACATGAGGGATACATCACTTGACAGGAGGGCAGATATATATGCATTCGGAATGACATATTATGCCATAAGGCACGGAATACCGCCGAATGCCGATCCGCAGACAGCCCTGTATGACATCAGGCATTCTGCGATACTCGGTCCATCGGAAAAATCATTTCTTACCGCTTGCTGTGCGATATCCAGAGAAGACAGATTCGGCACGGCAGATGAAGTACTAAGACAGATCGATCATATCAGATCTATCCGCAAGAGGATCAGAAGGGTCCTTTTTTACTCAGCGATTTTCACAGTAATATCAATATCCTGCATTTATATGTTCGGCAGGATGATCCAAAGAGACAGACAGAATGAAGCGGCCACACGGCTTGTCGCCGAAGCATCCGGATACATGGAGGAAGGCAGCTATACGGCCGAGGGACTCGGTGTCATAAAAGCGTGCGTAAACAGCGGCACATTGTCCCATGAATGTGAGCAGGAATTCATATTTGAAGTAGCGATGGGCTCAATGCTGGTCACCCATGATTACAGAACGGCAGCAGCTTATTTTTCAAAGCTTGACAGAAAAAAGTATCCCGAAGTGGCCGAGTATATCGAACTGTGTGATCTGGAGAGAAGGTTTGATTATGATCCGCAAAAAGCGCAGCAGTTAACGGGCAGGCTCTTTGCGGATATCGTAAAGAGAGCGCCTTCGAAGATGAAATATGAGAACCTGATCTTTATCGCGGGGTGCTACGAGAATTATGACCGGGATATGCAGGAGGGGACAAAAAAAGCCCTGTCGGTACTTCGTATCGCGCAAACTGAGCTTGAAGGGCTTGAAGAGTATTCCGATATGAGGGAGCGGATAGAACAGCTCATAAGCGTTAAGGAAGAAAAGATAAAAGTAAGAAAAAAGATAGGAGAGCAACATGAATAAAAGGAAAAGACTGAAGGACAGTTTATTGATGATCGCGATCTTGGCGATCAGTATCATGCTCATGTGTACGGATATATACGCAGGGACACCCTACACCGGCTCCGAGAGCAGATTCTTTAAATCAACAAATGACAGCGTGCCTCAAAAAGATCCGCCGGACTACCCGAATACCGGCACGCTCGATAGGACCAGGATATCCTGCGGGTACGGCTTTCATCTCGAGTACTCAACGGTATCAACACATAAGACAACAACGAAGGAATACAGGGTCTTGCCTTTCGGAGCGGAATGCATATGGTTCGGAAAGCCGTACTGTTCGTGCGCGACCTGCCAGGAGAGAATGGAGAGTTCCGATCTGTACACATCCAGGATATTCATTGAGGATGATTCGGGAGTGGAACTTGCATCAAGAGACGGTTTAATGCTGACAGCAGCAGATCTTGATCACGTGAGGATGCCGACATATGCACGTGTGGCTCTTGAACTGACACAGAATCCTGCCGATGATGTGTGCCCCGACTGCAGGCGGCACCCGGGGAGTCTTATATGCGTTGACGGAATGTATATCATGAGAAAGACGATAATGTATGACAGTCCGTCAAACATTACGGCTGAGCACGGAAAGAGTGCCGATATTGTGCTCAACATGACAAGATATATAAATACGAGCGGAGAGGATCTGTCTTCTTATAAGTGGATGATGAAGGATGCAGGCACATGGCAGGAGGTAAATGACACATCCGGGCCTTACGGCGAGACTTACAGCGGGAGCAATACTTCACATCTTAGTATAAGCGGCCTGGACGGCAGGATGAAGAATATCGAATACAGCTGCAGGCTTTTGGGTACGGATGGAACATATATGACCGCACCGGCGGTCCTGTCCGTCCTGGCTGCGCCGACACCTACGCCAACGCCGACACCAACGCCAACGCCGACCCCAACGCCGACACCGACGCCTACGCCAACACCGACACCGACACCGAAACCCACGGCAACCCCTACACCGACACCAACACCAACGCCGACGCCGACACCGACACCCACGGCAACCCCCACACCGATACCAACCGCAACACCAACACCAAGGCCTACGCCTACACCGATCACACCGAAACCCGGCAGCAGTGAGTACATGCCGTCTACGTCCTCATCTTCATATATCTCACCGCCGTCTTCTACATCGTCAGGTCCTACAAAGCCCGGGAGCAGCAGCTCTACAAGCAGCAAAAACAAAAATGACGATCCGTATAAGGGAGTGATCAAACAGGATGATAAACCGGTGGTAAACCCGGTGCCTTCAAGTTCCTCATCAAAAAAAGGGACCACACAGAAGAAAGATTCATCCAGTACTGCAAAACCAAAGGATTCAACCGACAGGACAAGAGAGTATTCGTCAAGTACGGGGAGACTGAGAAACGGAGCAAGTACCGTTATGAAAAACGGGATACTCTATATCATTGAGGATGATAATGAGGATATCGGCCCCGGAGAAGCCCTGCAGGATGACAGGATCGAAACGGAGGAAGTAGAGGCCGAAAAAGAGTACAGCGCATCGGATCTTGCCGCCGAAAAAGAGCTTAGCGAAATGACTGAAGAAGGATTTTTTGATTCGGCTGCCGGGATCGCAGCCATAGCGGGATGTTCGCTTTTGATACTTGCGCTGCTTCTTCTGTTCCTGTTCTTCGGGGTGATCGTATCGACAGAAGCGGAAGAACATGATGAAGTGTTTGAACTGTGCGCGATCAGGATCATGACGAGAAAAGACGGAAACTGGAGAGTCAACCTCGGACGTGCATTTGATGAAAACGCGGTTGTTAAGCTAAGACCGGGACTGATATTTGCAATGATATTCGAAGGGGTGGATGTTTATGGCGCATCTTCGGGAGATCACGAAGGAGTCGTGATCGGACAGATCTCACACGAGGTGCTTTTGTACAGAAAGAACATAAGGAGGAGTGTATGAGAAAATATTTGGGTTTGATACTCTGTCTTGCCGCATTTCTTATGGCAGGCACGAACGTATATGCCGATGAGACCGACAAACTGAAGGTTTCCGTTACGTCTTATGACGGACAGAACATCCTTGTAATGGATGATCACCCGCTCTATGCATCGATGCCGGTAAGATTGTCTGCTTCTGCGGAAGGGGACAGCTGGTACAGTATCAGCATCGATGACGGTAACAACTTTGGAACATATGCAAAAGGAAACTCGGTAACATTTTATCCGGACGATGAGACATCACCGTCCGGAAGATGGTACGTAAGATTTAAGAACATATCAAACGGTAAGGAAACGGTGTCAAATGTCTACAAGATCATATTTGACAGAACCTGCCCTGTCATAGAGCCTGTTGATACCGATGAAATATCCGGATGGATCACAAAAGAGAGAAATGTCCATTTTCGCATAAGCGATGACCTCAGCGGGATAAAGCGCATCGTCACAAGGAGCGGGGGCAAGACGATCGGAGAGATACTCCGAAGGGATGATGAGGTACTGAAAGAATATGAGCTTGAGGTGGAGCTTAAAGACCGTGGGAAGGATAATGACAGGATAGACATAGAATGCTTTGATCTTGCGGGAAACAGCACAAGCATATGCTATGAGTACATGCTGGATCCAAGCACACCCGAGCTTGAGATCAGCGGCATCGAAAGCGGCAGATACTACAGTGATCCGCAGGAACTAATGCTTCATGCAACGGATCCTGATTCCGAAGTGTACATAGACTACCGGATCAGAAGGCAGACAAGGGATGAGCTCATAACTACGGATGCGACAAACGCTCCAAAGGATACACGCTTAAACCTTGATGAAGACGGTATATACACGATCGAAGCCGTGGCAACGGACAGCGCCGGGAACAGATCCGAAAGGCAGATCATAAGATTTGCGATCGACACCACGCCGCCGGCTGTGCGCGTGGAAGGAGTTGCGGAAGGAGTTGACTTAAAGTCGGCTGCAAAGATATCCATAGACGTAGCCGAGGAGGGCGGCGGAGCCGCAGAGGTTAACATAAAACTATATAAAACAACTCTCGGGACTACCGAATCAATACCGGTAAATGGATATACAACAGAGGCTGATCATGATATCAGAACGGTTGACATAAATTCAGACGGTGACTACAGCATCGAAGTAAGTGCAACCGACCGGGCCGGCAATACCGGCTCCTGCGTGCGAAATTTCCGTATAGATCAGACAGCACCGCAGATATCGGTGAGCGGGCTTGGCGACGGAGAAGTCACAAACGAAAAGCCAACGCTCAGGTTCGGCGCCGGCGAGCTGTTCTACGGTTCCACCGTTATGTCAGCCATCCTTGAGAAAAAGGAGAGTTCCGGGTATGTTACGGAAAAAAGGAGCGATCAGGTGATGAGATCTGCCAGCGATCATGTTGATATCACACCCTCCGGTGAGGGAGAGTACAGGCTTACGTGTACCGCGGCTGACAGGACCGGCAATTCATCATCTTCTTCCATAAGCTTTACAGTGGACAGGACGCCTCCCGTGATCTCGTCTTTGTCGGAAGTCAATAACGGGTATTTCAGATCGTTTACGCTGCCGGGGAAGCTGTCGCAGCTTGTGAAGGACCGTCTGCCGGTCAGCGCGAAGGCATATCTGGATGATACACCGATAGGGGATAATGACGTTATAGTTGAGGAAGGCAAGTACGTTCTCACGATCCTTGCAGAGGATGAAGCCGGTAATGCTTCGGAAGAGAACGCAGCTTTTATCGTGGATCATACGTCGCCTCAGATAGTGCTGTCCGGTTTTGACAGGAACGGAAACGTTAAAAAAGGCAGCATGATAGATGTAAGCCTTTCCGAAGAATGCGACCGTCTGAAGAGCGTTAAGTTCAACGGCAGGAACATCGCGATAGACCGTGATAATACGGCGCATATAGTTGTTGATGACTACGGGGATTATAAGATAGAGATAACGGCCGACGATCCTGCAGGAAACGTTACCGATACGGAGGTTCACACGAGCTGTTACATGTACAGGCCCATGCAGGCTGACTTCATCAAAACAGAGAAAAATATCACGTCAAATATTGTTGAAAATGACAAAAATGATGTGGATACGAAAGGGCTTGCGGTTGGCTTGATATCGGTACTTTCAGGCACATTCGGACTGGCTGCAAGGGGAGTTTTGCGCGATTGACTATTCGCTCGCGACCAAGTAAACTTAAGATTATGTTCAGGGACAATACCAAGGTCATCAGGATAGGAAACAAAGTCATAGGAGGCGGAAATCCCATCCTGATCCAATCAATGACAAATACAAAAACGGAGGATGCAGAAGCCACCGTCAGACAGATAAGAGCTCTTACGGCAGCCGGATGCGACATCATAAGGTCAACGGTACCCACTCCGGAGGCTGCAGCTGCCATAGCACAGATCAGGAAGCAGATAGACATCCCGATAGTCGCTGATATTCACTTTGACTACAAGATGGCAATAGCGGCCATAGAAAACGGTGCCGATAAGATCAGGATCAATCCCGGAAACATCGGAGGTAAGCAGCGGCTCAGTGAAGTCGTAGCTGCCGCCAAGGAGCGCGGTATCCCGATACGTGTCGGCGTCAACAGCGGTTCTCTTGAAAAGGACATCCTGGAAAAATACGGAAGCGTAACCGCAAAGGGGATCGTTGAATCCGCGATGGACAAGGTACATATGATCGAGGACTGCGGGTATGACAATATAGTTGTATCCATAAAATCATCAAATGTACTGATGTCGATCGAGGCACACGATGAGATCGCGCCGATATGTCCGTATCCGCTTCATGTAGGCATTACTGAATCGGGAACGCTTCACAGCGGGAACATCAAGTCATCGGTGGGACTCGGGATCATACTGAACAAAGGCATAGGGGATACCGTCAGGGTATCGCTTTCCGGAGACCCGGTCGAAGAGGTAGTGACCGCAAAGCTCATCCTGAAGACGCTGGGACTTCGCAAGGGAGGGATAGATGTTGTATCCTGCCCTACCTGCGGCAGAACCGACATAGACCTTATATCTCTGGCAAATGATGTGGAGAAGCTGGCAGCAGGCTATGATCTTGATATAAAAGTGGCTGTCATGGGGTGCGTGGTCAACGGACCCGGTGAGGCAAGAGAAGCCGATATAGGCATCGCGGGAGGTCACGGGGAAGGGCTTCTTATCAAAAAGGGAGAAGTCATAAGGAAGATCCCCGAGAGCGAACTGCTGCCTGCCCTTAAATATGAACTCGATAACTGGAATATGTAATGGAAAAGAAGTTTTTTGATGTTTTTAACACTCTCGTAGTATCCGATGATGACAGAGAATTACTTGAAGAGACCAAAGTGACCAGGTTGGTCTCTTCTTCACGTCGCGATAAACTCAACATATATCTGACAAGCGACTACATAGTTCCGAAGGACCGGATATATGCGATGGAGCAGGAGATAGGCCGCCAGTATTTTTCGGCTTCGCCGGTAAGGGTCAGGATATATGAAAAATACACGGGCACGACTCATACGTCGTCCTCACTGATCAAGCAATACCGGGGCAGCCTTATGTCTGAGGCCGAAAGGATCAATCCGGCATGGGTGGATCTTCTTGCTCACGCCGATTGGAAATTCCCGGATGAAGATTCGATCGAACTCATACTTGAGGACAGGGTCATAGCAAGGGATATGTCCGAGGAGATACTTGATTTTATCGAGCATGCCGTTAATATCAGGTTCGGGAAGAATTTCAGATTGACCGTCTCGTTTAAGGAAAAGGAAACACGGAAGAGCTTTGCGCATTCGAAGGAACTGATGCAGGAGCAGATCAAGAGGATCTACAGTGAGTCGTCCGATGAAGACCGGGATGATTTTGTCGAAATGAAGACCGAAGGCGGGGAAGGATCTGAAGAAGCGCAGGATGCGGAGACAGAGCAGGAGCAGGAGCCGAAGACACCTGTAAGGCCTGCCGCCGAGACAGCTGCAAAACCGTCATCGAAACCGTCATCGACCGAGAAAGTCAATTACCGTTCGAGAAAGATGCCGGCCAATCCGGATGTCATATTCGGAAGGGATTTTACGGAAGAGCCCATAAGTATCTGCGATATAGACGGGGATATCGGAACCGTTGTTGTAAGAGGTCAGGTCATGAACCTTGATATAAGGGATACAAGGACCGGCAAGAAGATGGTACTGTTCGATATCACCGATTTTACGGATTCCATAAGTGTCAAGATATTCCCGAAGGAAGACCAGCAGGAGAGACTGTTTGAGTATCTTAAGGAGAACTGTTTTATCATCATAAAGGGTTCGACGGGGATCGATTCAAGGACCGGCGACCTGTCACTGGGTTATATAGGCGGTATCAGAAAAGCTGAGGATTTCAGGACAAAGCGGTATGACAACGAATCGGTAAAGCGTGTGGAGCTTCACTGTCATACGAAGATGAGCGATATGGACGGGGTGTCTGCGGTATCCGATATCATCGACCGTGCCAGATCATGGGGACATGATGCGATCGCGGTCACCGATCACGGTGTCGTTCAGGCGTTCACGGAAGCCTTCCATCATCTCCGGGACAAGAAGATAGACGATATCAAGATCATATACGGAATGGAAGGCTATGTCGTCGATGACACGAAGGCTGTCGTTGTAAATCCCGGAGAGCATACGACGGAAGATGAGTTCGTCGTGTTCGATATCGAGACGACCGGATTTTCTCCGACGGATAACAACATCATCGAGATAGGTGCCGTAAAGATAAGCGCGGGAAAGATAACCGACAGGTTTTCGACGTTCGTAAATCCAAAGGAGCCTATCCCTCACAGGATAGAAAAACTGACCGGGATAACCGACAGGATGGTGGAAGATGCGCCGTTTATCAATGATGCACTGGCGCAGTTCCGTGATTTTGTGGGAAATGCGGTATATGTTGCGCACAATGCCTCGTTCGACATGGGATTTATAGAAGCGAAGGAAGAAGCCGGAGGGATAAAGAGAGAGTACAGCTATGTAGATACACTCGGAATGGCAAGGCTGCTGGTTCCGGAGATCGCAAGGTTCGGCCTTGATAATCTGTGCAAGTTCTTCAAGGTCTCGCTTGAAAATCACCACCGTGCGGTGGATGATGCCGAGGCGACCGCTCACATCTTCCTGAAGCTGTTGGGCAGACTTAAGGACAAGGGAGTTGAGACGCTGTCGGGCCTTAACGACCTTAGCGCAAGTTCCGATGAGAAGATAAGAAAGTCGCCGAGTAACCATATAATACTGCTTGCAGCCAATGAGACCGGACGGGTCAATCTGTACAAGCTCGTGTCGCTTTCGCATATCAGGTTTTTCCATAAGCACGCCCGGATCCCGAAGAGCCTCATAGAAAAGCACAGGGAGGGACTCATCATCGGCTCTGCCTGCGAGCAGGGAGAACTGTACCAGGCCATCATCGGTAAAAAGAGTGAGGACGAACTGGTAAGGATAGCAAAGTTCTACGATTATCTTGAGATCCAGCCCAACGGCAACAATGAGTTCATGATAAGAGAGGACAGATTTGAGGATATTAACAGCGAGAAGGATCTCGAGGACATAAACAGGAAGATAATAGAACTCGGTGACAGGCTCGGTAAGCCGGTCGTCGCAACGTGTGATGTTCATTTTCTCGATCCCGAGGATGAGGTGTACAGACGCGTCCTTATGGCAGGTAAAGGATTTAAGGATGCGGATATGCAGGCACCGCTCTATCTTCGCACAACAGAGGAGATGCTGGCGGAGTTCGATTATCTCGGATTTGACAAAGCGTATGAAGTGGTCGTGACAAATACCCGCAAGATCGCGGATATGATAGAGTACATAGAGCCGGTCCGTCCGGACAAGTGCCCGCCCGTCATTGAAGATTCGGACAAGACACTTACGGATATATGCTATAAAAAGGCAAGGCAGATCTACGGAGACGACCTGCCGCCTCAGGTGAGCAGCAGGCTTGATAAGGAGCTTCATTCCATCATATCAAACGGATTTGCGGTCATGTACATAATCGCGCAAAAGCTCGTGTGGAAATCAAATGAGGACGGATATCTCGTGGGCTCGCGAGGATCTGTGGGCTCGTCATTTGTGGCGACCATGGCCGGGATAACCGAAGTCAATCCGCTGCCTCCGCACTATTATTGCAGCAGCTGTCATTACAGTGATTTTGAATCGGATGAGGTAAGAGCATACGCAGGAAGAGCCGGGTGCGACATGCCGAACAAAGCGTGTCCCGTGTGCGGAGCTGCGCTCAAAAAGGACGGATTCGACATCCCGTTTGAGACCTTCCTAGGATTCAAAGGAGACAAAGAGCCTGATATAGACCTTAACTTTTCCGGAGAATACCAGTCGAGGGCCCACAAGTATACGGAGGTCATATTCGGTACAGGGCAGACTTTTCGTGCGGGCACGATCGGTACTATCGCGGACAAGACAGCCTACGGCTATGTGAAGAAGTATTTTGAGGAACGGCACGAGAACAAGAGACCGTGCGAGATAGACAGACTGTCAAAAGGATGTACCGGTGTAAGACGTACGACCGGACAGCATCCGGGTGGTATCATCGTTCTTCCGAAGGGCGAGGATATCGATACTTTCACCCCGATACAGCATCCCGCTGATGACATGGATACGGACATCGTCACAACGCATTTTGATTATCATTCGATCGATCACAATCTGTTAAAGCTCGATATACTCGGGCACGATGATCCGACGATGATAAGGATGCTGCAGGATCTGACCGGAACCGATCCGACATCTGTAGCGCTCGATGATCAGAAAGTCATGAGCATCTTCAAGTCGACAGAGGCGCTTGGGATCACGCCCGAAGATATTGGTGGCTGTCAGTTAGGGTGTCTTGGAATACCTGAATTTGGAACGGATTTTGTCATACAGATGCTCATAGATACGAAGCCGGAAGCATTCTCGGATCTGGTCAGGATATCGGGCCTGTCCCACGGGACCGATGTGTGGCTCAACAATGCGCAGACTGTTATCGCCGAGGGAAAGGCTACGATATCCACTGCGATATGTACAAGAGACGATATCATGACATATCTGATCAACATGGGGGTTGAGAGCTCGCGCGCATTCAATATAATGGAGAAGGTAAGAAAAGGTACCGTTGCAAAGGGCAAGTGCGCCGAATGGCCCGAGTGGAAACAGGACATGCTCGATCACGGTGTGCCCGAGTGGTACGCATGGTCGTGTGAGCAGATCAAGTACATGTTCCCGAAAGCCCACGCTGCGGCGTACGTTATGATGGCATGGCGTATCGCCTATTACAAGATCAATTACCCGCTTGAGTATTATGCGGCATATTTTTCAATACGTGCTTCGGCTTTTTCATATGAGACGATGTGTCTGGGGCGCGGCGTTCTTGATGAAGAGATCAAGATGTACAGGAAGCTGTCCTCGGATCAGGGAGTCAAGTTTACTGCCAAACAGGAAAACACTCTCAAGGATCTGAAGATCGCGGAAGAGATGTATGCGCGCGGGTATGAATTCACGCCGATAGATATATTCAAGGCCAAGCCGCACCATTGCACCATAGTGGACGGCAAGATAATGCCGCGTCTTGACTGTATTGACGGACTCGGAGACAAGGCGGCGGATCAGGTTGCGGAAGCCGCAAAGGACGGAGAGTTCCTGTCGCTTGATGATTTTCAGCAGCGTGCACGCGTATCAAGAAGCGTCATAGACCATATGGTAGAGCTTGGACTCCTGTCGCACCTGCCGGAGTCGAATCAGTTGTCATTGTTTGATATAGTTTGATCTCATAGGAGGAACATGCTAAGTGGAAAATACCGTGAAACAAGTGCATCTCCTTCCCGCCCAATGTGCTCTCGACCTTGGAGACGGGAGTGAAAGAGGAGAATATGTATGTCAGGAATACGTCCTGAACGTACTCGGGCGTCCTCACAGAGCGGTTAACATAATGTATACATATTATCCGAATGACAAGGAGTGGCCGAAGCGCATTTCAGAGGCCTGTGCGGATATGGATGTCAGCTTTGCGTGGGACTATCCGTACGATGACTACTTTCCATTTTGTGAAGACGGGGAGCAGTTTGAGCAGATGAGAGACATCAGGCGCCATGGGCAGGATGTTATGTTAACCATTACGATGGACTGTTCACTTGACGATGACCGCCTTAGGGCCATCGCAAGGAAACTGTCGACATTCGGAAGAGTGATGCTTAGGATCAACCACGAATGCAACGGGAACTGGTTTACCCATAACAGGCGATTCTCATATGATGAGATCGCTGATTTTTTTGTGCGCTTTGCGGGTATAATAAAGGCAGAAGCACCGAACGTAAGAACAGTCTTCTGCGCAGGCCTTGTCTGCGACGAAACGGATGAAAACGGGCAGCGCAAGGTCGAACTTGAGGATACGTTTGCAAAGGCATACATGGCCGCGGATGTGTGGTCTGCGGATAAGTACCTGGCGCTTCACTACGGCTGGCCGTACGGTAACGCGGATGAAACCGGAAAGTTCACCCGGGACCCTGTCGAGGAAGTATTTAACAGCTATGCAGAGACATACGAAAGGCTGTCAAAGCGATTCGGCAGCAAACCTTTTATCCAGGCCGAGCTGAACGCGGACGGTGACGTGACGGGTCCGCTCAGGCAGCAGGAGCCGGTGCTCGCATATTATGATCTTGTGAAGAAAAACAATGCACCGATAGCCGGGATATCGATGTACCAGTTCAGGGACAGGGGAAGGCTGGGACTTGAGAGACAAAACCCCAATGAACCGACTGTCGGTATCAGGCAGCCTCTCATGGACGGCTATCTGAAGGTGTTATCGGACCCTTATTTTTCACCGGGATTTGAGACCGGACAACAGGTGTCGTTTCCGGCAAAGCTTCGCTGGGGCGGAAGCGAGGATGCGGACGGGATAGAGATACAGCTGTCGTTTACCGGCATGCCGCAGTTCTGCGAGATGATATGCCATGAGAACTTAAGCCTTATGATAGAGTTTAACGGGAAATGGTTTTACAAGTCGCCGCAGGCCACCACTATAGACCTTATGAGTGCATTTTTCGATCATCCCATAACCGGTTCCTGCGATATTCCCATCAGGATATTTGCAACGTGTCCTGACGGAGAAAATCATGAAGGTGAAAATGATGACTGGAATATCAACGCCTATTTTGTAATGGAGGAAGAGCCGGAATTTCGCATCAGGTATGAAGTTCCGTACGATCTTTTTTAACGATGAGACATTTTGCAGGTATCGACGGTTATCCGTATCTGTATGAGACACACGTCCATTCAAAGGAATCGAGCGCTTGTGCTGTAAGCTCCGCGGTAGAGATGGCAGCTGCACATAAGAAGTTCGGATATACGGGGATGATACTTACCAATCATAACTGGGGTGGTAATACAGCGATAGACAGGAAACTGTCATGGCATGATTTTCTGGACGGATTCTTTGCACCTTATTACACCGCCAGGAAGTGGGGAGATAAGAATGATTTTCAGGTCTTTCCCGGATATGAGGCAGGGTACAGAGGTACGGAGTTTTTGATATACGGTCTTGATATCGAATGGATGTATGAGCATCCCGAACTTCGGGATGCATGTGTTGCCGAGCAGTTTGATATAGTACACTCCGGAGGCGGTATCGTGGTGCATGCACATCCTTTCAGAGAGGCATGCTATATCAGCGAGATACGTTTGTTTCCCGAATATATAGACGGAGTGGAGGCGATAAATGCCGCGCATACCGCGCCTTACGCCCCGGCTGAAAATATCAGGTTCAATGAAAAAGCCTTGGAATATGCGCAGGAACTCGGGGTGTTCATTACGGGAGGAAGTGACTCACATTCCACAGATCTTGTGGGGGGAGGAACGGCATTTAAGACGAGGCTTTCCGATATACATGATTTTGTGGTAAAATTAAAAGATGCGAAAGCAGATTACAGAGTTACCGACGGCGTGAGGATATATGACGTGCGCGGAGGACAGTTATGAAGCTTGCCAGAGTGGCAAAAAAAGGAAACAGATCGTTCTACGTTGAATTCATGATGATGACGCTTGTACCGCTCATTATATGCAGCATCATCATGATGATCGTGTGCTCCGAATCAGTCAGGATGGCGATGACATCGGAAGCCGAAGACAATCTCCGCAATGTCGCACTTGCGGTTCTCAAAGCATACGATGTGAAGTATCCGGGCGAATACAAGGTGACCGTAGAGGATGATGCGATAAAGCTCTACAAAGGTGATTCGGTCATAACCGGAGAATACGAACTTATAGACGGGATCGAAGACGGGAGCCGACTGGAGATATCGATCTTTTCATATGACACCAGGCTTATCACGACGCTTCGTGATGAGGAAGGTAACCGTATGATCATGACTGTTGCGAGCGGCAGGATAGTGGATGATGTCTTCTACGGACAGCAGCCGATGTTTTATGACAATGTAGCCATCGGCACGGTTGATTATTACGGATATTATGCTCCGATCATGTCAGCCGATAATACTGAATGTGTCGGCATGATCGGTGTCGCAAAGCCTATCACTGATCTGACCGAGAGCATCACCAGATCGGTCCTTAAGAATCTTGTGATCATGTTCGGTACGATAGCCGTCACATCATTTTTCATAATGATCTTTGCGAACAAGCTCGTCATAGTCGTCAAGCACATGCTTGATTTCATGAAGCAGCTTTCCGAAAACAGACTCGACGCCAAGCTTGATGCGAGCGTGGCACAAAGAGAAGATGAACTGGGAGAGATGGGAAGGAACATGAGCAATCTCCAGATATCGCTGCGACGCCTTATCGAGCGTGATGTTCTGACGGGACTGTTTAACAGGAGAAGCGCCGAAAAGAGGATAGACGAGATTGAAGACAGCGGCGTTAAGTACTGCGTTGCCATCGGTGATATAGACCATTTCAAGAACTTCAACGATACATTCGGACATGAGTGCGGAGATGTGGTGCTCCGCGAGGTCGCACATCTTCTCAACGACAGCATGAACAGACGCGAGGGATTCGTTGCCAGATGGGGCGGAGAAGAATTCCTGATCGTATACGTCAATATCGATATCCACGAGGCGTATGACAACCTGATGCTGATACGTCAGGCTCTTCATGACAAGGATGTCGAATATAACGGGCAGATACACAAGGTAACGATGACATTCGGTGCCGCACAGAAGAGAGACGGTATTGCTATCAACCATCTCATCCGTGAGGCAGATGACAAGCTGTACGACGGCAAACAGGGCGGACGAGACAGGGTTATAGTATAAACACGGGAGGCTCATAAACAATGGCAGATCTGATCGTATATTATTCGCTTGAAGGTAATACGGCATATGTTGCCGAAAGGCTTAAGGAAAAGCTTGATGCGCACTCCCGCCGGCTGGTTCCGATCAAGCCTTACAGTGATAAAGGTATCTCCAAGTTTCTCTGGGGAGGAAAAAGTGCGATCATGGCCGAAAAGCCCGACCTTGAAGATTATAATGTGGATTTTTCAAGATTTGACAGGATCATATTCGGGTTTCCCGTATGGGCATCAAACTTCACACCGCCGCTTCGCACGTTCATAGAGGAGAACAGGGAAGGCCTTAAAGGAAAAAGATTTGCGGCATTTGCATGTCAGAGCGGAAACGGAGCCGAGAAGGCCCTTGCAAAGCTTGAAAAATGCGTAAACGAAACAGCGTTTGAACATACTGCGATCTTTATCGATCCGAAGGCAAAGCACACGGAAGATATCGATCGTCAGATCGATGAATTTGCCAAAGCCCTGAGCTGATTTTTCTCTCATAACCAGGTGGCGTTGGTTGCTAGTTTTGTGCGAGAATGCTATAATTTAAGCATAAAGAACACTTTTGTGGAGTGATGGAGGATGATAGGTATGGTTGTTCCTCAGGAAACTATACGAAAGATGGAAACACTTCCGTCGGAAAAAATGAATATTATTGTTCAAATTGTAGATCAGATGTCTATGTCACCTTTAGATATGTTCAATGAACTTCGAAGTGAAGGGGTGAAAAAGAATTTATCTGATGAGGAAATAGACAGCTTTGTTGAATCCGTCAAGTTAGAGCGATATGCTGCTAGTAATAGATACTAATTGTGTGTATCAGCATCTATTTTAGAAGAGTATGAGGATGTTTTGCATCGAGATTATCTCGGGCTACCGGACGAGAAAGTTGATTGGTTTCTATCCTGGATACGTCTCAATTCCTACATAATAGAGCCATTGCCAACAAATCAGCATGAAGTTCAAATGAGAGGTGATGAAACTGATCGAAAATTCTTTGACTTGGCAAGATGCCTAAATGCAAGATTAGTCACGAAGAATTATCGACATTATCCCATACACGAACTGGTTACGATTGTTGATGATTTTTACTAGTTGAGGCGCTATTCTTAAAGAAAGAACAGATAAGCCTACATTGGGTTAAAACCTGATGTAGGTTTTTTATGCTATTATTTCTGAAGGTGGTGCTATATGAAACATTACATTTAAAAATGTCGGTAAGGTCTATCATTTAGGACTAAAAACAGTTTTCTATTTATGCACACGGAACTTGATTCCGGTAACTTGTCAAGCCTATAGTGTGACAGCAGTCTATCGATAAAGGATTGCTGTCACGCTTTTTTTGTCATGATATCTATAAAGCACTTATTTGATGACGGATAAAAATATTTCAATGAGCGAATGTTGTCCAAGGTTCAATTTTGGCTTGTTTTGTCGTTAAATATAAGTAGCGGATACTACATACAGAGGCTAACATAACCTCGAACCACAATATATAGTGATTGTGCCGCGATAATAATACTGATAATTGTGGACGAAGCCGGAGCTTCATCGGATCACGTTCAATATGGAGGATATATTATGCGTAATGACAGGATAAAAAGGTCAGCGAAAAGAGCAGTAAGCGTGATAATGACCATTGTTATGATGGCTGTAATGGTCATGGGAAGCCTGCCTGCAACGGTGGTGGAAGTGAAGGCGGCTGTAACCGCAAATGATTTTGATTCTCTTAAAGCAGAGTTGGAAGCTGCATCATCAGCTGTTACTATCCCTGCCGGCACATATGATGGTAACGGTGGTACTATAACTCTTCCGGCGGGAGCATCCTTAAGTATTGCAAGTAATGCATCTGTAACGCTTAGCAATATGACAATCCAATCGGTTGACGGGTATGATATATCCGGCAGTAAGATTAATAATAGCGGATTATTACAGATGAATCATGTTTCCGTTACCGGAAAAGGACATGGTATTAAAAACACCGGAAAAGCTATCCTTGTAAGCTGTGATCTTTCGGAAAACACTTCCGGAGGATCCGGTTATGCGAATGCCGGTGGAGCAGCGGTAAATAATACAGGTGGAACCCTTCTGCTGGATGATTGTTCGTTATCCCATAATGTTGCCTTAAACGATGGGTATGGCGGCGCAATTTATAATGGCACCGTTTATGCAAACAATACAGTGTTTGCGAATAACCATTCAGATGGCTATGCAGGAGGCGCCATATGCTATTGTTATAATACTCTTTATCTTATGAACTGTTCATTTGTAAACAACAGTACAACAAAAAACGATTACAGTTCCGGTGCACTTTATAACAGCACTACTTATTGTGTGAACACTATTTTTGCAAATAACAAGAAAAATGTGTCCGCATACGAATCATTTGATACAGAGGGAACGGTAGCGCAGTTGAATAACACTTCAAATATTGATATGTCACACGGAGATATTATAGCTTCCAATGCGGCTGACAGCTATGATTCATCTAATCCGCAGGTGTTAAACAGCATATCAGGAAGACCGTACGGGTATTTTGTTCCGGTGAAAAATGACGGAGAGGCCTATAGTGGCAATAAAGGGGTAAAGACATTCTTTGATTATACTTTATCCGGAACCACGCTTACCGTTTATATGGGGTATGGGAATAATAATACAAAACTGGGAAGTCTTAATGCGCCATCGTCGGATAAGGAAGTTACCACGTATTTTGGTGGAGCAACACGTCAGGCGGGGGTTGTAGGTGCATGCGGATTGCCTTATCCGACTGTATATTTCAATTCTAATGGCGGAAGCTCAGTAGCAAGCCAGATGATGTCTGAAACAGTAACAGTTGCCACGGAGCCGGCCGATCCATCAAGAGATGGGTATACATTTGGTGGTTGGTACACTGACAATGGGACTTTTGAAAATGCTTATTCTTTTGGAACTACGGTAACAGAGAGCTTTACTCTGTATGCCAAATGGACTATCACAAATCCCGTAACAATAACGTTTGATGCAAATGGTGGTTCCGGATCAATGGCTTCGCAAACAGTTCCAAGAGGGGTTGCTACGCCGCTGAATAAAATGAACGGACTGATCGGAACAGATGTTAAGCCGTCTTTTGACCGGTGGAATACCTCACCGGATGGTAATGGAACGCCATATGAAGATGGGGCAACTGTTTCTGTCACCACTGCAACGACACTTTATGCTCAATGGACAGAGTTAAAGAGTACGGATGACTATCAAGTTACAGATATCACAAATAAAGTTGTTAAACTGACATCGGCATCTGCTGATAAACTGATGACAGCATTATCCTCGCCGGCAAAGACAATTGTAATACCTTCATCACTCGAACTAACAACAGAAATCTATGGTCCGGAAACCGGAAGTAAGACGATAGATCTGGGAGGTGCTAACCAACTTACAGTCGCCAATGGACAGACCGTAACATTGAGAAATCTGAAGGTTACGGGTGCAACGAAAGGCGCACTAAAAAGCAGCGGAACAACGGTATTGAAAGGATGCTGGTTTGATAGTAACTCTTGCACTGACAATAACGGGTTTGCAGGTGGTGTATGGGCCAATTACGGTACGATGATTTTGGATGGATGTTCGTTTACTGATAACTCTGTCAATAGTACAGCTAATCATGCACCTGCTGGCGCACTTCATGTGGGAGGGAACAGTTCGGTATATGTAAATAACAGCGTGTTTACAGGAAATTCTGCTACATCGGGAAATAATTATCCTACAAGCGGAATAGGAGTTTATCATGGAACGTTGAGAATGATGAACAGTACGGTTGCACTTGGTACCAGTACTGATAATCTGCCCGCGGTACAAACTGTTAATGATAGTGGTAGTAGCTATCTTTATGCAGCTAATTGTATTTTTACTGGTAATACGGGAACGGGAGCAGACGTTAAAAGGTACGCAGGAAGTCCAAACTATATGGGACTATATCACTGCATATATGGGAAGTATATGTACAATAATACTGAGACTAACGAAGTGGATTCGTCAAGCAAAAAAGCAACCATGAAGAATACGCTGAATCAGAGTCTCAGCACATCAGCTAATGGAAAGTATATCACACCCAAGGAGAACGGTACGGCTGCTTCCGGTGGTGTGGCAACATACTTTGATTATAGTGATCTCAATAATATAAAAATCGGATATAGCACTGATAACGGTGCAACGATCACTGCACTGGGCTCATCAACGGTGCCGGGATCTTCAAAGAGAGTAACAACTTGTTATGAGGGAGGAGAACGAAACTCAGCTGTCATAGGCGCATCTGCACCTTATACCATTCCTGCAACGGAAATAAACGTCAGCGAATGGTCAACGCTGACGTCCGCGGAAAACAATAAGGCTAATACTATTCTTAAACTTGAAGCAGACTTGACTGCTACGACTTCCTACTCTCCCGCTGATGGTGTGACCATAGATGGAAACGGACATACGATCGATCTGACAACCGGAAATACTATCACCATTCCGAGTGAAGCCGAGGTTTCTTTTAAGGATTTGACCATTGATGGTGCAAATGCGTCCAGAAGCTCCAGTGCAGTTATGAGTGACGGCGGGATCCTTTCCATGGAGAATGTCACCATACAGAACATTAAATATTGTGGCTTGTACTGTAAAGGAGGAAATGCGGTTCTAAAAAAATGTCGGTTCGAAAACAATGGAGGAACAAACGATTTCGGAGGCGCTTTGTGTGCATCTAATAACGCTGTTGTTGTATTAGATGCTTGTTCCTTTTATAACAATGCTGCCAGGTATGGAGGTGCATATGCGATCGGAGTGCCACCCGGAAACGGTGATTCTGCGGCGAAACTTTACGCAAATAACTGTATCTTTGATGACGGAGTGAGCACAAATACCGCGTTGCTGTATGGGAACAATAATGCTACAAGAATATACATGATAAACTGTACAGCCAAGTCAAAATCCCAAAACTATGTGTATATGAATTATGGAACTGCGTATGCGGCAAATTGTATCTTTATGGGAAATGGTTCATATACAAGATCAGGTTCCGGTTTTGTTACTAATAACATTCTTGAAATGACATCAGATGACGGTACCGTATTTGAGCCGGCTGACTCCTACTATATCAAGGATGGTGGATCTGCATCAACAGGTGGAGTGGCTACGTATTTTGATTACAGTGATTTGTCTAATGTAAAGATGGGATATAGTACCGATGGAACCTCAGTCACCGCAATGGGGTCTCTGACAGCCCCCGATGTTTCGAAAAAGGTGGCAACATACTACGACGGAGGGACAAGAGTTACTGCTCATATCGGAGCATGCGGACTTTCATATCCCATCGTTACGTTTAACTCCAATGGCGGCTCAGATGTGGCAAGCCAGATGATCATAAGTGAAGATGTGGTTGTTACAAAACCTTCCGATCCTGTTAAGGATGGATATGCCTTTGATGGATGGTATTCTGATGCCTTATTGCAGACATCGTTTACCGGATGGAATTCCACCATAGCACATAGCATCACGCTTTATGCTAAGTGGAATGCGAACAGTTACACAGTTACATTTAATAAAAAGAGCGGAACGGGCGGAAGTGATTCTGTTTCTGCTGCTTACGGTTCTGCTATGCCCGCATTGGCGAGTACGGCATTACCGACGCGCACGGGATATAACTTTGATGGATATTTTGATGCGGAAACAAACGGAACAAAATATTATAACAGCGACGGTTCAAGCGCGCATACCTGGGATAAAACAGCGGCAACGACATTATATGCGCAGTGGACCGCAGGAACATATGAAGTAACACTTGATAAACAGAGCGGTACGGGCGGAAGCAACAGCGTAACCGCTACTTATGCACAGGCAATGCCCGCGGCGACTATGCCGACACGCAGCGGATGCATTTTTAAAGGGTACTTTGATGCGACTACAGGCGGAAACAAGTATTATGACAGCGACGGTACAAGCGCTCGTTCGTGGGATAAGGCAGAGTCAACGACTCTGTATGCACAGTGGGATGTTGATCCTGCGGTAGCACCGACTATATCCGCACAGCCGGCGGATTTAAGCCTGACTTACGGGTATACATCCGGAAATCTGAGCGTTACAGCTTTGGCTGATTCCGGTACGACCTATACGCTTAGTTATCAATGGTATCAGAATACGACTGATTCTAACACCGGCGGAAGCGCAGTAGCCGGAGCAACTGCTGCAACATATACTGTTCCGACAGGAAAGTCAGCAGGTACGACGGAGTATTACTACTGCGTCGTGACCGCAACAAGAACCGATAATAACGAAACTGCTGATACAGCAAGTTCAGTTGCGACCTTAACGGTAGGAAAAGCAGGTATAAGTCCGTCTGTTACGATGACCGGATATACATACGGTGGGACTATATCTGTTCCTTCTGTAAGTGGGAATGATGGCAACGGTGCAGTGACTTTCTACTACAATACGGAAAACAGCAGCTCGGGCGGAACAGCATTTGCGGGAGTGATATCCACTTCGCTGAACGCCGGTACATATTATCTGTATGCAACAATAGGCGCAACAGACAATTATAACGGAGCAACGACAGCACCTGTTGCTTTTGTGATCGGTAAAGGAACCTGGACCGTGACAACGGCATCAGGAGCGGCGATGCCTGACGGATCGGGATCCGTGGATCTTGGTTCATGTCTTGCTCCGGGTGGAAGCTTTGGCACGATAACATCAGCGTTCGTATCAGATCCGAACAGTATATTGAATGGTGATCCGAGCATTTCCGGAAATACACTTAGTTTCTCTTTTAATGCCCAAGCTACGGAAAACCAGACCGCCACAGTCACGGTTCCTGTAAATGATGCAACGAACTACAGTGACTACTCCATCACGGTCACCCTTACGTCGACTAATAAGACGGCACAGAACTTAAGCTTTGCCGATTCGGTTGTTAACAAAACATATGGAGATGATCCGTTTACCAATACACTGAGCGGGGCCGTTACAACACTTACATGGAGCAGCAGTGATACTTCGGTTGCAACTGTTGATGAAAATGGAGAAGTAACGATAATCGGAGTGGGAAGCGGAAGCACAACCATTTCTGTATCGGCAGCAGAAACCGATCAGTATCTTGCGGGCAGCTCGCAATTTACTCTGAATATAGCCGCAAGATCGATAACGATCCCTTCGGCTGTTACAGGCCTTAAATACACCGGGTCTGAACAGACAGGTGTTGCGGCAGGAACGGGATACACAGTAACGAACGGCAGCGCAACGGATGCAAACAATTACACTGCTACGGCTGTGCTCACGGATACAGCGAATTGTAAATGGTCGGATGGTTCCGTTACCGATAAGACGATATCATGGAGCATAGGAAGGGGCGATGGTCCTGCGGCTCCAACCGGACTTGCCGGAACAGCACCCACTTCATCCGGAGGAAGCGACGGTAAGATCACCGGTGTAAATGCGCAGATGGAATACAGTACGACAGGCTCGTCATATACGGCATGTACCGGAACGCAGATCACGGGACTTGCCGCAGGAAACTATTATGTTCGTTATGCGCAGACTTCTAACCGCGAAGCGGGAGTGGCAGCAACTGTAAATGTTCCCGATTACGTTGCACCGACACCGCCCGGCCCGGGCCCCGGTCCCGGTCCCGGACCTGATCCGGTAGTTACGAAATATCACGTTACTGTTGAAAGCGGCACAGGCAGCGGTGATTACGAACCCGGAGCGACGGTAAGGATCAGCGCATATGATGCTCCTGAGGGCAAGGAGTTTGATTCGTGGACCGGAAATGTCAGCTTTGCAGATGCATCTGCAATTACCACAAGCTTTATCATGCCTGATGAAGATGTGACCGTAACAGCTGTTTATAAGGATGAAGAACCATCAGACTGCGAGCACAGGAATACGGAACTTAGAGGAGTCGTAAAGGCTACCTGTACGGAGCAGGGTTACAGCGGCGACACATATTGTAAGGATTGCGGCAAATTACTTCACAAAGGAGAAGTTACCGATATAGATCCGGATAATCATTCCTATGATGACGGCGTTGTAACAAAAGAACCTACGATACTTAAGGAAGGTGAGAGAATGTTTATCTGCACACGCTGCGGACATACGCGCACGGAAAGTATTCCGAGGTTAGATGATGGTGAGGATCACACCGGCCTTATCGAGGATCTGCAGAATGAGGAACTTAAACTTGAAGTTGATGAGCAGACCCGGAAGAATGATGACGGCAGCAATGAACTCGCTGTTATCATAAACGGACAACAGGTTGAAAAACGTATAGTCAAAGACAGTGATGTAAACATCGTTGAGTCGAAGATCTGGGTGAGCGGACTGCGTGAAAGCTATCCCTATACCGGATCTGAAATAAAACCCGCCATAAGTGTATATGATGGATTGAAAAAGCTTTCACAGGGAACGGATTACGGCATCAGATATTCCGATAATGTCGATGTCGGAAGCAACGCCACGATAATACTGAGCTTCAAGGGTGATTACAAGGATACCAAACAGGAGACAGTAGGATTTACTGTCGGGCCTGCAATGCTGGGACGCGACCTTACCGCATTCGATATGGCTGTTTGTGCCAATGGGAAAATTCAAAAACCGATACCGTCTGTTGTATGGACATCGACCGGTTCGAAAGTTGGTAAGAAATGCTTTAATTACAGTTACAGTAAAGACGGCAAGCCGGTTGAAGGGGTAGGCGGTGAGGGAGTGTATTATTGCGAGATCAGCTCAAACGCGCCCGAATACAGCGGAACATTGTCTGTAAAGGTAACGGTAACCGAGAATAAAAAGCTGCTTCTTTCCAAGGCAAGTGTTACCATGAAGTATAAGAAGTACGTTTATACAGGAGGACCTGTCGTTCCACAAAAAGGTAGCTATACACTGAAACTGGACGGTACGACCTTAAGGGAAGGCATTGATTATGAAGTTGGTGATGTCATAAGCAATGTGGAGCCCGGCAAAGCAACGATCGAGTTTTGCGCCGTAGAAGGTAATAAGGCAGGATACGCGGGAAGTAAGAGCGCTACATTTACCATCGTAAAGGGTTGTGAACTCAAACCTGCAGACGGTTTTACATACAGCTACAGTGACTCGGTAATGTACTCAAAGAGCGGAGCGCAGCCGGCTGTGACGGTAAGGTATAACGGCAATATCCTGAAAAAGGGCGTTGATTATACATTGAGTTACAGCGGTAATAAGAAAGCGACCAAGTCCAAGACCGCTGTGATAACTGTCAAGGGAACCGGCAACTTTAAAGGAAGTGTGAAGCTTTACTATGGAATAGAAAAGCAGGATATTGATGCATTGTCTTCCCGGATCTTAGTCACGGATAAGGAAGAATCGAAGAAGGGATACAAGAATCCGACCGTAACGATCACCGAATCTGACGGGACCAAGCTTTCATCCGGCAAGGATTATAAGATCGGCACTGATTATTCGGGACCGGATAAGGACGGATGGGTAACTGTCAGCATTATTGGAAACGGAAACTATACCGGAAGTACGAAAATAAGATACAGATATATCAGTTCTTCCGTAAAGCTGACAAAAGTGAAAGTAAACAAGATAAGCAACAAGGTCTATACCGGAAAAGCAGTTGTCATAAGCGACGAGGAGCTTGGCAAATTGTTGTACACCGGCAAGAAGAATGCACCGGTTTATCTTGTGCCCGGAGTTGATTTTGTTGTAGAAAAATATACCAACAATACCAATTCCGGTAATGCCAAGGTTACGCTTCGCGGAATCGGTGCGTACTCAGGTGCGAAAAACGTAACCTTCAAGATAGTGAGCAGAAACGGAGATTATATGGGTGCACTTGTTGAAGGCAAGTGGAAACGATGAATTAGGTTTTATTTGATGAATGTGGTATACTTGGATACAGTATTACATGACTCGCGACAGGAGAAGATGAGGTGAAGAAAAAAGGTATCATCATATCGATGTGTACGATATTCGGAGTATTTACCTCACTCGGTTATCCGTTTTTTAAGCTGCTCGTCGAAGGGAAAAAGGGATATAAGAGCGGTGGGAGCAAATGGATAAGTCTTAAGCACCCGAAGATAAACCATCCGCGCAACGGATACGAACAAAAATATGAAGACGGCAAGGCCTGGTGTATGGCGCAGGACATGGAAGACCGTTACATCACAAGCCGCGACGGACTGTGCCTTCATGCGTATTATCTTCGATGCCAAAACGCAAAACGTATCGTTCTTCTGAGCCACGGATACAGAGGAAGCGGATTCGGGGATTTTGCAAATACCGCGAAGTTCCTCCATGAAAATGACTGCGATCTTCTGTTCGTGGATCAGAGATGCTGCGGTAAGAGCGAAGGAAAGTATATCACCTTCGGTGCCAAGGAACAGTGGGATATTCTCGATTGGACGATGATGCTCGCGGGCGAGGATAACCACAGTCTTCCGATATACCTGTACGGAGAATCGATGGGCGCCGCTGCGATACTTATGGCGTCCGGGCACGGACTTCCCGGAAGGGTAAAAGGGCTTATATGTGACTGCGGTTTTTCTTCCATGAAGCAGCAGCTTCGAGATATCGCAAAGGAATGGTTCCACCTTCATTTCATCGAACTTCTTCTTATGCGTGTCGATCTGTTCTGCAGGGTCCTTGCGCACTTTAAGATGTCTGATGCGGATACTGAAGATGCTCTTGCAGTAAACAGTTTACCCGTGCTCTTCTTTCACGGAAGTCATGATACATTTGTAAATCCCAAGAACTCGGTTAGAAATTTTGAACGCTGCCGCGCACAAAAAGAGCTTGTCATCATCGAAGGAGCAAGGCATCTTTGCAGCGCATATGTTGACGAAGAACTGTACCGTAAAAAGTTACTCGAATTCTTTTCATAAATTCATTTTATCAAACACTTTTTTCACATCTGTCCGATATGTTTCGGTCAATTTTATCCAATGTGTCCATTAAGTCTTACAGGGGGTAGTCAGGCTTAAAAAGTTGTGATACCGTGCTGCTTGTTTAAAACAAAACGGAGGTACGCAATGAAAAAAACATACCCGCTTGTGGCAGCACAGAACATGCATTACGAATGGATAAGGCAGTATGGAACACAGCAGGTTTCCGGAGTGAGCGTTGTTGCATCACTGAAGGCACCGCTTGATTTCGGACTGCTGAAGAAATGTATCCAGCTCGAGATCAAGAGATACGGATGTCTCAGACTGCGATTTACGTCGCCTGATAAGGACGGAAAGATCATGCAGTATCTGGCACCGTCTGACAGCCGCGATATCCCGCTTAAGGATATGACGAACTTAACGCTTGCGCAGGCTGATGAGATCATGCAGAAGAAAGCATATGAGACATTTGACGGCGATGATATCCCGATGTTCGAGTTCATGATGGTAAAACTTCCCGAAGGGTATAACGGATTTTTCGTTCACATGGATCACAGGCTGATCGACAGTTGCGGTATCGTGGTTATGATCAACGACATCATGTCACTGTACACACACTACAGATTCGGTTCGGAGTATCCTGCTGATCTTGCTGATTTTGAAAGCGTGCTCGAATCCGATATAGCGAAAGCTTCGAACGAGAAGAGATTCGCAAAAGACAAAAAGTTCTGGGACGATCAGCTTGATGCACTCGGTGAGCCGCTTTACTCGGACATCCAGGGCCCGTCGGTACTTGAAGCATCCAAAAAGAAACACAGGAGAAAATCACTTCGTTCAGCTGATTTTGAAAAGAAGGAACTCATGGTCGCGGTTAAAGATTACGTGCTCGAGCCGCAGGCAGCGAAGGGTCTCATGGATTTTTGCATGAACCATCAGCTCTCTATGACAAACCTGCTGCTTCTCGGAATGCGTACTTATCTGTCGAAAGTCAATAACGGTCAGGAAGACATAACGATCGAGAATTTCATATCGAGAAGATCTACTCATGACGAATGGACTTCAGGAGGAAGCCGGACGATCATGTTCCCGTGCCGGACGGTGATATCACCGGAGACCGAATTTCTGGCGGCGGCATATGAGATACAGAGTGTGCAGAACAGAATATACATGCACAGCAATTACGATCCTGCGCTGATCAGGGAAGAGATGAAAAAAAGATATAAGACACCGGATGGTACGAGATACGAAAGCTGCTATCTGACTTACCAGCCGATGCCGGTCAAGATGGAAAATCCGTTCCTTAAAGATATCAAACAGCATTCAAAGTGGTTTGCAAACGGAGCGGCCACAAAGAAGATGTACCTTACGGTATCTCACACCGAAGACGGCGGGATGAACTTCTCGTATCACTACCAGGTGGCAAGTCTTACCGAAAAGGATATGGAACTTCTCTATTATTACATGATGCGTATCCTCTTTACGGGGATATTCGATCCGGAAAAAACGATCGGACAGATCATGGATGAAGTATAGATAACGAAACCAAAAAGAAAAGGAGATAAAACAATGAACAAAGAAGCAGAGTTTAAAAAGATCGTTGCACAGTATTGCGAGGTAAGTCCTCAGGACATGACGAATGATATGAAGTTTCGGGAGGATCTGGGATTCTCATCACTTGATTTTATGTCATTTTTGGGAGAACTCGAAGATACATTT
This sequence comes from Lachnospiraceae bacterium, assembly GCA_017612555.1. Classification (GTDB taxonomy): domain Bacteria; phylum Bacillota; class Clostridia; order Lachnospirales; family Lachnospiraceae; genus UBA2868. Next base: position 23,055 of record JAGAFR010000016.1, on the reverse strand, counting down.
GATGTTGAACTTGAAGAAGAGAGCGTTCTTAAAGTGTTTACCATAGGGGAAGCGCTTGAACTCCTTAACGGATTGGAGGCTGCATAAGATGAAAAATATAAGAACATTATGGGATAAATGCGGAAATGATTATAAAGGGCTGGCTGCCGTACGCTGGCTTGATAAGAAGGAAGTTGCCGAGATCAGCTACGATGAGCTTAACGAGGCTGTTACCGCGATAAGAAAGGGCCTTGCGAAAGAAGGATTTTCAAAAAAGCATATCGCTCTTATCGGAACAAGTTCCGTATACTGGATCGAGAGTTACCTGGGGATAACAACAGGTGATAATGTTGCAGTTCCGCTTGATGCAAACCTTCCGGCGGAAGATCTTGTCGATCTGTTGAATCGTTCGGATGCGCAGGCACTTTTCTTAAGCCCGAAGCTCAGGGCATTTTCCGAAGTTGTAAGCATCGCATGCAAGAACATAAAGAAGATATGGATCCTTGCGGATGAGGATGAGGCACAGTGTCTGGGGCAGCTCAAAGCGTCCGGAGAAAACACGGCGGATGTGGATGCAAGCGGCGAAGACGATCTTGCGACGATCATTTTCACATCGGGAACTACAGGAAAGAGCAAAGGTGTCATGCTCACCCAGAAGAACCTCGCAACAAATGTTGAATCGGTTCAGTACACCGTGGATCCCGGATGTGTTCTGATGAGTGTGCTCCCGATACATCATGCTTTCTGCCTTGTCATGGACTGGCTCAAGGGATTTTCACTCGGAGCAGTCATATGTATCAATGATTCGTTCCTTCACATGGTCAGGAACATGAGCATCTTCAAACCCGAGGTCATGCTCATGGTTCCGCTGATGATAGAGACGATATACAAAAGACTTGCGACAGCGGATCCTTCGATCCCCGCAAAGGCGCTGGCACAGAACGTGTTTGGCGGAAACCTTCGCATAATCTTTACCGGAGGTGCACACCTTGATCCGTTCTATATCGACAAGTTTGAGGAGTATGGTGTTGACGTTCTGGAAGGATACGGTATGAGCGAGTGCTCACCTGTCATAACATCGAACACTCCGGATGATCATAAAGCCGGCTCGATCGGAAAGCCTCTGCCCAATGTAGAGATAAAGTTTGAGAATGATGAGATACTCGTCAGGGGAAGCAGCGTGATGAAGGGGTATTACAAGATGCCGGAAGAGACCGAAGAGACGCTTAAGGACGGATGGCTTCATACCGGTGATAAGGGATACATCGATGAGGATGGGTATCTGTTCATAAACGGTCGTGTCAAGAATCTGATCATCCTGTCAAACGGTGAGAACATCTCGCCTGAGGAAATAGAGAACAAGATCGCATTGTCACCGCTCATTTCGGAAGTCGTGATCACCGGTGAGGATAACGGTCTTACGGCGAGGGTATATCCCGAAAAGGAACTGGCGGAAGCGAAGGGAATGGATGATGAAGCGGTTCGCGCATCGATCCAAAACTTCATAGATGAATATAACATCAATCAGCCTACATACAGAAGGATCACGAAAGTCGTAGTAAGGAACAATCCGTTCATCAAGAATGCGACATCCAAGATCGTAAGAGCTAAAGCGATTGAAGATATTCCTGCATAGGCAGATAGGAGGGGCCATCGAAGATGGGAAGAAGATAGGAGGGGCCCATTACAGATATGGCAGGAATCCTGCCAGGAATATATGAGTCAGAACATCTGCTATCTTTTCGGGAGATTCCGAGAAATCATCCGATATCCACTTGTGAAGAATGCCGATCGTTGTGCCTATCATACCTGCGATAAGATAGGAGAAGGTCTCTTCGGAGACTTTGCGGTCGGCTGATGTGGATGTAAGATTAGTGACATACTCGTGAAACATCGTTATGGCCTTCTCAAAGAATGCATCTCCGCGGGGGCTCTTGAGAAGGTTTGCCACAAACGGGTTCTTCCGGGTGTAGTTGCAGATCGCGAGATAATACGAAGTACACATTGATTTGTCATCCTTCGGATGAAAGCTTTCCATCATCCTGAAAATGTCACGGATAGTCCTGTCTTCGGCCGCTTCAACAAGGGCCGGGACATTTTCGTAATGGTTATAGAATGTGCTTCGCACAACCCCTGCCTTTTTTGCAACGTCGGCAACGGTTATCCTGTCAAAATCCTTTTCTTTTAAAAGCGCAAAAAACGCATCAAATATCGCATCTTCTGCCGTGCTGTATCGCTCGTCAAATTCATTCATGAGATAATACTATCATTTATGGTTATCGGACTGCAACAGTTTTAAAGTCTTTCAACAGCGTCATCCGCTGCATTAGGAAACACTTCCCTTATCCTGTCGGTTATACGCTGCCTTGACTTTTCAGGCGGCTCTGTGTAGGCAGATGTAACCCTTTCGTATCCCCATATTGCCTCAGGCGGCAGGAGAACTGACACGGGCATTCCGTATTCCTCACCCCGTTTATTGACCCTTCGGTGAAAATCACTTATCACCAGATAAGTCTGCATCTGAAGTCCGGTGATTATGCCCGGGAAATTCTTTTCTCCGCCTTTACCGAAGCCGGCCTTCTTTTTAAGCTGCGTGGAGAGTATCTGATCATCCGGAAATGTCATATCTCCGTCATCGTCTGTTCCCGTAAGCATATCCATGATGAGCTTTTCCCTGCGGTTTGCCAGCCCGTCTTCCCAGCGAGAGTCAAAATCATATCCGCCGCGTCTGTAGTTTACAAAATAAGGCAGCCACTCAAGACTGATGAACCCGGCTTTTTGGCAAAAGAATTTGCCATATGCAACCTGATGACTTGCAGCAATGATCTCGCGCCACTCCCACGGATCCTCTTCCCTGATACCTGTCCACCAGAAGTCGGGTGATACATGCTCTTCGGCCGAGAACCCTTCGATCTCATTGGCAAACAGCGGAAGGAATCCGACCTCATTTATCCAGTTCACCAGCTCCTGCCAGCTTCTGATGCGATACGGATCATTCCAATCAAGTCCGCGCATTATCCATTGTCCGTCTTCTACAGCCATAAAATTCTCCTTTGATCAAGTTTCTGAGAATTATAGCAATAATGTGAAGATGATTTCAAGCAAGAGAATCTAATTGTATGAAGACCGTCCGCTTGAACTGTGATATACTGACGTTATGTATTACAACATTTCGTTTGATATAGCCGCCATACTTGTACTCACAGTTATCGAGGTCGGGATGAAAACCGTTCTTTATACGGATACACCCGGTCATAAACTTGTGAGAAGATACGTGTATTCCGTGATCGTCAGTGCCGTCATCGATGTGATAACCGCATACACGATCTGTTACGGTTACATGATCCCGGATACGCTCAATGTCTTACTTAACTCGCTTTACCAGTTTTCATCGATATTCTGCGTTGCGGTGGCGATGAGGACCATCCTTAATTACTACCCGAGCGCATCCGCGAAGTCGGTGCTCATCAACAGGATACTCCTGTATATGCTTGTTGCATTCGCATCCCTTAATGTTTTCACGGGCTGGATGTTCCGCTTTGAAAACGGGGTATATATACACGGCAGGATATACTATATTTCATATATCCTGTCGTTGGCTGTTGTGTTCCATATGCTTTATGTTGTCATTACCAACCGTGTCGACAGGCCGGCTGCCATATCCAGGATCATTATTCTGTTTCTTTTCCTTCCGACTATATTTACGGTTATACAGATGATAGTGGGAAATATACTGCTCATCGCGTTCGGCGAAGCATTTTCCGCACTTATCATGCTGTTTGCTCTTGAGACTCCCGACTACCGCAAACTCATGAAGACGATGAAGGAACTTGAGATAGCCAGGGAAGAGGCGACTATCGCCAATCGTGCGAAAAGTGATTTTCTGGCGAGCATGTCTCATGAGATCAGGACGCCGATAAACGGAATACTCGGAATGAACACGATGATACTGAAGGATTCGGGTGATCCGCAGGTGATAGAGTATGCCGAGAACATACGTATAGCCGGTAACGGTCTTCTGTCGATAATCAATGACATACTCGATCTGTCAAAGATCGAATCCGGAAGGATGGAGATCATACCCGATAACTACGATCTCTTCTCGATCATGAATGACTGTTATCAGATGAACCGGATGCGTGCGACGGAAAAGGGGCTGGATCTTATATTCGAGAACGACCCTGATATGCCGGACGGATACTTTGGCGATGAAGTCAGGATACGGCAGATCATGAACAATCTCATATCAAACGGTATCAAATATACCAAAGAGGGATCGGTCAGGGTAAAGCTGGGCTATGCCGAAAATCACGGGATGCTTGAGATATCCGTTGAGGATACCGGGATCGGCATTAAGGAGGAAGATATGGGGAATCTCTTCAAGAGCTTTTCAAGGCTCGAAGAGAGCAGGAACAGACATATCGAAGGGACCGGACTGGGTCTTAATATTACGAAGCAGCTCGTGAACATGATGCAGGGTACGATCGATGTGAAGAGCCAATACGGAAAAGGATCGGTGTTTACCGTCAGGATACCACAAAAGGTTACCGGCAAGCGGCGCATGCGTGATTTTACAGCAAGGCTGAAGGATAATGTGAACGTTTCCAAGGACAGCAAAACCACTTTCAGGGCTCCGGGCAGAAAGGTACTCGTGATCGATGATGTGAAGATGAATGTTCTGGTGTTCAAGGGGCTTCTCCGCGGCACAGAGATAACGATCGACTGCGCATATTCGGGGGCCGAGGGTATCGAGATGACGAAGAAGACCCGTTATGACATCATATTCATGGATCATCTGATGCCGGAGATGGACGGGGTCGAGGCATTTCACCGGATAAGGGAAGATAAGGACAACATCAATCATGACACGCCGGTCGTTGTTCTCACGGCAAATGCGATCGTCGGAATGCGTTCGTCCTATATGGAAGAAGGCTTTGCCGAATATATAAGCAAGCCGATAGAACAGAGAGAATTGCTTGATGTGACGGAAGGTTTATTGGGTGATACCTTTTCGTTGCCGAAAGATTCTGTTTCATGACGGCTCCTGCGGGATGGTAGCTTCGACCCTTGAGAGCCGGATGAACTTCCTGGCCGTGATGATCGTGATGATGATCTCGAACACAAAGAAGATCAGAATGAAAGCCCAGTGCTCCGTGCTCAGGCAAAAATCATAGAATCCGTGTATTAGTACCGGGACATAAAATGCGCGCTTGAGATTTTTATCTCTCATCTTCATATCGTTATATGCTTCGGCGTACTTGGCGGTTCCGAAATAATAACCCATGTAGATAGCGTCTATCACATGTCCGGGTACGCTGAACAGCGCGCGGATGATCGCAACGCCTATGCCACTTTCGGCAATATACAGAATGTTCTCAAGAGTTGCAAATCCCAGCGATACGGCTACCGCATATACAACTGCATCAAACGTGTAGTTGAACGCGGGATGCTTCCACGTGATCTTTTTCAGGACGAAGTATTTGCCGGCTTCCTCGGAAAGAGCAACTATCAGGAAGTTGTCGATCAGAAGGAACAGCATTCCCTGTTGGTCCATCGATGCGAGTATCACATTTTCAAACAGGACTTCGATAAGTGCCGCGCTTACCGTGGTAAGAGCTCCGAAACCAAACAGCTTCCAGAGAAGCTTCGGGGGCTCTTTTTCATATCTGTCACCTTTCCAGACGATATAAAACAGTATGAGGCTTGGCAATATGGCTAACGTAAGCATTTTATCTCTCCTTTAAGTGCGTTTGTGGCTTGATCGCATCGATCGTAACATATCATACCATAGCGAGTGATTATGTGATATAGAATTTCCCGATATAATATCAAAACAGAGTGACAACTTTTAATCATTGACAGAATGTTGTCATCCCTTTGTTTGAACTTAAAAAACTGTTACAATTAATACATATTTGTGACAGAACCGGGAACGAAAATTGTTCGCCAGGAAAGGAGTGGTCATAAGGTATGAAGAATAAGAGAACACGAAGAGTATTATTGTCTGTCTTGTTGGCAGGTGCGCTGGCTGTTATCCAGCCTGCAGGATATATTTATGCAGCCGAGATCGCAGAAGGAACAGAGGAGACGGTGGATGTATCGGTTCCGGAAGATTTCGCAGATGAGTCGGTAACGGATGAGATCGTCGTAACCGAAGAGGATCCCGCAGATGAGTCAGCGTTGGACGAGGCTGTTGTGACCAAAGAGGATAGCGAAGCTGATAACAGCATTGAATTATTTGATGTGGAAGAAAGCGTAGATTGCAACAGTGGCGGAGGAGAGAAAGATGGTGAGGACTTCCTGTATCTCTTCATGGGATCCAGATTCAAAGTCAAGCAGGGAAAGAGCGTGGCGCTTAACACCTCTACATCGCTTGATACCAAAAAGAATAAGCTGACCTATAAGATAGAAAACGATACTTCAGAAGGGATGATAACTGTCACAAAGGCAGGTGTGGTCAAGGTAAATAAAAAAGCTGAGGTTGGTTCAACAGCCCAGGTGGCTGCATACTGCGCCGGATATGTGACTCGTGCCACTGTCATAGTAATACCTGCAGATGAGCAAACTTCGCATTTTACCCTTAGTCCGGTTACAGCGACTATTTCAACTGACGCAGACGCATCAGACCACAGCGTTGATATTTACATGGATAACGGCAGCGGTGATACCGAAAAAACTTATAAGCTTGAAATCACCGGAAAGGGTGGAGCAAGGTTTAAAAATTCAGAAACAAGTCGAGGAAGAAGTGATTCTGCGACTCCTAATTATAAGGCTTGTACAGTCGTAGCCGAAAAGCCAGGTAAAGTGACTGTTATTGTCACTGCGACTGACGGCTCCAACTATTCGCAGAAAGTGAACCTTAACGTAGTATCACCGCTGAAGGGTGTTGATATAACGTATGCCGGAGTACCTATAAGAGGCGAGCATATACAGATGGCAAAGGGAGCGTCACTGAATCTGAAGGCTGCTGCCATCGGAGCGTCTGACAGTGCGGTCAGCGGTAAGGTGAAATATACATGGAGCGGCCAATATGTGAATAAGAGCGGTAAGGTTACGATCCCAAAGGACGGTGCGGATTTTAACGTTACTGTTACAGCTGAGGATGAAAATGGAAATACAGCAAGCAGATCCTTAAGGATATGGGGAGGAAAGAACGGTAAGATAGTTTACATGGGTTATGCGCAGAAATCATCAAAAGGAGCAAAATACTATAACTCGGTTAACAGCTTGTCTGCTTTGGATGGAAGTAAATATGTTGTCGGAGGTTGTTACGGATACTCAGATCAGAATATGCCCAGCCTGAGCTCGTTGGGATTGATCGGTCCGTGCGGTTTCTTGAAAAAATCATCAAAAGATTTCAGTGCCTGGGACTACAGCAACAATAACGGGCAGTATGTGATAAGTGTAAAAGGTCCGTCGGTAACGAATCCGATCTACGGAAATTACGGCATCCAAGGGTTTACTCCGGGCAAGGCAGGATCATACAAGTTCATATTCACGGCTCTTGACGGTTCCAATAAGACCTTTACCGTTAACTTTAAAGTAAGCGATGCTCAAGTATCTACTGTGTATGCCGCAGATGAGATCGCTGCTCCTGATTCGATCTCTGTTCCGGACGAGATCTCTGTTCCGGATGAGATCTCTGCTCCCGAGTTCTGACACGATAACAGGATATTGATAAGACACCACGGGGACGGTCCTTCCGTCCCCGACTTAATTATTTCCTTATTTTATCCGATAATATGATCAGAGGTTAATTGTTTATGGTCATACAGCATAATCTGGCATCGATGTTCACGCAGCGTGAACTGAAGGTCATTACGGGCCAGAGAGCCAAGACAACCGAAAAGCTTTCTTCCGGCTATCGCATCAACCGTGCTGCGGATGATGCGGCCGGTCTTACCATATCCGAAAAGATGCGTTCGCTCGTTCGTGGTCTTGATAAGGCGTCTGAGAATATCCAGGACGGGATCAGTTTCCTTCAGGTTGGAGAAGGCGCGCTTAATGAGATCCACGACATGCTACACAGGATCACGGAACTTGCCGTAAAATCAGCCAACGGAACGAATACGGTTGAGGACAGAGCGGCCATCGACTCTGAGGTTCAGCAGATCAAGAAAGAGATGACAAGAATATACAACTCCACGGAGTTTAATACCCTTGCCATCTTCAAGGCACCCTATATTCCGGACATTACAACTATGCCCAATGATTATGAACTGTTCAACGGCCCTAACGGAAGCACTCCCGCAGGGGTTCTGATCAATCATAAGAGGTATACGTGGGATGAGCTCGGCGCACCGGCTGTTGCGGGAAATACCGACTGGGTAAAGGATATCAAGGATCCCGCAAATCCGGATGAACTCATACGACTTAAGATAAATGCCGGAGATAACCGTGAGAACATTCACCGCGTCTACGTCATGGAGGCGGATGATAACGGGATAAACATCAATAATCTTCGGGCGGGAACGTGGAACGGTTCGATCCAACAGAACGGTAATACCTATTCATGGTCGTTTCACGGCATGAACCTTTCGTTTGAAGCCGAGGATGGTGACGAGCTCTCAAGTATCATAAGCAAACTCAATGGTGACGGGATCACGGTCAACAGCTGGGATGCCATATCCATAGGCGGAACTCCGAAAAGTGCCGTGTCCTCGACAGCCGATTCGATGAAGATAAATGTTACCAACAGTAACAAGAATGATATCGCATATTGGTCATATCAGATCAAAGCGGACGAAACGAGCGTAGGGCTTGTGCAGACGAACGGAAATGACGGTCTTACTCATACGAAGACAAACTGGAGCAGCTTCACCAATCAGAACGGTGGAGAGTCATTTCCTATTTCTGACTGGGGTACGGAAAATGAAGGTTCCAATCCCGTGACTCTTGACAGTACGGCTGTTTACAAGTATACAGACAGCGCAAGCGGAAGTGGACTTACGGATGGGATGACTTTTACATTCAGTTTCCCTACGAGCGAAGTCAATAAGAGCCAGGCAATAAGCGGCCTTACACAGAATCTTTCCGGAGATCCTTATGTCAGTGCACCAATTTCTTCGGTAACATCAAACGACGGTGCGACCGTGACAGGTTATAGCGGATTCAACAATTTCAACTTCCAGAGGGATAAACTTAACAGGGATTTTGGCTCTACAGGATCCTCTACTGCCATGAGCATTAACGTTGACAGGACTATGGTAAAAGACGAGACTGTCACGGATCATGAATGGCGGCGAGAGTTGTCGGCAGCTTATGCAAAGCGTATTGATACCTGGCTTGATCAGGAGATAGTAACATATGGCGATATCGCAGGAGTAGTTTTTGTAGATAATGACGGAAATCCAATGGATAACCTTCCTGACGGTGCAACATATAACCAAAATGCACCTTGGATATCCCCCATACAGAGTTTCGGAGGCACTTCTTCGTATGTCAGCAATACCGGTCTTTCTGCTGACTGGACGGATACTTCTCTCCCTCAAAAAATATCTGATACCACCGGTACGGATACCGTATTGCGGAGTATAAAACTGAACGGATCGATCATTGGTCAGGCAAAAATAACCTTTAATACCAATACGGTAGTAAACCGTACAACAACAAGTACATATGAGAAGACGAGCGGAGGAGAAATAAAGAATTACGTATCAAACGGAAGCGGCGGGTATAAAGAAGCTGCCTATAATACACTTTACGTTATGGATACCGATACCAGTCATGATAAAGACACTGCAGGAAATACATATCATGCCCTTACGAACGGGGACGGTTCCGGGCAGCGGTATTTACAGACCGGGAGTGCCTATATCGCGGTTAAGACTTATGACTATGACCACTATAAGTACAGCGCGAAGAATTCTGACGGAACGGAAATTATGTCTAATAACGCAAGTGGCACGAAGTTCCTGAAAACAGGTGGAACGAGTCAGAATATAACGATCACTAACAGCGACGGAAGTACGACCACGTACAGGACCGAGAATAACAGTGCTCTTAATTCTGCCACTCTCTCCGGCAACGGCGCTTCCCTCAGTCTTAACTATACAGCCGGAAGCGGCAATCAGAGTAACACGATAACCGTCACTCCGGACGGCGCGGCATCCAGAACTTTTACAAAGACTTCCAGATCAGCCGGAACATCTTACGATACGAACTTGACTGTAAAGGTCAATCCGCCGCAGAAGCTTCTTAACATCCAGGCGGGAGCCCTTCAGGGACAGGTCATTACGTTGGAATGGCCTGCTTTGTCCAATTCTATTGTGGGTATATCAGGCGCCAAGGTCGACTCTGTTGAGACAAGCCTTTCAACGATCGCCATGACTGATGATGCTCTTGCAACCATATCAAAGGTAAGAAGCGATTTTGGTGCGATGCAGAACCGCCTTGAATCGGCATACAGGATCGACCGCAACACTCAGGAGAACACGCAGGCTGCAGAGTCTCTTATAAGGGATGCTGATATGGCAAAGGAAATGGTTGCCCATTCCAGAAATGAGATACTGACAAGTGCCGCAATGTCAATGCTTTCCCAGGCAAATGCACAGCCTCAGTCCATACTTTCTCTTCTTTCCTAAGACGCGGAGTCGGACAACATCTGCAGGTAATCATATACCGAGTTAGTCAATAGGAGAAGGTGAGTGCGTTCATGTACATTTTATCAGGTCTTCCATTGTGCAGCCCAATGCACGGGACAGGAGCAGAAGGGTCTGTCCGGATGTTTTTGTGATATCTCTATGTCCCTGCTCAAATAACTGGATCTGACGGAGAGGAACACCTGACCTGGCGGCAAGTTTGCTCTGGGAAAGGTGAGCATATTCTCTTAACCTCTTGAGTGTCGCTCCGGTACCGGATGATGAACATTTTTCATCCATGATCTCTACAAACAATGATATATCGGCTTCGTGTAACGCAGTATACATGCCATATATCTCCGCAATGGGAACGGATTCGTTGATACTGCTGTAGGATCGTAAGCTGTACCATTGATAGTATGCCAGTGACCAGCCGATCCAGTACTCGGCGGATTTATCAAGATACATCCCGTCTGCATTTTCTACTACATCACCGGTACAGGTGTTTATGACCTCTCTGGCGATCTCGCAGCCGTTTTTGCCGGCAACATAATGCGGGTTACAGATCTCAAACTGGTGAGCCATCCCACTGATCAGGAACATTTTGTGAAATTCCGATATATCTAATTTCAGTGAGTTGACTGCATAGTCATACATATCGCCGAGATTACGCTGGGCCAATGGCAGATACAGTTCATTATATGCGCAGGTCATCGATATTCACCCTTCCTCTCATCAGATCAAGAATATAAACCTCATCAAGACGGCTGCCGTTTGTCCGAAGATCCATGTACTGCTCACGGGCAGCAAGATCACGACGGACTTTCATGGGGTAGTAATGTGAAGCAGGAGCAGATTCGTTGGAATTATAGGAAATACGCTCGAATGCTCGGCTGCTTTTCAGAACGATCTGCTCCCCAAGCTTACCAAGCTTCATTGCACGGGAAAGCTTTTGCAGTGATATAGTCCCCATGATAAAATCCTGTGCAAATGAAAAATAAGAGTCATCCGCTCTGTACCCGATAATGATATCAAAAACATCAGTGTCTATCAGAAACTCACTCTGCAGATAGTCTTTGGCATCCTCCGCTATACTGCGTCTCTGCCAGTATCCGCGATATTTGGTGAGAAGTGCGAGCCAGTTTAGTATCGTATACTCATCCGAATTCAGATCGCAGACATTAAGGCCATTTATATCGAGATCATAGCAGTTTGCGAATCCGTCGGTATTTTTCTTACAGGCCCACTCCTTTGCAATCTCAATATCTTCTGTGCAGTAGAAGCCTCTTCCGTAGTCATTTGAAGAGTTACCGAACCCGTATTCGGGAGTGCGTATTATCTTTTCTGAACCGTGATATATGATCATATTGCCCCCTCCCATATCGTTTAGAGATATAAATATTATATCGCTACAGTGACATATTATCAAGACGGCGTGACAACTTTTTGTCATTGACAGATTGTTGTCACGCATTTTTTTACCCTTTTGTAAATGTTACAATTAGTACATATTTGTGACAGGACAACCGGGGCAATTATTGCCTGTAAGGAAAGGAGAGTCATGGAGTATGAAGAATAAAAGGATAATAAAAGTACTGTTAACGATAGGCCTTTCTGTCGTTTTGGCATTGCCGCAGCCGGGATATCTTCTGTATGCCGCAGAGGTACATGATGATATTGATATTGCGCCGGAAGAAGCGGTTGTTGAAGAAACTGTAACAGAATACGGTGATGATTTATCTGAGGATAACGTTCCTGAAGAGATCGTGGATCAGGATGAGTTTCAATCTGAATACCGGGTAGAAGATGTTTACTGGTATGAAAATAAAACAGACGGTAAGAAAGAACGTTCCTCTGAATCGACTTATGATATGTCGGAAGCCACAGAGTGGTGTAATACATTTGTCTGTTCTCCTTTTAATTTCGAGGATTACGGGCTGGACAAGATGACAGTATACAATAATTATCTTACTGCAACCAGTTCGGACGAATCTGTTATTAAAGTGATCGGAGTCAATACAAATGACGGGGTGTATAAGGAACCCGAGGATATGATATTTACGTTCCGACTTGTCGGACCGGGAACAGCGACCATTACGATCGGATCCAAGGATGGTGCCCACAAGATCACAAATAAAGTCACAGTGATCGGCGAAACACAACCTGAAGAGCAGGGCTATGTACCTGAGGATTTGTATTGGGGCATCAATAATAAAAAAAAGTTATATAACATATCTTCAGTGTCTAATTTTAGCAACGTATTAACACAGTACAGGTATTATAGAACGCTATATTGCACACCGTTCAATTATTCGGATTACGGACTTGATAAGAAATCTGTGTATGAAAAATACTTTATTGCTACGAGTTCTGATGAATCTGTGATCAAGGTATATGGTGTTAATACAAACGGTAAACCGAGCGGCGATGGAACCGATAATTCCTTGGCCTTTGAATATGAATATGTCGGACCCGGCACTGCGACCGTAAACGTTCGGTCTAAAGACGGAAGATTAAGTATTAACTGGACAGTCACTTTGACAGACGATACGCAGCCGACAGACTCCGCTACTGCCATATGGGCTATTACGGGCAAGGGTGATACGGATGATTATATGGAACGTACGGTCGATGTATCAAAGGGAAATGTTACACAGGATTTTACGGTCGGCATACAGATAAAACCTCAGGATGCAAAATACTCTATTGAATGGGATATATCTGATCCTGCTGTGGTATCGACCGGGCCTCAGACAGCCGGCTGGATAGAGGACTATAAAAATACGTATCCAAATTCAGAATGGTATAGTATAAAAACAAAAAAAGTCGGCGTTTCTGTAGTCACTTTTAATATTCATCTCGGATCTAAAACTGTGAGTAAGAAGGTTAAACTCAGAGTCATTGATCCTGATGTGGTTGAGGCCAAGAAGGTCGGATGGGCCTTCTGTAATTGGAAGACGGATGCGATAGTTACCAACTATGAGGGTAGTACGGAATACCAAAATGGTACTTATGACGGAATAAGGCTGGATCCGGTTAATGCTGATGCAAACATCACATATACCATCTCTAATCCTGATATCCTCACAGTCAAACAGAAGACGGGTGATTTTTATCCCGGATATTCCCCGACAGAGTACCCGGGGACCAAATGGTATGATTTTGATTATAAAGGATTCGGTCAGTCGGTTGTGACTTTCTATGTGACTTCCGGAAATAAGCAATGGACACTCACCAAGACATTCAGACTGCTGGGAAAAGTGGATGAATCTACCTCGACCGTCAGGGCGCAGATAGTCAGGGGTCAGAAATTCGACGTGTGGGATACTGTTATCGGAGCCGGTACGGGGATCATCGAAAGTGATAAGGATGATAAGACATTCTCATTTACTGTTGATAATTCCAAGATCGCCACGATCAGTAAGGGTGTTATGACCGGCAAGAGCGAGGGAGATGTGAACATCGGTTACACCCGTAAGATAGGTGGGAAAACCGTGACCGGAAGAACGGGCGTTGCTGTTAAAGTTCATAATCCTCAGGTTACTGCAAAATCGATCACATTAACATATATGGGGCAGACGGCAAATGCATCGGATATCATCACCTGTCCGGTGGCACCGACAAGATACGTTTCATCGAAACCGGAAGTTGCCATGGTCAATTCGACAACGGGACTGATCACGGCTACAGGTAAAGGCACGACTAAGATAACCGCTGAGTTCGGCGAGGGTAAGAATGCGGCAAAATTTACGTTCAATGTTAAGGTCAATGTGCCATATATGAGCAAAGCGCAGGTAACTGTTCTTACCGGAACAAACGGAATGAATATAACACTAAAAGGCGTCGAAAAGGATAAACTTTCCCAGATCACGTGGAATGACGGAATCCTTGGAGGCGGCGTTGTAGCAACAGCCGATCCGAAGAAAAAAGAGATATGCCATGTTGCTCCGGGAATCGGCGCTGCCGATACAACATTATCTGCAGTTTGTGATGGGATAACATATTCCTGCCGCGTTGTTGTTCCTGCACCGAAGCTCAAACCGATCGATGCCGGGAATCCGGATGACATGAGCCTTACGCTTTCTCCCAAGAAGAGTAAACAGCTGGCGCTTGATCCTAAGACCACAAAACTTAAAACAAAGGATCTGTTGTGGACAACATCCAACAGCGCTGCCGTTACGGTTAATAATGGCAAGATAACCGCGGTATCGGCAGGATCGGCACAGATAAAAGCCTCATATAAAGGCATGACGATAGCAACGATAAATGTTACCGTTCAATAAAATCAAAGGGAGGGATCAATAGCTACCCACTATTTCTGAACTGCACCCCAAATGTTTTGTCTAACATTTGGGGTGCAGTTCATCTGGGTGGCTTAATATGGCTTGATGAGCATATAAACTACGAAATAGAAGTTATTGTGTAGTTTGTTATCGCAATATAAACGAGTACGATGCCCTATGTGCAACAGGGGTCTAAAAGCATAAACAAAATAGACATTTAGACCACTATTAATTGACGCGATATTTGGTTTATGATATAGTTTGGCTATGAAAAAAGAGTATTTGATTGGAAGAACTGAAGAGTGTAAACGGCTGAGTAGGTGCTTAAAAGAGAATTCTGCGCAGCTTGTAATTGTTTATGGACGAAGAAGGGTTGGAAAAACTTATCTGATAAATGAATTCTTCGATTATTCATTTGCGTTTAAGCTTACTGGATCATTTGATCAGCCCAGAGCAGTTCAGTTGCAGAACTTTGCTCTTGAGATCATGAGGAAGACCAAAAAGGAATGTAAAGTTCCTGGTAACTGGACACAAGCTTTTGAAATATTAAGAGAGTATTTGGAAAGATTGCCTAAATCTAAAAAACAGGTAGTTTTTCTTGATGAATTACCTTGGTTTGATACGCATAAATCTGGCTTTATGCCTGCTTTTGAGTGGTTTTGGAATGATTGGGCTTCAACGCAGAGAAACCTGGTCTTTGTCGTATGTGGTTCTGCGACCTCATGGATGGTTGATAAAATATCAAATAATAAAGGCGGGCTTTTTCGAAGGCAGACCTGCAGATTGTATTTGGAACCGTTTACTTTGTATGAGACAGAAAAATTTCTGAACAGTAAAGGTATTCACTGGTCAAGATACGAAATAGCCGAATGTTATATGATAATGGGCGGAATTCCTTATTATTTGAATCTTCTTGATGCGGAGTTACCCTTGACGCAAAACATAGATAATCTATTTTTTAAGAAGAAGGGTGAACTCTGGGATGAGTTTGATCATCTGTATAATACCCTTTTTTCTAATGGTGAAAAATATATAAAAGTTGTGGAACTATTAAGCAGGAAAAAAAGCGGATATACAAGAAATGAAATAGCCAAGTGTGTAAAAATGCCGGCTAATGGGAAATTCACAAAGATCCTTAATAATCTTGTTTCCTCAGGATTTGTCAGAGTGACATCATTCTATGGAAACAAGAAAAAAGAAGCTGTATATCATCTGGCTGATTATTACACAAGTTTCTATTTTTCTTTTGTGAGAGATAAGTACGGAAAAGATCCGCATTATTGGAGTAAAGCAATCGACAACCCCGTTAGGAGAGCGTGGTCTGGTCTTGTTTTTGAACAGGTATGCATGGATCATACCGATCAGATAAAAACTAAACTTGGAATATCCGGAATACTTACAGATGAATATACCTGGTCATCGAAAGGAGATGAAGAACTGGGAATTCCGGGTGCGCAGATCGACATGGTCATCGATAGGCGGGATAGAGTTATCAACCTATGTGAGATGAAGTATTCGGTAAGATCTTTTGTTATTGATAAATCATATGACGAAGATCTTAGAAATAAAATAGAATCATTTAGGGAGAACACAGGAACAAATAAATCCATTCAATTGGTAATGGTAACTACATACGGAGTTAAAGAAAACAAATATAGCGGTATAATTGGAAATCAAGTGATGGTTGATGATTTGTTCATAGAATAATGAACGGAGATGCCTTCGCTAAGGGAACCGAAAGTACTTCTGCTGGGTGTGTTGAGATGACGCAGGCCCTTTACAGCGGATAGCGTGACAACTTTTTGTCATTGACAGATTGTTGTCACGCATTTTTTTACCCTTTTGTAAATGTTACAATTAGTACATATTTGTGACAGGACAGGCGGGGGCAAATGTCCGCCGGGAAAGGAGATGTCAGGAAGCATGAATATCAGAAAATTGGGAAGAGTGATCGTATCTATAGTTTTGTCGTCTGTGATGGTCGTATTGCAGCCGGCAACAGATATATATGCTGCCGGGGCGCAGGACCGCGGAGAGGAAGAGATAGTGGTCGTTGAAGGATACGAAGGAACTGATGAACCTTCCTCGATAGAGATCGAAGAAGAACCGGTACATACAGACCGTGATGGGATCGATGTCGGCTTGAACAGGTCATTTGCGCAGATGTATGCCGGCGATAAACTTGTGCTGGAACTAAGCGGTGTTCCTGCCAAGCAGGTCGTCTGGAAAACTTCCGACAAGAAGATCGCTAATGTAAGCAAGGGAGTGGTTACGGCTGCTTCGGAAGGTAATGCTGTCATCACGGCAACAGATAAGATCAGTAAAAAAGATTATACATGCAGTGTTAAGGTTGAACGCATTGATCCTGACATCCATCTTAATACGGATGATATTGTTATCATGGCCGGAGAAACGGCAGAACTGTGGCTTGAAGGAGCAGACGCAAAGAAGGTATCCTGGAGCGTTTCCGATAAAAAACTTGCTCAGATCAAGAAGCTTCAGGGAAAGATCCGGGTGATCTCAAAAGGAGCGGGAGAGGTTACAGTCACTGCAGTCTATAAGCCTGTATCAAAAATACAGACAAGATATACCTGCAGGATCACCATGGAGCCGGTCCGGGGCGAACTGTCAGCCGGTGAAGTCATGGTTAAAAAAGGAAAAAAACATACGTTAACTTTTACCGGAGGTTACGGTAAGACAACATGGAGATCAGCAAACCCTAAGATCGCGGCAGTAAGCGGCAAGGGCGTGATAACGGGTAAGTCTGACGGGAATACGGTCATCACCGCTACAAACTGCGGAATAGACTATACATGTGAAGTTTATGTCGGCACGACAAAGACTCTTGGAAAACAGACAATAGATCCTGCCAAGACTGATAACGAAGAGGTAAAGGTCGGCGATGTCGAGATGACTTTTTTACCGGGTACCATTGAAAAGAAAACTACGGTAACCGTTTCGCAGGTCAATGGTCTTGACGGAGCTGAAGGATTCGAGGGAGTAAAGAGTTTTGATTTTTCAATGAAAGGATCTACCCTTGAGCAGGGCAAGAACCTTGTGATGGTCGAGTATCCGCTCGAAGTGCCCGACGGATGCGTGCCTGTTGCCGCATATTTCAATGAGACAACGGGAATGTATGAGCCGGTACTGAGTGAATACGATCCCGATACCGGGAAGATAACCGTGTTTATCGATCATTTTTCGACCTATGTCACGGGTTACAGGGATATTTTTACCGGAACCGATATGTCGATATTATTTGAAAATACTACGGAGGCGGAACTGTGTTCATATTATTCGCTGCCGAATCCCGGCAAGAAAGCTGACGATGAAATGGACATTGTGGTCGATGCACTTCAGAGCAAAACTCCGACAGACACCTGCATGAAGGATGGACTTAAGGCGCTCAGGGAGATGGATCCGGTGATGTTTTCAAACCTTCCCGATGCGGAATCCTGGACATACGGGATGGATATAGGCTCCAATCTGTGGGCATCACTGGGACTTACGGATTCGTATTCAACATTTCTGTCCAATGCCGGTAACCAGATCGCTGCTGTCGGTTTTGTCGTAAACTATGTTGATGCGCTCAGACAGATGTATAAAGGCAACAAACAGGATGCGGCATTTTCGGGCACATGGGCGGCTGTGGGTCTCGGACAGGCAGTAGCTGCCGGATGGCTCGGAAGTACAGCCGACGTGGCAGCAGCAGCTTCAGCCGGGTGTGCAAGCGTTGCATTTGTAGGACTTGCCATTGGGAAGCTTAAGAGTCAGCTTGATTCGGATAATGAAAAAGCATGGTATAAAGTATATAACCTTTATTACACGGACGGTGACGGAAAAAGGAATCAGGAATACTGGAATGATCTTGTTCAGGTAGCTTTTGAAGACGGAAATATCACAGCCGGACGATCCGCAATAGAATGGGATGTGAATGAATACGTTAATAAATTCTTTGATCTTGATTATGAGGAAGTGGTATCCAGATTTGGGGAAGCAAACTTTGAAAAAAGATTCGGTATGTCGTGGTGGGTATTCAAGGACAGCTATGGCAAAGTGGATCAGGAAAAGATAAAGAATGAGAAGAAGACCCAGCTCTATAACAACGAGATCAAGAAAGCCTTCGAATGGTTCTATGCAAAGAGAATGAAGGAAGCAGGAGAAAATACTCTTGAAGCTGCAAATGCTCTGGTGAAGCCGTTGAACCGCACCGTGGCAATAGAGTTCTATGATGAGAATGCCGGAGAAAATGGCTCGGCATATGAGGGGTACACGGTCAGGTGGAAGGAGACGGCGATACCTTCTAATATTCGCGATAAGAATAATATGTCAGTTGTACTTGACAGGAACGGAAAGGGAACCGTTAAGTTTTCACTCTGGGCATATCTGCACTACGGATTTAAGTCTGAAGTTGAACTGCTTGACAAAGACAAGAATCCGGTCGGCGAGGGCATAAGTTTTACTTTTTCGGGAAAGAAAGATGTAAAAAACAGAGTCAGCATCTCACAGGAAGTAATGTCTGTAGAGCCCGAGCTGACGGTTGCCGAAGGACAAAAGGCTGTTCTTGAAATAAAAGGATTGATCGATCAGTCCAAGGCGGTCTGTGTATCATCTGATGATGCACAAAAATATATCTCAATTAAGGGCCCTGCTGAGGAGGGACTGGAAGTATGCGGTATTTCCGAGGGAACCGCAAACATAGATATTACATACGGTAAACAGAAGGCAAAATGTAAGGTTACGGTAACTGCATCTGAAAAGGGATTCAGTGATCCGGCCATAACATTGGAAGTTGATGAACAGAAAACGGTATATCTGGAACTTGTGACTCCGGACGGACAAAAGAGTAAGATCAAGCCCGAGACTATAACCGTACCTTCGGGAGGAGACTGCGTTGAACTGACGCAGACCGAAGACGGAGGAGTCATGATAAAGGGAAAGAATATAGGTACTGCAACCATATCTGCTACGTACCTTGGCAAGACATACACCTGCGTCGTGACAGTACAGATGGAGGGCGTTGCTCTTTCAAAGAGCGCTGTCACACTTGCAGTCGGAGAGGATACTGATATCAGTCTTCAAAGCGATAAGGCCGGAGTTAAGACTGTTCTGAAATATGACAGTGTTACCGCTACCGAGGGATCGAAATTCATTACCTTTACAAAAAATGGTGACAATACAGTCAATATCAAGGGTAAGTCAGCCGGTGAGGCTGTAGTGACATTCAAATACAGGGGCGTAGAGTTCAGGTGCAGAATAACCGTGACTAAAGAGCCTGAAGAAAGCAGTGTTGCCATTAGTACTTCACAGCTTGCGCTTAAAGTCGGTGAGACATCGGGTACTATCTATCTTGTGGAAACAACAGGCGGTACATCAAAGTATGTAAAACCCCAGAATGTAGGTTTGGGCGGCGATAAATCGCTGGTTCAGCTGATAGCTACCAATGACGGTGGAATAAAGGTTAAGGCTCTTGCAGCGGGAGTTGTACGTGTGGCGCTGTTATACAGTGGTATAGCATACTATTGTGATGTGACGATCACGGCTGATGAGGATGACGGAGAACTGTTCCTGAGTGAGACTGATATACATTTGAAGAAAATTGGAGATTCAACCAAGATCTACCTGTATAAAAAGGATGCATCAGGAAACAAAGTTGCCCAGAGCTTTATGTACTGTTATCTTGACAGTGGTGACAGGGTGTTCGAGCCGCGCAAGGATAATGAGGATCGCGGTCTTATCATCACAGCTCAGGAAGAAGGTACGGGAAGGTATTACATTGAGAAAGGCTCAGAAAAGTATTACTTTACCGTAACGGTAGGAGATGAGGATAGTGTGATAGACCTTGGTAAGAAGAAGGCATATGCATATCAGGATGAGAAGAACAGATTCTATATCAATGTGCCGGGAATCTCCGAGACTGAATTTGATAACATAGAATGGAAGGCTGTTGATTCCTCGGGAGATTCACAATTCATCGGACATCCGAGCGACGGAAGTAATAAGATTTATTTCGAGTTCTACGGAAAGGATGAAACATATACCTTTAATGCAAAGATCGGAGAAAAGCAATACAAGATGACTCTCGAGACAGCAAAGACTACCTACAGGGATCTTGGGAGAACGTATTACTCGATCATTGAGGTTAGTACGGGTACATGGAGACTGAATAATGACATGGGCTGGACTGATCTCGGTACTCTGCAGATAAATGATTGTGTGTACGAAGACAGCAGCGGTAAGAAGTCATGGATCCAAACCCATTTCACCGGAACGGTTGAGGGAAATGATATTCCTGTATCGGGATATATCACAAACGGAAGCAGGACATATGAAGGACTCTACAGTCCATATGTCTCTCATGAGTATGATGATTATGAAGATACCTTTGACTGCCGGATATTCGTCGACGGCCTCGCATATAAACTTACGGTCAAATTTGGAACATCTACTGATATGCGACAGGTCGCAAGGTATACGCTTAAAGTAAACGGTATCACCGGAGAGCATGAGTTTGAGAGTGAATACAGTGATAACTGATAGAAGAATGCCGGAAAAGGAGGGATATTTGTTATGAAAGATAAGAGAATTGCAAAATCATTGTTGTCGATAGGACTGTCGATCAGTCAACAACAAGGGGACGGTTTTTCCGTCCCCGTTTTTTTCACAATACACAATATTCTAAAGACGCGGAGTCGGACAACATCTGCAGGTAATCATATACCGAGTTAGTCAGTTCCGGATGCTCAAATACGAAGGCGGCATGAGGACGGTTGGTTCTTATTACCGACACGACTTCCTTCATTGCGATTATCTCGATATCATTAAAGGGCACTGTAGACAGTGTTTTGAAAGACAGATTTTTTATTTTTTTTGCCAGTTCTATAGTGTTATTAAGATGCGCATCATACTCTGCCTCTGTATATCTGACGGACAGATCCGAAAGTACCGGTGAGAAATCAACATATTTCTCATTGGTCTCGGTTTCTTCACTTTGACACAGGATAATGGATACATTGTGTTTTTTTATGTTGCGCATGAAATCATTTCCTATCTCGCAGCAACGGTCCAGAGTCTTCTCCCTTGCTTTTTTATCCGGGATCTCCCGGGAAAGCATTTCCTCCAGCATATCATGCGGCATCGTGAACAACGGCAGTTCGGTAAGCAGATAGATTGCCTCTCCTTTTGCAGGTGTTCTGGAACTGATGTATTCATCCTGCATCGCGGCTGTATATGTTTTAAGAAAAGGAGAAGCGGAGGATGACAGGAACATTCCAAACTCCTGCTCAAGGGATCCCAGGTATCCCTTGTCCGTGATATACTCATATCTTCTTTCGTCACCTGCTCCCGAAGGGAAAAATCCCCTGATACATGCATTGCCGGCGTGCAGGAACATGGTATGGAAAAGCGTGGAAGGGGGGGTGGCAGGACGCATCAGTATATACGGCTCTATCATGCCGGACACATACAGTGGAAGCCAGCCTTTTACCGCATCGATCATCTCGTCGCTGCCTCTGTTTACATTGTGTATTATCTTTATCCTGACGCGGTTTTTGACGCACTCGAGCATGAGTGCTGCCCATAAGGCAAAGAACCCCCGGTCAGATGTCATCCATTCCATAGGTTCATCAGAGTAGAGCATCAGTTCACCGCCTGTATTTGCGGCTTCATAAAGAAAACGCACTACTGCCTGTCTGAGTCCTTCCGTTCCACAATAGTATGGAGATACGGTTATCGAAGGGGCTTCAAGCTTAAAAGCCGGTACACTTCCCGGATCAAGATCATCAAGTGAGCGAAGGAGCACTTTTGCAAGTGTAGTACTGTCCTCGGCTGAAGCTTCATACAGCCAGTACGAAACGGCATCGGCATTAAGATCTTCGGTCCTTACCCTGCATAATCCGGCAAGGTCACTGAGACATCCGTTCTTCTCGGCACGTTCATAGAGAATATTAGACAGCTTGTCATACAGCTGTTTGTTATCATGAGGCGAGTATATGCCGCTGCGGTAACGGCTTACAAGAGAAGGGTCAACGCTCAACAGCAGTGCCAGCTGTGAGTTGGACAGATCAAGAAGTACCATGGCACGGTCAAGACGCTCGCCGAAGTTCTGCCGTTTTATCCTGCGGATCTTTTTGCTTTTGGGAATGATCTTTCCGGAAGGATGATACGCAATATCTCCGGTATCATACAGCCAGTCGGTAAGAGAGGTAACTACG
>JAGAFR010000015.1 GCA_017612555.1 Lachnospiraceae bacterium | reverse complement strand
GGACACGGCCACGTTGTACATCAGTCTTGACGTGTAGACGACCATTACAACTACAAATACAAAAACCAGTATGAGCGGGATCGTCATACTGTGTTTTCTGCGTCCGTATTCTTTTGACAGTTCCATGTCGTTATTTTCCATCGGCTATCCTTCCGCCTTCTTGTACGTGTCTATTCTATCGCGGGTCCTATCTCACGTATAAGCTGTGCAGCCTCTTCATACATAAAATCATCTATGAAGGCTATCGCTTCCTTCAGCTTATCTGCCTGTGTCATCCTGAAGGGATAACCCGACAGTTTCGTCGCGAGCTGCTTGGCCAGATCGTCGTCAAAATCATCAAGCGCATCAAGGAGCTGTCCTACTGTCTCAGCTGCTTCCTGAGCCGATATCTCGTCCGCCGCATGAACTTCCCCGAGCTTGGAAACAGGGGAGAGCTTCTCGATAAGGATCTTGTAATCTCTCATGACTACAGGTGTCAGGCTCATGATGACATCGGTATCCTTACTCCCGGCTGCCGCCTCAAGCGACTCAAAGCACCCTGACAGCGTATCCGCTCCTATCATCTTGGCATTACTCTTTAACGCATGTACCGTGATCATAAGGCTCTCATAATCTTTCGAATTGAAAGCCTCTTCAACCTTTTCCCTGTTCTTTTCATAGTTCCTGTAAAACCGCTGAACAGCCGCTACGTACTTTTCCTCTCCGCCCGTGTACCCGATACCCGTCTCGGTATCAAGTCCGGCTTCTTTCATCCATAAGATATCCATTCCCATGACCATTACCCCAGTACATCTATTATCTTGGCAACAATTTCCGATTTCTTTGACGGCTTGATGATATACCCCTGCGGGCGAAGCTCAGAAAGAGTCTGGAGAACCTTGTTCTTCTCCGATACTCCCGTCAGGAAGATGACCGGTATATCCTGCCATGCTTTTGTATCCTGTATGTTTCTGAGGACTTCCGGCCCGTCAAGCTCCGGCATCAGATAGTCAAGAAGTATCAGGTCGCATGACTTCTTCGCAAGGAACTTAAATGCAGCGTCTCCTGATTTTACGCATGTAACATCGTAGAATTCATCAAGCTGGTCCTTGATCTGAAGAAGCTGCTCGGTGTCATCATCGACAACCAGTATCCTCTTTCTCTTATGTCCCTTGTCGGGATCATCATTTACAAACTCCCGAAATGACGCCAGGTTCTTTTCCTTCTCGTCCTCGATCGTTGCCTCTATCTCGGCCATCTTCTCGTAAAGTGCGAAAAGCGAAACCGGCCTTGACAGAAACAGCACTCTTTCGAGTTCCGTATATTTCATGAACAACTTTTCGTCTTCGACATCTGTCACGACTATCGTAGTGATGTTTCCCTGACGGAGCGCCGTCTTCATGACGTTGTATGCCTGCACGGAGACGGATGTCTCACCTCCGAGGCATATGATCACCACCTTCGGAAGTTCCACCAGCATAAGATCGAACAATGCCGTTTTGTTCGGATCGCATTTTACGGTCACATATCCCCTGTCTGTCTGAAGATGATCACATATGTCGTTTGCGACCTTACGGTTTTTTCCTGTAACTAATACTTTTAACTGCATATCATGCCCTGCCCTTGTTGTTTTCCTTAAGTTTTAACAGTATCTCAAGCTGCTCGTTCATCTTGCTGACCGTGTGCTTCCAGTACAGGAAATTGATCAGCCAGATGATCGTATATATGATCACGTAGATCACCATGGCGATGGCGAATTCCTTAGGACTGTACCATTTCATGATGCCCCCTACTCCCACGATGGTCGCAAGGGTAAGCGACGCATGAACGACAGTTGATTTTGTAATGCCCCAGCTTTCTATATCATAGACCGCCGCCGCACCGCACGGTATCAGCCCGTGTATGGCGGAAGCTATCATATGCGCCACAAAGCTGCGGCCTTCCGAATTGATCGGCGGGATCATCCATATGGCCAGCCCCACGATCATCCCGGCAATTATTCCTATGAGTGAATAGATCAGAAATTTGGTTTTTAGTTCCATAGGCTATACCTTCGTAATGCTGTTTGCGATCAGGAGTTCCTTGATCTGTCTGACCCGGCTTCTTGACGCCCATGTCCTGACACCGCAGTCAAATTCCACCCCTATTGTTCCGGACAGGTTAAAATCAAAGTGTCTGACTTTGAAGATATTGATGATCTCGGATTGAGATATGCGCAAAAACCTTGTGGGATTAAGCACATCTTCAAGTCCTGTAAGTGTTCCTCTTATGGTATATGTGTCATCCTCCGTCTCAAGCAGTACTCTGCGCCCTTCAATGTGTACTCTTACGATATCACGCTGTGATACGAATATGAGATTATTGTCTTTGGTCACCGCGATCTGCGGAAAATCGGAATTGGACGCATTCTCAATGGCAATGATTATGTTCTCAACCTGCGGTGTATTGGCTCTTGTCCTGATCGTTACCCGCGGGTCTTCATACTTCTCATCGAGGATGACCTCTATTTCCACCATGTCTTTCATTTATTCACCGTCCGTTTGATGGATACCATTATTATATGATATGCAGAGAATTATCGCATGTCTAATGTCTATTTGGTCGTTTTTTACGTTTATTCGGTTATTGACAAACGGTCCAAAAGGTGCTTGGCTGCTTCCTCTTTCCTACAGTTTCTTTTCATACTCCTCGATCGGAACAGGCTTGCTGTAATAATACCCTTGGATCACCTCGCAGCCAAGGGTTCTCAGCTTATCAACCTGGCTCTTTGTCTCGGCACCTTCAGCCAGACACACGAAGTCAAGCTCTTTGGCAAGCGTAACTATATGCCTGATCACCACAACGTCCTGCGACCTGTCATTTTCGGTCCCGATCTTGTCAACAAAGCTCTTGTCGATCTTAAGCGTATCAAGCGGCATTTCCGTAAGAAGAGAGAGTGACGAGTAACCGGTTCCGAAGTCATCCATCGATATCTTAAATCCCCGGCTTCGCAGTCCGCACAGTACATTCAGCATATGATCCGTATCGTCATATGTTGCACTCTCGGTAAGTTCGAAATCTATAAGAGCGTGATCTACGCCGTAGGAATCAACGATGCCTGTAAGACGTGAAATGATCGCCGGATCATACAGGCGGTTTCTGGACAGATTGACCGATATGGGATACAGAGGCTTTCCTTCTCTTTTCCATCTTGCGAAGGATTCACACACTTTCCTTAATACTATATCATCGAGCTTGCCGATCGATCCGTCCTTCTCAAAGAACGGTATGAACCGGTACGGCGGCAGAAGCTGTCTTCCATGATAGTTCCAGCGTATCAGTGCCTCCGCTCCCTTTATCTTCTCGGTCTGTATGTCATACTTGGGCTGTAAGTATACGACAAATTCATCCTTTTCAATAGCGGTATCGACATATGCTTTGATAAAGTTTCCCCACATGATCTCATCATGCATTTTGTCGGTATATACCGTGATCTCAGTACGGTTATGAGCAGTTCCCATTGCCTGGGCCATTTTACCGGCATCCGCAACACGGTTTCCCGACAGCATTGCTCTTTGCATTGGAACGACACCGGCCCTGTAGTAAACCCTGTATGCCGGATCCTCCTTCATATGGGACAATCCCTCGAAGAATTCTTCAAGTCTTCCGATCGTCTCT
>JAGAFR010000014.1 GCA_017612555.1 Lachnospiraceae bacterium | reverse complement strand
TTTCTATATTTTGACCAATAAACGCAATACTATAATGGGTGTTTTTATACAAAAACAACAAATAATAGCGTATTTTCAGCGGTCATTATTTTTGTTCATAATCTATAAAGCTCAGATCAAGATCGATATCGCCCGTTATCCCATCGATCCTGCCCTTTTTATTATACTGCCACAAACTGAATCTGTAGGGGTAATCGGTGGGCACATCGTAATCTGCCAGCCACACATCATAGTCCGTCAGTTCCTTAAGATCAAGACCGGCTACAAGCATATCCGATGTTGCATATATGACCGGCTTGTATCCATATCCTTTAACAGCATCGCAGAACATTTTAACAACAGCTGTTCTTTCTTCGGATATAAGTTTATCGGTTCTGGCCTCATCGCCTTCAACTTTCTCGATATCGATCGCTATCGGATATTTGATCCCGAATCCCGAAACCGCTCCGACTATGTAATTGGCTTCCTCAACAGCTTCGGTTTCATTAACGGCCTGCGAGTAGAAATAAGCGCCTATCTGGATTCCCGCGACCTGCGCGTTTTGCGCATACTCCACGAATTTCTCATCAAGCGTTATCTTTCCCGTGCCGTATCCCCTGCTCCCGAGTCGGAGCATCGCAAATTTAATACCGTTTTCTTTCAGTTTGCCAAAATCCACATCCCCGTTATACTTGGAAAGGTCCACTCCCTTTATGGCTTCCCTCTTGTTATCTTTATATGACAGAAGCCCGTTTTCGTTTATCAGACTGTTTTCAAGGTCATAATCATTCTTCGGTACTTCTTTCAGTATTTCATAATACTTCTTATTGCCTTTATCATCAGTTACGGCAATATATTCATCTTTACTGTACTTATCGTCATTATCGATATTCCCGGCTCCGGAATCACCGGCAGGATCATTCTCTTTGTTCTTCCTGTCCGTTGATCCGTTATCCTCCCCTTCTTTGTCGGGCGAATCCTTATCCGGGTCTTTATACGGCGTATCTTCCCCTTCTTCCTCCTGCCTGACGGGTTCACTCTTTTTCGCATCCTTCCAGAAATCGAGCTCCGAGGACTTGATATTATGGCTCTCGCTTAAGAAATCATCCTCTTTTGTTTCTTCAGCCACCGGCTGGGGCTTGACGGATCTGTCCGATCTCTTATCGGTATTAAGATATAAAATGACAAGGAACAGCAGTATCACAAGCGACGCCGCAGCGACAGCCATGGCAACTGTTTTCTGATACGATTTATTATCATCCGGATCCTGACCGTAGTAATTCATTGCCTTTCTCCTCATCCAAGAATTGTTTTGACCGATACGCCGGTCTGTGATAAAAATATATCTATGAAATACATTAGTTCTTTAATCCTGCCGGTGTTCATGATCGTCCCGGTATTGCTTTGCGGATGCAGCTCGCAAGACAGATCATTTTCCAAAAGTGACATGTACTTTGATACGATCGTAAGCATCGAAATATTCGGAACATCAAAGGAGGAAGCCGACAGTCTCCTTGAAGAGTGCATGCTGATATGCGACCACTACGAGATGCTTTGGGAAAAAAATTTAAATACAAGCGATATCTCAAAGATCAATCATTCCCGCTCAAACAAAGTAACAGTCGATCCCGATACTGTAAAGCTTGTATCTAAAGCGTTATCCTATTCGGAACAAACAAACGGCAAGTTTGACGTAACCATTGCTCCCGTATCAAAGCTGTGGGATTTTCATGATGTATCACCTGTTATCCCTGATGATCAAAAATTAAAAGAAGCATGTTCTCATGTTGACTATCACTGTATTACAATCGATACAAACGATGATTCAATAACACTTTCAGATCCCGATGCAGCCATCGACGTTGGATCGATAGCAAAAGGATTTGTGGCTGATCGTGTCGCAGAATATCTCGAAACGCAATCCATAACAGGCGCTATTATAAACATGGGCGGCGATATCCGGCTTATGGGATCAAAACCTGACGGTGAGCTGTTCAACATCGGAATACAGGATCCCTTCGGATCAGGTTCCTGCACGGAATCTGTATATCTGTCTGATAAGGCTGTTGCCACAAGCGGAACATACGAACGATGTTTTATTGCAGATGGCAGGAGATATCACCATATACTGGATACAGACACCGGTTATCCGGTAGATACCGATATAGAGTCTGTCACCGTAATATGCGATAATGCGGAAGACTGTGACTGTCTGTGTACGGTCTGCCTCATAGAAGGATCTCAAAAAGCTCTTGATATCATTGAGAAGACCGAAGATACCGAAGCTGTCATCATTCTTTCCGATAAGACCGTTCTTTGGTCTTCAGGTGCCCAAAGATTCATCAGACAACAATGATCTTCTTGGGGCATTTTTTTGCACATGCGCCGCATCCCGTGCATTTCTCGGGATCTATATGAGCCACGTTATCCGTTACGGTCACTGCCCCGTATTCACAGGTCTTGGCACAGATACCGCATCCGATACATCCGACTTTGCATGCTTTGGTCGTGTCTACACCCCTGTCCTTCGACGAGCATGCCACTCTGACTTTCGCATCATAAGGTACCAGCTCGATCAGTCCCTTGGGGCATACCTTTGTACATTTCCCGCATGCTCCGCATTTTTCAGGATCAACGACCGCTATTCCTCCAACGATCTGTATCGCATCATTGTCGCAGACATTTCGGCATGAACCGAATCCCAGACAGCCGTAGCTGCATTTCTTGCTTCCACCGCCCGGAGCGATAGCCGCACTCCTGCAATCAGCGGGCCCGGAATAATCATAACTTTCTTCCGCAACTTCACATGTGCCGCTGCATTTTACAAAGGCTACTTTTTTAACAAAAGCTTTTGCATCTACACCCATAATGGATGCTATCTTATCAGCTACAGGTTTACCTCCCACAGGACATGCGCCGACTTCAGCCTGTCCCGAGGCGATTGCTGCAGCAAGTCCCGAACATCCGGGATAACCGCATCCGCCGCAATTATTGCCCGGAAGAGCTCCGAGAACTGCCTCCTCTTTTTCATTAACCTCCACGGCAAATCTCTTTCCGAATATACTCAGAAAGATACTGATCAACAGTCCGCATCCTGCAACGGTAGCTACTGCGATTATTATTCCCTGATAAACCATATCAAATCTCCCTGGTGATCGTATACTGACGTTAATGTTTTATTTAAGTCCCGAAAATCCGAAAAATGCCATTGCCATAAGGCACGCAGTAAGAAGAACTATCGGCATACCTCTGAAAGACTTGGGTATATCATTGTATTCCATCTTCTCCCTAAGGCCGGCAAGAATGACTATAGCCACAAGAAAACCGACAGCAGTTGCGAATCCGTTTACAACGCCTTCGAGCAGCGTATATTCCTTCTGAACATTTGTAAGCGCGACACCTAAAACGGCGCAGTTGGTCGTTATCAGCGGAAGGTATACACCAAGCGCCTGATACAGGCCCTTCATCTTCTTCTTGAGGAACATCTCGACAAATTGAACGAGTGCAGCGATCACTAGTATAAACACGATCGTCTGAAGATACGTGATATCAAACGGTACAAGAAGGAACTTGTATATCACTCCGGTAACCGCTGATGCCAGTGTGATGACAAACACAACAGCCGATCCCATCCCCGCTGCCGTACTTACTTTTCTTGAAACACCGAGAAACGGGCATATTCCAAGGAACTGTGACAAAACGACGTTATTGATAAAAGCAGATCCAATCGCGATAACTATCAGTTCACCTATCATCTTTCTTCCGCCTTTCTAAGTGCCATTTTACCGCTGCAAAGCGTGTTGGGACAGTTCCTGCACAACTTATCGCAATCTCCGGTTATACCGGTATCCTTTCCCTTCATCATCTTAAGCTTGTTCATAAGAGCCGTAAGAAATGCCAGAACAAGGAACGCACCCGGAGCAAGTATGAATATCGTAAGAGGTTCATATGTCTCCGGCATTATACTGATGTTAAATACAGACCCGTTACCTATGATCTCCCTGACGATACCTATGCAAGTAAGTCCGAACGTAAATCCAAGTCCCATGCCAAGGCCGTCAAAAGCGGAATAGATCATATTGTTCTTGGATGCATAGCTTTCCGCACGTCCGAGAATGATGCAGTTAACGACGATAAGCGGGATATACAGTCCCAATGAATCATAAAGCGACGGAATATATGCCTTAAGAAGAAGTTCCACCATCGTAACAAAGCTTGCGATCACAACGATAAAGGCGGGAATCCTGACTCCATCCGGGATCACTTTTCGAAGCATCGATATGATGATGTTTGACATGATGAGCACTACAGTCGTGGTAAGCCCCATCCCAACACCGTTCACCGCCGATGTTGTAACGGCAAGCGTAGGACACATTCCTAGCATCAGTACAAATGTGGGGTTTTCCTTGATAAGTCCGTTGATCAGCCGTTCAAAACATTTTTTCATTATCTTGCACCCCCGAGCGTGTTAAATAACGCGAGCCCCGAATTCACGGCATTTACAACTGCTTTGGTCGTAATGGTAGCACCGCTTATCGCATCTATCTCAAAATCGGAAGTCGCACCGGTTTTGGTATATGCAAAGGCCGTTACGGCTTTGTCCTTGAACTGATCCCTGAACTTGCTCTCTTTTGCTTTCATTCCAAGTCCCGCCGTCTCGGAGATATCAAGTATCTCGACTCCCTTTACGGTTCCCTGTGAATCAATTCCCATGGATATGGTTATGTCTCCACCGTACCCCTGCTTGGTCGTTATATTCATGACATATCCTATCGTGGCACCTGAAGTATCAAGAGCACATACTACGGAATCAGCTGTAATGCCCTCAAATCCGTCAACAGATGTCCCTCCCTCATATCCTTCGATACAATCCGAAAAGCCGGCTGCCTCCGGGAAGACCGATCTGTAAGCTGCAAGCTTTGTGTTCTCTTCCATCTGTGCTATCGGAAGCTTTGTGATATCGTATACGTACCCCAGCCCGAATCCGGCAACCACAGTGATCAAAGTAAGGCATAATACATTCTTTACCGTACTGTTCATCAGATCTCACCTCCCTTTCCGAAACACTTCGGCATGGTGATCCTCTCCATGAGCGGAACGAGGAGATTACTGATGATTATCGCATAGCTGACGCCCTCTGCAGATGACGAGAACACGCGGAACAACCCCGTCAGTAGCCCGCAGCTGATCCCGAATAATATCCTTCCCGGCTTGGTGATAGGACTTGTAACATAATCGGTCGCCATATAGAAAGCTCCAAGCATCAATCCGCCTCCGCAAAGCTGCGCCGCTATATAAGTAATATCCCATCCGTGGCCTGCAAATAAACCTATGAACAGAACAAATGATATAAGATAAGCGCACGGTATCCTGAAATCGATGATACCTGTAGCTATCAGAAAGACCGCTCCGGCAAGGAGCAGTACCGTACTGATCTCTCCTATCGTTCCCGGGATCCTGCCCATGAACATATCCATGAGATTGACAGATCCCCCATCTTTAATGATCGCCAGCGGCGTTGCGGATGTCACGCCGTCATAGGAAAAAGATGTCATCCTGGCAGCAAAGCATATTACAAGAAAACACCTTCCGGCGAGTGCAGGATTCATGAAATTCTGTCCAAGTCCACCGAAGAGCATCTTCACTACAAGTATCGCAAATACACTGCCTATAACAGCCATCCACCATGTCGCATCAGGCGGAAGGTTCAAAGCTATGAGAAGCCCCGTTACGATAGCGCTGAAATCTCCTATCGTTTTGGGCTTTTTCATGATAAGTTCATATACAAACTCTGTCAAAACAGATGTAGCAACAGCAACAGCTATAAGCAATGCCGCATTGAATCCGAACCGGTAGATACCGTATACGCTTGCGGGTAAAAGGCTTATGATAACATAGAACATTATTCTGGATGTCGACATCCTGCTTCTGACATGAGGAGAAGCCGAAACATTTATCTGTTCACTCATATTTGCTTTCATCCTCCTACTTACTCTTTTTCCTGTTTGCCAGTACAGTTTGACGCATCATTTTGATCTCCTGCGTAAGATGCCGCTTGGCTGGGCATATGTAACTGCAGCATCCGCACTCAACACATTCAAGTCCGTTTAATGATACGAACTTTTCTTCATCATAATGCTCAGCTATATCCGCAAGTCTTGACGGCAGCAGCCTCGACGGACACGCATCCACGCATCTGCCGCAATTGATACACGCTCCGGCGGTACAATCCGAAACAGGATCCTTGATAAATGCAGTTACTGCCGATGATGATTTGGTTACGGGAACATGAGTATCGTACAATGCAAAACCCATCATGGGACCGCCTGATATTATCTTGCCGGGTTTTGTCTTAAATCCTCCGGCAGCTTCAATCAGATCATCATAACAGGTTCCCGTATACACACGGTAGTTCTGGGGATATTTGATGGCATCACCTGTCACCGTGACAATACGCTCCATAAGAGGACGTCCCTCTATGACCGCATGATATATCGCAACTATCGTATCAACATTGTTCACTATACATCCCGCATCGGCAGGAAGCATTGATGAATTGATAGCCCTTTGTGTTGTTGCATAAATAAGCTGTCTCTCCGAGCCTTGCGGATACTTGGTCTTGACGACCTTAACGCTGATACGCGGCTCATTTATACACAGATCCTTGAGTACCCTGATACAATCGGGCTTATTATCTTCTACCGCAAGAATCCCTTTTGCATGCTCAAACAGGCACAGTATGATCTTCAGCCCTGCAACGAGCTTCTCGGGTTCCTCTATCATCCTTCTGTAATCGGACGTAAGATAAGGCTCACATTCGGCGCAATTTGCGATCACGTAATGTATCTTGCCCGGATTCTTCGGTGACAGTTTGACATGAGTCGGAAAACCGGCACCGCCCATTCCCACGATCCCGGCTTCTTTTATTATCGCGATGACTTCTTCCTTGGTCATCTCCGCGATGGATCTGACAGGGATCGGAGGTGCTTCCTCATATACGTCATCATTTTCGATCACAATGGATCTGGTCATATTTCCCTGAACGTTCCGCCTGTTCTCGATGGCTTTTACCGTTCCGGAAACCGATGAAAAAATATTAGACGATACAAATCCGTTTGCCTCCGCTATCTTCTGCCCGCGAAGTACCCGCTCCCCAACCGATACTATGGGGTTCGCCGGTGCTCCGATATGCTGTGACAGGGGAAATACCAGTTCTGCGGAAGACGGTAACAGATCGATTATCTTTTTATCCTTGGTTAGTTCCTTACCTTCATATGTATGGATCCCACCCTTGAACGAAAGACCTGACATAACTTCCTTCTCCTTGGATTCATATGATATGATATTATATCATATATATCACCTTAAGCGGAAAAATAATGGGAATGTTATGCAGATAATCGACAGATCATATAATGAATATAAGATGGATTATCCCGTAGGGCGCATATGCGATCCGGACAAAGCTCTGTTCATCGACATAGAGACCACAGGTCTTAGCAAAGAGACTACCAATCTCTATCTTATCGGGTGCGGATACTATACCGGAGATGGTTTTGCCACAAAGCTCTTCTTTGCCGATTCATCAACCGAAGAGAAACAGATCCTTCTGGCATTTGTCGATTTTGTCAGGAACTTTTCGCATCTTTTCCATTTTAACGGAACCGGATTTGATATACCTTATCTTGAATACAAGGCGGCGGCCTATGATATACCCGATCCTTTCGAAGGGATTACCCAGGTCGACATATACAGGCTGTGTAAACCTCTTCGATATCTCCTGTTCCCTGATTCAATGAAACAAAAATCGATCGAAAGCTTTCTCGGTATCGGGCGCGAGGACCGTTTTAACGGCGGGGAGCTTATTGAAGTGTACAAACAATATGAAAAGGATCGAAGCCCCGAACTCCTTCATCTTCTGATAACACATAACCGTGAAGATGTTATCGGAATGCACCTCATCCTCCCGATCCTCTATTATCTTGACCTCAAAGACGCTCCTCTTTCTTTTGAAGGTTACCGTATCAACAGTTACACGGACTATAACGGAGATGAAAAAGAAGAAGTCCTGTTTGAGTACACGATGGATGCATCATTTCCCAGATCATTCTCTTCCAAAACAGAGAGCATGTATGTCCGGGCTTCTGCCGAAAACAAAACTCTTACGGTAAGGCTTCCCATATACAGGACAGTTCTTAAGATCTATTTTGAAAACTACAGGGATTACTGTTATATACCGGATGAAGATACCGCTATATTAAGGACGATAGCGCAGACGCTTCCCAAAGACCGATATCAACGAGCAACAAGAACTACATGCTATCAGAATGTCAGTGCTGCATTTGTCAAACAGCCCGACGACATATTCACCCCGGTATTCAGATCATCATTAAAAGACAAAAGAAAGTACTTCCGATTTCCCGAGGATTTCAATAAAGAAGCGGCCGAAAGATTCGGCCGCGAACTCCTGAACGTATTCTTTACAATGAAGAAAAGACCTCATTTGAGCAATTCATCTTTTTTCTCGTAATAAAATGAATTCCTTCTCTCAAATCCGAACTTCTTGTGATTCATTATCTGCTCTGTGCTTCCGATAAAGAATATCCCACCGTCGCAAAGGCTCTGTCCGTACTTCATGAATATCTCGTCCTTAGCCTCTTCCGTAAAATAAATAAGTACATTACGGCAGATAATGAAGTGATATCCCTTTTGATAAGGATCCTTGAGAAGATTATGCTCTTTAAACTCAACTCTTGATTTGATCATAGGGCTGATCTGATAAGAGTTACCTACCTTGGTAAAATACTTTTCACGAAGATCCTTGGGAACTCCGGCCAGACTCTTTTCCGCATAGATACCGGTCTTGGCCGCTGCGAGCACCTGCTTATCGATGTCGGTAGCATGTATCTTGATCTGATTAAGCGGTATATGTCTTGAAAGAGCCATGACCAGTGAATACGGTTCATCACCGGTTGAACATGCCGCGCTCCAGATCTTGAGATTCTTGCCGAACTTGCCTATAAGCTCAGGTATGAATACTTTATCCATCAACTCCCACTGATCGGGATTCCTGTAGAACTCGGAAACGTTGATCGTAAGATAATTGACAAATTCCTCAAACAGAGCTTTATCACTCTTGATAGCATTGACAAAATCCTCATATCCCGAGATCTTGTGCTTATCAATGAGCGTATTGATCCTGCGCTTCATCTGATTTTCTTTGTATGCGCTAAGATCGATCCCTGTCATCCGGAGGATGGAGGCTTTAAACTTTTCGTAATCCATTTATAACCCCTCGATCATTCCTCGGTTTTTTCTTCTTCAGCAATGGTCTCTGCTTCGGCAGCAGGTTCTGCCTCAACGCTTTCTGCTGCTTCTTCCGTGCTCTCCTCAGGCTCGTCCGGAAGAAGTGCTTTCATTGAAAGACTGATCTTCTTGTTCTCAAGATCAAAATCAACGATCTTGGCAGTTACTTCCTGACCTATGGAAAGAACGTTTGAAGGCTTGTCTATATGATCTCTTGAGATCTGTGATACATGAAGAAGTGCATCAATACCTTCTTCAAGTTCTATGAACGCACCGAAATCAGTCATTCTTGCAACTTTACCGGTAACCTCTTTGCCGACTGCAAACTTGTTCTCTGCATCAACCCACGGATTCTCGTCTTCAAACTTACGTGAGAGTGCGATCTTGGTTCCGTTGATCTCCTTAACGAAGACCTTAACTTCCTGACCGGGCTTATATACCTTACGGGGATTCTCAACACGTCCCCAGCTGATCTCGGAAATATGAAGCAGTCCGTCTGCACCGCCAAGATCGATGAACACACCGAAGTCTGTAACATTCTTGACAACACCGGTGATCACATCACCGACTTTAAGATGCTCGAACAGTTCCTTCTGAAGCTTCTCGCGTTCAGCCATAAGAAGCTGCTTACGATCACCAATGATACGACGCTTTCTCGGGTTGAATTCGGTGATGACAAATTCTATCTCCTGTCCGAGATACTTGGAAAGATCTCTTTCGTAACCATCGGATACAAGACTTGCCGGTATGAACACTCTTGATTCTTCAACAAGAACACTGAGTCCTCCGTCAAGAACCTGAGCAACCGTTGCCTTAAGAACTTCTTTGTTCTCAAACGCTTCCTCGATCCTCTTATTACCCTTGTCAAAAGCAAGACGCTTATAAGACAGAAGAACCTGACCGTCACCGTCATTGACCTTGATGACTTTCGTATCCATCTTGTCTCCTACGTTTACAACGGTCGTAAGATCGATATTGGGAGTATTGGAATACTCATTACGGGTAACTATACCATCAGATTTATAACCTATGTTGAGAATGATCTCTTCAGGCTTAACCGCTATAACAGTTCCTTCTACTACCTCTCCGTTGTGTATTGTTTTGCAAGATTCTTCTAACATTTGTTCAAAAGTTAATTCTGACATAATTTTGAACCTCCTCGATTATTTTTTTAGGGGTGGAAGCCCCTGCAGTAATGCCTAC
>JAGAFR010000013.1 GCA_017612555.1 Lachnospiraceae bacterium | reverse complement strand
CGTAGTTACCTCTCTTACCGACTGGCTGTATGATACCGGAGATATTGCGTATCATCCTTCCGGAAAGATCATTCCCAAAAGCAAAAAGATCCGCAGGATAAAACGGCAGAACTTCGGCGAGCGTCTTGACCGTGCCATGGTCCTTCTTGATCTGTCCAACTCACAGCTGGCACTGCTGTTGAGCGTTGACCCTTCTCTTGTAAGCCGCTATAGAAGCGGCATATACTCGCCTCACGATAACAAACAGCTGTATGACAAGCTGTCTAATATTCTCTATGAACGTGCCGAGAAAAACGGGAATCTTAGTGAACTTGCCGGATTATGCAGGGTAAGGACCGAAGATCTTGATGCCGATGCCGTTTCGTACTGGCTGTATGAAGCTTCAGCCGAGGACAGTACTACACTTGCAAAAGTGATCCTTCGCTCACTTGATAATCTTGATCCGGGAAATGTACCGGCTTTTAAGCTCGAAGCCCCCTCTATAACCGTATCTCCATACTATTGCGGAACGGAAGGGCTAAGACAGGCAGTAGTGCGTTTTCTTTATGATGCCGCAAATACAGGCGGTGAACTGATGCTCTACTCCGATGAACCTATGGAATGGATGACATCCGATCGGGAATTTTTTGCCTTATGGGCAACTCTCATGCTCGAGTGCGTCAAAAACCGTGTCAGGATAAAGATAATACACAATGTAAACAGAGGAAGCGACGAGATGATCGATGCGGTAAAAGGCTGGCTTCCACTGTATGTGTCCGGCATGATCGAGCCGTATATCCTGATGCGTCCTGTCTCCTCCCCTGCCACGCTTTTCCATACCATGTTCCTGCACACAGGCAATGCGTGTATCAGAGGATTCTTCCCTTCGGGAGCAGGTGACGAAAGAAGATATGAGTATATCACTGACAAAGGATACCTGGAGTCACTTGAGCAGGAGTTTGGTATGTTCCTGTCATCTTCTGCTTCTCCATTTCTCAAAACATATACTGCCGCAATGCAGGATAAATATATCAGTTCCCGATCACATGCAAAAGGAGAGGCGATCTATCTTCTTACCGAACTGCCGCTGTTTACTATGCCGCACGATCTGCTGGAGGAAATGCTTGTCCGGGAAATTTCGGATAAAAAAGTCATTGAGAAGACTCTGGACCGTTGCCGCGAGATAGGAAATGGTTTCATGCGCAACATAAAAACAAGCAATGTATCCCTTATCCTGTGTCAAGGTGAAGAAACTGATACCGCCGAAAGGTATGTTGATTTCTCACCGGTTCTTTCGGATCTGTCCGTCAGATATACAGCGACAGAGTATGATGCGCATCTTAATGCCACGATAGAACTTGCGAAAAATATAAAAAATCTGACCTTCAAAACACTGTCTACAGTGCCGTTTAGTGATATAGAGATAATCGCAATGAAGGAAGCCGTGTCGGTAATAAGAACCAACCGTCCTCATGCCGCCTTCGTATTTGGACATCCGGAACTGACTAACTCGGTATATGATTACCTGCAGATACTATCTGACTCCGTGTCTTAGGAAAGAAGTGAAAGTATGGACTGAGGCTGCGCATTTGCCTGAGAAAGCATTGACATTGCAGCACTTGTCAGTATCTCATTTCTGGAATGTGCGACCATTTCCTTTGCCATATCCGCATCCCTTATAAGAGACTCTGCAGCCTGCGTGTTCTCCTGCGTATTGCGGTCGATCCTGTATGCCGATTCAAGGCGGTTCTGCATCGCACCAAACCCGCTTCTGACAGTTGAAATGTAATCAAGAGCATCCTCTGTCATTTTGATCGTTGAAAGGCTTGTCTCAACAGAATTGACCTTCGCGCCGGATATACCGACGATAGAATTGGACAGCGCCGGCCATTCCAACGTTATGACCTGACCCTGTAGTGCACCCGCCTGGATATCGAGCTGTTTCATCGGCGGATTGACCTTGACCGTAAGGTTCGTATCGGAAGATGTTCCGGCTGATCTCGAAGCCTTTGTAAAAGTTCTGGATGCCACACCGTTTGGAGTGACTGTTATTGTATTACTCTTATTACCGCTTCCGGATGTATAGTTAAGACTGATGGATGCGCCATTACCGGAGATAGTGGCGGAATTATAGGTACTGTTGTTTTCGGTTCTGTATACGGTTGTGCTTCCGTCGCTGTTGGTGATCGTGATATATTCACCCGTTCCACCCGTTTTCAGGAACTTCGTGCCACTTGCGTTGTTAGACATAATTTCCGTTCCGTCAGAATTCTTCGCGCTGTACTTATAGTGGTCATAGTCATAAGTCTTAACAGCGATATAGGCACTCCCGGTCTGTAAATACCGCTGCCCGGAACCATCCCCGTTCGTAAGGGCATGATATGTATTTCCTGCAGTGTCTTTATCATGACCGGTATCGGTATCCATAACGTAAAGTGTATTATAGGCAGCTTCTTTATACCCGCCGCTTCCGTTTGATACGTAATTCTTTATTTCTCCTCCGCTCGTCTTCTCATATGTACTTGTTGTTG
>JAGAFR010000012.1 GCA_017612555.1 Lachnospiraceae bacterium | reverse complement strand
CCTCAAGATGAGATATCCCTCATTGATAAGACCCCTTGAAGACGACAAGGTAGATAGGGCATAGGTGGAAGTGCAGTAATGTATGGAGCTGAATGTCACTAATCGGTCGAAGGCTTTTTTCAGGACTTGTTTGATTCTTTTCAGTATTTGGTTGTTAAGGTTTTGGCCCAGTGGCTCAGTTGGTTAGAGCGCCGCCCTGTCACGGCGGAGGTCACGGGTTCGAGTCCCGTCTGGGTCGGAAATGTCGTGAGGTGGCACTTGCGAAGCAAGTGACGGAGTCCTGACGACATGGCGACATCCAACGAAGTTGGATGTTGTAAGTAAATCCTGAGAAGGACTTACAAAATAAAGGGATCTTAGCTCAGCTGGGAGAGTATCTGCCTTACAAGCAGAGGGTCATAGGTTCGAGCCCT
This sequence comes from Lachnospiraceae bacterium, assembly GCA_017612555.1. Taxonomy (GTDB): domain Bacteria; phylum Bacillota; class Clostridia; order Lachnospirales; family Lachnospiraceae; genus UBA2868. Next base: position 5,436 of record JAGAFR010000012.1, on the reverse strand, counting down.
ATAGGTCCCATATGTAGCGAGGTGCCTGCGAAGCAGGCGGAGTCCTTGCTACACCGCGAGCCTCTATCCGACGAAGTCGGATCCTAATGGCGAGCGACCTTAATAAGGCGACGACAAGATATAGTACCAACATCTGCTTCGCAGATGTCGCCGCGACTCGATCGCTTCGCGATCAAGTCATTTGCCGATGTGGCTCAATTGGCAGAGCAGCTGATTTGTAATCAGCAGGTTATCGGTTCGAGTCCGATCATCGGCTTTTGCCCTTTAATGAGGGCAAATTCTATAAGTGGGAGAGTTCCCGAGTGGCCAAAGGGGACAGACTGTAAATCTGCTGGCAATGCCTTCAGTGGTTCGAATCCACTCTCTCCCATTTTGACGCGGGGTGGAGCAGTCTGGAAGCTCGTCGGGCTCATAACCCGAAGGTCATAGGTTCAAATCCTATCCCCGCTATTGTACGCCCGGCAAGTCCGGGCTGATTTTGTATTATGGGTATGATTCTATGTCGCTGATCTCACTCGACTTTTTTATATTCTTTATTATAGTCTGTACGGTCTATTTTCTGTTACCTGCCCGTATTCAGTGGGTGTGGCTCCTTATTTCAAGCATTGTTTTTTATTATACTCAGATGTCATACTCGATGATCGGGTTTGGATTCTTTCTTGGCATCATTCTGATCAACTGGCTTGGCGGTCTGTATATGGAAGAAGGCTGCAGTGCAAGGAAGGCTGTGTACAGAGGGGTTCTGGTATTTGACGTCTTAGCCCTTGTCGTGTTTAAATACTCACTTTTCTTATACAAGATAATCATTGCTGCCGGCGATCTTTTCAAGTCGGATTTTACCAATTCTGTCTGTGACAATATCGTTTACTATACATCGGAAAACTGTCCGGAGAGGATCTCTTATTTTGCACTTATTCTGATCGCATATATCACGGATGTTTACTGGGGAAAGAATAAAGCGCTCAGGAATCCCGGCAAAACGCTTCTGTTTGCTTCATATTTTCCGCTTATGACATCCGGTCCCATCGTAACGTTTGAGCAGATGCAGGACCAGCTGTGGGGCGAAAAGCACAGATTTTCATATGACAGATTCGTGCGCGGAATGGAAAGAGTTTTGTGGGGCCTGTTCAAAAAGATGGTCATCTCGGAAAGACTTGCCGTTATCGTAACAAGAATATATGATCATTATGAAGTGTATAACGGACTGTACATATTTGCAGCAGCAGCCATGTTTGCAATGCAGCTGTACTGTGATTTTTCGGGACTAATGGATATAGTGATCGGTGTATCGGAAGTACTCGGGATCACTCTTCCGGAGAACTTCGACACGCCGTTTTATTCGGAGAACCTGTCTGAATTTTGGAGAAGATGGCATATCACGCTCGGTGCGTTCCTGAGAGACTACGTGCTGTATCCGGTCCAGAGGAGCAGGGCCTTTAAGAACATGCGTAAATGGTGTAAAAATCATTTGGGCAAGGGCTATGAAAAGAAATTCAATCTGCCGCTATATTTAAGTCTTCTTGTATCGTGGTTCCTTATCGGACTGTGGCACGGAGGCGGATGGAATTACATATTCGGCGTGGGACTATACATGTGGATCGTTATTGTTCTCGGTGAGATATTAACGCCCGTATTTGCGTGGCTTGTTAAGGTCCTTCATATCAATACGGAATGTGCGAGCTACAGGCTTTTCCTGCGACTGAGAACGTTCTGCCTGTTCATATTCGGACTGTCGTTCTTCCGCGCCGAGACCCTCGAGGACGGGTTTAAGATGTGGAAAATGGCATTCTTCAGATTCAATCCGTGGATATTCTTTGATGAGAGCTTCTTTAATCTGGGGCTCGACCGCAGAGAGTGGGGGATCATGGTATTCGGTCTGATAATCTTGTTTGTTGTATCGCTTATCTCGCAGAAAAAGGATGTAAGAAGCTTTATCAAAGAGCAGAATTTTGTTGTAAGACTGCTTGTATTTGCGGTGCTGTTTGCGATGATCATCGTTTACGGATATTACGGAACGCAGTTTAATGCCGCTGATTTTATATACGGAAAATTCTGATATGGAAAGATCAAAGATCATCAATCTCATAAAGATGCTCATCATCACAGCAACCATGATTGCTGTGCTTTTCCTGCTCTCAAAGATACTGGTGCTTAAGAGTGAGGATGGGATCAATCAGTTCGATGCGCTGTACAAGCAGCCTGAGAACTCGATAGACGTGCTGTTTGTCGGAAGTTCGAAGGTATACTGTGATATAGCGACAGGTGTCTTATGGGAAAAATACGGTATCGCTTCATTTGATCTGGGTGGAGCGGAAGCTCCCGCATGGGTGTCGTATTATCAGCTTAAAGAAGCACTCAGAACTCAGAGGCCGAAAGTCATATGCTATGAAGTATCTGTTGCGGCGATGCTTCCTTCCATTTTGTGCCAGAGCGATGAATGGGCATCGGACAATACGTACGGAATGAAATGGAACAGTAACAGGACCGAGCAGCTTCGTGTCAATTCCGAGAACGAAGATGATTATCGCACAAGGCTTGATCCGTTCAATATAATGCACGGAAGGTATAAGGACCTTCAGGAAAATGATTTTACGAATCAAAGAAATACTGCCAGATATAAGGGTTTCGATCCCAGAGAAAGTATCGTAGAAATGGAGACGCCTGACATAAGCGGTGTGACTGATGCGGTTCCCTGCTCGGAAAAAGCGGAGGAGTATATACGCAGGATAATCGAACTGGCAAAAGAAGAGAATATACCCTTAATGTTGTTTGCATCACCTTGCGAAGCAAGAGAGTCGGAACAGGAGATCATTAACTACATCTGGCAGATAGCGGAATCCGAAGGTGTGGAGTACATCGATTTTAACACTAGATACGATGAGCTCGGAATGGATTATTCCAAGGATATGTCTGTGGGAAACCACTTAAGCTACACGGGAAATTATAAGTTCTCAAACTATTTGGGGCAGATACTTAAGGAAAAATACGATATTCCCGACAGGCGCGGGGACAGCCGATACGTATCGTGGGATTGGGATGCAACCTACCAGAATTATGAAAGACAGGATCTTCTTATAATGCAGACTGAAGATGCCGCAGAGATAATGAATCTGGCATCACAAGGATACCTGATCTTCGGTATCAATGAAGGCAAGGGCTGCGTTATAGAAAACGGTGAACTTGTTGCGGGAGATCCCGATCAGACAGAGATACGTGTGACGTATCAGTCGGGAGATAATGCGTTCATGTTAAAGGACTGGTATAATAAAGGGGAACATATGGTATCATTATTTGAAAATGATACGGAATATACAGAGTACTACGGTAATATCCTGTTCATATATGATAATGTTAATCACAGGTATGTAAGATCAGTTTACTTTTGACAATGAGTACTTCCAAACGACTGGATTATCTGGATATGGCAAAGGGCATGGGAATCTTTTTTGTTGTCCTTGGACACATGGAAGATATCGCTACGGGAACGCGTGTGTGGATATCTTCTTTTCATATGCCGCTTTTCTTTATCATATCGGGGATACTGATGGCCGTAAAAGACGAGCCGGAAGCCGATCTTATGGTATCGGTAAATAAGAGATTTCGCGGTATCATCATCCCTTATCTGTGGTTTTCGCTTTCATATTTTATCATCGATATAGGGAATCTCTACGTTGTTCATAACATCGACCTTCGCACATTTATTGTCGATACGATCGATTCCGCAACGTTTTACGGGATGAGCGTTCTGTGGTTCCTGCCGGCGCTGTTTCTGGCATCGTGCGGCTTCCTTTATCTGAAAAAAAAGCTTCCCGACAGGATCCTGTCATGGCTTCTTATCGTTATTGCGGTTGTTGCATATTTGATAAAGCTTCAGTTTGCCAAGCTCTACTCTGCAAATGAGGGATCGATCCTTATCACTTCGCTGATCAAGATCGTGTATATCTTCCTTCGTGCCGCAATAGCTCAGAGTTTTGTGGGATACGGATACTACGCGAAGAAGCTGTTTGACGGATTCAGTGATAACGGTTCGAAGATCATGGAAAAGCTGTCTTCGAAAACAGGATCGTTTGTATCAGGCGCGCTCCTTCTTGCGATGAACCTAGCACTTGCCATACCAAACGGCTGCGCTGATCTCAGGAACATATTGCTTAACAACGTTCCGGTGTATTATGTTGCGGCATTTGCGGGAAGTCTGGGGATAATTCAGATATTAAAAGCGATCCCTACGGTCAGTGTCGTTACGTATTTTGGAAAGAATTCCCTGATTGTCATGGCCTGTCATATCAATTATTATATTTTATATGCGGGGATCAGGCTTGCATGGCTTGTTGATTCGTTCAACAGACATGCAAAACATTATGTGTTTGTTGCGGTTGTGATCATCACTGTGTTTGCGCTGTCGTATGTCGTAATAGAAGTGATAAACAGATGGTTCCCGTTTGTACTTGGAAAAAAACGCGGTAAAAGAGCCGGAGGTTGATGCGTGTCTGCCACAGAAAAAAGACTGGATTATCTTGATATGACCAAAGGGCTTGGCATGATACTCGTTCTTATCGGGCATCTGCAGGGAGACTCGATCTTTACGTTTTCTCCGTATATTCACCCGCTCTGCGTGTTCATTTTTTCATTTCACATGCCTATGTTCTTTATCGTGTCGGGGATACTTCGTTCGATAAAAAATGATGAGGTAAGATCTTTTCGCGATATCGCAAAGAACAGGTTTAAGGGGATCATGATCCCTTATTACTGGTTTTCCTTTTTCTATCTGATATTTGTAGTGGCTGCACTTATCAAGGGTGAGATCGCCATTCAGACGCTGCTTCTTAACATATGGTATGTGCTGTCGTGCTACGGAATGAATGTGCTGTGGTTCCTGCCGGCGCTGTATTTCGGTGAGCTCCTGTTCATATACATGCGAAGAAAGCTGCGCGAAGACGTGCACTTTATCGCGGTTACAATCCTGTCAAACGCGGTAGTATATCTCCTGGCATATTTTATGGGAGTGATTGAATACAGAACGGCATTTGCCGAAAGGATGCATGAACTGGCAACAGTGATACTGCGGCCGGTCCTTGTATGCGGATTCATCGCGATAGGATACTATGTTCATAAGCTGCTTGGCAGCCGGACAAGGATCGGGGATTTCTTCAACAAGCCCGAGACTGATGAAAAAGGAAGGATCAGCGCTAAATACCGTCTTGCCTACATAGTCCTGGGACTGATGCTGTTTGGCGTATGCTTTGCGTTTTTCAGGATCAACAACGGAATTGATTTTCGCTCACTTGCATTCAGGAATGTATTCTTCTTCTTCCTGTGCGCATTGTCGGGAAGTTATGGCATGATATCGATATGCAAAGGACTGCCGAGAGTGCCGATGTTCTGCTTCTGGGGAGTCGGGTCGCTCATATTCATGGCTACGCACAATTCCCAGACAGT
>JAGAFR010000011.1 GCA_017612555.1 Lachnospiraceae bacterium | reverse complement strand
TTCTCCAAACCCCGGCAGAATAATTCCCTTATCATAGCGAAGCTCCCTTGTGCCTTCTGCTATGTACTCCCTTGCGCCGGCCTCGTCACCGACATAAATAAACCTGCCGTCTGCGATGGCCGCTGCTGCAGCCTCAGGCTGTTTCTTATCAACGGTGTAGATGTTGCCATAGATGATCGTGTCTGCTTTCTTTGCCATAAGTTTTACCTCTCTTTCTTAATTCAAAATCATAAATGAAAGTATGCTAAAAACAAGGGGGTGTTCCAGATTGTCAAACCCAGGTTTGCGACATCCCCCTTTCTTTTTACAATGCACTGAATTATCATTATTGAGGAAAGGGAAAGTTACTGCATGAATATTCTATTTTCGGAAACCCTGCGAAAGCTCAGAGAGGAAAAAGGGCTTACACAAACAGATCTCGCTAAAAAGCTGTTTGTAAATCACTCTACCATTACCCGTTGGGAAAGTGGCACCCGACTGCCGGATGCCACGATGATCGTCCGCCTTGCAGATTGCCTCGGGGCGGATTCCAATATGCTGTTTTCGCTTGCGGCAAAGAGCGAGGAATCCCCCAACATCATCATTGTGGATGACAGCAAGCCGATTGTCACTGAGGGGCTGAATGTTTTATCAAAGATCTTACCTGACGCCACGATCACAGGTTTCATCTGGCCTCGCGAAGCGATTGAATATGCAAGAGCCAACCGTGTCGCGTTGGCTATTCTGGATATTGAACTGGGAACTGCGAGCGGGCTTGATCTTTGTCAGGCACTGATCGATATCAATCCCCGCACAAACATCATGTTTCTGACTGCCTACGCTGACTACTCCCTTGATGCGTGGAAAACCGGAGCCTGCGGCTTTCTCTTAAAGCCGCTTACACCGGAGGATGTAAAGGAACAGCTGAAGAAGCTGCGTTATCCTTTTTCTATGGGAGGTTTACATAGTTGAGCGGATGGATCATTTATTTCAACTATTTCATAATCGGGGCCCTGCTTCTGTCAAGCATTCAGGGAATGTGGTTCACCGCTGTCATGCCCGGCACGGGAAGCTTTAACAGACGTATCTTCCTGAGCTATTATGCCGTAATTTTACTGTGCTGCTTATTGAGCCTTTCAGATATGCTCCTCTATCAATTCCACGTCCCTGTTTCGGCAATTTCCATCATGCTGCTGTTGGAATCCCTGTTTCTTTCGATACCATTGCCGATGCTGACGATTATTCTACTGCACTTCTGCAAAGATAACATACTGAAGAGCAGGCTCTTTCGTTTTGTGCTTAGCCTTTGGCTGCTTTATATTATCCTGCTTGTAAGTGCTCCATTCATAAACGGCTTCTCCTATATCACACCTGACAGGGAGTATCACCGTGGATTCCTGTACCCGCTTCTGCTGCTCCCACTGGTTGTGATCATGCTGCTCAATCTCATGGGTCTGCTTAAACGTCGAAGCCGGCTGCACCGAAAGGCTTTCCTGAGCTTCCTCGTCGCCATTGTGCCGATAACTGTATCACTGTTCATTCAACTGTTCATTGATGTCTTTCCGCTCTTAGATATCTGCATCGCTCTCTCTGCTATGGTTATAAGCAGCTTCGTCATGTCTGACCAGGTCGAGTATGATCTACGCCACCAGCGAGAAATTGCTAATCAACGAACCAACATTATGGTGCTTCAGATGCGTCCGCACTTCATCTACAATGCCTTGACGAGCATCTATTGTATCTGCGGTCAGGACCAGGAAAAGGCACGGCAGGCTATCAAGGATTTTACCACCTACCTGCGCAAAAACTTCACCGCCATCGCAAGCGAAGAACCCATACCCTTTTCTTCGGAATTAGAACATACACGCGCATACCTCGCCGTGGAGCAGGCTCAGTATGAGGACGCCCTGTTTGTCGAATATGACACCCCGCATACTATGTTTCGTATACCGCCGCTGACACTGCAGCCCATCGTGGAAAATTCCGTCAAGCACGGCAGAGATCCATATACCGGCTCCTTCCACATATCTATCCGAACTCGGAAAACAAATTCCGGCAGTGAGATTGTTGTTACGGACAATGGCCGGGGATTTGATCCCAACGATAATAGTGACCCGGGAATTGCGCTTAATAACATCCGTCAAAGGCTTGAAATGATGTGTGGCGGGAGCCTCGCGATCACGCTGGGTGACAGCGGCGGAACCGTGGTGACGGTTAGGATCCCGGACAGTGCGATGACATCATCCTAATCTGTCCCACATTTTGTCCCACTTTCTGTCCCACTTATAGAGGTGGGACAACACAAATCCGGACATAACGTGACGACAAATGTTGAACATCCAGCGGGTACGCAAAGTCTCGCCGACAGCATCCCGCAGCTTCCTGCGGGATATGCCGCATAATTACTGGGTTTCCGAGCAATGAAATAGCACCTGACGAAGTCAGATGCTATCCGTTGAAATATCAGTGCAGAAAAAGGGACTTGAACCCTCATGAGTTTTACCTCACACGGACCTGAACCGTGCGCGTCTGCCAATTCCGCCATTTCTGCATTTACAGATAGGGTATGTACCCTGCCGAACCACCTTATTCTAATGTCCCAAGCACCTTTTGTCAACTCTATTTGAACAGAGTCTGTACCATCACGCCGATCTCATCGGCAAAGCTATGGAGTTCTCCGATAGTCTTGTCTATCTCTTCCATCTCTTTGTTCTCGGTAGATACGTTTTCGCTTATCTGTGATATCTTGCCAAGCATTTCCTTGATGGCATTGTTCATTCCACCAAGGATACCGGCGATATCATCTGTCGTCTCCTTGGTTGAATTGGCCAGTCCCTGTACCTCTGTAGCAACAACGGCGAATCCGCGGCCGGCTTCTCCGGCACGTGCTGCCTCGATAGAGGCATTGAGTGACAGAAGGTTGGTCTGATCTGCAATACTCTTGATACTGGTGATGATCTTCATCGAATCATCTACTGCAGCGCCGATCTTTGTAGCAGAATCCGTGATATCATCCTGCTGCTTCGAAACCTCATGCATCTGAGTCGTTGCAAGACGTACCGTCTCTGAAATATTCTTGATACCATCACGCAGCGCTTCGATCTTGGGCGCCATTTCCTGCTGGAATCCGATCTGATTTTTCTTCTCATCGGTTATGTCAAGTATCGTTCCGGCAGCCATGAGTGGTGTTCTCTTATCTCTGGACCACACTACCATACTGGATGCTCTTACCCATCTGTATTCCCCGTCCTTATGCAGCATACGGTATTCCATATCGAATACTGTCTTGCCCGAAGGATCCGAAAGCTGTCTGCCCATCGCATCGGAAGCGGCAGCCACGTCATCGGGGTGCATCTTCGTGATCCACGACGACATCACATCGGGAAAATCATGGGATCCGGAATAACCCAGGATCTTTTTGAACTGATTTGAAAATACCATCGGAGAATTCGGATCATCGATGGCATATTTTGTAAGATCCATACTCCATGATCCTTCGAGCATCATCTGTTCAACAGCACTCTGTCTTCTCTGACTGACCTCAAGTATCTCCGCAGTCCTTCGCTGCTCGTCTATGTCGGTAAACGTTCCTATGAACACTTTCGGCGATCCGTCAGGCTTCCTGAGACATTCACCTGCGGCATGGAACCATCTGTATTCACCGTTTTTGCATAGAAGTCTGTAATCTATGTCAAACTTTGTCCTGCCGCTCTTGTCCGCAGCGGCGGCACCGTAAGCCGCAAAAACATCTTTCGATTCATCGGGATGGATTATCTTCCCGAGAGCCTGTATATCATCCGGCAGCTCAGTCTTCGAGTATCCGAGCATGCGGCGGAATTCATCAGAGTATACCACCCTGTCATTCTGTCCCCTGTCATTGTAATATGAAGTCCATATTCCGAGATGGGTACTGTTATTGACCGATTCCAAAAGATCCTTCGCAAGCTTTAACTCATTATCCTTTTGAGCAAGCTGCTCCTCAAGTTCAGCTATACGATTGTTTACCGAATCCGTTTCATTCTTTCCAAAAATACCAAGAGCCATAAGAGTACCTCCTTTGAACTTCTGCCTCTATTCAGAATACATTTACCGGGTCTTTTTGTCAATCCGGATGCGAGTATTTTGGCTACATTATGTTAACCGTTCCGGTGAGTACTATCCTTCCGTCAAGAAGACTGATCTCAAGATCTCCTCCCGGTTCATGTACGTATGTTTTATATATCTCCCGGCTCCCGTCAGCCAGATATACCCCTACAGCAGTCGTCCCGCTCGCACATGAGCTCTCCCAGAAGCATGTTCCGACCGCCGGTACATATACAAGAGGTCGAAGATCAAGCTCTCTGTCTGTCAAAGCCCGAATCTGCATCAATCCCATCGCTTCCGCATTAAGATCCGTACACCATTTTCTGATCGCTTCTTCACCCTCTTCGTCAGTCAGATCAAGACCTTCTTTTGCTATCACATGTAGTATACCGTTCATATCAACGACAGTAAGATCATATGCCCTGTCCTTGTAAACAAGTGTGCGCCGCTGAATGCTCTTATGTTTAGGCATAAAAACAGATCCCGTATAAACTATGTTATCATCGGGACCTTTCTCGCAAGTTATGTCAACCAAAATGATCTCGTCACAACCCGAACACTCTACCGTTACCTTGGCTTTTTTAGCGCAATCCGGTCCGGACTTGTGACAAAACAGGGCAGCTGCCGACATAACAGCATTTCCGCAAAACTCTCCGGCCGCCATCCGAAGTCCGATATCCGCCATCTCTGAAGCGCCTATAAAGCCAACCTGTTCGCATGTATGCTCGTGTTTCATGAGCATGTTTGCGATATCCGGCTGATCCGATGCCGGTACATCAGATTCTGCAAGTATCGTAATGTTCCCGGTCGGATCGATCAGGTAATAATCGATACCGTTAAAGCTTCGTTTCATTTCTGATCACTCACTGTAATTTGCAAGGAACTGTTTGGTCCTCTCCTGCTTCGGATTTCCGAACACTTCCTCGGGATCTCCCTCTTCCACGATATACCCACCGTCCATGAATATGACACGGTTTGAAACGGCCCTTGCAAAATTCATCTCATGTGTAACTATGACCATCGTCATCTTTTCCTTTGCCAGCTGACGTATGATCTTGAGAACCTCTCCCGTAAGTTCCGGATCGAGCGCACTGGTCGGCTCGTCGAAAAACAGTATGTCCGGATTAAGTGCAAGTGCTCTTGCTATCGCAACTCTCTGCTTCTGTCCGCCGGAAAGCTGGAACGGATACGCATCCGATTTGTCGGCAAGCCCCATTTTATCAAGAAGTCGCAGAGCCTCTTCCCTTACCTCATCAACGCCTCTCTTCTGAACCTTGACCGGAGCATCCATAACATTCTTCAGAACGCTGTAATGAGGAAACAGGTTAAAATTCTGGAACACAAGTCCGAAATAGTTTTTTACCTTTGCCATATCTTTTCTGGGGATATAGACAGGTCTTTCTCCATCGGGTGTCTGCGCGACCGTCTCCCCTTTATAGCAGATCGAACCGCCGTCGATCTTTTCCAGAAATGTGGCGCATCGAAGGAGCGTGGATTTACCGGAGCCGGATCGTCCTATGATAGACACGACCTCTCCACTGTCCACACTAAGCGATATGTCATGTAGCACTTCGCAGTCTTCAAAATGCTTCTCAATGTTTTTCATCTCAAGAATCATATATCTATATCCCTTATTTCTGTATCCTATGGAGAACCCAACATCGACTTCGTCGATGTCGACGCAACACGATCACTACGTGATCATGTCATATAAAAACTCATCGACTTCTCTATCCTGTCCATGATATACGCGACAACATAATTAGCCACGAAATAGAATATACCCGCCACCACGAACGGAGTAAAGCTTGTCTCCGACGCCGATATCTGTTTTGCAAGCGAAAAGACTTCCTGATAGGCAAGCGTAAAAGCGAGTGATGTATCTTTTACAAGTGTTATCACCTCGTTCGTAACACTCGGAAGTATCGTCTTGATGACCTGCGGGAGTATGATCATGAAAAATGTCTGCGATCTCGAATACCCGAGTATCTCGGCAGCTTCATACTGCCCTCTGTCCATCGACTCTATTCCACCCCTGTATATCTCCGCGAAATAGCATGCATAGTTAACGACAAAACCGATTATTATCGCGGGATAACGATACCCTTTTATCGACCATCCGAACAGATAATACGGTCCGAAATACCACACAAGAAGCTGCAACATAAGAGGCGTTCCCCGAATGATCGAGATAAACGCCTTTACCACTGTTGACAGGATCTTATGTTTTGATTTTCTTCCGAACATGATCACCATGCCGAGCGGAAGGGACCCCACGAGTGTCAGCACAAATATGCCGATCGTCCGCAGCATCCCGGCGCCCATTGTGGCAAGCATTGTTGTTATGCTCATATATGACTCCTACAAAACCGGCTTATTTTCCGAGGCAAAGGAAATCTTTGATCTCGGGATACTTCTCTCCGATCTTGGCATATGTTCCGTCTGCAACAAGCTCATCAAGTGCCTTGTTGACCGTGTCGCGAAGCTCGGTATCATCCTTACGGAATCCGATGCCGTACTGCTCGCTTCCAAGCATCTCATCAAGGAAACAGTAATCTTCCGAATTGCTCATCAGATACTGTCCGCTGGTAACATCGATCGCGATCGCATCGATAGCGCCTGCTTTAAGATCGTTGAATGCTATCGTATATGTCTCATACACTTCAAGAGAAGCGAAGGTCTTGCACAGGTCCGCTTTTCCCTCATCGTCATTGAGAAGGTCGTATGCACTTGTTGCTGTCTGAACACCTACTGTCTTGCCTGCAAGATCATCAAGCTTCTTGATGCCGGAATCAGACTTGACCATTATCATCTGTGTATTATCCGAATATGCCTTGGACCAGCAATAATCATCCTCACGTCCGTTCATGGTGAATCCCGACCAGATGCAGTCACAGCTTCCCGCATTAAGCTCGGCATCCTTTGCATCCCAGTTAAAAGGAACCGCCTGGTATTCCCATCCGAGATGTTCACACATAGCCTGACACAGTTCTACATCAAATCCACCCATGGAGCCATCCTCATTGATGAATGAGTACGGCGGATAATCAAGGTCGAACCCATGCTTGAACACCCTCTTGCCACCTGTCGATGCAGTACCGTTTCCACATCCCGCAAGTGACAAAACCATAGTTGTCGCAAGTAATAATGCAATTATCTTTTTCATAATTATTCACTCCTGATCTGATCCCGGATCCTCGCCCGGGGATTTTTGATACTTTAGTATGGTAACACACCAAATTGCCGTTGTAAATGATTACTGTTTCCCAAAAGGGTCTGTTATCTGCAAAAACTCTGTTTTGTTCCTGTCGATCAGTTCCGGTGATCCGACCGTGACTCTTGTCCCGTGTTTTGCCAGATCATCAAATAACCTGTCATTTTTTTCGAGATCTGCCAAAGTGATCTTTCGGATCTGAAGCGCCCGTATCTGCTTCTCATGTGCGTTTTTTTTGCATACCATGCCTGCTATCACGGACAGTGCATCGTTAATGCTGCCGTTGCTGACTGTAGCCTTTGAATGCATGGTTATAATGTATTCGGACAACGTCTTAATATCGACAGTCTTTCTTATATCCTTCCACTTATCTCCTATCCCGTCAAATGTCTCAAACGTCTCCTCTATCATAGGATCATTTCCCGTAATGATCGACACAGCGGGATACTCATCCAGGCATGTGCATTGATAAGCACCATATCTGTCTCGCACATTCGGTTTCACGTATTCATTCGTGATAAGATCAAGTGCAAGCTCCGCGGATGGATCATCTTCAATCTCAAGCGAGGAAACATCGCCTGAAAAGATTCCGTTAAAAACATTCTGCCTGTTTGTTGATATGGCAAGGGGAAATCTTTTTTTGTCGAAAGAATACTCCTGTTTTTCAAGCTCTCTGTTATCTAATCTGTCGATAAATTCTGCCAGACACTTTTCGTATGATACCCTTTCTTTGAGGCTTGTCGCATATCCCATCACCGCACCGCGGGAATTGTTGATCGTCTTTCCTATATCTGACAGATCCGACATCACTTTCCCAAGTTCCTCGTCATTCATCTTCTCTATCTCGGAAAGCAGATCATAGTATTCCAGATAATGAGTATATTCGTAATAAGCGGCCCCCTCTCCGCCTGCAGCATAGCCTATGTATCATATGAGGCTTTCCGGGTTTCTTTCGATGTTATTTTGGATCGTGCTCTTTATGGCCGCGGCACCCTTCCGGATCATTTCAGTATCTTCAAATCTGCTGTCAAACAACATCTCATATGTCAGATCGAAAGCTTTCTGTTGCCTCCCCGGATCACACATAAATGAAACAACCACATATGGATCATAGGCATTTCCGTTTGAAGACACGTCAAGAGATATATCCTCTTCCCTGTACATGCTGTCGCTGATCATGTCAAAAAGTTCGGATGATGAATGCTTTCCTGTCGGGACAAAATGACCGTTCACCAGATCTGTAAAAAGCGCCAGATAACCGAGCTTATCCTGACTGATCGACGATGCATCCAGATACATCGTCGTAGCATTTACAGCATCAACATCCGTGCTCACCCAGATCCTTCGCGTTCCGCTCTCGTCTGTTTTATCAACTATGGTATGATCAGATCCCACTGCAGGAAGATTGGAAGCGTTTACCACTCTTATCTCATCCAGATACTTTGACGGATCGTCCGCGGCTTTCTCTGTGATCCTCTTTGTACTGCTGACAAGCTTCTTCTTTTCTTCAGCAGTCATCGATTTTTTCTTTTCGGATAAAAGCTTTGCCAGTTGTGCTTCATTTTCTTCGGCAAGGCCGGCCTTCAGTACAACGATTGACATTGCGCTTCTCTTTGAACTTACAATACCGGATGCGATATCCTTAACAAGGTCATTGTCAAACCAACTCATGTTGCGCATCCTATCCCGCATGTTCATGTAAAAGAGCCGGCCTCTTCCGCATGAGTTCAGATTTGATATGTTTGAAAGAAGTGAAAGTGCCGCTGTCTGACTCTCTCTTGCAAGTGCCGTGTCTGTCTGTACTTTAAATCGATAGTCCTCAAGTTCGTCCTCATCGAGTCCCGAATCCGCGAGCATCACAAATATCTTCTCTATTGTATCGCGAAGTCTGTCCGCGTCTTCCTCGTTCATCCCACCGGCGGTAACGTATAGCAGTGCTCCGTTTTGGTCCTGTTCAATATTAAAATCAAAGCGCGCACCCGGAAATTCTGAGCGAAGTATCATCGTCACCGTACCAGGATAAGTGTTGCAGCATCCGACAAAAGCATACAGTTCCTGCAGCTCTTTATCCGAGGGATCCCCCAGATCCACTGCATATACCATCTCTGTATTTCCGGAAGGATCCGTTCCTTCGGCAGCCGGAAAATCATATACTCTCCCGACAAAACCCTCTTCCGGTCTTCTCCTTCCCACCGTAACATCGATATCTTTTTTTCCATATCTGCCAAAATAACCGGCCAGGAGATCCAGAAATGCCTGCTCGTTTTTTATATCTCCGTACAGATATGCCGTACAGTTTGAAGGATGATAATACCGCTCGTGAAATGCTTTCACATCTTCATACGAAAGCTTTAATATCTCAGACGGTATCCCGCCCGATTCAAATGATGACGCACTTCCCGGATACAGGAGTCCTATGGCATTTCGTATCGCTGCACGATCGGCAGTGTAATTTCCTGTCATTTCAGAGTATATTGTTCCGTTGATTGCAAGATCATCGTTCTCATCTTCAAGCGAAAACCTCCATGCTTCAGATCTGAATATATCCTCATCAGTTATTATGGAAGGCTCGAAGCAAAGATCTGAGTAATAATCCGCAAACTTAATGAGCTGCTCTTCGGACAGCGATGCTATCGGAAATATCGTACACTTATCTCTTGTGAGTGCATTTCCGTATGTAAGATATGACCTGTTATATAAGGCCCTCGTCAGGCTTCTTGAGGGATATTTTTTGCTCCCGCACATCGCCGAATGCTCAAACACGTGAGGCAGCCCTCTGTTATCACGAGTCGGTGTATCAAATTCGAGCATAAAGTATTTATTGGGATCATCATTGTGGATGAACACGACATTCGCACCGGTCTTAACATGCTCGTACACATGAACATCTGCGCCGAAAGTCTCAAAATCGTATGTACTTATCGTCCTGTAATCACTCCCCGAAGCGGCTGTTTCCTCCGCTGATATATCGCATGGAAATGATGCTGATACGACAATCGCAACGATAACAGATATGATCTTTTTATTATTTGTGATAAGGTTCATTGTTCTTGATCCGATATGCTCTGTAAATCTGCTCCAGTAAGATCACTCTCATAAGTTGATGCGGAAATGTCATCTCGGAAAACGACAGTTTCATATCACCCTTCTGCTTGATCCCGTCATCAATGCCCAGTGACCCGCCTATGATAAACTGAATATGACTGCGTCCTGTGTTCTCAAGTGATGCTATCATTTCGGAAAATCCCTCGGACGTAAGCTGCTGCCCTTCAATACACAATGGTATCAGATAGGCGCTGTCATCAATATACTTTAAAAGACGCGAAGCTTCAGCCGCCCTTACAAGGTCGTTCTCATGGTTGCTCGCGTCTTCATCTGTTTTCTCATCCTTCACTTCAATGACCGTGACTTTGGCATATCTTCCGAGGCGCTTGAGATACTCATCTACCGCGTCTTTTAAATACTTTTCTTTGATCCTGCCGACTGTTATCACATCGATCTTCATGATCTACGGTCTTCTTTCATCGGTCATGTAAAATACGGTAAACAATCCCGGACCGCAGTGTGCTCCGATCACGACTCCCAGACCGGAAATACTTATGTCAGCATTCGGGAACATCTCCAATATCCTGTCCCTTACACTTTCAGCATCCTCAAGGCAATCGGCATGATTGATCAAAAACTCGATCTTTTCACTTGATGATCTGTCCTTAAGATCATTTTTGATCGAATCCGTTATCGTACTTAGAGCAGCTTTTCTTCCCCTTACCTTGGAAGCAGCCACAAGTGTTCCGTCATCCGGGACATACAGCACCGGCTTTATTGACAGGAGTGTCCCGACAAGTGCAGAAGCGTTGGATACTCTTCCGCCGCGCTTGAGCCAGTTCAGATCATCAACTGTAAATCTGTGCGCGATCTTCAGCTTATTATCCTCTATCCATGACAGGACATAATCCATCGTCGCTCCGGATTCGTAAAGCTTGCAAACGTTCTTAACAAGAAGTCCCAGTCCTCCGGAAACACACCTTGTATCTACATTGACGATCCTGCAGTCCGGATAATCCTCCTTCAGATCCTCTATGGCTTCTTCGCAATATCTGTATGAAGACGAGAGCGGTCTTGTCATGTCAAGAAAGACTATATTCTCCGCACCGCCTTCAATAAGTCCTTCAAAGAACTCCCGGTATGTGTACATGTTGATCGCCGAAGTTGATAGGACCGTTCCTTCGCGCATCCTCTTATATGTTTCCGACCTTGTTGATTCGCGGCAGTCATCTTCGTAATCCTTACCGTCCATCACGTACGAATAACTGATAAAAGGAATGTTGTGCTCTTCAAGATACTCTCTCGTAAGATCACAGGTTGATGCAGTTGCGATAACATAATTTTGTTCCATGGTATTCTCCCATATTACAGTTTCTATATCAGTTTCTTCAGAACGCAGTTTTCGATCCCTTCATCCCAGAGCTTTGATACAGGCAGTTTCAAAGCGTTGAGAATGATCGTGGAGTTCATCAGTCCGTGTCCGACCACAAGAACGTCACACCCTTTGGCCAGCAATGGATATACTTTTTCATTCAGAAAATCACGCGTTCTTCCCATTACATCTGTGATGGTTTCGCCACCGCCGGACGGTGTGTATCCTGCAGGATCGAAAAATGCCGATCTTACCGGATGTCCTTCCGGAAGGTTCATATACTCAAGACCCTCGTACTCACCGAAGTTGATCTCTTTAAGTCTGTCATCATATTCTATCGGGATGTCTCTTCCTTCAAGAAGCAGCTGAGCCGTTTGCCGGGCTCTGATCAGCGGTGAACAAAAGCACCTGTCAAAATTAACATCCATGTAAAGATCATGCGCTTTTCGGGCCATGCGGATGCCTTCGTCATCCAATGGTATATCTGTCTGGCCCTGCAGCTTCTTTATCAGGTTCCATTCGGTCCTGCCGTGTCTTATCACATACAGTGAACCGCTTTTATCGCTCATTTACTCCTCTTCTTTCTCCGGGCGCGTCTTCTCCTCTTATGAACCCCCATTTCTTCTCTGAATTTGTTGATTTCCTCAAATATAGTATTATAATCGCGTTCAAAAAGCAACTCACATATTTCCCTCTGAACCTCTTCTTCATCTATCATTCCGGTTTCTATACGTGTTGCGATCTTATCTATGACAAATGACTTGCTGCTCCTCTTATAAGCGGGCATATCATGATACTGCTGGATCTTAACAAGTTCCGGTCTCCAGAGAAACTCGAGTTTTCTGCGAAACGATACTTCCGGATTGACTCCCGGCTCTCTAAGTACGTAAAAATCAAACTGATCGTCAACCGTCTCCACCGTGATGACGCCCCAATGTTCCGGCACATGCTCTCTTATATGCTGCGCATGCGTTGTCCCCACTACGACGATATTCCTGTCGTAATACCTGTCATAATCCTCGACCTGCCTGGAAAGCCTGGCATATGTATCGGCATCACTCTTTATTTCTATACCAAAGATCTCTTCATCGGTTATCATGACAACATCCGCGCGCGACCTGCCTATATTCTTCTCTTCAAGTATACGGATCTTTCCGTACTTTTCTTCCAGGTAGAAAAAAAGCGGTTCTCTGATCTCCCTGTCTTTTAGCATCTTACACCCTAAAAAACATCAGCCCAATTGCGGTGGCAAACGGGCTGATGTAACCGGTTAAATCATTACTTGCGATCTGCTGCGATCATTCTTCGATCTTGAAGAAATCTATCGCCGCACTCATATCCTCGTTGATGTTGCGCATCTCAGCCGTTGAATTCTGCGTATCCGAGCATGCATCCGTAACGGTCTGACACGAAGCCGCAACTTCTTCCGCGGAAGCTCCGAGCTCTTCCGAAATAGCACCGAGCTCCGTTGTGGTGTTGGACAGTTCAACCTTGATGGAATCAAGTCTGTCTGTCATATCCTTGATGACATCGATCTCTGCGATCGAAGCCTCAACGGAATCAGACAGGATGTTGAACTTATCCTGAGCCATTTCGATATCGGTCTGTTCCTTGCTGATAACATCAAATACACGATTGGATATATCCACCGTTCCGTTGGAAAGGACTATAACGTTCTCGATTATCTGTTTGATCTCCTTAGCTGACTGAGCCGAGGAATCCGCGAGTGATCTTATCTCATCGGCAACAACCGCGAATCCGCGTCCTGCTTCACCCGCACGGGCAGCCTCGATGGAAGCGTTAAGTGACAGGAGGTTCGTCTGTGCTGCAATGGATTCGATCGCCTGAACAGCAGTTCCGATCTCTGCGATAGCCGAGTTGGTCTCTGAGATCTTGTCACTTATACTCTTCATCGCTTCAACCGACTCATTGGATCCGGCATATACGGACTTCATGCAATCGGTCGCATCGTTATTGGCACCCTTGATCGTCTGAGATGCCTCAAACAGCTTCTGAACATTATCATTAAGAGTCTCGATATCCATTCCGAGTTCTGCAGCTTTTTCCGCCATCGTCTGTGCATTCTCGGCAACACTCTGTGATGTTGATGCAACCTCGTTGATGGCCATATTGATCTGCGATACGGATTCAACGTTGTTACCGGTCATTCCGTCAACGTTCACGATGGCATTGTTAAGAACAAATGCCGAATCCTTGACTGACTTCATCGAAGTGGTAAGAGCTTCCTTCAGATCATGGAAAGCATTGATGATGCTGACAGTCTCTTTGATCTTACTCTTCGCACTGCACTCTGTGGTAACATCTCCTGTTGAGAGCTTCTCGAGTGACTGCGATATGGTGATGAGCGGCCTCGATATAAGTCTCTCTACGAAAAGCGCAAGTGCCGCAAACAATATCACGCATACGATACAGATGATCATCGTGTAATTCTTAATATTCTTAAGTCCGCTTAAGGCATCACTCTCGTCGGCAGTCAGCACAGCGATATAATGCTCATTTTCCCCGACATAATAACCCGCATATTTCGTCGTACCCTTGTACTCATATTCCACAACATCCGGAGCGGGATGCTCTCCTGCGGAAAGTCTCGAAACGAGTCCTTTTACGGCCTCGTTCTCAACCGGATTACCTATCTTGGACTCATCAGGATGGAAGAGCATCGTTCCGTTGTTATCAACAAAATATACATATGCACTGGAAAGTCCCAACCCGGAAACATCCGATATCGACTCAGCTATTCCCTTAACGTAGAAACCGCATCCTGCAAATCCCTTCGGCTCTCCGTCGATCATTACCGGTGTGTACATGGACATGATTATCTGACCCGATGCAGGGCTTACCATCGTACCTGTGTTGAACACACCGTCTTCAGCCGAAAGAATGTTATTCTGAAGAGTTGTCAGACTGTCGCCTTCCCTTAAGACCATTCCGACTGCTCCGGCATTCGGATGCGTCAAGACCTGTGAATTCCAGTCTGCCAGATAAATTCCTTCCCAACCGTTCAGTTTACTGAAATACTCTGCGGTAAAATCCTGAGCTTTCTTGTGAAGTACCGCATTTTCAGGATCCTTCAATGTCTCCTGAATGATCGGTGCCGCAGTATATGCCTTGAGGATGGCCTTATTCGTATTGGCCATGGCATCAAACGAGTTACCTACTCCTTCAACAACCTGTACAAGGGAGTTGTGAGTAGCGGTTTTCATTTCCTTGGCACTCTCCTTGTAAACAACGATACCGATGATCACCGATGATACAAGAAGCGGCAACAGCGCGAACAGAATGAGCGTCAAACGCATGTTAAGCTTCGATCCCGTACCGCCTTTCTTTTTTCCTTTACCTTTAGCAGCCATATCAACCTTCTCCTTTTAATGTATTTTATGACCGAAATATACCTTTGATTATACTATTTTTTCGGATTTTTTCAAGACAGGAAGCCGTCTATCTGTTGTCTTACTATCTTGACAAAATCGATGTCCATCACACCGGCGAAATATACATACAGGCTGATAATGATCGCCAATGCCGCAAATACGATACCGATGATGATCTCCGTCTTCCCAAGCTTTGTCAGTCTCTTTTTCTTCATCAGAAGGCGCAGCACTCCCAACAGTATCGCAAGTACCGCGGGAACACCTCCTACTATGACAAAGGACATCACAAAGCCTACCAGTCCGAGGACAAGTACTACTATCTCCATAACAAAACCTCTGTTTGTTTACTGAATAAAGTAATTATATATCAAAAGAACGCCTGATACCATAAGGAGAATATACACGAACCTGAGAAACTGTTCATGATCGAGACGGTCGCTCACTTTTTTGCCGATGAGTATCGCCAGGATTACAGGGATGACCGATGCTCCGACAAGCACGGTGGCATTTCCTTTGTACATTCCCAAACAGATCATTCTTCCGACCATATACGTGTTGATAACTGCCCACACGGTCGATATGGTTGCCCTGAACCTGCTCTTTTCCGATATGGCCGAAACGGCATATACGACCAGAAAAGGTCCGCCCGAAGTGAACATGCCCTGCATAAGTCCCGCCAGGATCAAAGCTGTGATCCTTATCGGCACCGCAAGATCACTCTTTGCCGGAATTAACAGCCTTTTTGCCGCGATCATTACCACAATGATGCCATAAATGAACATCAATATCTTAAGCGGCAGCTCCATGAACAGCCACATACCGACAAAAACGCCCGGTACCATACCCGCAAGTATGATACCGAGCTGTTTTATATCAATGCTTTTGACCTCACGCACCGAAACAACGATACATGTCAGCCACAGGATAGCGGTCACGGCTGCTTTTGCATCATTTACTCCCACAACCGCCATTGATGGAGGCATGGAGATAGGACCTCCGCCAAATCCCGTAACGGTCTGGACAAAGTTTGCAAAAAACTGCACTGATGCAAATATTATCGTTCTTACGATCTGTGACATCTGTTTCTTTTATTTTGCGATAAGCTTGTTAAATCCGTCTACGAACGCATTCATGTTTCTTGCCGCAATGAAGATGAATATTCCTATAACGAGCACAACGAGCACGTTGAACCATGCCTTGTTGGCATACTCTTTCATTATCTTCTTATCGTTGGCAACTATAAGAAGCAGGATTCCCGTGATGGGAAGCAGGAATGCATTTGCAGCCTGTGCGAACAGGATGATCTCCGTGGGTGATGCCCCGAGGACAAGTGAAGCAAACAGGCCGAATGCAACAACGATGATCCAGAATATCTTGAATCTCATGTTCTTAAGATCTTCGTCCCATCCGAGTATTCCGGTCGATGCAAATGCAGCCGCAAGAGGTGCCGTTATTGTCGATGAGATACCGGCCGCAAACAGACCTATTCCGAAGAATACCGTAGCCCATGAACCGAGAAGCGGCTCAAGTGATTTTGCCATATCCCCGCCCGAAGCTATCTCAGCACCGCTGACATGGATCGTTGCACCTGCGCATACGATAATCGCCATTGAGATAAGTCCGCCGAGTCCGATGGATATGATAGAATCAAGTCTTGAATTCGCAAGTCCTTCCGCTACATCCGAATCACTCCCCCACTTCTTGGAAGCTGATGATGCGTGAAGATATATGTTGTACGGAACAACGGTTGTACCCATAAGAGCCGCAACAGTCATCCATGCGTTCTCTTCATCAGGAGCCCTGAACCCGAACAGTCCGGCCAACACTGCACCCCAGTCGGGCTTTGCGGCAAACGCCGTTACAAAGAACACAACACCCATGATAACAACAAGAGCGGTCAGGAACTTCTCAATGTACTTATAACTACCCGACCACAGAAGGATCGCTGCGACAACTGCGATCACAAGTACCAGTATCACCTTGCCCGTATTTCCGTCAAACGCCGGTATAGCTGCCTGGACTCCGAGAACGGACCCCGTGATGTTGCCGGTCTCATATGCGATGTTACCGACAAATACCGCTGCAATGACAAGGATCGCAAGCAATATCCTTGCAAGTGAGCTTGTGAACTTGGTACGAAGAGCCTGGCCCAGACCCATCTTGGACACGATACCGAGTCTTGCCGCCATGGACTGCATGATGATGACCGAGATAACGGACAACAGCATTGCCCAGAGCAGTGTGTAACCGTAGCTTGCTCCCGATTTTGAACAGCTCGTTACCGTTCCGGGGCCGATGAACGCTGCCGCAACAAGCGCACCCGGACCAATGTTTTTCAGTCTTGTCTTAAACTTTTCCATAATCTCCTCCTTAAGATTTATTATTTTGATAGCGGTGCTATCGTGATACCTTCTTTTGCAAGTCGTTCTCTTATCGCTTTCACAAAATCAAGAGCATGAACATTATCGCCGTGGACACATACCGAATCTATCTCAAGGTCTATGTCTTTTCCCGAATAGGTCGTAACCTTTCCCGTCTTGATGACCTTTACCACACGCTCGATCGCTTCATTTTCGTCCTCGATCATCGCTCCTTCTTTTGTCCTGGCGCGAAGACTTCCGTCGTCTTCATATGCCCTGTCGGCAAAAAACTCTTTTGCGCATCGAAGCCCCAGATCCTCGCCGGCTTTTATCATCTGAGATCCGGACAGTCCCAGTAGGATGATACCGGGATCAAAATCACGTATGGCAGAGCATATCCCCTTTGCCAGTTCATAATCTTTTCCCGCCATATTGTAAAGGGCTCCGTGAGGCTTTACGTGCTGTATCTTTACGCCCTGCTGCACGCAGAATGCATTAAGAGCTCCAAGCTGGTATGTTACGTACGCGTATGCTTCGGACACGGATATGTTCATATTCCTGCGGCCGAATCCCATCAGGTCATAAAATCCCGGATGAGCGCCTATTCCTGCGCCCGCTGCAGCCGCCATCTCCACGGTCTTTTTCATGACGACCGGATCCGATGCGTGAAATCCGCATGCGACATTAACGCTTGAAACAAGCCTGATGACCTCTTCATCCATTCCTATCGTATATGCGCCGAAGCTCTCCCCGAGGTCGCAATTAAGGTCTACCTTCTTTTCCATTATCGTCTCCTACTTTTTCCAATGATTGAACAGTCTGTGGCGAAGGCTCTTCTTGATGAACCTCTCGTTAAGGAGCATCATCCTTTCGCGCTCCATCATGTATATCCTCTGTGCTTCTTCCACGCTGACTTGAGAAAATCTGATCTTCTGAGGATATTTGCACTGAGCCAGTTTGGGAATATCGACTGAAATAACGTTTGCTATCTTGGTGTATCCGCCGAGCGTCTGCCTGTCCGACATCATTATGATCGGCTGACCCGAGTTCGGGACCTGGATCGCACCCTTTGCTATACCATCCGATATGATATCGGCCCCGAGTTCATTATGCTCTATTACCGGTCCCTCAAGCCTGTATCCCATCCTGTCACACTGGGATGTAACGGTATACTCACTGTCAAGAAATGTTCCGAGTCCCTCCTGTGTGAAATGGTCGTCCTGCGGTCCCATCGTCACGCGGAGCTCTACCACCTCTGCGCCGTATTCCGGTGTCTCAAGCTTTCGTTCCTTCATAAGCGGAAGACTCTTTACGTTGCTGAGAAAATCGATCTCATCGCCGTCTCTTATCGGGCGTCCCTCATATCCTCCGAGCTTACACTTTATATCCGTCGATCTCGAACCCATGACCACAGGAACATCAAGGCCTCCGGCAAATGCGATATATCCCCACGTACCGGTCTTACAGAATCCCATTTCAAGCTCATCGCCTTTATGTACCTCTACGGCCTGATACATCGGGATCTTCTCTCCGTTGATCTTCGGATCGTAATCCCCGCCTGTAATGCATATGACCGTATCCGACGTAAAATAAAGGGTAGGACCGCATATGGTAAATTCAATGACCGCTTCTCTGTCCGTATTATCGACAAGAAGGTTTGCCACCCAATATGCGTGTCTGTCCATCACTCCGCATACATGGAAACCGAGATTCTGATAACCCATGCGGCCGTAATCCTGTACAGTTGTAAATAATCCGCCTTTGTTAAAAACTATTCCCATGATACTGCCGGTCAATCCTCAACTTCAAATGTATATTCACCCCGAAGATCAAGCTCCCGGAGTCTTTCAAACTCGTCTGTATCGATAGCGGTAAACCTTATGTGATCTCCCGCTTTATATGGTATCGGTTTATCCTTGTCAGGGTTGTAACATCTTACGGGGGTTACACCTATGATTCGCCATCCGCCCGGCGATTCCATAGGGTACAGTCCCGTCTGTCCCCCGCCAATACCAACGGATCCCGCTTCCAGCCTGATCCTCGGTGTCTCAAGCCTCGGCGTGTGTATCCTCTCATCCAGGCCTCCCAGATACGGAAATCCCGGCTGAAATCCAAGCATGTACACAAGATAAGGCGTCGACGTATGTATATCGATCACCTCTTTCACGGTCAGTCCCGCGTGGTCTGCAACAAATTCTATGTCCGGACCGTACCGGATGTCATAACACACAGGTATCCTGACAATTCGTTTATGATGCGACAGTTCGCGTACAGGCTCGGCAAGAGCCCTGTTCACTACCTTCTCCACGTCTGAATATGATAATATCGCCGGATTATAATGTATGAGAACCGCCCGAAATGAAGGAACGAATTCCTCGATCCCTTTTACTCTCTGATCTGTCAGCGTTTTGATAAGGCCCATCAGCCTGGCATTTATCCTTTCGTCGATCTCGTTCCCGAGTTCAACCGTCAGGGCCCTGTCACCCGTAGGCAATATCCGTGGATATGTGATGCTCATGGATATGGTTCCTTTCAATTGTTCACACAATAATGCCGTAATTATATCATACGCAACACTTTTTCTGCCACGTTTTTTATCTCGGACCGGTCGCGACAGCGACTGTATGCTTCCGAAGACTTGTTCAGATAACAAAGATTCCGGCACAAAAGGCCGGAATCTTTTCTTCACATATTAACAAAAACAAACGCCCGGATCATACAAGATCCTTGATCTCAAGATACAACGCTGCCCTTGTTGATCTTCTGTACGGTCTTCCATAAAATAACCCGACAAGGCCGAGTGTAAGTGACGAGAGCAGTCCCCAACCTATAAACGAAAAGTCAAGGCAGAATGCCCTCCACTTATGTCCGTTCATCATCTGACGTGATTTTGTTATGACTTCCTTGGGCGAAAGCTCCGGATTATCCATGACTATGTACGGAACCATCATATACGAATACGCCTTAACAATCCCGGGTATCAGGAACAGACAGAACCACAACGCAAGGTATATATCCCTGAGAAGCAGTGTCAGAGCTGACTTCTTATAATCCGCGAACCCATCCTTCAGGCAGCTAAGATCGGGATGCCCCTCAATGTTCTTCTTGAGAAATGAATGACATCCGACTTCAAGCGGATTGAGAACAAATATTCTCAGAAGGCACCATATAATTGTAAAGATAACTATGAAACCCGCGACTATCGCAAGAGCGGCGGCGATCTGCTCGTTATCTATATTCATCTGATCCGCATTCCTTGCAGAATTTCCGGAACCGGTTGCTGATGAACCCGCTGTAAGGATCGCCAGTATAAGTGACACAAGTACACAACGCCAGTAATTGTTTTTGAAGGCAGCCTTGCCTTTCTTCTTTAAATCAGAAATCGACCACATAACTACTCCTCCTTTTATGTTTATGGTTAACATAATACTCAATTATTATATGTTACATTTTTCCTAATGTAAAGAGTTTCCGACAGAATGGATACAAAGCAGTGAATTGACACACAGTTTGGTTCCTTTATTATCCACGAAAACCTCCTTTAGTCCATAAAATTCCCCGTTTTACGGACCATTAACCATTAACATATTGTTCATTAATTACTATTGTCTTCACATTATCATGCATGCACCATTCGTCTCATCTGCTTTTACGATGTGCTTTAACTCCACACCCTCAAATGTAGGATGCTTTGTCCAGGAGATATCATCAAATCCGATGACTTTCCCAGGCACATCAAGCCTTCCGCTGTTGAACGCTTCAAATACTTCATTCTTCATAATATGATCCTTTCTCTTAGTGCTTAACAACTGTTTACGAGACGATCATATCATTATGATTTTATTCCGCCTTGGATAAAATTGCGGACTTGATATATTCTTCCGGAGTGATCCCAACCTGTTTCTTAAACACACGATCCAGATGCCGTCTGTCACTATGCCAAATACATAGTGACCTATATGAGTATGCGACGGGTAGGATGTTGCCACATTTTCCATACTCACCACTTCTATTCCGGTCGATATGTCTTTGATATACTCGTACTTATTCATATATCGATGTAACAACCGGCTTTCTTTTTAACCACACTGCAATCACAACAACAAATGATAAAAGCTGCGCAATAATAACTCGCACGATCATCATCTCGTCTGTTCCTGTATCGGTTATCACATGAAGAAGATTCGTCGCTACACAGTTGTTAAAAAAGTGGTCGGCCATACCGGCATACAGATTTCCGGTCATCCGGTATAAAAGCCCCCACTTTATTCCCATAAGCCCCGCGAGGATGATATATCCAACTCCAAGAGCGACAAAAGATGCGGTGTTAATATCACCATCAATGAGATTATGAAGCGGGGTTACTATATGCCAAACTCCAAACAGAAATGCCTGAAATATAAGGGCAAATCTCATGGAATGGTCCGTATCCACGATCTTATAGAACAACCCTCGAAACGTCCCTTCCTCCATGATCACGTTTATAATGTTAAAGAACACACACATCAATATGAAGCCGATACCGGTATGTACTGAAGCTTCACCCGTAAGAGAAAAACCGGTAGTGAACACTCCAAGATGGGCTTTCAGTCCCTGATTTCTTAACATAAGAAACTCAACAGTATATGAAATCAGGAATGAACTGATACCAAGGATAAGACCGATAAAGACATCTTTTGCAAAACCGATCCTTGCAAACCCTATATCCTCCCACTTCCAGTTGATAAGACGCAGAACAACAAAGACAGCCAAAATACCGAACAGCTTGTTTATACAGTTTTCCCCAAGCACCGTCTCATCCATTCGAAGAACAATTGCTTCAAATCCATGTACAAAGATCAATATTGCGAATATGATCCAACATGATAATACGGTTTTTTGCATAATCTTTTCACTCATGTCACCAGCTCCAACAACTTCGTTTCTTTCTCGTTTATATTAAAAAATAATGTCTATCACTGTTTTGAATTATAGCAGAAAATCCGGTTTCATAAAGAGGATGTGAGAAACCGCTTAAATAAAGAAAGCTCAGAACCATTGATTTTACAACGTTTCTGAGCCTCCAAAAACCATGCGGAAGATGGGACTTGAACCCACACGAGCGCATTGCTCACAAGATCCTTAGTCTTGCTCGTCTGCCAATTCCGACACTTCCGCGTGTCTTGCGACTTGAATATAATATCAGAGTAAAATGCTATAGTCAACAACAAATTTAGGTAAATCGGTTGACAATACTTATTGAGTTTTTTTATCATATTATTTATGAAGAAGACGCTTTCATCCAGGATAATACTTCTCATTGCTGTTGTGCTCCTTATTTCCAACAGCTTACTTTGTGTTGTTTCAATCATCTTTTCCCGTGCAACGATCAAAAAAAACATTCAGAAACGTATGCTTGATATCGCAAACTGTGCATCAGGCTCTATAAACGGCGATGCGCTCGCCTCTCTTACCGCCGAAGATGTTGGTTCTCAGGAATACCTTAAGATCTATGATACCCTCAATATTTTCAGGAACAATGCAGAGGTCGAATATGTTTACAGCATCAAAAGCGAAGGCCGCGGAGTGTTTGTCTTTACCATAGACACCGATCCCGATGCGCCGGCAGCTTACGGTGACAGGGTCGAGTATACGGATGCATTGAACACCGCAGCGCATGGAACGGGAGCCGTAGATGATGTGCCGTATGAGGATTCCTGGGGAAGGTTTTTCAGTGCATACAGTCCGGTTTTTGATTCCTCCGGAGATGTAGCCGGAATAATCGCCGTGGACTTTCCCGAAGAATGGTTCGATCAGCAGCTCGTATCGGAAACGATAAGGAACATATCTATCTTTTCCGCCATATTGCTGGGGACACTGATCATATCCATTTTTGTATCTTTTTCGGTGGTAAATGATATCACCCAGCCTCTTAAGAGAATGACAGACATTGCTCAAAAATACCGTGAAGGTATTTTCTCCGAAAAGATGGATGTGGGAGGCAGCGTAGAGATAGCGGGCCTGTCTGAAGCCTTATCGGGTATGGCTGAATCCCTGCAGGATAAAATGGCGATCCTGCAAAGCATACAGGTCACACTGTCGGAAGAGGTCGAGCATAAAACAAGCGAAAACGAGATGCTCATGGTTCAGATAGTACAGGCACTTGCCGACGCAATAGATGCCAAGGACGTCTATACCAAAGGCCACTCCGGACGTGTAGCGGAATACTCCAGGGAAATAGCAAAGAGATACGGATACTCCGAAAAGAAACAGGATGAGATCTACGTAACCGCGCTGCTTCATGATGTCGGCAAGATCGGTGTTCCGGACGAAGTGATCAACAAACCGTCCAAGCTTACCGATGAGGAATTTGCTCTGATCAAGGCTCACCCCAAGCTGGGAGCAGACATTCTTGATAATATACACAGCATGCCCAATCTGAAGGCCGGTGCCAGGTACCATCACGAGCGGTTCGGTGGCGGCGGATATCCCGACGGCATTTCCGGAAAAGACATTCCGGAGCAGGCCAGGATCATTGCCGTTGCTGATGCTTATGATGCCATGTCAAGCAACCGCAGTTACAGAAAAGCTCTGCCTCAGTCAACTGTCCGCAGCGAGATAGAAAAAGGAAAAGGAACGCAGTTTGATCCGGTATTTGCAGATATCATGCTTTCCATGATAGACGAGGACAAGGATTACAACATGCGCGAAAAAGACGACTAAAGTTTATATATCTCTTCTACCGCGATCCTGGTCTTAGCGACAACGTCTTTCTGCTTCGGAAAACAGTAATAGAGCCTGTCTGTATCACCTATGCAGATAACATCTCCTATCTCATACCAATAATAATCGCTGTAGCAGCTGTAGCATTTCTTCGGTCCCTGTTCATAGTTAAGCTTTCCATCGCATCCGGTCAGCCTGAATCCTTTTGTGTCATGACGTAGACGTCCGCTTCCAACCATGTACAGTGCCTTATAATCAACGATCATTCCTATGTCCGCTTCCGTATCAAGCGAGTACGTTCCGTTTTTGATCTCTTCTCTTACGCACTGCCTCTGCCACTCATACCAATCCGGAATATGCGAAAACTTTGTCTCCTGCAAGACTCCGACAAGCCTTCCGTACTCGTCCATCTCATATTTGGCGCCGCAGTTGTGACAGACAAAAGACGTGCCCCTGCCTTCCGTGTTTCCTTCCGACATACAGTGCGGGCACTTATAAAGAATGCGGTTCAGCCCATCTGCGCGAAAATCCTCGGTTATCCTTATTTGATTTTCTTCCTGCCATCTGAAGTAATCAAATGAAAATGCCCTGTCCAGGATCTCATCGATATCCGAAACCGATCTTTCCTTTATCTCCTCAGGCGTAAGCAGGCACTCCATCTCAGCTGATACGGTTACGTTTCTCTTCTGAAGATTGTTGTAAAGGGGGTCCCGAGTAAACGATCCATACGTTGTTATCATGACAACAGGTACTTTCAGCGCCTTAAACAAAACACCGAGTTTTCTTGGAAGGCGCGTTGCTCTTCCGTCAAAAGAATAACTCGCTTCCGGGTACATAAGTACGCTCGTCCTGTTTTTTGTGATCGCATGTTTAAGATCTGTGATAAGAGATACATCTGTCACGAACTTCTGTGTCGGGATGCATCCCAGCGCTCTCATGAGCGTCTCCTTTCCGACCAGTCCGTCAGATGTACATACGATGTTATACGGCATCGGGATCATATGCGAAGCTATCTCAAGATCAAGGAAACTTGAGTGATTCATGAGTATCAGCCACGGTCCTGATCCCGCGCGTTCCATATTCACTTTTTTATATGAGAATCCAACCGCCTTGAGCTCCGGCGAAGACAACAGCCGCATAACTGCTCCGAGCACACGGCTCGGTTTCTTCGGCCTTTTGTGCCCGGGCTTTTGTATCCGGCATACCTCATCATATGATCTTTGCTTTGTCTTTATCTTCAATGGTGACTAACGCTTAATGACTTTCCCTCCACTGCGAGAGCTTTTGGATCAGATCTCCGTATGTGGATGCATTCTGGTCAAGTACTGAAGCAGTCGCCTGTGCAAAAGGTTCAAGATCGGGTTCATTGATCTCCATTCCTTCTTCACGAAGTGATGAGATCAGATCTTCCGTCTGTCTTCGATTCTCCTGACGGTCATAATCCGCGGAAGCTTTTGCTGCCTCTTTAACGATCTTCTGCTGTTCCTCATCAAGAGACTGCCATGTATCCTCAGCTATTGTAAAGCACATCCCGGAATAGATGTGGTTTGTCACCGACAGATACTTCTGAACTTCATAGAGCTTGTTATTGTAAATGACCGGGATCGGGTTTTCCTGCGCGTCATATGTTCCCTTTGACAGAGCATCATACAGTTCGGAGAACGAAAGGGGCTGAGGATTTGCACCTAATGCGGTCATTGTCTCCATGATCACGGGATTCTCGGGAGTACGTATGAGAAGCCCGTTCATATCATCCGGAGATGTGATCGGTTTTATGGAATTCGTAACGCATCTGAAGCCGTTGTCATAATGCGCCAGGACGCGCATGTTATGCGATATCAGGTTTTCTTCAACCTCAGCTTCTATATCGCTGTCCATGAATTCCCAGGCCGTATCAAAATCACTGAACAGGAACGGCATTGCGGAAATTCCCATAGTCGGCTCATAAGTCGCAAAGTTCGAAGCATCCGTGATGATGATGTCAACTTTTCCCGTCTTGATAGCCATAGCATCAATAAGGTCCGCATCACCTCCAAGCTCACCTTCCGCATATACCTTGGCCGTAAGCTTTCCTCCGGTTTTTTCGCTTATCTCATCCGCGAACTTCTTGGCTGCCACATTTCTCGGATCCGCATCTTTTGTGGAAACTCCGATCTTCAGTTCCTTCGGTCCGCCTGTTTCATCTGCTGCGGTGCCCCCGCATGCGCAAATAAGCATCATACATGCAAGTGCGGCTGCGATCACGCATATCCTGTTGTAAAGTTTCTTTTTCATCTCTTATCTCTCTTTCATGGTTTTTCAGTCTTCGCTTGTATCTTGCGTTGCAATGGCCTCCGAATATGATCTCAGAGTCTCTCTCATACCCTCCAGGTTTTCATTGATCCGATTTAGCGGGATGTTGCAAAAACACTCCACCAGCTCCGCGTCAAGCTGACTGCCGGCGACTATCTTAAGTTCATTTATGGCCTCTTCGTAATTAAGCGTGGGTCTGTAGTTTCTGGGCATGGTTATTGCGGCATATGTCTTGGCTATCGCCAGTATCCGGGATCCGACGGGGATCTCTTTTCCTTTTAATCCATAGTATCCGCGTCCGTCTATTCTTTCATGCTGGTATCTGACCCAGTCATATATGGGATCGAGTCCTTCCATCGTCTTCATCAGCCGAACTCCTATCTCGGGATAGTTACGGACAAGGTGCCACTCATTATCGTCGAGCTTGCCTTTCTTGTTCCGCACCTGAGACGGAATACCCATAAATCCGAGATCCGAAATAAGAGCAGCGCATTCCAGCAGATCCCGTGATAATCCGAACTTGATACTTAGCGGAAGAAAATCATAAAACAGCGTCACAAGCCCCGTTACCATGACCGTATGCCCTTTAAGTCCGGGATCATCCGCCTCCATAACGCCGATGCAAAGCTTCAGCATATCCATATTCCGCTTTTTCAGACGGTTCTCTCTCGCAATGACCAATACCAGGACCACGATCACCATCAACAACAATATCGTAATCATGCGTCTGCCTCTTCTTCGTCCGAATAAAATGTGATCTTATTCTTTCCTGATCCTTTTGACCTATATAGTGCCTTATCAGCCCTGTGATATGCTTTATCGATATCTCTGTCGGTATCGGTTATCTCGGTCACTCCGATGGATGCATGAATGCCGTGAAGTTCTCCGAATTCAACCGCATTAAGGGAAGCAAGGAGTCTCTTAAGATGATCACTTACCTCCTGTGTTCCCGACTCACCGCGCAGCAGGACTATAAACTCATCTCCTCCAAGCCTTCCGGCAAAGCTCAGACGTTCTTTTAATGCTCTTTCCGGAAAGCTCCATTTTTCACTCAGATCTATACCGAGAGTCTTTGTGATCGTATCTCCTGCTATCTGGATCGCCTTGTCACCCATCTGGTGCCCCAGTTTATCGTTGATCTGCTTAAACCCGTCCAGATCCATAAGACATACGACAACATACTCTCCTGTGTATCCTCTTAACACTTCACCCGCCATGGACATAAATCTTCCTCTGTTAAGAAGCGATGTCAGCGCATCAAAGCTTGAATTGATGCTCAGCTCACGAGTTATCTGAAGATTACTCTGATATGTGACATACTGGTTCATGCGTGTTCGCTGCACGGTATAATGCAGGATCAGCGCCAGCGAAAAGAACATGATAATGTTGAATATATCCTCATATGCTATCGATACCGGTTTGGGCTGGAACCTGAAAAGCGACAGTCCGCGAAGCGAAAAGAACGCAAAAACTGCGCACAGCAACGAGAATGCGATTGCCATGCGCAGAAAGGTATCAATATATAAAACCGACAAAAGTACTATGGCTACAAGAAATGTCGTTGCCTGTTTCGACGGCTGTGCAAGAGAACAGAACATCGAAAACAGACTTATGATCAATATGTTGAAATACGGCAGAGCATGGATATTGAGCTTCGGCCTTTTCAGGCACATCAGCACATACACCTCAAGCGCGATGGCAACAAGTGCAAATATCCAGAAAACCGTTGTGGAAACTCTGTCCAGTCCGTTTAAGTTAAAATTTCTGAACACCGATTCCGTTGCTCTTGAATCATATATACGTATGATAAGGAATACAAGAGCTATCAGCAAAAACCATGTATTCAGGATGATCACATGTTTCAGATTGGTCGTTCTTATCTGATCCAGGCAGTCATCATAAGTGTTTCTGTCATATCCGTAATAGTTGAGGTTTTTATTGAACATTATAATCTCTATTCTTTCATGATAAGAAAAAACTGCTTCTTTAGATTATAATTGATTTAACCTGCAACTACAACACTCATTTATCCTTTTACGGCACCTTCTATCATTCCCTTCATGATCTGCTTCTGAGCAAACAGGAAAAGAATGACTATCGGTATTATCGCAAGAAGTGCCGCGGCAAGTATCAGATTCCACTGTTTTACATACGATCCGACAAATGCCTGAACTGCGACCGGAAGAGTTTTTACCTTTCCGTTCTGCCCTAACATCATCGAGGGAAGAAGGTAGTCGTTCCATATCCACATTCCGTTAAGTATCGTTACTGTCGTGATCACAGGCTTAAGGAGCGGGAATATGATCAGGAAGAATACCTGTTCCGGAGTACATCCGTCTATAGCGGCAGCTTCTTCAAGTGCCACCGGGATGCCCTTTATGAATCCGTTAAGGATGAACACGGTCATCGCACCGCCGAATCCAAGGTATGCAAAGATGATACCCGGTACCGACTGAAGCATCGGTATGCCGATGAATTTTCCGACATCACGGAAAGTCGATATGAGCGGAAGCATTACAACCTGGAAAGGGATGATCATCGATGCTATGAAAGTAAAATATATGGCTGTCGACCATTTTGTGTGGTTTCTGCATATGACCCATGCGGCCATCGAACCGAACAGCGCAAGGAGCACAAGAGACAGAAGCGTTATGATCACCGAATATTCAAACGCGGACCAGAACAGGAAATGCGTATTGTTTATAACATCCCTGAGGTTTCCGAAAAGCTGGCCTATCCCTACACCCGAGAGTGATATCGGATTCTCCGTTATCTTGTCGGTAGGCTTGCATGAGTTGATGACAACAAGGAAGAACGGGAACAGTACATATATCGCTATGATTATCGCAAATATCATTCGTACGATGACGGAAGATCTTTTTTCTTTTATCTTCATTACAGTTCCACCTCCTTCTTGTTTGATATGCGAACCTGGATTATCGAAACTACGGCAAGGATGATAAAGAACAGAACAGCCTTTGCTTCGCCGAAGGCGTATTCATTGTTGATCACCGCCGTACTGTATATGTTAAGAGCAAGCATCTCGGTTCCGTTCGTAAGATAGCTGCCCATAAAATCAGCGACAGAACCGGTACCGTTCGTGAGTGCCAGGTTTACATCAAACATCTTAAATGCCGATGTCAACGTTAGGAATGTACATATCGTGATAGTTGGTGCGATCATCGGTATCTTGATGCTGAACAGAGTCTGGAGCGAATCCGCTCCGTCTATCGATGATGCTTCAAGTACATCATCGGGAATGGTCGTAAGACCCGTTATATAGATCAGCATTATATAACCCGCATACTGCCATACATATACGATCACAATACCGATGAATGCGGTCTTTGTTTCGGAAAGCATTGAGTATCGCGAATCAAACAGTGCCGTTGTGAACTTAGTTACTACATTTGAAAAAATGAACTGCCATATATATCCGAGTACGATACCGCCGATCAGGTTCGGAAGAAAATATGCAGCTCTGAAAAATCCGAGTCCCTTCAGTCCCGATGTGCAGAGCAGTGCAAGGATGAATGCCGTTACATTGACAAGGATCATGTTGAACAGAACGAACAGGAATGTGATCAGGATGGACCACAAAAAGCTCGGCTGCCTGAACATTCTCAGATAGTTTTCCAATCCTACAAATGACCTTATCCTTATTCCGTCCCAGTCGGTAAACGAATATCCGATACCAAGCACGAGCGGTATGATGACCGTTACCGCAAATGCGAAAAGCAGCGGGAACAAAAACAGTATATTGACTATAGTCTTATGGTGCGCAAGGGTCGGAAACAGGTATAACCCGGCAAAGAAAAGCAAAGCTCCGACTACGATCGCACCGCCCCTGAGGCTGTTACCGGTCTTGGCTATCGCCATAGCAAGGCCCCAGATAAGTATGATCAGCCCGGCTATGATACAGCCAAAAGATACAGCCTTTCTTCCGGCCGAAAACTCTCCCATAAGATCTTCTCCTTTCTTAAATCCTGAAAAACACGGGGCGGCGCTTAATGCTCCGCCCCGATCAAATCAATATCAGTTAGCGTAGTAAGACTGAATAACCTGTGCCATTGTAGATGTAAAGCTGTCCGCATCAAGCTTGCCCTGAGCGTAATCCGCAAATACCTGGCATGTTACGTTCTGAAGTCCGTCCTTCTTGAGCATTGTATGCCATCCGCTGTACTTGCCTGCATCGATGTAGCTCTTCATGCTCTTGTAGAAAGGATTGACTGCTTCATACTTACAATCATCAAACGGT